>JBGALC010000088.1:0-5409 GCA_044224095.1 Micropruina sp. | reverse complement strand
TCCGGCCGTCCGACCAGCTCGCCGAGCCGTACGTGATCGCCGGCGCCGGGGTGATCGCCGCCGATTCCGAGGACGAGGCGCGTCGGCTGCTGGAGCTCACCCGGCGGGCCCGGGTGAAGACCTTCCTCGGCCGCGGCCGGACGCTGACCGACGACGACGTCGAGATCCTGCTGGACGGCCCGGGCGGCGCTCAGGTCGACCACATGCTGCGCTACACCGGTGTGGGCACCGGCACCCAGGTGCGGGACTGGCTGCGCCGGTTCGCCGTCCATGCCGACGCCGACGAGCTGATCCTGGTGTCGTCCGCGGTCGAGCGTCCGGCGTCCGTGCGCGCCCTGGAGTTGGTCGCCCCCGCTCCCACCGCCTGACGCCCAAGGCCCTCCCTAACTACCTGCGCCCTCCCACCGGTGGGAGGGCACAGGTAGACGGTATGTGGTGACCCTCGGCGGGCTGGGGGTTGCGGGCCGGGGCCTCGCTGCGCATGGTCGTGGGTTACCGATGCAGGAGGGCCCTGCTCGGCCTATCCACAGTCGTAGGAGGCCCCGGTGTTTGTAGAGCGTATGAGTGTTGGGCTGGATGTGCACGCCCGGAGCGTGGTTGCGGCAGCGATCGACACTGTCACCGAGGAGGTGATCAAGGCCCGGTTGTGTCCGGCAGAGGTGCTCGAGTGGGTGGCCGGGCTGCCCGGGACGGCAGCGGTGGCCTATGAAGCGGGGCCGACCGGTTACGGTCTGGCTCGCGCGTTCACCGCGGTCGGGGTGCGGTGTGTGGTGGCGGCACCATCGCGACTGTCTCGACCCTCCGGCGACCGGGTCAAGACCGATGCCCGGGATGCGTTGTTGCTGGCCCGGTCGCTGCGGGTGAGTGACATCGTCGCTGTGCGGGTACCGAGTGTGGAGCAGGAAGCGGCCAGGGACCTGGTGAGGGCCCGTGATGATGCCCGCTCGGCGTTAACGACCGCGAAGCACCGGCTGACGCATCTGGCGTTGCGGCACGGTCATGTCTACTCGGGCGGCACGCCCTGGACGCAGCAGCATCTGCGCTGGTTCCGGCAACTCGATTTCGACCAGGCCGGCACCAGGGCCGCGTTCGAGGACGCCTACGGCATGGTGGTGTTCGTCCAGACCCGCCGGGATCAACTCGATACTCAGATCGAGCAGATGGCGCTGAACAGCTCGTTCACGCCGATGGTGCGCCGGCTGTGTTGCCTGCGCGGCATCGGCACCCTGACCGGGTTCGCGATCGCGGTCGAGCTCGGCCCCGACTGGGCCCGGTTCACCCCGACCAGCCTGGCCGCGTTCGTCGGGTTGGCCCCCGGTGAGGCCTCCAGCGGCGACAAACGCGTGGTCACCTCGATCACCAAGGCCGGGAACAGCCACGTCCGCCGGCTGCTGATCGAGGCCGCCTGGCACCACAAACCCGCCTACCGGCCCAGCAACGACATGATGCGCCGCTGGAACCATGCCCCCGGCCCCGTCGTCGCTGCCGCTCACCGCGGCAACAAACGACTCCACCAACGCTGGCAAGCTTTCGACGCCCGCAACAAGAAGCCCGTGATCGCGAACACCGCGATCGCCCGCGAACTCGCCGGCTGGTGCCACACCCTGGTCACCCTCTAGCCGGCCAACAAGCCGTTCACCCCGACACCCGGAAAGCTGCCCCCACAAGGGAAGACCCGCGCCCTAACTATGAGCCGAAGCGCTCGATCCATAGACTGCGGCACCATCCCCTGACGGGCCGAACAATCCGCAATGCGGCCACCAGATCCGCGCATATGAGTCTTGACCCAGGGTCGAGAACCACGCAGCCAACCACACAACCAGGGTGAACAACGCAGCGGTGGCGTCCCCACCACCCGGGGGACGCCACCGCAGCACGCCCACTTGACCCCCACAACACCCATATGAGTTAGGGAGGGCCTTGGGGGCGCCGGGCTAGGATGCTGCGGTGAGCAACCCAGCGGAGGTCGAGGCGCCCGTCACCGGGCACCCGGTCATCGACGAGGCACTGGCCCGGCTCGACCTCGGTGGTCCGGTGGCCGGCCATGCCGCCGAGATCCACCGGGTGCACGAGGTGCTGCAGGAGGTGCTCAACCCCGGTCAGCAGCCAGGACGGTGACCGTCCGGCTCGATCAGGCCCTGGTCGGACGCGGGCTGGCGCGCTCCCGCGGCCAGGCGGCGGAGGCCGTCCGCAACGGGCATGTCCGGGTCAACGGACGCCTCGCGACCAAACCCTCCGCGCCGGTGGATGCCTCCGATGCGATCGAGGTCGGCGTCGCCGACCATTACGTCTCGAGGGCCGCGCACAAGCTGAACGGGGCACTCGACGACAGCGGACTGCCGGTCGGTGGACGGGTGCTGGACGCCGGTGCCAGCACCGGCGGGTTCACCCAGGTGGCCCTGGAGCGGGGCGCGGACGCCGTCTATGCGGTCGATGTCGGCCACGGCCAGCTGGCCGCCGCCCTCCGGGACGACCCTCGGGTCGTGGTCAGGGAGGGGCTGAACCTGCGCGATCTGAGCCTCGACCAGCTGGACGGGCGGGCCGTCGACCTGATCGTCGGCGACGTCTCCTTCATCTCTCTGAGGCTGCTACTGGCGCCGCTGCTGGCGGTGCTCCGTCCGGACGGCGCCGCGCTGCTGCTGGTGAAGCCGCAGTTCGAGGTGGGCCGGGGCGGTCTGGACGCCCGCGGCGTCGTCCGCGACGAGAACGTGCGCCGGCAGTGCGTGGACGCCGTCGCCGCCGAGGCCGCGCGGCTGGGCCGGCCGGAAGCCTGGCGGGGCGTCAGCCGCACCCCCGGCACGGCCGGGAACGTCGAGTGGTTCCTGTTGCTGCGTGGACGCCCGAGCAGTGGTGGCGCCCACGGATAGGGTGTGCGTCGTGGGTACCAGTCGCTTCGTCACCGTCGCCCTGCACGGTGGCCGGTCGGCAGCATTGAGTGCGGCGTCCGGCTTCATCGCGGGCATGACCGCGCACGGCATCACCTGTCTGCTCACCGACGAGCACCTGGAGACCCTGCGCGCCGCCGGCGACACCATGGAGCTGACCACCGAGACCGGGCGGCGCAGCGAGCTGGTGGTGGTGTTCGGCGGCGACGGCAGCATTCTGCGGGCCGCCGAGTGGGCGCTCCCGCTCGACATTCCGGTGCTCGGCGTCAACCTGGGGCACGTCGGTTTCCTGGCCGAGCTGGAGTCCCACGAGGCCGGGTCGCTGATCAACCATGTGGTCGACCGCAACTACACCGTCGAAGAGCGGATGACGATCGACACCGCCGTCACCGACCGCGACGGCAACGAGCTGTGGCGTTCGTTCGCGATCAACGAGGTGTCGATCGAGAAGCTGGCCCGCGAGCGGATGATCGAGGTGCTGGTCCGGGTCGACGGACGGGCGCTGTCGCGATGGGGCACCGACGGCGTCCTGCTCTCCACCCCGACCGGCTCGACCGCCTACGCCTTCTCGGCGAACGGCCCGGTGCTGTGGCCCGACATCGACGCGTTGATGGTGGTGCCGCTGTCGGCGCACGCGTTGTTCAGCCGGCCGATGGTGATCGGGCCGCATTCCACGGTGTCGGTGGAGATCCTGCCGGCCAACGAGACCCAGGCCGTGGTCTGGTGCGACGGACGCCGCACCACCGACATCTCCGGCGGCATGGTGGTCACCGCGGGAGTGGGCACGCACCGGCTGCGGCTGGCGCGGATCACCGAGCGGCCGTTCGTCGAGCGCCTGGTCCGCAAGTTCGCGCTCCCGGTCGACGGCTGGCGCGGGGTCGCCGAACGCAAGCAGCATGCTGACTGAACTGCGCATCGGCGATCTCGGCGTCATCGCCGAGGCGGTGCTGGAGCCCGGACCGGGCTTCACCGCGGTCACCGGCGAGACCGGAGCCGGCAAGACCATGGTCGTCACCGGCCTGTCGCTGCTGCTCGGCGCGCGCGCCGACAGCGGGCTGGTCCGGCACGGGGCGTCCCGCTGCGTCGTGGAGGGCGTCTGGACGGTCGACGACGCCACCGCCGGCGAACTCGCCGAGCTGGGCGCCGAGACCGAGGAGGGCGAGCTTCTGGTGTCGCGCCAGGTGGGCCGGACGCGGTCCCGGGCGCTGCTCGGCGGTGTCGCGGTGCCGCTGTCGCGGGCGGCCGAGGTGGTCACCCGCTGGGCCACCATCCACGGCCAGTCCGAGCAGGTCCGGCTCGGCACCGCCGACCGCCAGCGCGAGGTGCTCGACCGGTTCGCCGGCGCCGATCACGGCGTCCTGCTGGAGCGGCACGCCGACGCCTACGCGGAGCGCCGCCGCGCGGCCGCTGAGGTCGCCGAGCTGATCGGGGCCGCCCGCGAGCGGGCCCGCGAACTCGACCTGCTCACCTTCGGGCTGCACGAGATCGAGCAGGTCGACCCGCAGCCCGATGAGGATGTCGTGCTGGCCGCCGAGGCCCACCGGCTGCAGGCGGTCGACGATCTACGCCTCGCCGCGCAGGCGGCGGGGCTGGCGCTGAGCGGCGACCCCGAGGCCTGGGACGACGCGCCGACGGTGCTCGGCCTGCTGGCCGCCGCGCGGAAGAGTCTCGACGCCGCTGTCGGTGACGACCCCGAACTCGGGCCGCTGGCCGGCCGGCTCGCCGAGGCGTCCGCGCTGGCCGCAGACGTGGCGGCCGAGCTGGCCAGCTACGCCGATCGGCTGGAGGCCGACCCGGCCCGTCTGGAGTGGATCGCCGAGCGCCGGGCGGCGCTGCAGCAGCTGACCCGCAAGTACGGGGCGTCCGTGGCCGAGGTGCTGCAGTGGGCGGCGGACGCCGCCGGGCGCGTCGCGACGCTGGCCGCCGGTGACGACCGGATCGCCGAACTCCAGCAGCGGATCGCGGTCCTCGACGAGGAGCTCGCCCGGACGTCGGCCGCGATCAGCGCGGCCCGAGCCGCCGCCGCCGAGGTGTTGGCCGGACGGGTCGGTGGCGAGCTGGCCGCCCTGGCGATGCCGCACGCCCGGATCGGGTTCGAGCTGACACCCGCCCCGATCGGGCCGCACGGCGCCGATCAGGTGACCCTGATGTTCACCGCCAATCCCGGCTCGAGCCCCGCACCGCTGGCCAGGGCGGCGTCCGGGGGCGAGCTGTCCCGGGTGCGGCTGGCCCTGGAGGTGGTGCTCGCCGGGGGAGCGGCCGGGCAGACCTTCGTCTTCGACGAGGTGGACGCCGGGGTCGGCGGCGCGGTGGCCCTCGAGATCGGACGCCGGCTGGCCCGGCTGGCCGAACACGCCCAGGTGATCGTGGTCACCCATCTGGCGCAGGTCGCCGCCTTCGCCGATGCCCACTTCGTGGTCGCCAAGGCCAGCGACGGGCAGGTCACCACCAGCGGGATCGGCCGCGTCGAGGGCGCCGCCCGGCTCGACGAGCTGGCCCGGATGATGGCGGGCCTGGAGGGCTC
>JBGALC010000030.1:0-35718 GCA_044224095.1 Micropruina sp. | reverse complement strand
GAGGCAACGCGGCCTCGCAGCACTCAGCATTCGTAGCGATCTCAGCCATGACTCCACGGAGGTGCGCTCCCGACACTCGCTGTCATCGGCATGACCGGACGATTCCCGTCTTCACCCAAACAAGGCGGTGGCACCTTCCACCTTGGCGCTAACCCTCAGGCACCGTCGACAAGGCGGGATAGCCGTTCGGCGATCTGACGGTCTCGATCCTTGGCGGCGTGCTGATAGAGCTGCGCAGCGACCGACGTCGAGTGACCCAGCCTCGCTTGCAGCTCCGCTGTCGTCGCTCCCACCTGAGCAGCCAGCGTTGCGCCGGTGTGCCGGAGGTCGTGCCAGGTCAGGTCCTCGCGTCCGGCGGACACACGCGCCTTGCTGAAGTAGTTGTTCATCCCGGAGTGCCAGATGTGGCCGCGTCCCTCGCTGGGGAACAGCAGCGCGTCCGCGGTCGGACGGACGTACTCCTTCAGGTGCTCCTCGACCACCGGCCAGATGTGCGGCGGGATCGACACGTCCCGGACGCCGGCGTCCGACTTCGGCGGGCCGACCACCGGGCCGCCCGGCGGGAAGGTCACTGCTCGGCGCACCCGGATCAGCTGACGCTTGACGTCGATGTCCTTGCGCCGCAGTTCGGCCAGCTCGCCGTAGCGCAGAGCGCACCAGGCCGAGATGATCACCGACGCGCGCAACCTCGGCGGCATCGCGTCCGCCATCATCTCGATCTCGGCCGGCGTCGCGGGCTCGACCTTTCGCTTCGTGGCTTGCGCGCCGGCACCCCGGATGTGAACCGGCGAAGCGGCTATCAGCTCATCGTCCACGGCGGTGTTCATGATGGCTCGCAGCAGTCCGTACGCCTTCGCTCTGGTGCGCGGCGCCGTAGATCCGAGCTTGGTGTGCCAGGTCCGGACGTCCGCGCGCGTCATCTGGTCGATCGGACGATCACCGAACGTCGGCGCCAGGTACTTGGCGAGCACTAACTCGTAGTCCTTGCGGGTCAGCGCCCGTAGCGGCTCGCCCTTGGAGTTGCGACGCTCGACGATCCACTTCTCTCCGTACTCGCCGAACCTCACCTTGGGTTCGGCCTTGCGCCGGGACGCCGCCAGTCGCTCCTCCGGCGAGACCCAGCGCACCTCGTCGGCGACCGCGTCCTCGATCATGCGCTGCTCGTTGCGCAGCCAGACCACGGCCAGGTCCCGCTTCTCGAACGTCGACGGCGCCTTGTGCCGGGCCAGATCCGGCCCCATGAAGATAGCCTGGTACCTGCCCGAGGGCAGCTTGCGGATGTACCCGAACTCCCGCCGATCAGCCATCTGGGCCCCATTTCGTGCGTTCCGCGTGCGTCGAACGTGCGTCAGGACAGTGTATCTCTGCCTATTTATGCCCACCAGTGCGTCTGAACGATTTCGGTGTTTGGCCTAGTCACTAGCCTGAAAGTGCTGGTGGGCCCACTGGGAATCGAACCCAGAACCCGCGGATTAAAAGTCCGCTGCTCTGCCAATTGAGCTATAGGCCCCCGCCTGGCGCGTGCTCACTCTACCGTCCGCGGGCGGCCGGGCATGCCTCGCCACGGGCGTTCGCGGCGGGTCGCAAGCGGGCAGCGGCGGCGGTTCGGGCGTCCGGGCACACTGGGGCAATGGACTGGTGGGGCATCGCGATCATCCTCGTGGCCGGAACCGCCGTCGTGGTCTACGGCTACCTGGACGACCGCCGCAAGACCCGCGAGCGGGACGCCGCGATGGCCGCGCCGCCGAAACGGGACATCCCGCGGTTCGAGCCCACCGACGACCCGCCGCAGTACCTCAGTGAGCTCGAGGCCCGCAGGCGTCCGGCCGGCCTGCCCGGCTCGGACCTCACCGATCAGCAGCGCACCACCGTGAAGGCCTCACTGGCCAGCGCGCCGAGCATCAAGGCCGGCATTCCGCACGACCGCTTCGTCACGGACTCCGCCAGCGGCTGGGCGGTCGCGTCCGATCCGCTGGTCGCCGTCTGCGCGGACCCGGTGACCACCGTCCGCGAGCTGCTGCCGCTGCTCGAGAAGGCGCAGGCCGCCGGACGCGCCCTGGTCGTGGCCTCGCCCGGCTTCGGCGCCGAGGTGCTCGACACCCTGGCCGCCAACACGGTGCGCGGCAAGGAGCAGTGCATCCCGGTGACGGTGACCGCGGATCAGGCGGCCCAGATCACCGAACACACGCTGGCCACCGCGATCCCCCACAGCGACCTGCAGGCCGGCTGGGCGCCCGACGAATCCCTGGGCACCGTGGAGACCTGGGTGTCGGACCGAAGCCGGTCCTGGATGGTGCAGTCCACCGAGTAGGGCCGGGTCCTCGTCCATGCCCGCCGATATCTCAACCAGCGCTCAAGGTGTGTTCAGGCTCCTCACAGGGCGGCGGCGGCCCGAGCGCCGCCACGCCACCGCGGCTCACGCATAACCCAACTCATCGAGATGTTCGTCGTCGATGCCGAAGTAGTGGGCGACCTCGTGCCAGACGGTGATCCGCACCTCCTCGACCACCTCGTCCTCGTCCGCGCACAGGTCGAGGATGGCGTCGCGGAAGATCACAATGCGATCGGGCAGCACGCCCGAATACCACGAATCTCTCTCTGACAAGGGGATTCCGTCATAGAAGCCGAGCAGGTCCGAGTCCGGCTCCGGCGCGCGGGCCTCGACCACGACGACGCAGTTCTGCACCAGCGACGCGAGCCGCTCCGGGATCTGGTCGAGGGCGGCGTCCACGAGTTGATCGAACCGCTCCTCGCTCATCGACACCGGCATGGCCCCACTGTAGAGAGTC
Source organism: Micropruina sp. (assembly GCA_044224095.1). Classification (GTDB taxonomy): domain Bacteria; phylum Actinomycetota; class Actinomycetes; order Propionibacteriales; family Propionibacteriaceae; genus Micropruina. Next base: position 32,929 of record JBGALC010000030.1, on the reverse strand, counting down.
CGTTCAGGGGCGAATCATCCGGCGGCGATTCTCGGCCGGACGCGGCGTGTCGCCTTGCACGACCGAGCGCACGGTCTGTTGAGAACCCTGAGACGCCGTTAAAGTCCTGCGCAATCTGAGGCAGCTGTGACAGGTGGTACCAATCGGATCCGCCGTAAGCCGTCCCGGAGCACCGACCACGAGACAGCGAAAGGGACGCCATGAGCCCGCGAACCGGCGCCGCCGTCCGAGCGATCGTCGCTGTCGCGACCGGCATCGCGCTCAGCTTCGGCCTCGGCGGCCTCGTCCTCGCGGGCGGCGCGGTCGCGGCCACCACCCCCTACGTCGCGACCGCCTCGGTCAACGTTCGCTCCGGTCCCGGCACCTCGTACCCCATCCTCGGGGTGCTCGCCCGCGGGGACGCGGTCAGCGGCGGGGCGTCCGCCAACGGCTGGGTGCAGGTGAGCTACCGGGGCTCGCCCGGCTACGTGTCCGCCGGCTACCTGAAGGCCTCGACCGCGACGTCCGCCCCGGCCGCCGGGACGCCGTCCCAGCTGGTGACGACGGCCGATCTCAACCTCCGCGCCGGACCGAGCCTGGACAGTGCCGTCGTCACGGTGCTCCGCAAGGGGACGACCGTGGCCACCACCGGAGCCACCTCCGGCAGGTTCGTCGAGGTGCTGGTCGGCGACGCGAAGAACTGGGTGTCCGGCAGCTACCTCGCCCCGGCGTCCACCGTCAGCCCGCTGCCGGCGATCGCCTACCGAGCGCGCACCACCGCCGTCCTGGCGCTGCGCAGGACCCCGGACATCGACGCGGCATCCGCCGGCGACCTGAAGGCGGGCACCGAGGTGCCGCTCACCGGCACCCACTCGGCCAGCTACTCCCAGATCGTCTGGAAGGGCAGCGTCGCCTGGGTGCTCACCGGCTACCTGACCGGCAGCGGACCGGGGGCGCCCACGTTCCCGAAGGCCAGCGGCAAGCGGTACGTCAAGGTCGACGAGGTCAACGTGCGCGCGACCTCTGCCAGCGACGGGACGGTGGTCGGCACCGTGACCCAGGGCACGGTTCTGCTGATCACCGGCAAGACCGCCAACAAACGCACCCAGGTGATCTACGGCGGCGCTCTGCGCTGGGCCTACACCGCGTACCTGTCGAAGACCAAGCCCGCCGGCGCCTCGGCCACCGATCCCGGCGGCAGCCTGGGCAGCGAGAGCCTGGACCGCACCAACGCCAACGTGAAGGCGATCGTCCGGCTGATCCGCGAGAAGTTCCCCACCATCACGACCATGTACGGCTGGCGGATGTACAGCGCCTACTCGTCCGACCACCCCGGTGGCCGAGCCCTCGACATCATGATCCCGAAGTACTCGACCTCGGCCGGCAAGGCGCTGGGCGACAAGGTCGCCCGCTATCTGCAGGAGAACCACAAGAAGCTGCGCGTGCACTACCTGATCTGGCGGCAGCGCAACTGGAACGTGGAACGCAACCTCGACTTCACCAAGGGTTGGCGCGCGATGGCCGACCGGGGCGGGGCCACCGCCAACCACCTGGACCACGTGCACGTCTCGGTGTACGCGACCTAGTGCCGTCTCCACCAGGGTTCGCCCTGGTGAGCGGTGTCCGGGCGGCCGCGAGGCGCCCGTTGAGCGTTGCGCAACGGGCGACGGCCGATGGACGCGGCACTACGCCGACGTCAGATCCCCGGGATCGGTGTTGGCGCCACAGAGCACGACGCAGACCCGCTCCCCCGCACCCGGACGGTAGCCACGGTGCTCGAGCACACCGGCCAGCGCGGCGCCCGCGGCATGCTCCACGGCGAGGCGGTGGTCGTCCACAGCAGCTGGCGCGCTCGGACGATCGCCGGATCGGAGACCAGAACCGAGCGGACGCCGTCGCGTCGCGCCACCGCCAGCGCCATCGCGGAGGCCCGGCGCGCGCCGAGGGAGTCGGCGGCCACCGAGTCCAGCGGGACGTCGACCGGCCGGCCCGCCTCCAGCGCGGCGTTGAGGGCGCGGCAGTTCTCGGGCTCCACGGCGACGGTGCGGACGCCGTGGTGCTGGGCGACGGTGGCCACTCCGGCGAACAGGCCGCCGCCACCGACGGCCACCACGACGGTGTCCAGGCGGGGAATCCGGGCGTGCAGCTCGACCATCAGGGTGCCGGCACCGGCGGCGATGTGGAGATCGTCGTAGGCGTGGGAGGTGAGGGCGCCCGTCGTCGCCGCGAACTCGCGGCACGCCGCCAACGCGTCCGCGTACTCCGACCCGACGAGCTCGACGCGGGCACCGTAGTGACGCAGCCGCTGCACCTTCACCTGCGGCGCGTTGGCGGGAAGGAACACGGTCGCGGGGACGCCCTGCTCGCGCGCCGCCCACGCACAGGCCAGGCCCGCGTTGCCGCCCGACGCGATGGTCACCCCGACGTCGGGCAGTGTGCCGCCCTCCCGATGCGCGAGCAGGAAGTTCTGGGCTCCCCTGGCTTTGAACGTTCCGGTGTGCTGCAGGAACTCCAGCGCCAGGAACAACTCGGCCGCGCCCCCGTCGGCCGCCATGACGCCGGCCCGGGCGACGGCGACCTCGCGGACCCGACCCGCGATGCGGGCCGCGGCGGCCTCGACGTCGGCGTAGCTCAACGCTGTCACGGTCGCGACTTCCTGGCCCTCGAGTGCGCGTCCGGCAGGGATTCCGTTCGCTTCAGCCCGGCCCTGGGTGCGCCGGTCATCGCCCCCCGGTCATCGACTCGTGGCCGCTACCCCCGGCGGGCGCGTCGGGCCCGCTCGGCGATGTAGTCGCGCAGGGCGGTGGCACTGACCTGGTAGGTCTGGATGTTCGCGATCGCCACCCACGGCCGGTTGCTAGGCGTGCCACCGGTGATGATGCCGCCGTCGGCGTCCACGATCAGCGAACGCTTGCCCGGGCCGAACCGCACGTCGGTGATCGATCGCAACTGGATGCTGCCCTTGCCGAAGGCGGCGTGGGTGCGCACCGACTCGTCATCGATGGTCAGGATCGGCTTGTTCATCGAGGTGGCCAGCCAGGCCATCGCGCCGCCGGCCACCAGGAACACCGCGACCGTCACCGCGCCACCGATGCTGAACTGTTGAGCGACCAGCGAGACCCCGAGCAGGACGGCGATCGCGGCCAGCAACGCGGCCGACACCCACACCGCGATGGCCCATGCCCGGCGCGGCCGGGTGCCCACCACGTGCGGCCCGAGGTCGGGCAGCTGCTCGAAGCCCTCGGGCAGCGGCACCGCGCCCCGATTCGGTTGTCGTGCCATCGCCGCCTCCTGTCGCGTAACGGTCTCTCCAGCGTGCCTCGCGAACCAGCCGATACGTCGCAACGCACTGTAGGCGCATCACCGGCGCTCGCCGGACACGTTCCGCGGGCCCTCAGGATCGATCCGCGGCTCCGGGCGCACGGGTTCGCAGTGCCGGGCGCCTGCCGCGAGAGGTTTGGGCGCACCGCGTCCAGCCCGGTATGGTTCTTCGGTCAGGTCCCCATCGTCTAGCGGCCTAGGACACCGCCCTTTCAAGGCGGCAGCGCGGGTTCGAATCCCGTTGGGGATGCCAATCAAAACCACCTCCCACGTCTCTGGCAGGAGGACGCTAGCGCCGCTCCGACGCGGTCGTGTGTCCGGGCGTGATGAGACCGGACTCGTAGGCGATGACGACGAGCTGTGCTCGGTCTCGCGCGTCGAGCTTGGAACGTAGTCGGCTGACGTAGGTTCGTGCGGTCTCGGGGCTGATGACCAGTTGTGCGGCGATCTCCGCGTTGTTGAACCCGCGTCCGAGAAGGGCGAGGACTTCTGTTTCCCGTTCGCTGATCCCGTGGAGAAGTTCGGGGCGGGACGCGGAGCGGGCGGCCTGTTTGAACAGGATGGAGGTGAGCGCGGGGTCGGCGATGGAGTCACCGGAGGCGACGTCCCGGATCGCCTGCCGGAGGCCGGGCCCGTCGATGTCCTTGAGCAGGTAGCCGCTGGCCCCGGCTCGGATCGCCGCGAGCACGTCCTGTTCTTCGTCGAAGGTGGTGAGGACCAGGACGCGGATCGCGGTGAGGTCCTCGGCGCGGGTGATCTGCTCGGTCGCGGTGATGCCGTCCAGCAGCGGCATCGAGAGGTCCATGAGGATGACGTCCGGCTGGAGCTTCCGCGCGAGGTTGAGCGCCTCCATGCCGTTCCCGGCCTGTCCCACGATGTCGATGTCGCCGTCATGCGTGGCGAGCAGCGACAGGCCGGCGCGGACGAGCTCTTGGTCGTCGGTGAGCAGGACGCGGATCATCGGCGGGGCCTCCCGGCTATCGGGATGAGCGCCTGGACGGCGAACTGGTCCGGGGGTGAGAGTCCCCAGGTGACCTCTCCGCCGAGCTCCTCGGCGCGTGCGCCGAGGCCGGCCAGCCCACGACCGGGACTCGTTCCGTTGGGAGTGTCGTCCCCCGCACCTGTCGGCGCTCCGTCGTTACGGACGCCGACCCGCAGGATCGTCCGATCGTCTCGCGCCGAATCAGTGGCCTCTATGGCGATCTGGATGTTCTGTGGGTGCGAATGGCGTAGCGCGTTGGTGGTGGCCTCCTGGACGATCCGGAACACCGTCGCCTCGACATCGACGGGCACGACGCCATGATCGCGCCGGATGTCCACGGTGATCCCGCCGGCACGAAGGCGGTCGACCAGGGCGTCCAGGTCGGCCAGGTGCGGCTCACCCGTGCTGGGTGTGTTGCCGCCCCCGAGGGTGTGGACGGCTTCGCGGAGTTGCCGTAAGGGCCTGCGCGGCTGCGGCACGCACCTGGTCGAGCGTGTCGGTGGCCGGGTGGTCGGCGGGTAGACGATCTGCGGAGGCGTTGGCGTGGAGCGAGACGATCGCGAGCGAGTGTCCGAGCTCGTCGTGCAGCTCTCGCGCGATGCGGGCGCGCTCGGCGAGCTGCCTGCGCTCTGTCTCGGCGCGCGCGGCGTCGGCGGCGAGACTGGCGCGGCGCTGCTGGCTCTGCTGGAGCTCGCGGCGGGTTCTGACGACCTCGGCCAGCGCGATAGCCAGGACGGCGAGCACGAGGTTGCTGAGGAGTTCGTATCCCAGGATGCTCTCCACGCTGGCACCCTCGCGGACGCGGAAGAACGCGGCCACGGCGAACAGCGACACGGCGGCGGCGAGGGCGAACCAACGGTGTCCGGCCGTCGTCGCCGCCGCGAGGAACACCAGCAGCGGCAGCACGACGCCGATGCTCGGCAGGCCCGCGATGTAGTAGGCGCAAACGGTCAGGACGGGCACGACGAGCACGACCCGCGGCCAGCGGTTGCGCAGCAGGGTCAGAACCCCGAACGCGGCAGCGAAGCCGAACGCGGCGACGACGTACACGACGTCGCGTGGGCCGCTCCACCCGGTGGGGTCGCCGAGCAGGGCGAGCAGGAGCACGGCGTTCGCGATCGCGACCGCGAACAGACGGCCGAGAACCCTCCTGCTCGTGCCTGCCTCCATATCAGCATGGTAGGGACGCAGGACGAGAGTCAGGTGTCGCTTCTGGGCGTACACGACTGTCGCCTCGCGGGGGACGAGCACCGTGACCGGCCCCGCTTAGCGTCAGTGGCATGTCAGAAGAACGTCGAATCGACCTACGCCTCGTCGGCGGTCTCGCCTGCCTTGCCCTGCTCTACCCGATCCTGGCTGTCACCTTCCATGCGTTCGATGCCGCCTCAGCGCTGATCGCACCGATCAACACCTGGTTGTGGCTCGCTGTCGGCGTGGCCTGGATTCTGATCGTGTGGCTCACCCGCGCGCCGTCGCCTGTGCTGACGCTGGTTCTCACCGGAGCTGCCGGCGGGGTCTTGACCGTCCTGGCAGTCGGGATCATCCAGGTTGCCTTCTCCGGGTCTGCGGGTCTGTTGACCGCGCCAGTGGGCATCGTCGCGCTGATCGCCCTGAACACCCTCGGTGGTCTTGTCTGCGGGCTGATCGCATGGGGGTTGCAGGCGCTCACTCGCAGGCCGAAGGTCGGATGACCCTGCCGGCGCCAGGTCATGGCAAGCCCCGCGGGCTGACCCGCCGCGACCTGCTCATCGCGTCCGGCATCGCCGGCGCAGGTCTCGCGCTCGGCCTGGCCGGTTGCACCCCCGGCCAGAGCACCTTCTCTCCCTCGGGCACGGTTCCGCTTCCGGTTCCCCCGCTCGCTCCCTCCCGGACCACGGGCGACACCCGCAGGTTCACGCTCACCGCCATGACGGGTGAGAGCCAGCTCATCGCGGGCCGGCCTGACGTGCGGACACCGACGATGGGATACGACGGCGCCTTCCTCGGCCCCACGCTGCGCGCGACGCGCGGCGAACGCATCACCGTGGACATCCGCAACGACCTCGGCGAGACCACGAGCCTGCACTGGCACGGCATGCACCTACCCGCCGCGATGGACGGCGGCCCCCACACGCCGATCGCCGCGGGAAGGACGAGCACCGTGGACTGGCACCTCACCCAGCCCGCGGCGACGCTCTGGTACCACCCCCATCCTCACGGAGAGACCGAGATTCAGGTGCGCCGGGGCCTGGCCGGCTTCTTCATCGTCGATGACGACGTCAGCGGGACCACCGGGTTGCCGTCCGAGTACGGCGTGGACGACATCCCCCTCGCGCTCCAGGACAGGTTCCTCGATGCGAACGGGCGAATCCTGCGCACGGACGGCGACAACGCTCTCGGCACGATCGGCCGCACCCTGCTGTCCAATGGTGTCAGCGGAACCCACTTCACGGTCACCACCGAGCTCGTCCGGCTGCGTCTCCTCAATGGCTGCAGCGCACGATTCCTCGACCTGCGCTTCGATGACGACCGACCCTTCACGCTCGTCGGAACAGACGGCGGGCTGCTGACCGGGCCCGTCGAGCTGAAGCGGCTGCTGCTGTCTCCCGGAGAGCGCGCCGAGATCGTGGTCCGGTTCGCGCCCGGTGACCGGGTCACGCTGCGGACGGAGCAACCCGAGATCCCCGGCCTGAGCAGCCAGGGAATCCTCGGCGACATGATCGCCGGCGACTTCGTGGAGTTCCGTGCTGAGCGACGACTCCAGCCCGCCGGTGATTGGCGACTGCCCGCTGATAGCCGCGAACCACTGCGCGAGCGCGACGCGGCACATACCCGCAGCTTCGTGATGCGAGTGCCGTTCCTGAACGGCCGGCGGATGGACCTGGAGCGCATCGAGGCGATCGTGCGCCTCGGCGATGTGGAGGTGTGGGAGGTCAGCACGACGGATGCGTTCCCGCACAACTTCCACATCCACGACGTCCAGTTCCGCATCCTCGACATCGACGGAAGCCCGCCGCCTCGCTGGCTGGACGGCTGGAAGGACACCATCCCGGTCTTCCCGAACCAGACCAGCCGGCTCATCATGCGGTTCGAGGACTACGCCGACGACCGCATTCCCTACATGATGCATTGCCACATGCTCCAGCACGAGGACAAGGGCATGATGGGCCAGTTCCTGGTCACCGCCGACGGCACCGCACCAGACCGAGTCGACCCACCCGGGCCGCACGATGGGCACCCCTAGCAGCATGGCTCGGCGAGGATGAGCACCGCATGCCCTCGCCGCAGGCCGCTGCCCAGAGGAAGTCCCGACTCCGATCTGCGGTTTCGCCCGTCGTGGCCCGATCTACTGCTGTGCTTGAGCCTGTCGGCCCCGTCTCCTAGCTCGGATCATCCCCGAGCAGCCGCCGCATCGGGACCGGCGCCGACCACCGGGCAATCCCGATTTCGACGCCACGGCAAGGGGCTGTTATAGTTTCGAGGCCGGTCGGGAACGACCGGTGAGGCCTGTCAAGGCCCCGTGGCGCAGTTGGTTAGCGCGCCGCCCTGTCACGGCGGAGGTCGCGGGTTCGAGTCCCGTCGGGGTCGCTGAGCGCATCGTCGCTCGGAGGCCAGGTAGCTCAGCTGGTAGCAGCGTTCGCCTGAAAAGTGAAAGGTCACCGGTTCGATCCCGGTCCTGGCCACCACCCGACGCCCCGGAGAACACTCCGGGGCGTTCGTGTTCGCTCAGCCGACGGGTCCCCACCGCAGCAGGCGACAACGATTTGGCAGCGAGATCGTCGCCGGCGGGGCCGATGAGAGCACTCCACCCAGCATTCACCGGCGCCCCCGGTGCCCTTTGACACAATGAGGCATGGCCTCCCGGACGCAACCCGCGCGCCCGGTCGGGCGACTCCCCTGGCTGCGGACCGTGCGCGCCCGCGTCATCGCGGCGGTCGTGGCGCTGGCCGCCCTGGCCCTGACCATCGCCGGGCTGACCGCCTACACGCTGGAGCTGGCGATGGCCGAGCGGCGGGTCGAGGGTTACCTGGCCCGGGCCGTGGACGAGTTCCGGGTGCTCGCCTGCGGGCACAGCGCCGACTGCACGCCCGGCATCGACCCGACCACCGGACGCCAGTTCACCAATCCCGAGGACCTGATCCGGGTCGCCATGCAACGGCAGGTGCTGGCCGCCAACGAGAGCGAGCTGGGCATCGTCGGCGGCAAGGTGGTGTGGACGGCACCCGAGGGGGTCAGCTTCCGCCCCGAGCGCGACCCGGCCTTCGTCAGCACGATCCTGCCGCTCAGCGAACTCGACCACGTCACGCGCGGACGACTCACCACGGCGATGGCGGACTACTCCTACGCGGTCACGCCGGTCCGCTTCCCGAACGCCGGCGGCGCCCTCGTCCAGACCTTCGACATGCGCGCCGAGCAGGCAGTGCTGCGCGGCACCTACGGCACCTACGCCCTGGTCGCGCTCGGTTCGCTGGCCGTGGTCGGCTTCCTCATCTGGCTCCTGGTCGGACGCCTGCTGCAACCCATCCGGCTGCTCCGGACCACCGCCGAGGACATCACCGAGCACGACCTGAGCCGCCGGATTCCCGTCCACGGCAACGACGACCTGTCCGCGCTCACCCGCACCGTCAACGCGATGCTGGACCGGCTCAACTCCGCCATCGGCAGCCAGCGCCAGCTGTTGGACGACGTCGGTCACGAGCTCCGGACGCCGGTGACGATCGTCCGCGGCCACCTGGAACTGATGGACGCCGACGACGCCGACGACGTCCGCGCCACCCGGGCGCTGGCCCTCGACGAGCTGGACCGGATGGGACGCCTGGTGGACGATCTGCTCACCCTGGCCAAGGCGGAACGCAGCGACTTCATCCAGCCCCAGCCCACCGACGTCGGACGCCTCACCGACGAGACCCTGGAGAAGGCCCGCGGGCTGGCGTCCCGGCGCTGGCTGCTCGACGATCTCGCCGACACGGAGGCCACCCTTGACCCCCAGCGGATCACCCAGGCCTGGCTGCAGCTGGCGTCCAACGCGGTCAAGTACTCGCCGCCGGCGACCCCGATCGCGCTCGGCAGCGCCGTCCGGCACGGTGAGCTGTGGCTCTGGGTCCGCGACCGCGGGGTCGGCATCTCCTCGGCGGAGCGGGACGTCGTGCTGGCCCGGTTCGGACGCGGTGCCGACGCCCCGCTGCGCGCCGACGGCGCCGGCCTCGGCCTAGCCATCGTGGACAAGATCGTCACCGCACACGGCGGCCGGGTCGACATCGAATCCACCGTCGGCGAGGGCAGCACCATCGCCCTCGTGCTCCCCCGCCACCCCGTCAGCCCAGCCCTGGAGGCCGTCCCATGAGCCAGATCCTGATCATCGAGGACGAACCTCGGATCGCCGCGTTCGTGGCGAAGGGGTTGCGGGCCGCCGGCTACAGCACCCACATCGAAGGCAGCGGGATCACCGGCGCACAGTTCGCGGTCTCCGGTGACTTCGATCTGGTCATCCTCGACGTCGGACTGACCGACATCGACGGGTTCGAGGTGCTCGACAGGCTGCGCGGCCAGGGCGTGACCATCCCGGTGATCATGCTCACCGCCCGCTCGTCGGTGACCGACACCGTCGCCGGCCTGGAGGGCGGCGCCGACGACTACATGGCCAAGCCGTTCAGTTTCGAGGAGCTGCTGGCCCGGGTCCGGCTGCGGCTGCGCAGCGACCCGGGCGTCGCCGCCTCGGCGACCACCCTCACCCATCGTGACCTCAGCCTCGACCTGCGCACCCGCCGGGCCACGGTGAACGGACGCGAGGTCGACCTGTCCGCCCGCGAGTTCACCCTGGCCGAGGCGTTCCTGAGCAATCGGGCCAGGTGCTGAGCCGCGAACAGCTGCTCTCCAGCGTCTGGGGCTACGACTTCGACCCCGGCTCGAACGTGGTCGACGTCTATGTGCGCTACCTGCGCCGCAAGCTGGGCGCCGAGCGGTTCGAGACCGTGCGCGGCATGGGCTACCGGCTGGTCTGATCGCCGCGCCGCGGCGGATCGCCGAACGTGGGGCTACGGCGTCCGGGCCGACGGCGGGCTCTTGGGCGTGTTGCCAGTGTCGGGAGAGTCGTTGACCGACTTCGGCTTCGCCGGCGGCACCTGCTTGGTGGTGCGATCGGCGTCCGGGGTCGCCGAGGGGCTCGCGGAGCCGGTGCCCGCGCCCTTGACGGCGGCGGACTTGCCGGACGGCGGCTTGCTCAGCCCGGTGTCCGCGGGCGCGTTCAGCACCACGGCCGGCCCGGCCTGCTGGCTGCTGGGGCCTGCCCCGCCGGCGCAGCCGGCGGTGCCCAGCACCGCCAGCCCGAGCACCCCGCTGACCAGCCAGCGCCCACCACGGTTCGTCGTCTCCATGGTCACCATTCCACCAGCCACCGATGAACCGGCCGGGAGTGCTCGATGAGAGAACTCTCATGAAACCGCCCGGACCACGGACCGCCGGCTCGGGTCGCCGCGGGATCGGGACCGGCCGAGGTCCGCCGACCCTCAGCTCAGCGCCTGCCGGGCCCGGACCAGCCAGGCCCGAGCGAGGTCGAGGCGGGCCAGCGCGGTCGGGACGTCGGCGCCCGAGACCAGGCTGAGGATGACGGCGGCCGTCCGGGCTCGCAGGGAGGCCGGATGCACCTGCCGCTCGAACTCGGTGCGCCAGGACTCCACCACCTCGGCCACCCGCGGATAGTGCTCGGGCGAGAGGTTGGGCAGCACCGCCACGTGTCCGAGCAGGCAGGCCAGATCGTCGTCGCGGCGTCCGGGGCCCAGCGAGTCGAGATCGATCACCGAGGCGGCCCGGCCGTCCACGGTGAAGATGTTGGCCTCGTAGTAGTCACCGTGGGTCGGGATCACCGGTCCGGACGGCGCCAGCGCCAGCAGCCGGGTGATCTCTCCCGACAGCGCATGGATCTCGTCGGCCTGGTCGGGCAGCACGGCCGCGGCCCCGGCGCCGTGGAAGTCGATCCGGTCGCTCCACGACTCGCGTCGCGGAAACCGGACGGCTTCCGCGGGCAGGGCGTCGAGCAGGGCAACCAGGGACCCCGCCGACGGCAGATGCTCGGGCTCCTCGGGCCAGGCGACCAGCGCGTGGGCCAGCGAGATGCCGTCGGCCGTGGCGCTCACCACCACCCCCGGTTCCGGCTCGGCGAGAATCGCCGGCGCGATTCCGGCCTGGTGCAGCAGCCGCTGCCGTCGAGCCAGCCCGGACGCCTTGTCCGCGCGAAGCACCTTGATGAAGGCCGGACGCTCGCCGCGAGCGGCCAGCACGGCACGACGCAGCGGCCGGTAGGCGAGCATCTCCAACTCGACCGGGGCGCCCAGCCAGCCGGCCACGGCGTCGGAGTCGCAGGCCGACGGCAGGCCGGGCAGCCGCGGATCGGCCGGGTGCCGCCAGGCCCGCAGCACCAGGTCGTTGTGCACGAGCGTCGCGACGCCGTCGGTCACCTCGACCGTGGTCAGCCCCAGCCATTCCTCGGTGGGAGCCTCCGGCGACGGCAGGTCGTACCAGACCTGGTAGATGGCGCTGACGTCGGCGCCGGGTCGATGGTGCACCCGGTCCAGTTCGAAGCGGAAGCCGGGTAGGTGGATCCCTGGCTCGCCGGTCAGTGCCAGCTGCAGCACCGAACCCGCCTCCGGCGAGGTCATCAGGGTCATTGCCCGGTCGATGGTCACGCGCGCCTCCTCGAGCTGCCCCAAGCATGCCGGATGCCGCCCGCGGACGGGGCCTCCGCGCGGGTGGGGTGTTGCCGCCCCGGCTCATGCGGACGCCCCGGCGGGTCGTCCTCCCGACCCGACCGGGGCGTCCGGCCGCCGACATCGTGGCGGCTACGGTGGGCGCGTCAGTCGTTGCTGCGCGCCGACGGGGCGCTCTTCGGCGAGTTCGGCGTCCGCGGCGAGACCGGCGACTTGGCCGACGCCGGGGACTTCGGCGAGACCGGTGACTTGGCCGAGACCGGAGTCTTCGGCGAGACCGGGGACTTCGGCGACGCAGCGGTGCGCGGCGAGGCCGGGGTGTTGGCGGTGTTCGCGGTGTGCGGCGACGCCGGGGTGTTGGCGGTGGCCGTCGACGGCGCGGTGAACGCGTTGGGCGCGGCGCGCAGGTTCATGCCCGCGTCCGCCCGCTCGCCGGCGACCGCGGCGGCCGCGATGCCCTGCTCGGCGGGCACCGCCGCACCGGCCTGGGTGGCGAACGCGAAGGCCGCCCCGGAAGCCACGCTCAGGCCGAGCGCGCCGGTGGCCACCCAGGCGGTGGTGGTCTTCTGAATCCTCATCATGATCGTGTTCCTCTCCTCGATTGCTTGTCCCTCACTCAACCAAGCGGTCGTGAGGGACCGCGGAGATCACGATGAGAGAGCTCTCACCTCTGCCGGATCATCCTCTGACAAGGGAATATCCGCCGGGCTATGGTGTCGGCATGAGTGCAGGAGCCGACCGGGACAGCTTCACCAAGACCCGTCCGGGCGCGCCCGAGGGCTTCTTCGCCGCCGAGGCGGCGGGGCTGCGGTGGCTCGCCGTCCCCGGCGGCGTGCCGGTCGCCGGCGTCCGCGCAGTCTCCCGGACGTCGCTGACCATCGACCGGGTGCCGACCGGATCGCCCACGGCCGCCGCGGCCGAGGAGTTCGGACGCCGGCTGGCCGTCACCCACGATGCCGGGGCCGCCTTCTTCGGCGTGGGACCGGACGCGGGCCCGGGCGTCGGCTGGATCGGTGACGCTCCCCTGCCGCTGCGCACCGGTCCCGCGGAGTCCTGGGGCGCCTGGTACGCCGAGGACCGGCTGCTGTTCCACGCCCGCCGCGCCGGTCTCGACGATCCGGCGCTCGACCGGGTGGCCGCGCGGCTGGCCGACGGTGTCTTCGACGACGGGGCGCCGCCCGCCCGGCTGCACGGCGACCTGTGGATCGGCAACGTTCTCTGGTCGACCGCAGGCGTGGTGCTGATCGACCCCGCCGCGCACGGCGGCCACCGGGTCACCGACCTGGCCATGCTGGCGCTGTTCGGGATGCCCCAGCTGGCCCGCATCCACGCCGCCTACGCGGAGGCCTCGACTCGGCTGCCGGACGGCTGGCGCGACCTGATCGGGCTGCATCAGCTGCACCCGTTGCTGGTGCACGCCGACCTGTTCGGTGGAGGCTATCGCTCGCAGGCGCTCGACGCCGCCCGCCGCTATTCCTAGCGACACTAGCCAAAGGGCGTCCCGACTAGCGGAAAGACACCCGGCGGGATGACCCGCCGACCGACCCCGGCCTGATTGACTTGCCGCTATGGCTTCACGTCGCGCACCGAAACCGGCGGTCCTCGCCCTCACCCTCGGCCTTTCCGTCGCGGCGGCGGGCTGCGGCACCCCGCCCTGGGAGACGGGCGCCTCCGCCTCCGCCACCCCCACGCCGTCCGCATCGTCGACGGCGACACCGACCCCGATCGCCAACGACCTCGCCAAGGGCTCGCTGAAGCGCACCCTGAAGGCCGGCGCCGCGTCCCTGGAGGTGAACTACTGGTCGACCCTCGACCTCGGCCAGTGGACGCCGCAGGCGGCCAAGCCGCTGAACGTGGTGGTGTCGAGCACCCTGCAGGGCGGCGCGAAAGGTCAGCAGGTGTTCCTCACCTCGGTTCGCGTCGCGACCACCGCGGCCGTCGCCGACGGGACGACCCGCGAGCTGGACGCCGTCGACGACACCGCGTCCGTGGCCCCGGGCTACCTGATCAGCAAGCCGAACTCCTACCAGCAGGTGCTCACCCTGCCGGCGGCCCCCGAGGGCAGCACCGCGCTCAGGATCACGCTGACCTACGAGCTGCTGATCCAGTCCGCGCCCAAGGCCGAGACCTACCTGCGTCAGGCGACCACCGACACCCTGCAGGTTCCGCTCGCCGGCGGCGTCCGAACGACCCCCTGAACGCCTGCCCGCTACCCCTGCAGGTTCCGCTCGCCGGCGTCCGAACGTCACCCTGAACACCGTTCCGTGCCACCGGTGAACAACCTCAAGATCCTCAAGAAGAGGTGGATTCAACTCTTGAGGATGTCTTGATCCGAGGCCGACGGTTAGCCGGGCAACGCTCATGGTTGAAAAGCGAATCTTCTTCCACAACCTCCCGAGAAGTGAGAAGAAGATGAGCATCAGCCACCTCGACACGATCCCCCAGGACGCCGGCCTCCTCGAGACCAGCACCGTCGGCACCGCCGGCACCGCGCAGGCCGGACGGTCGGGTGCCGACCTCTCCCGCTACGTCCGTCAGCACATGGCCGACATCGACGCGCTGCCCACCTACCGTCCGGTGATCGGCTGCATCATCCCGGCCTACAACGAGGCGGAGACCATCGAGGCGGTGCTGCGGTCGCTGCTGAAGCAGACCCGGCTGCCCGACCAGATTCATGTAATCGTCAACAACACCACCGACGAGACCTTCGAACTGGCCGCGAAGTTCGCCGGCCCGCGGGTCGCCAAGAAGCGGCAGAAGGGCGAGAAGGACCGGCAGACCACCGAGATCTTCGTCCACGACATCGGCGAGAACCCCGACAAGAAGGTCGGCGCGCTGAACTACGGTTTCTCCCTGGTGCCGAACGCCGACTACCTGCTCGGCGTGGACGGCGACACCACCCTGGCCAAGGACTGCGTCGCCCGGCTCGAGGAGGAGATCCTCTCCGACTCGCGGATCGGCGGCATCTCGGCCATCTACACCATCGACGACAACGGCTTCCGTGGCCTGGTCGCGCCGCTGCTGATCGCCGGCCAGCGCGCCCAGTTCGCCGCCTTCAACATGCAGAACATGCTGCGTGGCCGGAACATGGCGGTGCTCGGCGGCCAGTGCTCGATCTTCTCGATGAAGGCCCTGCGCGAGGTGATGGCCGAGAACCACCAGGCCACCCCGTGGGTGAACGACTCCGAGGTCGAGGACAGCCTGCTCAGCCTGCAGATCAAGTCGGCCGGCTACCTGACCAAGATCTCGGCCCGGGCCCGCGCCTCGGTGGGCGGCATGACCACCCTGCGCGCCCTGGACGGCCAGCAAGTCAAGTGGAACTACGGCGCCATCGACCTGATGTGGCCCGGACAGCGCGGCGACACCAAGGGCCAGCCGTTCCACCCGAACCTGCGGCTGCGCTGGGCGGAGAACTTCGGGATGGCGACGAACATCTTCACCCGGGTGATGTTCATGCTGCTGCTCGCCGCGGCGCTGTCGATCAACGCCTTCGTGTTCTCGCCGTGGTGGCTGATCCCGCCGGCGGTGGCGATCCTGCTCAACGTCCGGATCGCGATGAGCATGAAGGAGCGCACCTGGAAGGACATCGTGTTCGCGGCCAGCGGCATCGGTGCCGAGGTGTACATGTGGCTGCGGGCCGGCCACTTCGTCCGGGCCTGGGTGAAGTTCCTGTCGAAGGTGCAGACCGACAACTGGGCCGAGCAGGCCAAGGCCGAGCGCGGCTCGGGCAACAGCCACCTGGTTCCGCTGATCGTGCTGGGCGTCTCCTTCCTGGTGCTGGGCTGGACCTGGTTCCAGCTGCCGACCCTGATCCAGAGCTCCATCCTGTGGCTCGGCTGGCCGCTGCTCTACGTGGTCACCATCGCCCAGACCATCGTGATGTTCGCCAAGCTGATCCGCCGCCAGCACGGTTACCGCGTCTGAGCCTTCGGACCACGCCTCACCCGGCCGCCCTTTCGGGGGGCCGGGTGAGTCGCGTGTTCACCGGGTCACCCCCGCCGCCGGCCCGGTACGCCGCTGTGCCCTCCCTAACTACCTGTGCCCTCCCACATGTGGGAGGGCACAGGTAGTTAGGGAGGGCCTTGGCGGAGCGAGCGCAGGGAGGCTCGGCGGGGGACGTAGGGAGCGCGCCCCGGGCCGGAACAACGCACGGCCGTCATGGACGGCGATGCGCAGGAGGCGTCATGGACGGGCAGGCACCGGGGCACCAAAAAACAACCGCCGCCGGGCGGTTCATTGATCGGTGTGGAGGAGGTTCAGCCGAAGCGGCGGGAGTCGCCGTCGTCGGAGTCGGCGTAACGCGACGCCAGCTCGGTGTAGGGATCGTCCTCGTCGTCGTCCTCGGCCTCATCGGCTACGCCGACCGGCTCGTCGTAGCTGCCACCTCGCAGCTCGCGTTCGAGTGACGCGAAGTCGGTGTCGTACGAACGGTACTTGAGATCGCGAGCAACTCGTGTTTGCTTCGCCTTGGCACGGCCGCGCCCCATATGGGTCAGCCCCCTCGCAGGTCACAGCGGCGATGCCGCATCATTGGTCAGAAATGTGTCGTGAGCACAGGGTACCCAATCACCCCCACCCAGCAAAGCACGCCTCACCGATCGGGATGGCTCCCGACGAGGTCCACCGAGGCGGCCGCGCCGGCGTCCGGGCGGGCCTCCCCGAGCACCCAGGACGGCACGCCGCGGGCGTCCAGAACGGCCTGTGCGGCGTCCACCGCGGACGCCGGCAGCACCACCGCCATGCCGACACCCATGTTCAGCGTCGCCTCGATGTCGGGCTGCGAGATGCCGCCGACCCGCTGCACGGTGCGGAAGACCGGCGCCGGCGTCCAACTCGCCCGGTCAAGCCGCGCGGCGACGCCGTCCGGCAGCACCCGGACCAGGTTGTTGGCCAGTCCACCGCCGGTGATGTGGCTGATCGCGTGCACCTCGCAGGCGTCGATCAGGGCCAGGACGTCTTTGGCGTAGACCCGCGTCGGGGTGAGCAGCTCCTCGCCCAGCGTCCGGCCGAAGTCCTCGACATGACGGTCCAGCGACCAGCCCGCGTCGGTCAGCAGCACCTTGCGGACCAGCGAGTAGCCGTTCGAGTGCAACCCGGACGACGCCAGGCCGAGCACCACGTCGCCGGCCCGGACGCGGTCGGGTCCAAGGATTCTGTCACGCTCGACGACGCCGGTGGTGGCGCCGGCGATGTCGTATTCGTCGGGGTGCAGCAGGCCCGGGTGCTCCGCGGTCTCGCCGCCCAGCAGCGCGGCCCCGGCCGCCGCGCACGCCGCCGCGATGCCCTGGACGATGGCGGCGATCCGTTCGGGAACCACCTTGCCGCAGGCGATGTAGTCGGTGACGAACAGCGGTTCGGCACCGGTGACGACCAGGTCGTCGACCAGCATGCCGATCAGGTCCCAGCCGATGGTGTCGTGAATGTCCAGGGCCTGGGCGATGGCGACCTTGGTGCCGACGCCGTCGGTGGAGGTGGCCAGCACCGGGTGGTCGTAGCCCTTGAGCGACGAGGCGTCGAAGAAGCCGGCGAAGCCGCCGAGTCCGCCCAGCACCTCCGGACGCCGGGTGGCGGCCACGTGGGCCTTGATCAGCTCGACGGCCCGGTCACCGGCCTCGATGTCGACCCCGGCCGCCGCGTACGCCGACGTCGCCCCGTCCGCTCCGCTCACGCGGTCCTCCCCTGCTCGGATCGAATCTGGTCCAGCCGCATCTTCTCGGCGCGTCCGGCCGGCACGTGCACCGGGTACTCGCCGTCGAAGCAGGCCCGGCACAACGTCTTCTTGGCCAGGCCGGTGGACGCCACCAGGCCCTCCAGGCTGATGTAGCCGAGCGAGTCTGCGCCGATCGAGCGGCAGATCTCGTCGGTGCTCAGCCCGGGGGCGATCAGCTCGGCCCGGGTGGCGAAGTCGATGCCGTAGAAGCACGGCCACTGCACGGGTGGGGAGGAGATCCGCACGTGCACCTCGGCGGCGCCGGCCTCGCGCAGCATCTTGACCAGGGCGCGCTGGGTGTTTCCGCGGACGATCGAGTCGTCCACCACGACCAGCCGCTTGCCCTCGATCACGTCGCGGATCGGGTTCAGCTTCAGCCGGATGCCCAGCTGGCGGATGGTGTTGGAGGGCTGGATGAAGGTGCGGCCCACGTAGGCGTTGCGGGTCAGCCCGAGGCCGTACGGAATGCCGGAGGCGTCCGCGTAGCCGATCGCGGCCGGAATGCCCGATTCCGGCGTGGGGATCACCAGGTCGGCGTCCGCGGGGGCCTCCAGCGCCAGCGTGCGGCCGATCTCGACCCGCACCGAGTGGACGCGGCGGTTGCTGATCAGGGTGTCCGGACGGGCCAGGTAGACGTACTCGAACAGGCAGCCCTTGGGGTCGGCGTCGGCGAACCGGGTGGAGCGCAGGCCGCCCTCGTCGATGGTGATCAGCTCACCCGGCTCCACCTCGCGGATGAAGGTGGCGCCGACGATGTCCAGGCCGGCGGTCTCGCTGGCCACCACCCAGCCGTTCGCCAGGCGTCCGAGCACCAGCGGACGGATGCCCTGCGGGTCGCGGGCGGCGTAGATCGAGTGCTCGTCCATGAACACGAAGCAGAACGCGCCGCGGAGCTTCGGCAGCACCTCGAGCGCGGCGCCGTGGACGCCGAGGTGCGAGTAGGTGGCCATGATGGCGGTCACCAGCGCGGTGTCGCTGGTGGAGTCCATCCGGTCCTTGTGCGGCACCTCCTGGCTGGCGTCCCGATCCTTCAGCCAGGCTTCGAGTTCGTCGGTGTTGGTCAGGTTGCCGTTGTGCGCCAGCGCGAGTCCGCCCGATTCGGTGGCCCGGAAGGTGGGCTGGGCGTTGCTCCAGACGCTCGCGCCGGTGGTCGAGTACCGGCACTGACCGATCGCCAGGTGCCCGTGCAGCGAGTTCAGGGTGGGTTCGTCGAACACCTGGGACACCAGGCCCATGTCCTTGAACACCATGATGCGTTCGCCGTTGCTGACCGAGACGCCCGCCGACTCCTGGCCGCGGTGCTGCAGCGCGAAGAGCCCGAAGTAGGAGAGTTTGGCGACCTCCTCGCCCGGGGCCCACACGCCGAAGACGCCACAGGCGTCCTGGGGTCCCTTGTCCTGTGGGTCTAGCTCATGGGTGAGGCGACCGTCCGGACGAAGCACGGCGCTCACTCTACCCTGCGGATCGTCTCCGCCCGACCGTCCCCACGGTCGGGAACCGGCCGCCCGCACGGCTCGCCGGTGCCGATGACCCGTGCGACGAGGGCAGATGCGTCCGCCCGACCATTCGGCAGCCGCTGAATTTCGCGGGCACCAGATAGTCGGGCGGGCGCGGGACCAGGCCGAAGAAGTTGCGGCTACTTCACGATCTTGATCGAGAACGGGTACTTGTACGGACGACCCTGGTTCTCGGCCATCGCACCCATGATCGAGAAGATCAGGCTGGCCAGACCGACCAGGGGCCACAGGAACACGCCGATGACCACACCGGTCAGGATGTAGCTGATGATGAAGCCGATCGCCACGGTGATCTGGAAGTTCAGCGCCTCGACGGCGGCCGCCCGGACGCGTGCGCTCTTGGTGCCCTTGGACGTCATCACGATCAGCGGTCCGAGCCATGCCAGGACCCCGGCGGTGAACAGCGCCGCCACCGGCCCCGACCAGTGCGCGGCGGCCGCCCAGGTCTTCTCCTCGCTCGGGGTGAGCCCGCCGTACGGCTGCATGCCGGAGCCGGGCTGTTGGCCGTAGCCGTAGGGCGTCGGCTGCCCGTACGGGCTCTGCTGGCCGTACCCGGGTTGCTGGCCGTACGGGCTCGGCTGGCCGTACTGCGACGCGCCCTGCTGGCCGTACTGCGACTGTCCCTGGGGATCGGCATAGGGCTGCTGGGTCTGCCCGTATCCGGACTGCTGCCCGAACGCCGGCTGCGGCTGGTCGGAGGGACCGTAGCCCCCCGGCTGACCGTACTGCGAGGCGGACGGCGCCGACGGCGCGCTGCCCGACCCGCCGTACTGCGACGCGGAGCCGGGCTGACCCGGTGCTCCGTACGAGCCCGGCGCGGCCGGTGCTCCGTAGGGGCCGGACGCCGCCGACGGTGCGGAGCCGGGCTGGCCGTAGGGCGGCTGCTGCCCCCACGAACCGGACGGTGCCGACGGTGCGGAGCCGGGCTGGCCGTAGGGCGGCTGCTGCCCCCACGAACCGGACGGTGCCGACGGTGCGGAGCCGGGCTGGCCGTAGGTCGACTGCTGCCCCCACGAGCCGTAGGGCGTGGTCGGGGGCGGTGACTGATCCCCCGGCTGTCCGTAGCCGTAGGGCGCGGAGGGTGCGGACGGAGCGCTTCCGGGCTGGCCGTAGGAAGACGTCGGCTGGCCGTACGAGGAGGTCGGCTGGCCGTAGCCGCCGTGGGCGGGGGTCTGCGGCTGTCCGTAGCCACCCGACTGGTCGTAGCCCGGTGGCTGCGTGGGCTGTCCGTAGGGAGCGGGTGCACCGTACGAACCGGGCTGACCGTGGCCCGGCTGACCGTAGGAGGCGGGCTGGCCGTAGCCGGGCGGCTGGGTCGGCTCCTGCTGGACGCCGAACCCGAACGGACCGGAATCTGCGCCGGGCGGCGGAGTCCCCAGATCGAAGGCACCGGGCGCCGAAGAGGGCAGGCTGCCCGGCAGGTCGAGCGGCGAACCGGTCGGTGCTTGTGCGGACGGCGTGGCGCGGTCGCTGGTCGCTGCACCGAAGTCCGTGCCGACCGGAGCGGGCGGTTCCTCCTGCCCGAGGTCGAGATCGGGTCCGCCGGAGCTCGACCGGTCGATCGGTGCCCCCTCGTCGGCGGGCAGATCACCGGATTCCGACACCGCCTGGCCGGACGGCTCGTCAGCCGCATCCGGGGCCGTCTCCTCGGCGGGATCCGGCGCCGTCTCGGACGCCGCCTCCTCGACCGGCTGATCACCGGGCTCGGTCGCCGTCTCCAGCACGACGGGGTCGCCGGAATCAGTCGCGGCGTCCGGCTGCGGCTCGGTCGCGTCGGGTTGGGCGTCCGTCGGCTCGTCGGAGGACTCCCCGACGATCTCGGCATCCTCGATCGTCTCCGGGTCCGCCTGCCCGCCGTCGTGGGGGGCATCGCCGATAGCCGTGGAACCGTCCGGCGTGGGCTGCGCCTCGCTGCCTTCGGCAGCCTCGGCGTCATCGGTTGCCGGGAAACCGACCGATTCGACGGGATCGGCGTCGCCGACCACCGCGGTGTCACCGGCCGACTGGGAGCCATCCGACTCGATCGGCTCGGCATCGCCGGCGTCCGACTCCACGAGGTCCGCGTCCTCGACGGTCTCATCGCCCTGATCGACGTCGTCACCCTCCGCGGATCCGTTCGCGGCCCCGTCGGTCTCGACGAGTTCCGCCTCGACGATCTCGGCGGGCCGGTCATCACCAGCGGGCGCCTCGTCGACGACAACCTCGGCAGTGGCGTCCTCGACCCGGGCGTCCTGAGCGGGCAGATCCTCGACGGCGGGCGCCTCGTCCTCAGCCGGCCTCCCGGGGGCGTCCACGGTGGAGCTGTGCGGTGCGTCCGACCCGGACTGCGCATCGGGCGGCGGGGTCGGCCAGCCGGGGGGTTGACTCTCGGGGCCCCATGCCGGCGGTGCCGCTGGGCCTGGCTGCTCGCGCTCGACGGGACGTTCCCACGGGTTCTGGGTCATTGCCTGCTCACTGTCCTCAACGACTGTTGGCCCTGGGGCCCGGACCGGTCCATTCTTGCGCACGCTCCGCTCCGACACAGCAGGGTCAACCCGGAGCCCACCCGGTGCTGGCGCGGGACTCAGTGCGCCATGGCCTCGCGGATCGGCGCCTCCCAGCGGGAGCGGATGTCGTCCAGCGACAGGGTGAACCTGCCGACCACCTCGAGCTCGGCGAGCTCGGTGACCTCGCCGAGCCGTTGCAGCGGAATGTCGTTCTCGACGCACAGCGCGGCCAGCTCGGTCGCAGCGGAACCCGGCAGCGAGACGATCACCCGGCCCGGGGACTCGGCGAACAGCTGCACTGTCGGATCCCCCTCCGGCAGGGTGATCGCCACCCCCAGCCCGCGGCGCAGGCAGGACTCCACCAGGGCCTGGGAGAGTCCGCCGTCGGCCAGATCATGGGCCGAGGTCAGCAGCCGGGCCTTGGACGTCGCCGTCAGCACCTTCGCCAGCCGCTGCTCGTGGTCGAAGTCGGGCAGCGGCGGCATGCCGCCGAGGTGGCCGTCGTGGATCACGTCGGCCCAGGTGCTGCCGGAGAGGTGCTCCCCGGTCTCTCCGAGCAGGAACACGGCGTCCCCGGCGTAGCCGAAGCCGACGCCGATCCGGTCGGCAACGTCGTCGATGACGCCCAGCACGCCGACCACCGGGGTCGGGATGATGTTGGTCTCGCCGGTCTGGTTGTAGAAGGACACGTTGCCGCCGGTGACCGGGGTGCCGAGCGCCCTGCAGCCGTCGACCAGGCCCAGGATCGCCTCGGAGAACTGCCACATCACGCTCGGGTCCTCGGGCGAGCCGAAGTTCAGGCAGTCGGTGATGGCGACCGGTTCGGCACCGGTCACCGCCACGTTGCGGTACGCCTCGCAGAGCGCCAACTGGGCGCCGAGATAGGGGTTCAGGTAGGCGAACCGCCCGTTGCAGTCGGTGGCCAGGGCGATGCCCAGGCCGGTCTCCTCGTCGATCCGCAGGACGCCGCCGTCCTCCGGCTGGGCCAGCACCGTGTTGCCGCGCACGTAGCGGTCGTACTGGTCGGTCACCCAGGACTTGTCGCACAGGTTCGGCGAACCGACCAAGCGCAGCACGGTGTCGGCCAGCTCCTCGCCCGACGCGGCGCGCGGCAGTGCCTCGGCGGTGTCGGCGTTGAGGCCGTCGATCCAGTCCGGACGCGCGTAGGGCCGCTCGTAGACGGGGCCCTCGTGCGCGACCGTGGCCGGGTCGACGTCGACGACCACCTCGCCGTCCCATTCGATGATCAGCCGGTCGCCGTCGGTGACCTCGCCGACCACCGTGGCCAGCACGTCCCACTTGGCGCAGATCTCCATGAACTTCTCGACGTTGTGCGGCTCGACGACCGCCATCATGCGCTCTTGCGACTCGCTCATCAGGATCTCTTCGGGCGCCAGCGTGTGATCGCGCAGCGGCACCGTGTTCAGGTTCACGTGCATGCCGCCGTCACCGGCGCTGGCCAGCTCGGACGTCGCACAGGACAACCCGGCCGCGCCCAGGTCCTGGATGCCCGAGATCAGGTTCTCGGCGAACAGCTCCAGGGTGCACTCGATCAGCAGCTTCTCCATGAACGGGTCGCCGACCTGCACGCTGGGCCGCTTCGCCGGGCCGTCCGCGTCGAAGGTCTCGGACGCCAGGATGGACGCCCCGCCGATGCCGTCGCCACCGGTGGCCGCGCCGTAGAGGACGACCTTGTTGCCGGTGCCGCGGGCGAACGCCAGATGCAGGTCGTCGTGCTTCAGCACGCCCACGCACAGCGCGTTGACCAGGGGATTTCCGTAGTAGGTGGGGTCGAAGACCACCTCGCCGCCGATGTTCGGCAGGCCCAGGCAGTTGCCGTAGCCGCCGACGCCGGCGACGATCCCGGGCAGCACCCGGGCGGTGTCCGGGGCGTTCAGCGGGCCGAACCGCAGCGGGTCCATCACGCCGATCGGCCGCGCGCCCATGGCCAGGATGTCGCGGACGATGCCGCCGACCCCGGTGGCCGCGCCCTGGTAGGGCTCGACGTAGGAGGGGTGGTTGTGCGACTCGATCTTGAAGGTGACCGCCCAGTCGCCGCCGACGTCCACCACGCCGGCCTGCTCGCCGATGCCGGCCAACAGCCTGCCGCGCGGCGTCTCGCGTCCGAGTTCGCCGAACTTCTTCAGGTGCACCTTGGACGACTTGTACGAGCAGTGCTCGGACCACATCACCGAGTACATGGCGAGCTCGCACGAGGACGGTCGGCGTCCGAGGATCTCGCGGATCTTCAGATACTCGTTCTCCTTCAGGCCCAGGGCGGCCCAGGGCTGCTCGAGATCGGGCGTTTCGGCGGCATGCGCAACGGTGTCGACCACGCCCACAAGCTACCGTCTCGGCAGCCCCGACCAACGCGCGTCCCGAGCCAGGAGTTTGGGTACGTATCCGGCGTGGCGCCGCGGCCGCGGTCCTAGAATTTCCGCAGACTCAGGAGGGCGGTGAGCTCATGTCCGACTCTGCAGCCGGCGTGCTGGCGATCTACTGCGACCAGGCCAGCAGCTCGTGGTGCATCACCGACGCCGGTGCCGGCTTCAGCGGTGGTTCCGGCCCCGGCATCGACCTCGCCCGGCCGGTCGAGCCCCAGCTGACGCGGCGGGTGCGCACCATCCTGGACGACACCGGCCTGCGGCCCGAGGCGCTGGCCTGCGGTGCACCCGGCCTCGATCGACCGGACGCCGCGGCCGCCCTGGCCGACCTGCGTGAGACGTCCATCGCCCGGGTCGCGCTTGCCCACCATTCGACGGCGTCCTATCTCGGGGCGCTGGGCGACACCGAGGGCGTGATGATCGCCTCCGGAACCGGGGTGGTGGCGCTGGCGGTCGGCCCCCACGACATTGCCAGGGTCGACGGCTGGGGCTGGATCATGGGCGACTCGGGCTCGGCGTTCTGGATCGGCCGCAACGCCCTCGAGGCGGCGATGCGGGGCTACGACGGACGGCGCCAGTCCACGCTGCTGACCGAGATGCTCGAGGAGGATTTCGACGACCTCGAACTCGCCTATCTGGAGTTGCAGGCCGACCCGGACCGGGTGGCGCGGGTGGCGTCGTATGCGGCGAAGGTCGACGAGGCGGCGCTGACCGATCCGGTGGCCGGCGACATCCTGGACCGGGCGGCCGCCCACCTGGCCGAGTCGGTGGTGGCCGCGGCGCACCGGGCCGGCCTCGGGCGCGGCGAACCACCGCTGGTGTGTGCGCTGGGTCAGACCTTCGAATCGGTGCGGCTACGCACCAAGTTCGTGGGCTACCTGGCCATGGACTGGCCCTCCTTCGAGCTCGGCGAACCGCTCGGCGACGGCCTGCACGGCGTCCAGCACCTCGCCACGCTCGGCGACGGGCCGCTGGCCGACCGGGTGGCCACGGCGACGCGCGACTGAGCGGGCGGCTGCATCACGGCGCCCGTTGCCGACTCCGTCCGGTGGCAGCACCCGCTGCGATCAGGAAGGAGCCGGTGATGACCAGTCCAGGATTCATGGCCAACCAGGCCGCCCAGCAGGCGGCCGCCCGGGCCAACATGGCCGCCCAGCAGGCGGCCCAACAGGCTGCGAGCCAGGCCATCCGCGCCCACCAGCAGGCGGCGGAGCTGTCCCGGAACGCGGTGCAGCGCGCCCACCACCAGTCGATGCGGGCGGCGTCCGCTCATCGGGCGCAGGCCGGCTACCGGCCGGCGGGCGGTGTCATCGGGCGGGTCGTCCGGTTCCTGCTCGGGCTGGCCGTGTTCAGCGCGATCGTGGTGGTCCTGCTGATCGTGCTCGGCGTGGACCCGGGCGCGTTCGGCGCGATCGTCGAATGGCTGCGCCGACGGTTCTGAGGGTCCGCCCCGCGGGTGCGGTCAGCCGTGTCCCGCGCTGAGCGACGCCCCGGACCCGGCGGGTCCGCCCGCGCGTTCGGTCAGCCGACCAGCGCGGACAGGTAGCGGTCGAGGGAGGCGAAGAAGCCGCGCCCGTCGAGGCTGGGCGAGGTCAGCTCCTCCATGTTGTGCTCGGGGTGCGGCATCAGCCCGACGACGTTGCCGCGGGCGTTGGTGATGCCGGCGATGTCGTTCAGCGAGCCGTTCGGGTTGCCGTCCAGGTAGCGGAAGACCACGCGGTTCTCGCCCTCGAGCCGGGCGATCGTCTCTGCGTCCGCGATGAACCCGCCCTCGCCGTTCTTCAGCACGATGGTGATCTCCTGGCCGGCGTCGAAGGCGCAGGTCCAGACCGTGTCGGCCGTCTCCACCCGCAGCTTCTGGTCGCGGCAGACGAAGGTGCGGACGTCGTTGCGGATCAGCGCCCCGGGCAGCAGGTGCGATTCGCAGAGCACCTGGAAGCCGTTGCAGATGCCGAGGACCGGGAGTCCCCTGTCGGCGGCGGCGATCACCTCGGTCATGATCGGGCTGAACCGGGCGATCGCTCCGCAGCGCAGGTAGTCGCCGTACGAGAAGCCGCCGGGCAGGATGACGGCGTCCACGTCCTGCAGGGACTCGTGCGCATGCCACAGCGCCACCGGCTGGTGGCCGGCCAGCCTCACCGCGCGCTGCGCGTCGTGGTCGTCCAGGGATCCGGGGAAGGTGACGACGCCGACGCGGCTCACTGCTCGACCCGGACGTCGAAGGCCTCGATCACGGTGTTGGCAAGGAGTTTCTCGGCCGCCTCGCGCACCTGCCCGAGCCGCTCGTCGGTGAGCTCGCCCTCGATGTCGACCTCGAACCGCTTGCCCTGCCGGACGGTCAGTCCATCGAAACCGAGCCGCTTCAGGGCCCCGGTGACGGCCTTGCCCTGTGGGTCCAGGATCTCGGGCTTGGGCATCACATCCACGATCACGCGCGCCATGACCGGCATCCTATCGGCGCAACCGAGGGCCGGTCGCCCGCTCCGCGGTGTGGGCTCGGACGGCCGTGCGCCTTCTCGGGTCGCCGCCGGGTATCAGCGGAGGTCGCGGCCGACTCCTGACCGCCGTGCGCATTCTGTTCAGCTCCTCTCCGCTCACCGGCCACCTGTTGCCGATGCTGCCGCTCGCCGCGGCGGCCCGGCGGGCCGGCCACCAGGTGATCATCGCCACCGGGCCCGACCTGCGGGCCGAGATCGAGCGGCGCGGGTTCACCGCCTGGGCGGTCGGTCCGTCCAAGGCCGAGATCGACGAGGTCGGGGTCCCGCGGCCGCCCGGGCCCGGCGCGTCCGACGAGGAGATCCTCTGGACGAACGTCCAGCGCCTGTTCATCAATCCCTCGGCCGTCCGAGCCGCCGCACTGATCGAACGGACCGCGCGGACGCCGGTCGACGTCGTCGTGCAGGAGTTGTACGAGCTCGGCGCGAGCTACCTCCAGCCGACCACCGGGAGACGGCTGGTGCACGGCCTGGGGGCGGACTTCCCGGACTTCATCGAACTCGCCGGGCGCGGCCATGCGGAGGTCGGCAGCATCCTCGGCCGACCGGACGCGATGGGGCAGTACCTGGCCGCGCCGTACGTCGACCCGTTCCCGCCGCTGCTGCACCCGCCGCAGCGGCCGTGGCGGGACGTCCGACCGCTGCGGCCCGATGCCGGAGAGGTGCCGGCCGGGGCAGCGCTGCCCGAGTCGTTCGTCGGGCTGCCTCATTCGCGCACGGTGTACCTGACGATGGGCACGGTGTACACCTCGGCCCAGGGCTGGCGCGGACTGCTCGAGGCGGTCGCCGATGTGCCGGTGAACTTCGTCGCCACAACCGGAAACGCCCTCGATCCCGGCGACATCGGCCCGCTGCCCCGAAACGTGGCGGTGGAGCGATTCGTGCCGCAGGCGTTGCTGTTGCCGACCTGCTCTGCGGTGGCCTGCCATGCCGGCGCGGGCACCGCCCTGGGGGCGCTGGCGTTCGGGTTGCCGCTGGTGCTGCTGCCGATGGGTGCCGACCAGTTCCAGAACGCCGCCGCGGTGGCGTCCGCCGGGGCCGGCATCGTGCTCGACCCCGACGCGGCCACGCCGGCCGCGATCCGCTCGGCTCTCGATCGCGTGCTCGACGATGATTCCTACCGTCGGGCGGCCGGGGCGGTCGCCCAGTCGATCGCCGGGCTGCCGACCGCGGACGACGTCCTCGCCGCCGCGCTGTCCGGCGCACCGACCAGCGGCTGATCAGGCGACGAAGGCTCGCCCGGTGAGCTTCTCGTAGGCCTCGACGTACTTGGCGCGGGTGGCGGCGACGATGGCGTCCGGCAGCGGCGGGGCGAGGGTGTCGGAGGCCTTGTCCCAGCCGGATTCGTGGGTCAGCCAGTCCCGCACGAACTGCTTGTCGAACGACGGCAGCGCGGCACCGGGCTGCCAGAGCGCGGCGTCCCAGAACCGGGACGAGTCGGGGGTGAGCACCTCGTCGGCCAGCACGACGGAGCCGTCGGCGCGGCGTCCGAACTCGAACTTGGTGTCGGCCAGGATGATGCCTCGCCCGCGGGCGATGCCCTCGGCGCGGGCGTAGATGGCGAGCGTCAGTTCGCGCAGCTGGTCGGCGAGTTCCTGCCCGTGCAGATCGACGATGGTGGCGAAGTCGACGTTCTCGTCGTGCTCCCCCAGCGGTGCCTTGATCGCCGGGGTGAAGATCGGCTGCGGCAGCCGGGAGCCGTCCACCAGGCCCGCCGGCAGCTCGATGCCGCACACGGTGCCGGTCGCCCGGTACTCAGCCCAGCCGGAGCCGGTCAGGTACCCGCGGGCCACGCACTCGACCGGGACCATGTCGAGTCGCTCGGCGATCACCGCCCGCCCGCGCACGGCGTCCGGCACTTCCGTGCTGACCACGTGGTTGCCGACCACGTCGGCCAACTGCTCGAACCACCACAGCGACAGCTGATTGAGGATCGCGCCCTTGTCGGGGATCGGCGTCGACAGCACCTGGTCGAACGCCGAGATGTTGTCGGTCGCCACCATCAGGATGGTGCCGTCCGGCAGGGCGTAGAGCCGGCGGACCTTCCCGGCGTGGATCAGCGGCAGGTCCAGGGCGATGTCCGTCACGGCGCCCAGTCTAGGGAGACGCCGCTGCCGCCCGCCGCCCCGTCCGGCTCAGGACGGCCGCCCGCGGCACGGGATCCGACCGATGCCCGGCGCCGGCCGAGGTCGGCCGTCAGTCTGAGATCGGGGACGGTTCCTTTCCGGTTCAGCCGAACCGCGGGGACGGTTCCTTTCCGGTTCAGCCGAACCGCGAGGACGGTTCCTTTCCGGTCCAGCCGAACCGCGGGGACGGTTCCTTTCCGGTTCAGCCGAACCGCCGTCCCTTGAATCGGAATGGAACCGTCCCCTGAACCGGAAGGAACCGTCCCTCAGTTCACCGGCGGGTCGATCAGGCCGCGCTGATAGGCGCGCACCAGCCGGCGCGGCACCCGGTGGGTCACGCCACGGATGGTGATCGGCACCAGGTCCGGGGTGTCGGCCCGCCATTGCGCGCGCCGGTGCCTGGTGTTGCTGCGGGACAGCTTGCGCTTCGGCACCGCCATCAGGACGCCTCCCCGATCGCCAGCTGTCGGACCGGTCCGAGCCAGGGTTCGAAGCCGTCGTCCATGACCTCCCAGTAGGGACCCAGCTCGGCCAGTTCATGGTCGGTGAGCAGGCAGGATCGGAAAGCCTCGGCCAGCTGCTCGCGACCGTCGTCCATGCCGACCACGACGATCCGGGTGAGCGGTCCGCGCTCGTCCCAGTGATCACAGGGACCGATGCTGAGCATGCCGCCGGCGCCGTCCCATTGGCAGACCTGGGCCGGCCGGCTGGGCAACCAGAAGCAGCCGCGAGAGCGGCGCGGCCCACCCCCGAGCACCTCGATCGTCTGCTGCAGGCGGTCGGGGTGGAACGGTCGTTCGGAGCGGAAGTCGAGCACCCAGGCTGCACCGCCCGCCGACCCGGGCAGCGGATCGCGGCGCACCACGGACACCCACTTCTCGCTGTACTCGGGTAGATGGACGCCTCGCAGCAGGGTCGCCGCATCGAGCTCGCCCACGCTCTCGCCGATCCGGACGCCGGGACGAGCGAGCGCGTCGAGCAACGCCCGCCCCGCGGCGTCCGGGTCACCGACGGTGAGAACGACGTCGGCGTACTCGACCATGGCGGCGGCGGTCTCGGCCACGCCGGCGTCGTCGTCGGGACGCACCGGAAGACCCCGGTCGAGCAGCCGGTCCTGCCCGAGCAGGTCGTCCATCAGGGTGTTGCCGTCCAGCGCGACCACGGTGGCGGCGATCCTCAGATGCGGTGCGGCATCCCCGAACATCGACACCGCCCGGCACACCTGCACCGGGTCGGCGGTGATCGGCAGGTGCGCGATGATCGCGCCCCAGCGTCCGGTCGTCGCCAGCCGCTCCAGGGTCGGGACCACGTCGTTGCGGATCGCGCAGCTGACGCACGCGTGGTCGACGTCGATCTCGACCTTCTCCAGCGTGCCGGTGATGTCGGAGACGGTGCGGGTGAGCACCTCACGGTCGGGGTCGACCTCATGGCGGACGACCACGGCCGCCGGCAGGTCCCACTGCAGGGCGATCGTGACGGCCGCCATCGGCTCCTCGGCGATGCCGCTGACCAGGATCGCCGGGACCCGTCCGGCGCTCACCCCTGCCTCGCCTTCATGCGCGGGTTGAGTTTGTTGATCACGAAGGTCCGGCCGCGGCGGCGGACGACCTGGGCGCCCGGAATCCGCTTCAACGCCCGCAGTGAGTTGCGCACCTTCATCGCCGTGCTCCACGGTCGGGTAGCGGCGCCGGAACCGCTCGACCCGGCCCTCGGTGTCGACGATCCGGTCGCGTCCGCTCCAGAACGGATGGCTGGCCACGGAGATGTCGACGTCGATCACCGGGTAGCGGCCGCCGGCGAAGTCGATCAGTTCGCTCGAGGTGAGCGTCGATCCGGTGCGGAACGCGTAGCCCGCGGCTCGATCGCGGACGACGACCTGGTGATAGGCGGGGTGGATGTGCTTCTTCATGGGTCCCCTGCTAGCGTTAATGATTGTCGTTCTCATTATGCCACAGGAGATCTTGATGTCACGAACCTGCCAGGTGACCGGGCGCACCCCCGGTTTCGGCCACAACGTCTCGCACTCGCACCGGCGGACCCGGCGGCGCTTCGACGTGAATGTGCAGCGCAAGCGCTACTGGGTGCCGAGCCTCGGACGCCAGGTCACGCTCACGCTCAGCGCCCGCGGCATCAAGACGATCGACCGCCGCGGCATCGAGGTGGTCGTCGCCGACCTGCTGCGGGCCGGGGTGCGGCTCTGATGGCCGGTGGGAAGGGCAAGGAGATCCGGCCGGTCGTCAAGCTGCGGTCGACAGCAGGCACCGGTTACACCTACGTGACCCGGAAGAACCGCCGCAACGATCCCGAGCGGATCACCCTGCGCAAGTACGACCCGATCGTCCGCCGCCATGTCGAGTTCAAGGAGTCCCGCTGATGGCCAGCAAGGCCAAGATCGCCGCGAACGAACGCCGCCGGGCGACCGTCGCCCGCTACGCCGCCAGGCGCGCCACGCTGCGCGAGCAGGCTCGGACGGCGCCGACCGACTCCGAGCGGTTGGCTGCCTACGCGGCACTGTCGAGACTGCCGCGGGACGCCAGCCCGACCCGCGTCCGCAACCGCGACAAGGTGGACGGACGACCGCGCGGGTATCTGCGCAAAGCCGGAGTCAGCCGGGTCCGGTTCCGCGAGCTGGCGCACGGCGGCTACCTGCCCGGGATCACCACCTCGTCCTGGTGAGGATCCGGCCGGGACCACTGGGAGTCGGTGCTCGGCGCCCGGGTCGGCGCGCTGGACGCCGACTTCTTCGACCTCGGCGGCGGCTCGCTCAGCGCCGCCCAGATGGTGTCGCTGCTGCGCCGCACCCATCCCGAGGTGACGGTGGCCGACATCTACGACCACCCCCGGCTCGCGGAGCTGGCCGGGCACCTGGACGAGATGGCCGCGCCGGCGTCCCAGCTGAACGCCAACGTCCGCCCGGTGCCGAAGAAGACCCAGCGCGGCCAGCTGGCGGCGCTGCTGCCGCTGCGCACCATTCCCGGGCTGCGCTGGACGATCTGGGCGGCGGCCGCCGCGAACCTGGCCCACGGCGCCGGGCTGACCTGGCTGCCGACCCTGTCCTGGTGGTGGGTCGCGGTCGGCGCCGCCCTGCTCGTCCTCACACCGGGCCGGATGCTGGTCACCGCGCTCGGCGTCCGGATCATCCTGGCCGGGATCGGGCCCGGCGAATACCCGCGCGGCGGCAAGGTGCACCTGCGGCTCTGGCTGGCGCAGCGGTTCGCCGACGAGATGGGGGTCGAGTCGATCGCCGGCGCGGTGCTGCTGCGCTGGTACGCCCGGCTGCTCGGCGCCCGGATCGCCCCGCATGTCGATCTGCACAGCGCGCCGCCGATCACCGGCCTGCTGCGGCTCGGCGAGGCCTGCTCGATCGAGCCAGAGGTCGACCTGTCCGGGCACTGGCTGGACGGCGACCGGCTGATCATCGGCGCCATCCGGGTCCGCAAGGGCGCCCGGATCGGGGCCCGGTCGACCCTGTGCGCCGGGGCGGACGTCGGCGCCGGCGCCGAGGTGGCCCCCGGCTCGTCGGTGTTCGGCGTGGTCGGCGAGGGCGAGTACTGGTCCGGGTCGCCGGCGGTGAAGGTGCGCGACCGGGCCCGCGGGCCGTGGCCCGAGCGGCCGGCCAACAATCCGGCCTGGCTGCTCGCCTACGCGGCGATGGGCCTCGGCATCGCCGGGTTGCCGCTGCTCGCCACGCTGGCCGGGTTGGCCGTGCTGTGGCCGGCGCTGGCGGCGTCCGATTCGCTCGGCAGCGCGCTGGCGGCGGCGTGGCCCTGGCTGCTGCCGGCCACGCTTGCCGGCTACCTGACGCTGACCGTGCTGATCTGGGCGCTGGTCCGGCTGCTCGGCATCGGGCTGACCCCCGGCCACCACCCCGTCCAGTCGCGGATCTCCTGGCAGGCCTGGTCGACGATCCGGGTGCTGGACGAGGCCCGCAGCTGGCTGTTCCCGCTCTACTCCAGCTTTGCGACATCGGCCTGGCTACGGGCGTTGGGCGCCACCATCGGCAAGGAGGTGGAGGCGTCCACGGTGCTGATGATCCCCAGGCTGGTCACCGTGGACGACGGCGCGTTCCTGGCCGACGACACCCTGATCGGCGGCTACGAGCTGGGCGGCGGCTGGCTGCGGATCGAGGAGGTGCGGGTCGGCAAGCACGCCTTCGTCGGCAACTCGGGGATGGCGGCGCCGGGCCGGAAGGTGCCCAAGGGCGGCCTGGTAGCCGTGCTGTCGGCGGCGCCCAGCCGGCGCCGGGC
>JBGALC010000029.1:0-38478 GCA_044224095.1 Micropruina sp. | reverse complement strand
ACGGTCGCCGCGTCGTACCTGCCGGTGGTCGGCGCGGCATAGCCGGCGGCGCTGAGCAGGTACTGCAGGGCGGTCACCTTCGCGCCGGACTTCCCGGACACCAGCACCAGGTTGAAGGCCACGTTGTCGTAGTAGCGCAGATCGTTCTCGGCGATCACCGCGTTCAGCTTGGCGGCGTAGCCGGCGGCGTCCTTGGGCTGCTCCACCTTGGCGATGGCCGCCACATAGTCGGGCACGTCACCGATCGCCTTGCGGGCCGCCGAGTAGCCGGCGTCCCCGACCACGGCGGCGGCGTGCGCGGCGAAGGAATCCTTGATCGAGTTGTACCTGGCATAACTGACCTTGCCGATGGTGACGCAGCCGGCCTGGAAGGCGATCGCCGCGGACGAGGCGGCGGCGTCCTTGCCGGCGAGCACGAACGACGACTGCCGGCGCAGTCCGGCGTAGTACTTGCGGGTCTTCCAGTAGCTCAGCGTCGTCCGGACGACGCCGTAGGCGCGTCCCCGGGCCTCGATGATCCGCCAGTCTCCGTTGTCCAGCTTCTTGGTCAGGACGGCGACGTGGCCGATCCCGTTGGAGCGGGCCGGGTTGTTGCGCAGGAACACCAGGTCGCCGACCTTCGGTGACCCGGTGACCTTCTTGGTCGCGTTGTACTGGGCGGCGGCGAGGTCGGTGATCCGGTTGCCGGCGCGTCCGTACAACCACTCCACCAGCTCGGAGCAGTCGAACTTGGGCGGGTCGGGGTTGCTGATCGCGGCCTCGGCGCCCAGGACGTAGGGCTTGCCGACCTGGTCCTCGGCGAGAGCGGCGAACTGGGCGGGGTTCATCTTCGCGCCGCACTCGGTGCCGAAGTAGTTCCGGGCCTTCTTGACCTCGTCCGAGGTGCCCCACTCGCTGTCCACGATGGCCTGCGCGATCGATACCGAGGCCGGCACGCCGTAGGTCCGCTGCGCCTGTTGGGCGGCCGGCGCCAGGCCGGCGATGAAAGCCTCCTTCGCGTTCTTCGAGATGGTCGCGGCGTCGGAGCCGCGGACGTCCAGCAACGCGCACCCGATCACCAGGGAGACGGCGACGGGCAGCGACATCAATCTCGATAGAACGCGCACCCTTGTTAGCTATCGAGACGGCAATCGCCCAAGCAACCGCGGACTTGAGGGTTGACTTTCAGGATTCTCCCAAAGAACCGTTTGGCTAGGTGTTTCATCCGGGCGCTTCACTCAAGTGAACATTCAGGGTTGATTGAGGGTTGTATTGCCATGACCGGCGGCGGCCGGACTTCATCGGCATTGATCGAGCGATGGAATCGTTCGATCGCAGGCAAAGTACACGAATGGAATTACGTCGATGAAATTAGCTGGAATACGCACGGCACGGCGCCCGAAAAGAGCGATCCGGGCACCGTCGTGCGATGCCCGGATCGGTTGCTTGTGCAGCCGTTCTCTTGGTTCAGCCGAGCAGCGCCTTCGCTTTCGCCGCCGCCGCCTCGGCGGTGACCCCGTACTTCTCGAACAGCAGGGCACCGTCGGCGGAGGCGCCGAAGTGGTCGATGCCGACCGCTTCGGTGTTGGCCCCCAGCAGGTCCTTCCAGCCCACCGGCACGCCCGCCTCGACGACCACCTTCGGGGTGGCCGCGGGCAGCACCTGCTCCTGGTAGTCGGCGTCCTGGGCGTGGAACCACTCCACGCAGGGCAGCGACACGACCCGGGCCGGGACGCCGTCGGCCTCGAGCTTCTCGGCCGCGGCGAGCGCGACCTGCAGCTCGGAACCGGTGCCCACCAGCACCACGCGGGGCTCGGCGGATGCCTCCTTGAGCACATAGCCGCCCAGCGCCGTGTTCTCGGCGCCGGCCAGGCCGGAGCCCTCGGAGCGGTCCAGGGTGGGCACGTTCTGCCGGGACAGGATCAACGCCGCCGGACGGTTCTTGGTGCGCAGGATCTGCGCCCAGGCGTGCGCGGTCTCGTTGGCGTCGCCCGGCCGGACGACGTCGATGTTCGGCATCAGCCGCAGGCTCATCACATGCTCGACCGGCTGATGGGTGGGGCCGTCCTCGCCGACGCCGACCGAGTCGTGGGTCCACACGAACGTGGTCGGCGCGTGGGACAGCGCCGCCAGCCGCGGCGTCGTCCGCATGTAGTCGGAGAAGACCAGGAAGGTGGCGCAGTAGACGCGGGTCAGCCCGTCCATGGTGATGCCGTTGGCGATGTTGCCCATCGCGTGCTCACGGATGCCGAAGTGCAGCGTCCGGCCACCGGGCGCACCGGTGAACTCGTGGCTGCTGCGCTCCGCCGGGATGAACGAGTTGACCCCGGCCATCGTGGTGTTGTTCGAGCCGGCCAGGTCCGCCGAGCCGCCCCAGAGCTCGGGCACCGTGCCGGCGATCGCCGACAGCACCTTGCCCGAGGCGGCGCGGGTGGCCAGCGAGCCGGGCTCGAAGACCGGCAGCGCGGCGTCCAGCTCGGCCGGCGCCTCGCGGGCCAGCACCCGGTCGAGCAGCTCGGCCTTCTCCGGGTTCGCCGAGCGCCAGGCCTCGTAGCGCGGATCCCACTCGGCGCGCAGCTCCTTGGCCCGGGCGGCCGAGTTCGCGCGGACGGCGTCCACCACCGAGGTGTCGACGGCGAACGGCTTGTCCTCGAAGCCCAGTTCCGCCTTCAACCCGGTGATCTCCGCGCCGCCCAGCTTCGAGCCGTGCACGCTGTGGTCACCCTGCTTGGTCGGCAGCGGCCACCCGATGATCGTGGTCACCTTGATGAAGTGCGGCCGGTCGGTCACCTGCCTGGCCCGCTCGAGGATGTCGTACAGCTCGGCCACCTTCTCCTCGTAGGTGGTGAACCCGTTGGTGAAGTCGACGTGGTAGGTGTCCCAGCCGTAGGCGGCGTAGCGGGCCTGGACGTCCTCGGAGAACGCGATCTTGGTGTCACCCTCGATCGAGATCCGGTTGTCGTCGTAGATTAGGAACAGGTTGCCCAGGTTCTGGGTCGCCGCCAGCGAGGACGCCTCGCCCGAGACGCCCTCCTGCATGCAGCCGTCGCCGGCGATGCAGTACACGTTGTGGTCGAACACCGACTCCCCCGGGGTCGACTCGGGATCGTACAACTCGCGGGAGCGGCGCGCCGACATCGCGAAGCCGACCGCGTTCGCCACGCCTGCACCCAGCGGGCCGGTGGTGCACTCGATGCCCTTGGTCAGCCCGAACTCGGGGTGGCCGGGCGTCAACGAGTCCCACGTCCGCAGGCTCTCCAGGTCGCCCAGCTCGAGCCCGAAGCCGTGCAGGTACAGCTGGGTGTACTGGGTCAGCGAGGAGTGCCCCGCCGACAGCACGAAACGGTCGCGTCCGAGCCAGCGGGGGTCGGACGGATCCGACTTCATCAGCTTGGTGTAGAGCAGGTAGGCGATCGGAGCCAACGAGACCGCGGTGCCCGGGTGACCGTTGCCGACCTTCTCGACGGCGTCGGCAGCCAGCACGCGAGCGATGTCGACCGCCTTCGCGTCCTGCTCCGTCCACGTCAGTTTGCTCATCTGATCTTCCTCTCGGAGTGTCGCGCCTCACTGCGCGGGAGACGTTGGAGAACGAACACGCCAACCCTATTGGCTGGGTGGCCGGGTTGGAGAGCCGCCCTCGGCAGTCTCGCATTTTGTGTGGAAACTCACGCCGGCGGCCACGGAAGGGACGCCATCGCGTGTGGACTGGGCGGAACCGTGCGCAGTCACGGGTCAGGCGTCCAGCTCGCGGCCGGTGTGCTCGGGCAGCACCAGTGCCGCGCCGGCGGCCAGCAGGAACGCCACGCCGAACACGCCGAACACCAGCACCGGGCCGCCCGCGCCCAGCAGCAGCGGCACGCTCAGTGGCGCGATCATGGACGCGATCCGGCCGAATGCCGCCGCGGCGCCGGTGCCCTTGCCCCGCACCCCGGTCGGGTAGATCTCCGGGCCGACCGCGTACAGCGCGCCCCAGGCGCCCAGGTTGAAGAAGGACAGCGCGCAGCCGGTGACGATGATCAGCGTCTCGGTGGTGGCGAAGCCGAACGCGGCCGCGGCCACCGCCGAGCCCGCCAGGAAGACCGACAGGGTGATCCGGCGTCCCCACTTCTCGATCAGCCAGGCGGCGACGGCGTAGCCGGGCAGTTGGGCCAGGGTGATGATCAAGGTGAACTCGAACGAGCGGACCAGCGGGAAGCCGCGCTGCACGAGCAGGGTCGGGATCCAGATGAAGGCCCCGTAGTAGGACAGGTTGATGCAGAACCAGACCGCCCACAGCGCCGCGGTGCGGGCTCGGTAGGCGGGCGACCAGATCGAGTCGGTGGCGGCCGAGGCCGACGGTGGCGCGTCCGGGCTGGGCACCGCGGCCACCCCGGCCGACTCCTCGAAGCCGCGGACGGCGGTTTCGGCGTCCCCGACCCGGCCCTTGGCCTCGAGGAAGCGGACCGACTCGGGCAGGCCCCAGCGGATCACGGCGGCGTACACGGTGGGCACGACGCCGACCGCCAGTGCCCAGCGCCAGCCGTCCGGCGAGGCGGGGACGACGAGGTAGCCGATCAGGGCGGCGAGGATCCAGCCGACCGCCCAGAACGCCTCCAGGGCCACCACGACCCGGCCGCGGATGGCCTTCGGGGCGTACTCGCTGACCAGGGTGGACGCGACCGGCAGTTCGGCGCCCAGGCCGATCCCGACGACGAACCGGAGCACGATCAGCATCGCCACCGAGCCGACCAGCGCGGACGCCCCGGTGGCGATCCCGTAGACCAGCAGGGTGAGGGCGAAGACCTGCCGGCGTCCGATCCGGTCGGCGAGCAGGCCGCCCAGCGAGGCGCCGATGGCCATGCCGACGAAACCGATCGAGCCGATCCAGGACAGTGTGCCGGCGTCCAGCTTCCATTGGCTGGCGAGGGCGGCCATCACGAACGAGATCAGCCCGACGTCCATCGCGTCCAACGCCCAGCCGATGCCCGAGCCGACCAGCAGCTTGCCGTGCCTGCGGGTGAACGGCAGCCGGTCGAGTCGCTCGGAGCGGGTCAGCGAGGTGGCGACATCAGCCATTATTGGTCCTCCTTGCCAATAAACCGCCTCAGTGTAGGCCGCGGATGCCCCGGCTCCATAGCCCGGCGTTCACATCGCGGCGTCCGAGCCTTGGGGCCGGGTCGGTTCGACCGGTGAGGTCGGGGGACGGTGAACGGTGGAGACGGTTCCTTTCCGGTTCCGGGGACGGCCTTTCCGCACCGGGGGACGGTTCCTTTCCGGTTCAGGAGACGGTCCTTTCGCGCCAAGTCGCCCGAAGGACTGACCCCCGTGGCACCCGGGACGAGATCGGGCGCCGAGGACGGCCGGTGAGCCGTCGGAGGGTTCGACTCCGCACCAAGGACGCCTCGCGCCCGCCGCGGGGACGTGAGCCGTCACGACGGCTCCCTTTGGTTCACCGTCTGACCAGAACCGGAAAGGAACCGTCCCCTGGTGCGGAAAGGAACCGTCCCCTGGTGCGGAAAGGAACCGTCCCCCGTCAGGGCAGGACGGCGACCTTGACACCCAGCCGGTCGCGGACGGCCTGGTAGGCGTCCGCGACGTCATCCAGGCCGAAGCTGTGGGTCACGATGGCGTCCGCGTGGAACTCGCCGGTCTCGAGGTGCAGCAGCCCGATCGGGCCGGCACCCAGCACCAGCGCCCGCATCATCGCCTCCTCGCGACCTCGGAGCCGCTCAGTCTAATGCGCCGCGATCCTGCCCAGCCGGGACGGCCGCCCGCTCCAGCAGCGGCCGGGTGCGGTTGTCCATCACCCGCGACAGCGACACCATGGTGTTCGACCGGACCACTCCGTCGACGGCCAGAATGCGGTTGGTGGTGCGGTACAGATCCTCGGTGTCGCGCGCGACGACCTTGACCAGGAAGTCCGCGTCGCCGGTGGTGGCGTGCACCTCGACGACCTCGGCTATCCGGGCCAGCGCGGACGCCGCCCCCGCTCCCTGCTTCTGGCTCAGCGACAGTGAGACGAAGCCGACCACCGGATAGCCGAGCACCTCCGGCGAGACCCGCTGGGTGAAGCCCAGCAGCGAGCCCTCCCGGGCGAGTCGCTGCAATCGGGCGTGGACGGTGTTGCGCGAGATCGCCAGGGTGCGCGCGAGTTGCAGGACCGAGGCGTCCGGATCGTCGTCCAGGGCCAGCAGGATCCGGGCATCGAGTGTGTCGATCGTCTCCATGCTTGCCATACTGCCACCTGTTGGTACCTAGAGTCAGCAATCTGCACACTACGATGCCTATCGGTTGTGCAGATCATCCCCTTCTCTCATCATCAATGGCATGAGCACCGTCACCCACGCCCCCCGCCTGCGCGACGCCGTCACCTCTCTGGCGCCCTACCGGCCAGGACGCCGCGCCACCTCGGCGGGCACCGCCGCGCTGGCCTCCAACGAGAGCCACTTCCCGCCGCTGCCGTCCGTGCTCGCCGAGATCGCGGCCGCCGCGGGACGGCTCAACCGCTACCCGGACAGCGCCGCCGTGGTGCTGCGGGAGCGGATCGCCCGGCACGTCGGGGTGGCCGCCGACGAGGTGGCGGTCGGCCCGGGCAGCGTGGGCGTCCTGCAGCAGATCATCGAGTCGGTCTGCGACGCGGGCGACGAGGTGGTCTTCGCCTGGCGTTCGTTCGAGGCGTACCCGTTGCTGGTCACCCTGGCCGGCGCGACGCCGGTGCCGGTGCCGCTGACCGCCGACGAGGGACATGACCTGACCGCGATGGCCGCCGCCGTCGGCCCGCGCACCCGGCTGGTGCTGCTGTGCACCCCCAACAACCCGACCGGCGTCACCATCGCCGGCCCGGACCTCGACCGGTTCCTGGACCGCGTGCCGTCCGACGTGCTGGTGGTGATCGACGAGGCCTACCTGGAGTACGCCACCGGCGACCGGC
The DNA here is from genome assembly GCA_044224095.1 of Micropruina sp. Lineage (GTDB taxonomy): Bacteria > Actinomycetota > Actinomycetes > Propionibacteriales > Propionibacteriaceae > Micropruina. The sequence continues at coordinate 31,589 of JBGALC010000029.1, read as the reverse complement.
TGGACGCCCTCAGCCGGTTCCGCCGGCACCCCAACGTGTGCCTGCTGCGCACCTTCTCCAAGGCGTACGGGCTGGCCGGGCTGCGGGTCGGCTACGCGATAGCGTCCCGCCCGGTGGCGGCGGCGATCAGCCGCACCGGCGTGCCGTTCGGGGTGAGCAGCATGGCCCAGGCCGCCGCCATCGCCTCGCTGGACGCGCAGGACGAGCTCGCCGACCGGGTCGCCCAGGTGACCGCGGAGCGCGACCGGACGATCGCCGCGCTGCGACGGATCGGCTGGACGGTGCCCGACTCACAGGCCAACTTCGTCTGGCTGCGCACCACCGACGCCGGCCGGCAGCGGCTGCTGCGAGCCTTCGACGCGGCCGACATCCTGGTGCGCGGCTACCCGGGCGACGGCGTCCGGATCACCGTCGCCGACGAGGCCAGCAACGACCGGGTGATCCGGGTGCTGGCGATGACCGGATGACCACGTTTCCCGCCACCACCAAGCACTCCGTCGTCGAGGATGTGCTGGGGCTGCTGATCGGCACCCTGATGGCGTCGTTCGGGCTGTTCCTGCTGCACGCCAGCAGCACGGTCACCGGCGGGACCTCCGCCGCAAGGGCCTCGACTTCACGGTGCGGACGCTGCTGGCGATCGGCGCGGTGACCCTGTTCACCCAGGTGTACGCGGCCGAACTCCCCGCGCTCACCCTGCCGGCGCCGTACGCCGTGGTGCTGGGCAACGTGATCGCCGGCGTCGGCCTGCTGATCCTCTTCCGGCACCGGGCCAGCCTCGGCGGGTTCAACATCGTCGGCCTGATCGTCCAGGAGCGCCGGGGCATCCCTGCCGGCTACGTGCAGATGGCGCTCGACCTGCTGGTCGTGATCGGTTCGCTGACCGTGCTGCCGCTGCCGAACGCGGCGCTGTCGGCCCTGGGCGCGGTGGTGCTGAACCTGGCCATCGCCCTCAACCACCGGCCGGACCGCTACGTCGGCTGGTGAGCCGACGCGGCCGGCGTCCGGCCCGGCCGGCGGACGCTCGGCTGGCCGGCCTGCCTGAGCCCGGGCGGCAACCACCACGCGGCTAGGGTGGACAGATGCGGATCCTGGTGACCGGCAGCAACGGCTTCGTGGGCGGCCGGGTGGTGGCCGCGGCCCACGACCGGGGCTGGCAGGTGGTCGGACTGGGGCGTCAGGCCGTCCCCGCCGGCCCGCTGGACGCCTATCACCGGCATGATCTGGGCGACCCGCTGCGACTCGACGAGACGGTGGACGCGGTGGTGCACTGCGCCGCGCTGGCCTCGCCGTGGGCGTGCCCGGAGGCCTACCGGCGGGCCAACCTGGACGGCACCCGGCACGTACTGGAGTGGGCCCGCTCCCGCGGCGCCCCACCGGTGCACTACGTGTCGTCGTCCAGCGTCTTCTACACCCGGGCCGACCAGCTCGCACTCACCGAGGACTCGCCCATTCCGGCGCCGGCCGACCAGATCAACGTCTACTCGCGCAGCAAGCTGGCCGGTGAACGACTGGTCGGCGCCTACCGGGGCGAGTGGAGCATTCTGCGACCGCGGGCGGTGTTCGGGCCCGGCGACACCGTGCTGCTGCCGCGGGTGGTCACCGCCGCCCGGGCCGGCCGGCTGCCGCTGCTGGTGCGCCGCGATCCGACCCCGGTGCTGACCGACCTGACCCACGTGGACGTGGTGGCGCACTACGTCGTCGAGGCGGTCGCGCGCGGGCTGACCGGCGCGGTCAACCTGACCAACGGCGAGCCGGTGGAGTTGTATCCGTTCCTGTTCGGCCTGCTCGACGACCTGGGCCTGCCGCGGCCGACCCGGCGGGTCCCGGTCGGGGCGGCGATGGCGCTGGCGCGGGCGTCCGAGATCGTCTCGGCGACCGTGCTCGGCTATCGGGAGCCGCCGATCACCACCTTCGGGGTGTCGATGTTCGCCCACTCGAAGACCTTCGACGTGACCCGCTGCCGCACCCTGCTGGGTCCGCCCCCGTTCAGCGTCGAGGACGGCCGGCGCGACCTGGTCGCGTGGTGGCGGACGACGGGCCCCCGACCGTCTTGAGCTGAACCTGGCCAGTTCGCAGTGCCCGGCGCGCTCAGGCCTCCCGACGCACCCGGCGGCGTTTCGCCGTCGGGGGTTCCACCGGCCAGGGCATGCCGATGATCTCGGGCACCACCAGGCCGCGCGCCCTGAGCATCCCCTGCAGCGCCAGGTGTGCGGACGCCTGGGCGCGCTGCGGCCGGACGGCCAGCCGCAGGCTGCCGTCGGATCGCTGCACCAGCCGGAAGTCCTCGACCACCGGAGCGGCCAGGACCGCGGCCCGGGCGAAGTCCGCGAACAGCGGACGGGTCTCCCCCGTCGCCGCGCGGAACCGCAGCACGTCGTCGGCGCGGCCCTCGATGCGTCCGATGGTGGCCAACGCGGAGCCGCACGGGCAGTTCGCCGGCCCGGGCACCAGCACGTCGTCCAGCCGGTAGCGGACGATCGCCTGGCTGCGCCGGTACAGGTCGGTGACGATCGGGATGAACCGGCCGCTGGCTTCGTCGATCAGCTCCCGCTCGACGTGCACCAGGTCCTCGTTCAGGTGCAGGGTGCCGTGCCGGCAGCTGATCCCGAGGAAGCCTTCGGTGGCCTGGTACACCTGGCGAACCCCGACGCCGAAGCCGGCGGAGACCCGGGCCGCGACGTCGTCGTCGAGGACGTCGGCGATCGAGTAGACCACCTCCGGGGCCGGCGTCGACCAGCCGGACCAGCGCGCGGCTAGGTCGTCCAGCACCTGCGGCGGCGCGGCCAGCACCGTGGGCGCGAAGGCCCGCAGCTGCTCGGCGACGGCGTCCGGGTGCAGGGCCAGGTCGACGTAGCGGAAGGCGATCCGTCCGCCGTCCACCGCCTGGTACAGCGGGCCGCCGGAGCGCAGCACCAGCGCCACCCGGGCGGGCCGGCGCAGGCTCGGGAGCGCCTTGGCGAGGATGGTGCCGGCCCAGCGGGCACGTTCCACGGGCGAGGTGAGGAAGACGCCCTGGCGTCCGGAGGTGCCCGACGACAACCCGACGCTGACCCCGTCGAGGACGGCGTCGAACGTCCGCGCCGCCTCGGCCGCGCGGGCCGCGGCCAGGCACTCGTCGAGAGTCAGCCCGCGATCGTTCAGGCCGTCGAAGTGCTCCAGCCAACCGGCCTTGTCGAGCACCGGGAAGGCGTCCAGTTCGGAGGACTCGACGCCGCGGTAGTGGGGGAAGACCCGCCGGGCCCGGCCGAGCACCGCCCGCAGCCGCCGGCGCTGGTGCCGCTCCAACGCCGCGCGGCTGCCGAAACGGCGCAGCCGGGTGCCGAGCAGCGCGGCCAGCACCCGCAGCCGGTCAGCCACGGCCGCCGAGCCGGTCGAGGCTCGCCGTGCAGTGCGACGGCACGATCGCCAGCCCGGGGCGGTCGGCGTGCAGCCGGGTCAGCTCGCCGACCACCTGCTCGTAGAGTTCCCGATCGCCGCGCAACGGCGGCAGCGGCAGCTCGCCGTGGGTGAAGGCCCGCTCGTTCCAGACCGCGTCGCCCACCAGCAGGACGCCGTCGGCTCCCGCGTGCGGGAGCCACAGGCCGAGATGGCCGTCGGTGTGCCCCGGCAGCGGCAGCACGAACGCGGCGCCGTCGCCGAACAGGTCGTAGCCGTTGCGCAGCCGTCCGCCCAGACCGGTGCCGCCGATCGTCAGCGCGGCCAGCGGCAGCAGGCGATCGTCGAGATCGTCGGGCAGCAGGGTGGGCACGAACCCGTGCGCGGTGTTCGTCCAGGCCGACCGTTGGCGCCAGCCGGGCGGCAGCGCGCCCGCGCCGACCACCACCTGCGCCTGCGGGAAGTCGCGCAGCCCGGCGACGTGGTCGCCGTGCAGATGGGAGAGCACGATCAGCCGGACCTGCTCGGGGCCGATGCCGCGCCGGGCCAGCTGCGCCGCAGCGGCGTCCGAGGCCTCGCAGGTCACCGGCAGCAGCGCGGCGTACAGCCGGTAGGGCAGCGTCGCGGTGGCGGCGTGGAAACGGGGCGCGTAGCCGGTGTCGAACAGCGCCACCCCGCCGTCCGGGTGGGGGATCACGGCGACCGCGGACGGGAACCGGATCGGACGCCAGGCCCCGCCGCGGCGGACGAACCGCTCCAGTTGGACGCAGTGGCCGGCGATCAGCACCTCGAGCCCGCCGCTCGGGAAGTCGGTCATCGGAACACTCTCCCGCATCGGCGCTCAGTAGCGCAGCACGGCGCCGCCGAACAGCAGCCCGGCGCCGGTGCCGATCAGCAGGCACAGCTGACCACGACGCAGCCGTCCGGCGTCGATCGCGTGAGCGAGCGCCGTCGGCATCGACGCCGAGACCTGGTTGCCGTGCTCGGCGAGGATGTCGATCACGGTCTCTGGACGCACCGGCAGCCGCTCGCGCAGGAACCGCAGGCCGAGCCCGGACGCCTGGTGCGGCACGACGGCGTCGATCTCGGCCGGGCCGACCCCGGCCTCGGCGAGCAGGCCGTCCAGGAAGCCGGGCATCTCGCGGGCGACCAGCTTCATCATGCCCAGGCCGTCCATGGCGAACAGGTAGTCGTCGGCGTTCGGGGGCGGGGTGATCGCGTTCCAGCGGGTGCCGCCGGCCGGGATCCGGCAGAGCCCGGCCGCGCTCGGATACCCGGCCAGCCGCAGCGCCAGGATCTCCGAGCGAGGCTGGGACGGCTGGTGGGGGCCGACGGGCTCGGGTGTCCCGACGGCGTCGACCCGCCGGTCCGGCGAGGCGGAACCCGCCGGGCCCGAGGCGTCGGCGGACGCACCCTCCAGCAGCACCGCCGCGGCGCCGTCGCCGAACAGGGCACTGGATTCCAGGTCGGCGTGGTTGAGCCCCTTGGAGGCGATGTCGGCGGCGGCGACGGCCACCCGGCGCCAGCGCCGCGTGGCGATGCCGAAGCAGGCCTGCTGCAGCGCGGTCAGGAAGCCGAGGCAGGAGGCGTTCAGGTCGAACGCCTGCAGCCTGCCGTCGGCCGCTCCCAGCTCGGCGGCGGCCAGGATCGCGGTCGTCGGCATCGGCTGCTCGGGCGCAACCGAGGCGACGATCAGGGCATCCAGCTGGTCGACGCCCCAGCCGGCTCGGTCCAACGCCTGGCCGAGCGCCCCGACGGTCATGCTGAGGCTGGTCTCGCCGGGTCCGATCCAGTGCCTCTCGACGACTCCGGACCGGGTGAAGGTGAGGCCTGCGGGGCGACCGTGGGCGGCGTCCAGGTCGGCGGAACTGACCAGCAGCGAGGGCGTGTGGCTGCCCACCGAGACGATCCGAACGGGCCAGGACATGGCGGCGAGGCTAGCAGCGGAGCGGTCCTCCCCGGTTCGGGCGGCGCAGGTCCCGCCGGCGAACCGCGCGTCGATCCCACCGATGCCCGACCGTCGCTCAATCATCGCGTGGAGAAATCTCTGGGCGGGCGCTCACCAGGGCCGGACGAACACGGCGTAGCTGAAGGCCGGCACTCGGGCCCACTCGCCCTCGACCCGGGAGCCCTTGACCACCGCATCGTGTCCGCCGGCCTGCACCGGGTGCAGCACGTGCCGGCCGTCCAGCCCGGGGACGGCCAGCCGGACCGGCAGCGGGGAGGCGTTGAAGACGGTGATCAGGTTCGCCCACTCGTCCTGGAGCGGATCGCCGACCCGGTCGTCGATCCGCATCACGATCACCCCCGGCAGCTGATGGGCGGTGTTCGAGACGGGAAACGTCACCTTGGTGCGGACGGCGTGCCCGCAGCCCAGCCGGAACAGCCGGGTGCAGGCCCGGAGCCGGAGCAGATCGAGCGCCTGGGCGTGCGCCTCGGCGATGTCGGCCGGGGCCGGTTTCAGCCGGGCGTCGGCCAGGAACAGCCGGAAGAAGTCCCACTTAGGCCCGTTGTCGACCTCGGGCGGCAGGCCCGCGCCGAAGCCGTTGTCGGTCATCGTCCAGTCCAGGAAGTTGAACCAGTCGCCGGAGTTGTAGGAGTTCCGGTCGAGGCTCTTGCTGCGCAGGATGTCGGTGCCGGCGTGCCACATCACCGGCCCCTGGCCGAGCGTCGCCAGCGCCAGGCACAGCGTGTTCAGCCGCACCCGGTCGGCCATCGGGGTCTCGATCGGCAGCTTCAGCGTCAGCGCGTCGAACAGGGTCTCGTTGTCGTGGGCGTCGACGTAGTTGATCACCTCGTCCGGCTCGGACGCGTAGCCGGCCGGCCCGCCGTTGTACTCCAGTTCGTCGCCGCGCACGAACAGCCGGCGGTTGTTGGACGGCAGCCAGTAGTCGCGCAGGTTGCCGGTCAGGCCGAGCTGGATCAGGTCGGTGTCGAGCAGCAGCCGATCGCGCTGGTGGTAGCCGTCACCGTTGACCGCGGCCTCGTTGGACGCCGTGAACAGCCCGGTGCCGAAGCCCTGCCCGCGCGGATCGTGATCGAACGGCCCGCCGCCGCGGACGGCGTCCCGCAGCCGGTCGTTGAAGGTGCCGATGCCGGTGCCGGCCAGGTTGCCCTGGCGGGCCTGGACGAACCGGGCGTCGTCGGCCACCTCGCCGAAGTTCCAGCCCTCGCCGTACAGGGTGACGGCGCGGCCGTCCACGCCGTCGCGTTCGGGGGTGAGGGTGTCCAGCGCCGCGCGGACGGCAAGCATGTTGGCCCGGCTGTGGTGGCCCATCAGGTCGAACCGGAAGCCGTCCACCTTGTAGTCGCGGGCCCACAGCAGCACCGAGTCGACCATCAGCTTCTGCGCCATCGCGTGCTCGGTGGCGACGTTCGGGCAGCAGGTGGAGTGTTCGGTGAGGCCGAGCGGGGAGAGCCGGTGGTAGTAGCCGGGGACGATCCGGTCGAGCACCGACTTGGTGTTCTGGCCGTGGCTGGCGGTGTGGTTGAACACCTGGTCGAGGACGACCCGGAGCCCGAGCGCGTGCAGCGCGCCGATCATCGCCCGGAACTCGTGGACGCGTCCGGGGCCCTCGGCGCTGGCCAGGCTGGAGCAGTAGGAACCCTCGACGGCCTGGTAGTGCCACGGGTCGTAGCCCCAGTTGTAGGGGCTGTTGGCGACGGTCAGCGCGATCAGCCGCTGCTGGTGCGGGCTGTCCGCGGCTGCCGCCCGCAGATCGGCCTGGGCCGGCCGCCGTTGCCGCTCCTTGGCCTCCTCGACGCTGGCGTTGTCGAACACGGGCAGCAGCTGCACGGTGTTCAACCCGGCCTCGGCAAGGCGTTTCAGGTGCCGGGTGCCCAGGCTGTCCCGGGTGAAGGCGAGGAAGCTGCCGCGCTCGTCGGCGGGCACCGACTTGTCGCTGATCGAGAAGTCGCGGACGTGCAGCTCGTAGATCACCTGGTCGACCGCGTGCCCGAGCCGGGGCTGCGGCGCCGTCCGCCACTGCTCGGGGGCCAGCACCGGATCGGCGAGGTCGACGATCACCGCGTGCGTGGAGTTGACGGTGAGCGAGACCGAGTACGGGTCGGTGACCTGGTTGGTGACCACCCGGCGTCCGGTGGGGGCGAAGACGGTGACCTCCCAGCGGTAGCGGGCGGCCCGCCAGTCCGTGCCGCCGGTGAGCGCCCAGCAGCCGTCCGGCTCACGGGTGGCCGCCAGCGCCCGGCCGGCGTCGTGCAGGTCGTCCTCGGGACGCCAGAGCCGCAGCCGGACGTCCCGCGCGGTCGGCGCCCAGAGCCGCAGCGTCGGCGTCCGGTCCTGCCAGCTCAGCCCGAGCCGGGCGTGGGTGGCTGCGGCGTACACGTCGTCGAGCACGCCCGGCAGCTGCAGCGAGCCGGCGTTGACGAGGCGTCCGGACGCCTGGTGCAGGCTCAGCACCACCTGGCCGCGGAGGATCTGCTCCGCCTGGGTGGCCGTGGCGGGGCTGAGCCGCAGGCACAGGTAGCCGCGCAGGTGCGGACGTTCGGCGAGGACGTCCTCGGGCAGCCCGTCGGGGTCGAACAGCACCTCGTCGGTGCCCCAGCTGACCGGCTCGCGGGCGGCCGGGTCGATGCCGCCGTCCGCGGACCAGTGCAGCCGCCAATCGAGTCCGTACGGGTCGACGCCGGTCGGGACGCCGTCCGCGGGCCAGGCGATCAGGTCGCGCCGCACCCAGTGCCCGGGCGCGAGCGTCAGGTCGGGCGGGCTCTGTGGTCTGCGCATGACGGCAACCTCATCGTCGAGAATTCCTGCCCGTCCATGGTGCTCCCGTCCGGGGTGGTCACGGGGACCGCCTCGCCGCGGGACCCCGGACGCCGAGGCGGAAGGGCCGGGGGCGGATCAGCGCAGCTGCTGGACGCGCGCCTTGGCGTCCGCGATCGACTGCGGGGTGGCGCCGGGTTCGCCCTCGGGGATCGGCACGACGGCCACCGCGGTGCCGTAGCAGCAGACCTCGGAGAACTGGGCGGCGATCTCGCCGGTGTCGAAGCGGCAGGCGACGATCGCGTTCGCGCCGCGCTGGGTGGCCTGCTCCCACATCCGGGCCATCACCTGCTGCCGCGAGTCGTAGACCAGCTGGGTGTACTCGTTCACCTCGCCGCCGCCGATCGCCCGGAAGCTGGCGACGAAGTTCGCCCCGATGTTCGCGGAGCGCACGGTCATGCCCATGACCTCGCCGAAGACGGCCTCGATCCGGTAGCCGGGAATGTCGTTGGTGGTGACGATCAGCATTGGCTCATCGTATTGCGCCGGGGTCCCGCCGCCCGTCACTGATCGTCGGCGAGCGCCGGCAGCACCGGGCCGCCGAGCAGATGCGCGTAGCGGCCGCCGGCCGCCCGGAGTTCGGCCTCGGTTCCGCGTTCGACGATCCGGCCCTCGTCGAGCACGATGATCTCGTCACTGTCCGCCACCGTGGACAGCCGGTGCGCGATGGTGAGCGTGGTGCGGCCCCGCGCGAGGACGTCCAGGGCGGCCTGCACCTCGCGCTCGGTGTCGTTGTCGAGGGCGCTGGTGGCCTCGTCCAGCACCAGGATGCGCGGGTTGCGGAGCAGCGTCCGGGCGATCGCCAGCCGCTGCCGCTCACCGCCGGAGAACCGGTGCCCGCGGGCGCCGACGACGGTGTCCAGCCCCTCCGGGAGTTCCTCGACCAGCTCGGCGATCCTGGTCGCGCGGAGCACCTCCCACAGCTCCGCCTCGGTGGCGTCCGGCCTGGCCAGCAGCAGGTTCGCGCGAATGCTGTCGTGCACCAGGTAGGTCTCCTGGGACACCACCCCGATGAACCGGCTGCGATCGGCGGCCGCGAACTCGCGCAGGTCGATGCCGTCCACGGTGATCCGTCCCGAGGTCGGGTCGTCCAGCCGGACCAGCAGGGACGCCAGGGTCGACTTGCCCGAGCCGGTCTCCCCCACCACGCCCAGCGACCCGCCGGCCGGAATGGTGAGGCTGACCCCGGCGAGCACGTCGCGGTCGCCGTCCGGATAGCGGAACCGGACGTCGGCGAAGCGCACCTCGCCGCGGATCGCCGCCGGGTCGATCGCCACCGGATCGGCCGGTTCGGGCACCCCGACCGCCAGGTCGAGGTAGCCGAAGATCCGGCTCAGCAGCGCCATCGACGACACCCACTGGGCGCCGATGTTGAGCAGGCCCATGATCGGACGGAAGATCGCGACCTGCAGGGTGGTGAACGCGATCAGGGTGCCGATGGTGAGCCCGGGGGTGAGCGCCGGGAAGCCCGCCATCAGGTAGATCAGTGCCGGGATGGCGGCGAAGACGATCTGCATCGTGGCCATCCGCCAGCGTCCGGCCAGCTGGGAGCGCAACTCCAGCTGGACGAGTTCTTCGGAGGTGGCGGCGAACTCGGCCGACCGAGGCTCGGCCAGGCCGAGCGTGCGGTTCAGGATGGCGCCGTTGATGCCCATCGACTCCTGCACCTCCTCCTGCAGCTCGGCCAGCGCCCGCTGCCGCCGCGCGGTCAGGTCGCGGCGCACCAGGGCGACCCGCCGCGTGGTCCAGATCGCCGGCGGCAACACCAGCGCGGTGAGCAGGGTCAGCTGCCAACTGAGCGCGACCATCGCCACCGCCGTGGCCACCGCCGTGGTCAGGTTGGAGGCCACCGAGGTGGCGGTGGAGGTGATCACCGACTGCAGCCCGGCGATGTCGTTGGTGAGCCGGGACTGCACCTCGCCGCCCCGGGTGCGCTTGAAGAAGTCCAGCGCCAGCGACTGCAGATGGTCGAAGACGCCGACCCGCAGGCGATGCATCACCCGTTGTCCGACCTCGGTGGCCAGCCAGGTCTGGGCGACCCCGAACAGCCCGGTGACCGCCGCCACGGCGATCATGCCGACCACGCACCAGACCAGCAGCGTGGTGTCCCGCTGCGGCAGCGCGACGTCGATCACCTCGCGCACCAGGAAGGGCTGCGCCAGGCCGGCCACCGAGGTGGCCACGATGGTCAGGGTCAGCACGATCAGGCGTCCGCGGTCGCCGACGAACAGTCCCAGCACCCGCCGGGCCGACACCGGCGACTCGGCCAGCTGGGCGCGGTCAGCGGGGTCGATCCGGGACGGCCCCCGCTCGATCGCCATCTCCATGAGCACCCCTCTCGCACCGGCTCACAGCGAGGCTAGACGACCGCGACCGCCGGGGCCGGATGGCGAGGACCGCCGACGAACCGGAAGGGGACGGTTCCCTGAACCGGGGGGACGGTTCCCTGAACCGGAGGGACGGTTCCCTGAACCGGAAAGGAACCGTCCCCTGAACCGGAAAGGAACCGTCCCCTTGTTGTTCAGGCCCTTCTGCTGCCGATCGCGCGGGTCTCAGACTCCGGCGCTCGGGGACGCCCACACCCCGCCTGCATAGGGTGCGAACATGGCCGATTCGTTGCACATCAGCGCCGGGGAGCACACCGGCGACCTGCCGATCGAGGAGGGGGCGATCCGGGCGACCGGATTGTCCGCCATCCCCACCGACCGCGGCCCGCTGTCCTCCTACGATCCGGGCTTCGTGAACACGGCGGCCTGTCGCAGCGCGATCACCTACATCGACGGGGACGAAGGCATCCTGGAACACCGTGGCTATCCGATCGAGGAGCTGGCCGAGCACTCCACCTTCCTGGAGGTCGCCTACCTGCTGATCAACGGCGAACTGCCGACGGCCTCCGAGCTCGAGGAATGGGATCACCAGGTCAACCGGCACCGGCTGGTGCACGAGAACGTGCATGAGATCATCCGGGCGTTCCGCTACGACGCCCACCCGATGGCCAAGCTGATGGCATCGGTGGCCTCGCTGATGACGTTCTACCCGTCGTCGCGGCGCATCTCCGACCCCGAGTCCCGCGCCCTGAACGCCTTCCGGCTGCTGGGCAAGATGCCCACCCTGGCCGCCGCGGCCTTCCGGCACTCGATCGGACGCCACCCCGTCTACCCCAGCGACGAGCTCGGCTACGTGGAGAACTTCCTGGCCATGCTGTTCCAGTCGCAGCAGCGGGTGTGGCGCGCCGACCCGCGGCTGACCAGGGCCCTGGAGGTGCTGTTCATCCTGCACGCCGACCACGAGCAGAACTGCTCCACCACCGCCGTGCGGACCGTGGCGTCGTCGGGCAACGACCTGTACGTCTCGTGCGGCGCCGGCATCGGCGCCCTGTTCGGCCCGCTGCACGGCGGCGCCAACGAGGCGGTGCTGCGGATGCTGCGCGAGATCGGCAGCCTCGACCGGGTGCCGGAGTTCATCGAGGGCGTCAAGAACGGCAAGGGCCGGCTGATGGGCTTCGGGCACCGCGTCTACAAGAACTACGACCCACGCGCCAAGGTGATCAAGAAGGCCGTGGACGACGTGTTCGAGGTCCGCGGCACCAACCCGCTGCTGGACATCGCCGTCGAGTTGGAGAAGATCGCGCTGAACGACGAGTACTTCGTCTCGCGCAAGCTCTACCCCAACGTCGACTTCTACTCGGGACTCATCTACGAGGCGCTCAACTTCCCCAGCGAGATGTTCACCGTGCTGTTCGCCGTGCCGCGGACGGCCGGCTGGATCGCCCATTGGCAGGAGCAGCTGACCGATCCCGATCAGCGGATCATCCGGCCCAAGCAGATCTACACCGGCTCGGAGCGGCGCTCCTACCTGCCGCTGGCGGACCGTTGAGCCAGTCCTGGGTCGAGCCGGTCACCCTGGCCGGTTGGGGCGTCCGGCTGGTTCCGTTGACCGCCGACCATGCCAACGGGTTGGCCGCCGCCGCGGCGGACGGCGAGCTGTGGCGGCTCCGGGTGACGAGCGTGCCCGAGCCCGGCACCGAACTCGACTACATCGGCGAAGCCCTGGCGACGCCCGACCGGATCGCGTTCGCGGTGCTGCACGACGTGACCGGCCTGGTGCTGGGCAGCACCAGCTACCACGACATCGTCGAGTCGGTGCGACGGCTGGAGATCGGCTACACCTGGTACGGCCGCAGCGTTCAGCGCACCCACGTGAACACCGCCTGCAAGGTGTTGCTGCTCGACCACGCCTTCGAGACCCTGGACGCCGGGGTCGTGGGCTGGCGCACCGACAACGAGAACTACGCCAGTCAACGCGCCATCGAGCGCCTCGGCGCCCACTGGGACGGCGAACTGCGGCAGCACAAGCTGCGTCGCGACGGCAGCGTCCGCAACACCGTGATGTTCAGCATGCTGGCCGCCGAGTGGCCGGCGTCCCGGAAAGGTCTCATCGCCCGGCTGGCATCGGCCGGCTGAGGCGGCCGGCTGTCGATGACTGGGGAACGGCTGCGGTCGCGCCTGGAAACCTACCTCGCCGGCACCGCCACCGCGGACTCAGCCCGGGCGGTCGGTGCGCTGACCAAGCTGACCGGGGGCTGGGCGAGCAGTCTCTACACCTTCGTGCTGACGGTCGGAGATTCGGCCGACACCGGGGCGCAGACGATGGTGCTCAAGCTGTACGCGCCCGACGAGCACGGACGCCGGCACGCGACCCGCGAGTGGCGGGCACTCAGCCGGCTGCGGCTGATGGACTACCCGGTCCCGCGCGCCGTCCTGGTCGAACCGGATGCTCGCCACCTCGGGCGTCCGTTCATCGTGATGGACCACGTGCCCGGCAGGTCGCTGTGGGAGGCGTTCGAGTCCGCCGACTCGGCCGGCCGATCCCGGCTCACCCGGGCGTTCGCGGAACGGCTGGTGGCGCTTCATGCCCTGGATCCGCAGCTCCTCGAGCCCGCCGCTCCGGTGACCCCGGATGAGTATCTCGAGCGGGAGCTCCGGCGGCTTCGTCGCGACTCGTCGAACGCGCCGCATCCGGCGTTGGCCGAGATCGTCGAGTGGCTGGAGCGACGCAAGCGGGCCGTCCCCTGCGAGCGGCCGGCGATCCTGCACCGGGACTACCACCCCTGGAACGTGGTGGTCGATGCGGCCGATCGCGTCTGGGTCATCGACTGGGACTGGCAGATCGGCGACGCTCGCTTCGACCTCGCCTGGACCCGCACGCTGATGCAACGCAGCGGGTTCGGCGACTTCGGCGACGCCGTCCGGGACGAGTACGCCCGGCAGAGTGATCGTGCGGTCGACGATCTCGCCTACTTCGAGGTGCTGACCACCCTTCGCTGGCTGCTGAACGTCCTGCCCGCGGTCGAGACGGACGCCGTCCTCGACGCTGCGTCCCGGGAGAGCTTCCGCGCCTTCCTGGTCGAGCCGGTGGCCAGGGCGCGGAGGTTGCTCGAGGAACAGACCGGCATCGACGCGCGCCTGCGGATGTAGCCGGCACGTCCGATGGCGGGCACATCCGCCCGCGTCCCCTTCCCCGCTCCACAAGTTCTGCTCCACCACGCTCGCGCTCGGAGGGTTCTGCTCCACCACGCTCGCGCTCGGGGGGTTCTGCTCGGTGCGGCGACCCTGCGGACGGGACGCGACGGGGCCGGTTCCCGCCACCGTCGCCGTGCGCGGCGGCCATCGTCGACGCCACTACGCTGTCCCGCGTGGCTTTGACAATCGGCATCGTCGGGCTGCCCAACGCGGGCAAGTCCACCCTGTTCAACGCGCTCACCCGCAACGAGGTGCTGGCGGCGAACTACCCGTTCGCGACCATCGAACCCAACGTGGGCGTCGTGGGGGTGCCGGACGACCGGCTGCCGCAGCTGGCGAAGCTGTTCAACTCGGAACGGATCGTCCCGGCCACGGTGAGCTTCGTCGACATCGCCGGCATCGTGAAGGGCGCGTCGGCCGGCGAGGGCATGGGCAACGCCTTCCTGGCCAACATCCGCGAGGCGGACGCCATCTGCCAGGTCACCCGGGTGTTCCGCGACCCCGACGTCACCCATGTCGACGGCGCGGTGAATCCCGGCAACGACATCGACACCATCAGCACCGAGCTGATCCTGGCCGACCTGCAGACCGTCGAGAAGGCGCTGCCCCGGCTGGAGAAGGAGGCCCGGATCAACAAGGACCGACGCGAGATCCTCGCCGCCGTCCAGGCCGCGCAGCAGGTGCTCGACTCCGGACGCGGCATCCACGCCGCCGGCGTCGACCGCGAGCCGCTGCGCGAGCTGTTCCTGCTCACCGCCAAGCCCTACATCTACGTCTTCAACTGCGACTCCGACGAGCTCACCGACACCGAGCTGCTCGGCCGGATGCGCGAACTGGTCGCGCCGGCCGAGGCGATCTTCCTGGACGCCAAGATCGAGTCCGAGCTGGTCGAGATGGAGCCGGACGAGGCCCGCGAGTTCCTGGAGGAGATGGGGATCGGCGAGCCGGGCCTGGACGTCCTGGCCAGGGTCGGGTACGAGACGCTCGGCCTGCAGAGCTACCTGACCGCCGGCCCAAAGGAGGCCCGGGCCTGGACCATCCGGAAGGGCGCGACTGCGCCCGAGGCCGCCGGGGTGATCCACACCGACTTCCAGAAGGGCTTCATCAAGGCCGAGGTGGTCTCCTTCGACGACGACTTCCAGAAGGGCTTCATCAAGGCCGAGGTGGTCTCCTTCGACGACCTCATCCGGCTGGGCGGCATGCAGCAGGCCAAGGCCGCCGGCAAGGTGCGGCTCGAAGGCAAGGACTACGTGATGGCCGACGGCGACGTGGTCGAGTTCCGGTTCAACGTCTAGGCGCACCGGTCAGAGAGCCAACTCGTCCGGCGTCGGCGGCTCGAAGACGAGCATCCACGCGCGGAGACGGGCCTCGGGGATCTGGAAGGTGCCCGCGGGAAGCTGGGCGTTCCTCGCCCTGATGCGCTCCACGATCACCCCTTCGGGGACCTCGGCATAGTGGATCCTGAACCCTGCACCGAGGTCGTGAGCCCTTGCCCGAAGCTCGTCGCGCTCGGTTCTGCTCCAGAATCCGAAGTCCAGGATCACATCGGGACCGAGCATCAGGACTCTCGACGCCGTCTCCCACAGAAGTCCCTCGATCGTGGCGTGTCGCGCGTCGTGCCTCGACCAGTCCGCCTCGTCGCTCTCGTCATCGACGTCACTCCCGAACAGGCGAATGTGCCACTCGTCGACGGTGAGCCGCAGCGCGGAGTACTCGGCCTCGAGTCTGCGAGCCCAGGTGGTCTTGCCGCTGCCCGGGAGTCCCACCATCAGATGAAGCGTCGCCATGGGCCACGATTCTGCCGCGACCACCCCTGGACCGAGGAGAACCTCGGAGGGGTCTGCCGCGACCCGGAGCGCTACTGAGTCATCCCATCGGGCCGCATCGGCCGAGCCCTGCCAATCGAGCGGCACGGGTTCAGGACCGGACCGTGCACCGGCGAGTGTCTAGGCTGCCAGCCATGGCGTCCGCGGAGGAACCCGAGCTCGGCCCGGCCATCGACGAGACCATCGAGGCGCGCGGCGCCGACACCCGGCGCCGGCGGCTCGAGTTCAGCCTGTTCGGCCTGGCCCTGGCGCTGCAGCTGGGGGCGATCGCGCTGCGGATGTCCGGCGGCGGCTTCGTCGAGGTGGTGGTGGCGAACCGGGTCGCGATCGCCGCCTACCTGGTGGGACTGGGAGCGATCTTCGTGCGCTACCGAGGTTGGGACCTCCGCAAGGCCGATCCGCGCAATCACACCTATTACCTGCTGCTGTCGCCGTTGGCCGGGATCGCGATGGTGGCCATGGTCGGCCCCGACCGGGAGTCGGGATTCACCAACACCGCCGGCCTGGTGCCCGGGCTGATCGCCTCCAGCCTGGCCTGGGGTTGGGCGCACAACACCCGGATGGCCACCCGCGCCGACTTCGTCGAGGCGACCGAGACCGCGCGAACCATCTTCTGGGGCTGGAGCAGCATCGCGGTGCTGTCGCTGATCGAGCGCATCACCCACGAGTTGCGCGGCACCCCGTACGTCATCCCCGACCTGGTCTACTCGCTGATCTCGCTGGGCGCGTTCCTGATCCTGGTGTCCACCGGCTACACCCAGTACATCCGCGCCCAGGAGCAGATGCAGCACGGCGTCCATCGTGCGGAACGTCGGCGCCGCAAGGGCGAACGCCGGACCCGACGGTTGCTCACGCGGACCCTTCGGCAACCCCAGGAGCCTCGGTGAGGCTTACCCGGCAGGATTGCGGCGGCGCGCCCCTCAGGCCTGTATGACGTCGGTTGCGGCGAAGTCGCGTCCCTTGAAGAGCAGCGGCTCGCTGCGGATGCCGGCCAGCGCGTAGCTGAAGGTGTCACCGAGATCGAGCCCGGCCGGGTGGCGGCCTTTACCGAATCTGCGCCAGGCCGACGCGGCCGCCTCGGCCTGACCCTCGTCGACGGTGACGACCTCGGCCTCGAGTTCGGCCAGCAGCGCTCCCAGGTCGGCGGCTGCCTCGGGCCCCTGTCGCGCCTCGGCGACGATCAGCGCCTCGGTCAGGCTGACCGCCGAGACGGCCAGCATGGGCGCCCCGGTCATCGCCTTCAGGTACGTCTCGGCGTCCGCCTCACCGAGGATCACCGCCAGCAGCGCCGAGGTGTCGACGATCATTGCGGAAGCCCGTCCTCGTCATAACCCAGGATCTCGTCGGCGGACCGAGCATCGAGCGTTGCCCGCTGCCGCCCACGGTCGACATAGCGCTGCAAGTCGGCGGAGCGCGCGCCGACCGACGCCTGCCGACGCAGCCGCGTCAGCCGCTCCCCGATCGCGATCCGCAGCGCTTCGGTGATGCTCTCGCCGGTCTCCCGGGAGAGCTCGCGGGCGAGGGCGTCCGTGACCGGGTCCTTGATGTTCAAAGCCACGATTCCAGCCTACGAGGAAGAACTACTCCCGCCAAGGAAGAATCTGGGACAGGCCTTCGAGCCGCCGGCTCCCGTAGCAGCCTGGGGTGCAGACCGTGACCAGCCGCTGGCGCCTGATCGTCCTGCCGCTCGTCGGCCTGGTCGCCACCGGCTGCTCGATGACGGTCGAATTCGCCGCTGTCGACGGCAGCGACGTGGGCGAGGACGGCTACGAGCTGTATGTCGTCGGCACGGACGCCGCCACGATGTGGAAGGTCCTCGAACCGGTCTTCGCGCAGGCTCCGGCCACCTGGGATCGGGCGTTCCCGCGGGCCCCACGGCCCCCCTCAAACCGCGTGGTTCGCCACCAGCCGGCGATCGGGATCGACGGCCCCCCGTACCGTCTGCAGCCGCCGCCAGGCGTCCGGCGGGTACCCCGCGGAGGTCTCCACGACGTTGTCGTCGAAGTTCAGGTAACGCGCGCCGCTGGCCCACGGGGTGAGTGCGGCAACCGCGCGGCCGGCGTCCGCGAGGCCCGGGGCGGCCAGCTCGGGCGTCGCCGCGATCGCCACGAAGAACGCCAGGTAGTCACCCCGCAGGGACGCCAGCGCGGCATCCGCCGGACGCCCGACCGCGCCACCCAGCTGCCGGAGCTCGGCGGCCAGCACGCTGCTGCCCGAGGCCGGGCCGGCCGCTTCCAGCAGGGCCTCGATCGCCTCGGACGACAGGTCGGCCAGGAGCACCGAGTTGGAGACCGACGGCGTGGGTCCCTCCGGGTCCATGTGCATCCGGGTGAGCGCGGCCGCGGGCGTCCGGGCGAAGGTGTCCAGCTCGGGTCCCAACGCGCGCAGCGGTGCCAGCAGCTCCGCGGCGTCCTGGTCGGACGCGAGGATCGCGCCGTCGATCACCACCAGCTTGCGGCCGCTGAGGAACGGGGGCAGCTCGGGCAGCGGCGGGAAGTTCATCAGCCGGAACGCGGTGGTGGCGGCCTCCGGCGCGGTGCGCGTCCATTCGACCCAGTGGGTCAGCAGTTCGCCGGCCCGATCCGCGGGCCACAGCAGCATGCCGGCGTAGGCGTCCGGGATCGGCAGCAGGTCGAACTCCAGCGCGGTGACGACGCCGAAGCTGCCGCCGCCGCCCTTGACCGCCCAGAACAGGTCGGGCTGGTGGTCGGCGTCCGCGCGCACCAGCCGGCCGTCGGCGAGCACCAGCTCGACCGCCCGCAGGTGATGGGCGGCCAGGCCGTGCTGCCGGCCGTACCAGGAGAGTCCGCCGCCCAGGGTGTAGCCGGCCACCGCCACGTCCGGGGAGGACCCGTGCAGGGCGGCCAGTCCGTGCGGCGCCGCGGCCTCGACGACCTGCTGCCACAGCGTGCCGCCCAGCACCCGGGCGAGCCGGCGGTCGGGGTCGATGCTGACGCCGGTGAACTCGTTGAGCCGGATCAGCACCACGTCGGACAGGTCGGCGCCGGCGAACGGGCTGGCACCGTGACCGCTGCTCTGCGGGGCGATCCGCAGCCCGGCCGCGGTGGCCGCGCAGACCACCTCGGCCACCTCCTGGGCCGAATGCGGGACCGCCACCGCCGCCGGCCGCTGATCGACCTGGACGGCCCACGGCGTCCGGGCCCGGTCGTAGCCGGGGTCGCCGGGCAGGTACACCCGGCCCTCGCACAGTCCGCTCAGCAACTCGGCGGCACGGGCCCGCCCGGACGTCTCGGTCAGCTCACTGGTCATCGATTGTTCCTCCTTGTGGGATGTGGATGGGACGGCTCGGGCGGTTGCCCCCACCGCGACGGTCATGCCCGCCTCGCCCAGCGCCGGCACCTCGCGCACGGTGACCGCGGGCGCGATGCCGTGCTCGGCCAGGCGCTGGGTCAGCACCTCGGCGGCGTCGTCGAAGAGCCGCCGGTCGGTGGTCCGGACGGCGATCGCGACCAGGTCGGACGGCTCGAGCCCGGCGGCCGCCAGGAACCCCTCCAGGTTCTCCAGCGCCAGCGCCAGCTGGGCCACGTGGTCGTCCTCGTGCAGCAGCAGTCCGTCGGCGCCGACCGGGCGCTGCACCGGAATGGTGATGTCTGCCATGGCTCAACCGTCGCGTCCGGCGCCGGCAGCCACCATCCCGGCCGGGCGGGGAGCAGCCGCCGCGGGTGGCTGGGGAGGCGGCCTCCCCCAGAGATCTGGGATTCCGGATCCGTGCGCCCGGGCGCACAATGACTGTCATGCCGAGTGGACTGCTGGCCGAACGGGTGCGGCGCGATATCGAGGTGGTTGCTCGCGGAGGCCTCGACCTGGACACCTTCCTCAGCGAGACGCTGCTGTCGCTGCGCCGCGCCGTCCCCTTCGAGGCGGTCTGCTTCGGCACCGTCGACCCCACCAGTACGGCAGCCTGCAGGGCCACGACGAGCGCGACCACGACTGGGGGCTGATCGAGTACGGCGGCTGTGAGGCCACCACCTTCACCGAGATCGCCGACGCCGGCCTCCGCGCCGCCGGCGTCCACCAGACGACGTCCGGACACCCCGAGGAGTCCACCCGGCTGCGCGAGCTGATCCGCCCGGCCTACGGCTACGGCGACGAACTGCGTGCCCTGTGCTATGACCGGGACCACCTGTGGGGCGAGGCCGCCTACTTCCGCGGCTCGGACGACCGGCCGTTCGACGCCGACGAGGTGGCGTTCCTGGCGTGGTTGACGACAGTCATGGGCGCCGGTGTCCGAGCGGGCCTGCTCGCCTCGCTCACCTCGACGGCACCGTTCGACTCCCCGCAGGGACCGGCGGTGATGATCATCGGCACCGACGACACCATCGTCCAGGTCAACTCGGGTGCCGACCGCTGGCTCGACGAACTGGCCCTGGGCGGCACCGGCACCTCGTCGGCAGGCGTCATCGGATCGCTGGTGGGTGCCGCGCGCCGCTACGCCCGGGGCGAACGGCCGAGCCCGCCCCAGGCCCGGATCCGCACCGGCAGCGGCCTGTGGCTGGTGCTGCACGCCACCCCGCTCAGCCCGCGCGACGGCTCGCGGGGCGAGGTGGTGGTGACCATCGAGGAGGCCCGGCCGCCGGAGGTCGTCCCGCTGGTCGTCGCCGCGTTCGGCCTGACCGCCCGGGAGCGGGACGTGGCCGCGCTGGTCCTGCAGGGGCTGGACACCAAGGAGATCGGCGGGCAGCTGCATCTGTCGGCCTGGACCGTGCAGGACCATCTGAAGTCGATCTTCGAGAAGGCCTCGGTGCGGAGTCGCCGGGAGCTGATCGCCCGGGTCTACTTCGACCAGTGCGTGCCGAGGCTCAGCACCGGGGTCGGGCCGGACGGCTGGTTCGCCGCCTGATCAGGCGCCGGCGTAGAAGGCGCGGAGGCCGTCGGCCAGCCAGGCCGGGTCGCGGACGCCGCACAGCTCGCGGGCGGAGTGCATGCTGAGCAGCGGGACGCCCACGTCGACGGTGCGGACGCCCAGCCGGGTCGCCGACAGCGGGCCGATGGTGGACCCGCACGGCACCGCGTTGTTGGACACGAAGTCCTGGGTCGGGACGCCGGCCGCGGCGCAGGCCCGGCGCCAGACGGCCTCGCCCACGGCGTCCGTCGCGTAGCGCTGGTTGGCGTTGAACTTGATCAGCGGTCCGCGGTTCGGCAGCGGGCGGTGATCGGGGTCGTGCAGTTGGGCGTAGTTCGGGTGGACGGCGTGGCCGGCGTCCGCCGACACCAGGACCGAGCGGGCCCGCGCGGCCGCCGCCTCCTGGACGCCCCAGCCGAGCGCCTCGGCGATCCGGGTCAGCACGGTGTCCAGGAGCGGCCCGCTGGCCCCGGTGGCGCTGGCCGAGCCCACCTCCTCGTGATCGAAGCAGGCCAGCACCGTGATCGCCCCGCCGTCCTCGGCGGCCGCGAGCGCCGTCAGCCCGGCATGCACGCTGACCAGGTTGTCCAGCCGGGACGAGGCGCACAGCTCGCCGCCGAGGCCGAACCGGGCGGGCGGCTCGGTGACGAAGGCGCACAGGTCGTGGCCCAGCACCTGCCCCGGGTCGAGGCCGGCGAGGGCGGCGATCTCGCCGAGCAGGTCGGCCTCGGGGCGCCCGACCGCGAACACCGGATGCAGGTGCTGCTGGCGGTCGAGCACCAGCTTCTCGTGGACGCCGCGATCCAGATGCGGGGCGACCTGCGGAATCCGCAGCAGCGGGCCGGTCCGCACCAGGGTCACGGTGCCGTCGGCGGCGACCAGGCGTCCGGCCAGGCCGAACTCGCGATCGAGCCAGGAGTTCGGCAACGGACCCCCGTAGACCTCCATGCCCGCCTGCTGCCAGCCCAGGAAGGACGACGTCGGCCGGGGCTTGAGCACGAAGCCGGGCGAGTCGGTGTGCGCGCCGACGATCCGGAACGCCGGATCGGCGAGATTCCCGGGGACCCGCCAGGCCAGCACCGAGCCGTCGCGGACCAGCACGTACCCGCCCGGGTCGGCCGGGAACGGCGCGGTCTCGTGCAGCTCGGCGAAGCCCGCGGCGACCAGCAGGTCGGCGGCGTGGCGCGCGGCATGGAAGGACGACGGGGCGGCGGCTACGAAGGCGGCCAGCTGGTCGAGGTGCGCCGGGCCGTCGCTCGGCTGGTCGGCTCGGCGTCGGTACGGCTCCATCTGGACGGCTTCCTTCGACTGGTGGTCGGCTGTCGGCAGCCTAGCCCGCGCCGCCGACAAGGTACTCGTCGTCGCCGCGCCGGTCGCGGCGTCCTGCCTCGCGGGCGACTCGACCTGCTCGCATCCCGGCGCACACCGGATCGACCCTCACCGACCGTCGATCGAGCGCGTGCGGATCCGATTGGACGCCCGCGCCGGGTCGGTCACCGGTTTTGTCGGAGCCGCCCGGCAAGATCGACGACATGGAGATGGTTGTCCTGGCCCTGATCGCCGCGACGCTGGGCGCCCTGCTCGGCGGGCTGGTCACGCGGGCGGTCTCGCTCGCCCGGCAGAACGCCGACCTGGCCGGCGACGAAGCGGCCGCCGCGACCGCCCGCTCCGAGGTCTCCGAGGCCCGGCGCGAGGCGTCCGACGCCCGCGCCGAGGCGGCGGACGCCCGGGCCGAGGCGGCACAGGCCCGCACCGAGCTGGCCCGGGCCGGCACCGACGTGGAACGCGCCCGGGTCGAGGCGGCCGACGCCCGCGCGCTGGCCGCTGCCGCGCAGGCCGAAGCTGCCGAGGTGTCGGCCAACCTCGCCGCCGCCGTGGCCGAACGCGAGTCCGCCACCAAGCGCGCCAGCGAACTGGCGGCCGATCGCGAATCGCTGGTGGCCCAGTTCAAGGTGCTGTCCGCGGAAACCCTGGAACGCCAGGGCAGGGCCGCCGACGACACCGCCGAGAAGCGGCTGCGGGCCACCGAGCTGCTGCTCAGGCCCGTCCACGAGACCCTGGAGGCGTTCCGCACCCGGCTGGGCGAGGTCGAGCAGCAGCGCGCGGTGCTGGCCAACGAGCTCGCCAATCAGGTCCGCAACGTGCAGGCGACCGGCGAGCAGCTGCGGCTGGAGACCAGGGCCCTGGTCACCGCCCTGCGCAAGCCGCACGTCCGCGGCAACTGGGGCGAGCAGCAGCTCAAGCGGGTCGTCGAGCTGGCCGGCATGGTCGAGCACTGCGACTTCGTCACCCAGCAGACCACCAGCACCTCCGCCGAGCAGGTGATCCGTCCCGACCTGAAGGTGCTGCTGGAGGGCGACCGTTTCGTCTGGGTCGATTCCAAGGTGCCGCTCGCCGCCTTCCTCGACGCCAACGAGACAGACGACGACCAGACCCGTGAGCAGGCCCTGAAGCAGTTCTCCAAGAACGTCCGCAGTCACGTCGACCAGCTGTCCGGCAAGGCCTACTTCAAGTCAGATCTGGGCACCCCGGAGTTCGTGGTGATGTTCGTGCCCAGCGAGGCGTTGGCCGCCGAGGCGCTGAGCCGTCAGCCCGATCTGCACGAGTACGCCTCCCGGCGCAACGTGATCCTGGCCACCCCGACCACCCTGATCGCGCTGTTGCGGGCGGTCGCCTACGGCTGGAAGCAGGCGGCGCTGGCCGAGTCGGCCGCCGAGGTGTCCGCGCTGGCCCGCGAGCTGTACGACCGGCTCGGCACGCTGGGCGGGCACTTCGACCGGGTGGGTCGCTCGCTCACCGCCTCGGTCACCGCCTACAACCAGGCGGTCGGTTCGATCGAGGGCCGGGTGTTCCCCACCGCCCGCAGGCTCCGCGACCTGCACGTCACCGGCAAGGAGCTGGCCACCGTGAAGGCCGTCGAGGCGGCCGTCCGGCCGGTGACCGCGCCCGAACTGGTCGACGACGCCGTCCAGGTGACCCCGCTGATCGGAGCCCGCGCCGACGATCCGGAGGAGTTGAGCCGCCCGCAGCCGGCCCTCGACGAGCTGCTCGCCGGTGAGACCGAGCCGGCCTCCGCGTCTCGGCGCCGGCGCACCGCTGGTTGACCTCCGGGTGAGCCGCGAGAATGGGCCAATGAGTGTCACCGCGCAGGGCAGCACCGCCACCGGCGTCACCGCGCAGAGCATCGACGAGGCGGCCGAACGGCTGGCCGGGGTCGTCATCGAATCCCCGCTGCAGTTCAACAAGCGGCTCTCGGACGCCACCGGCGCCCAGGTCTGGCTGAAGCGCGAAGACCTGCAACCGGTCCGCTCCTACAAGCTGCGCGGCGCCTACAACCTGATCAGCCAGCTCGCCGCCGACGAACGCGCCGCCGGGGTGGTCTGTGCCAGCGCCGGCAACCACGGCCAGGGGGTTGCCTTCGCCTGCGCGCGGCTGGGCATCGAGGCCAAGATCGTGGTGCCCACCACGACGCCGCGGCAGAAGCGGCAGCGGATGCGCCAGCTGGGCGAGGGCTGGGTCGAACTGATCGTGCACGGCGAGACCTACGACGAGGCCGCCGCGCACGCCGACCAGATCGTCAGCACCGAGGGCCGCACCATGGTGCCCGCCTTCGACGACGTCCGCACCATCGCCGGTCAGGGCACGGTGGTGGCCGAGATCGTCCGCCAGCTCGGGCGCGCACCCGACACGCTGATCCTCCCGGTCGGCGGCGGCGGCATGATGGGCGGGTGCCTGACCTGGCTCGCCGAGCGACACCCCGGCACCAAGGTGGTCGGCGCCGAACCGTCCGGAGCCGCGTCGATGGCGGTCGCCCTCGAGGCGGGACGTCCCCGCGACCTGCTCAAGCTGGACACCTTCGTCGACGGCGCCGCCGTGCGCCGGGTGGGCGAGCTGACCTTCGACATCGCCCGCCGGCTGAAGCCACACATGTTCTCGGTTCCCGAGGGTCGGATCTGTGCCGAGATGCTCGAGCTCTACCAGGTCGACGGCATCATCGCCGAACCGGCGGGCGCGCTGGCCTCCGCCGCGCTGGGCATCTACAAGCCCTCCGCAGGCCGGGTCGTGGTCGCCGTCGTCTCCGGCGGCAACAACGACCTCTCCCGGTACGCCGAGATCGCCGAGCGGGCCCTGGTCTACGAGGGCCGCAAGCACTACTTCCTGGTCAACTTCCCGCAGGAGCCCGGCGCGCTGCGCCGGTTCCTGGACGACGTGCTCGGGCCCGACGACGACATCACCCTGTTCGAGTACGTGAAGCGCTCCAACCGTGAGACCGGTCCGGCGCTGGTCGGCATCGAGCTGGGCGACCCCGGCGACCTGCAGGGGTTGCTCGACCGGATGCGAAGCAGCCGGCTGATCGTCGACCGCATTCCGCCCGACAGCCCCTTCTACCGGTTCCTGGTCTGACCATGGCGACCCGACCCACCCCCGGACGCCGCCGCCACCTGGGACGCCTCTACGCCCCCTGGTCGTGGAAGCTGCTCCGCCAGCTCCTGCTCGACCTGCTCGTGCTCAGCTGGTGCGTCGCCTGGTGGCTGGTCGGCCGGGCCACCGACGCGCTGTTCCTGGGCATGGCCGGCATCGCGCACGGCACGGCCGACACCTCCGGCCAGCTGCAGCGACAGGTGGACGCCGCGGCCCAGGCCGCCGGCCAGGTGCCGCTGGCCGGGGAATCGTTGCGTGCCCCGCTGGACGCCGCCTCGCAGAGCATCGGCCGGCTGGCCGGCAGCAGCGGCGACCTGGCCACCCAGCTGGAGCAGCTGGCGCTGGTGCTTGGCTGGGGCGGCTTCCTGCTGCCGGTGCTGCTGGTGGTGCCGTTCTGGCTGCGGCACCGGGTGCGGTTCTGGCTCGACTCGGCGGCGATCGCCGAGCTGATGGCGTCCGGCGCCGACGACGAGCTGCTCGCCGTGCGGTCGCTGGTCAACCAGCCGATGCGGCGCCTGGTGGCGCTCGCGCCCGACCCGGCGTCCGCCTGGCGCGCGGGCGACAAGGACGTGATCGCCGCGCTGGCCGACCTGGAACGCAGGCGGCGCGGGCTGCCCCGGGCGAAGCGTCGGCGGAGACCGACGCTGCCGGCGCCGCCGAAGCCGGCCTGACCGGTCAGGCGGTGGCGCGGCGCATGTCCTTGCGGAGCTCCGGCGGCAACGCGAACACCAGGTTCTCCTCGGTGAGCCGCTCCTCGACCGCGGCCGGGTAGCCCCGTTCCTCCAGGAAGGCCAGGACGCCCTGCACCAGTTCGTCGGGCACCGAGGCGCCGGACGTGACGCCGACGCTGCCGACGCCGTCCAGCCAGGACTCCTCGATCTCGCCCGCGTTGTCGACGCGGTGGGCGGCCTTCGCGCCGGCCTCCAGGGCCACCTCGACGAGCCGCACCGAGTTGGACGAGTTGCGCGAACCCACCACGATGACCAGGTCGGCGTCCGCCGCGATCTGCTTCACCGCCGACTGCCGGTTCTGGGTGGCGTAGCAGATGTCGTCGCTGGGCGGATCCATCATCTGCGGGAACTTCTCCCGCAGCTTGCCGACCGTCTCCCAGGTCTCATCGACGCTCAGCGTGGTCTGGGACAGCCAGGCGACCTTCGTCGGATCGGCGACCTCGACGGTGGCGACATCCTCGGGATGCTCCACCAGGGTGATGTGCTCGGGCGCCTCACCGGTGGTGCCCTCGACCTCCTCGTGGCCGGCATGGCCGATCAGCAGGATCTGCAGGCCCTGGTTGGCGAACCGGCGCGCCTCGTTGTGCACCTTGGTGACCAGCGGACAGGTGGCGTCGATCGTCTTCAGGCTGCGCTGCGCGGCCTCGGCGTGCACCGCGGGCGACACCCCGTGCGCCGAGAAGACCACCGTCGAACCCTCGGGCACCTCGTCCAGTTCCTCGACGAAGATCGCGCCGCGGGCCTCCAGATCTTCGACCACGTGCCGGTTGTGCACGATCTGCTTGCGCACGTACACCGGCGGGCCGTACAGATCGAGTGCCCGCTCGACAGTGACCACCGCCCGGTCGACGCCCGCGCAGTACCCGCGCGGGGCGGCGACGACGACACGCTTGGAATCGGTCATGGCGGCCAGTCTATCGACCGCGCCCGGCTCCCCCGTCCGCGTCCCCGGACGCGGACCCTCAGCGGACCGCCCGCACCTCGCCCGCCCCACGCGCTCGCCGAACTATTTGGCGCTCGCTGAACTTGGCGAGCGCTGGATAGTTCGGCGAGCGTCGGGCGACAGGGCGGGTGGGCCGGGAATCTGTCGGCGCGGGCC
Source organism: Micropruina sp. (assembly GCA_044224095.1). GTDB lineage: Bacteria > Actinomycetota > Actinomycetes > Propionibacteriales > Propionibacteriaceae > Micropruina. The sequence goes on along the minus strand of JBGALC010000029.1, from coordinate 4,967 downwards.
GTTAGGGTCGGTCGCATGCCGATGACCAGCAGCCCGGAGCAGCCGCAGCCGCTGCGGGCCATCCTGGCCGCCACCAAGAACTGGGTGGAGCGGCTGGGCGCCGTCTGGGTCGCCGGCCAGCTGCTGGAGCTGAAGCGTCGCTCGGGTGCGGCCACCCACTTCCTCACCCTGCGCGACGCCCTGGCCGAGGTGTCCGTCACCCTCACCGCGTCCACCGGGGTCCTGGACGCCGCCGGCCCGGTCGCCGAGGGCATGGAGGTGGTGGCGCTGGTGCGGCCCACCGTGTGGAGCCGCAACGGATCCCTCACCTTCGAGTGCAGCGACCTGCGCGCCTCGGGCGAGGGACGACTGCTCGCCCAGATCGAGCAGCGCAAGCGGATGCTGCAGGCCGAGGGCCTCTTCGACCGGACGCGCAAACGGGCCCTGCCGTTCCTGCCGCGCGCCGTGGGCCTGATCACCGGCGAGGGCAGCGCCGCCGAGCGCGACGTGCTGCAGGTGGCCCGGCGTCGGTGGCCGGGCGTCCGGTTCACGGTCAAGCACGCCCTGATGCAGGGCCCGTCCTGCGTCGAGCAGGTCCGGGACGCGCTGGCCGCACTCGACCGCGACCCCGACGTGCAGGTGATCGTGATCGCCCGCGGCGGCGGTTCGCTGCAGGATCTGCTGCCGTTCTCGGACGAATCCCTGGCCCGCGCGGTGTTCGCCTGCCGGACGCCGGTGGTCAGCGCCATCGGCCACGAACCGGACACCCCGATCCTCGACCTGGTCGCCGACCTGCGGGCGGCGACCCCCACCGACGCCGCCAAGCGGGTCGTCCCGGACGTCGTCGACGAGCGTGCCCGTGTGGCCCAGGCCGGCCAGCGGGTCCGCGCGGCCGTGCTGCGGATGATCGAGCGGGAGACCCAGTCGCTGGCCACACTCCGCTCGCGTCCGGTGCTCGCCGACCCGCTCGGGCCGGTGACCGTGCAGGCCGGGCAGGTCGCCGAGCTGCGGGCCCGCTGCGGGCGGGCCGCCCGGGGACGGCTGCGCGAAGAGGCGTCCTGGGTCGAGCACGCCATCGGCCGGGTGCGGGCGCTGTCGCCGCGGGCGACCCTGTTGCGGGGGTACGCCATCGTCAGCACCGAGGCAGGCGAACCGGTCGACTCGACCACGGCGGTCGCCACCGGCGACACGGTCGTGGCGATGCTCGCCGACGGCACCTTCCGTGCCGCGGTCACCACGGTCGACACCAGGAGGGAATCCGATGGCTGAACAGCCGCAGAGCTACGAGCAGGCCAGGCAGCGGCTGGTCGAGGTGGTTCAGGCCCTGGAGGCCGGCTCCGTCCCGCTGTCGAAGGCGATGGAGCTGTGGCAGGAGGGTGAGGCGCTGGCGCGGCGCTGCGAGGAGTGGCTGGACGGCGCCCGGGCCACCATCGAGGCGTCCGCCGCATCCGGACGGCCCGAGGCAGCGGAGTCACCCGAGGGCTGAGGCCGTCGGCGCCAGTGCCGTGTCCACCAACATTCGGCCGCTGCGCGACGCCCGGACCGGTGCCTCGCTGCGCTCTCCTCGGTCGCCATACGACGCGCTATGCCTCCCTCGTCGGCTTGCGAGGCATCCGACCGACCACCGCTCACCAGGGCGAACCTTGGTGGACACGGCACTAGTGTGTCGCGGGTGCCCGAACGTGTGGAGGAGCGCTCCGACCTGACCCGCCACCGGCGCCGCATCCTCGGCGTGCTGTCGGCCGGTCAGGTGCTGAGCGGGATCAGCTTCGGCGCCACGGTGTCCCTGGGAGCCGTGCTGGCGGCGCGGATCTCCGGCGACGACGCACTCTCCGGCCTGGCGACGGCGGCCATCACCCTGGGGACCGCGGCCTTCTCGATGCCGCTCGCCGCGCTGGCCGAGCGCCGGGGCAGGGCGCCTGCGCTGGCGTCCGGCATGGCGGTCGCGCTGCTCGGCGTCGGCTTCGTGATCGGTGCCGTCGCCGCCACCTCGTTCGCGACGCTGCTGTTCGGCTTCGCGCTGATCGGCGCGGGTCAGTCCGCCAACCTGCAGGCCAGGTTCGCCGCCACCGACCTGGCCACGGACGCCTCCCGCGGCCGTGACCTGTCCATGGTCGTCTGGGCGACCACCATCGGCGCCGTCCTCGGGCCGAACCTGGTCGGTCCGGGCGAGATCCTCGGCCAGTCGGCGGGTATGCCGGAGCTGACCGGGCCCTACCTGTTCACCATCGCCGGTCAGCTCGCCGGGACCGCGCTGTACTGGCTGGGGCTACGGCCCGATCCGCTGGTACTGGCCCGGCACATCGCCGTCCGGGACACCGCCGCGGGTGCCGTCGGCGGGCGGCCCGATCGCCCGGTCGCCGCCCGCTACGCGATGCTCGCCGTGGTCGGCGCCCATGCCGTGATGGTGTCGGTGATGGCCATGACGCCGATCCACCTGCTGCATCACGGCGCGACGTTGACCATCGTGGGGTTGACGATCAGCCTGCACATCGCCGGCATGTACGCGCTCTCGCCCGTCTTCGGCCTGCTCGCCGACCGTTGGGGGCGGCTGCGGACCATCGCGCTCGGCTACGCGACCCTGGCGGCGAGCGCCGCGGTGATCGCGTTCGGGGCGTCCGACTCACGCTGGGTGACGGTTGCGCTGATCCTGCTCGGCCTGGGCTGGAGTGCCGCCACCGTGGCCGGCGCCGCGCTGCTCACCGAGGCTTCCGCGCCCGAGCTGCGGGTCCGCCGGCAGGGCCGCACCGACGCCGTGATGAGCCTGCTGGGCGCCGTGGGCGCGATCGCGGCCGGCGGCGTCCTGGGCTGGGTCGGCTTCGGGGGCCTGGCGCTGTCCACCCTGCCGGTGCTCATCCTGGTGGTGGCACTGACACCGCTCGGACGCCGGTAGCCGCGTCCGCCGGACGCTGGCCGCGGGTCGGGCACCGCGCAGGTCGATCGAGCGCGACGAGACCCTCCGGGGAACCGTCGGCTGCGGCGCCGAACCGGCGGTCATGCCGCTGGGTACTTCCCGATCAGCGACATCCAGAAGTCCAGGACCCGCTTGCGCTGGGCGGCGGCCGGACCGTCCCCCTGGTCCTCCACCACGTAGCTGACGAGCAGCTTCTCGTCGGACCACACGGTGCGGACCCGCTTGCTGCCGTTCACGTCGTGCAGGAAGCACCAGCGACGGCCGCGGATCGACTCACCCTGATTCGCCCGCCACGGATCCCGGTTGGGGAAGACCCGCTCACACGTCTCGGGGTCGTCGAGAATGGTGGCCACGGCCCCGAAGCTCTCGAGGTAGCGATCCTGTGACTCTCTGGTCGCGGACAGTCCCACCCTGACCGAGCTGAGCTCCCTCGCCGGCGCCACGCACTCCAGTTCCGCGGTCGTCGCAGCCGTGTTGTCCGGGGTCTCGGGTGGCTTGCAGGTGTCGAGCCCAGCCGGCAGCGCCGCCGAAAGGGTGAGGAAGGGCGTGGCACCGACACTCTGTCGCCAGGCTTCGGCCACCTCGCTCCATCGGACGCCGGAACCGGGGGCGCTCAGTCGGCCCAGGATCAGCGCGTCCTCGTCGAGCCAGGTGACGGCCCGGGTGTCACCCACCGCGCGGCACAGGAATGGGCCGCGGCCCCAGTTGCCGTGCATCGCGGGGCCCGTCGGCGACGGCTCGGACCGGCACGTCCCGGCGCGGTCGTCCGGTAGCCCCTTCAGGGGGGTGCGTGCGGCCGCCAGCGCGGTGACCCGGTGCAACTCCAGGCGTAACAGGGCGCCGCCCGCCGGCAGATCGCAGGCCAGCCCTTCGGGTGCGGAACCCTGGAGCAGGGGCTCGTTCGACACCCGGCAACCGGTGGCAGACGGTGGAACCGAACCGCTCAGGTCGGCCATCACGGCATTAAGCCGCTGGGCCTCCCACCAGCGTGGGACGAGCACGGCCGCCGCCGCGGTCACCGCGAGCGCCACCGCCAGGGCGGCCAGGATGAGCATCCGTCCGGGCCTGCGCCCTCGCCGGGCGGGCCCGGGCAGCACCCGGTCGAGAAAGCTGCTGAGGTCGCCGACATCGCGGTCCCACCGGTTGTCCCTGAGTTCGAACGCCTCGCGGGTGGCCAGCGGGCGCAGCGACTCCGGCAACCGCCGCGGGTCGGGCATCGTGGCGTTCCGGACCAGGACCGGGATGACCACCACATCGGAGTTGAGCGCCGCTTCCAGCTCGATCCGGACGAAGTCGTTCTGCGCGTCCAGCCGGGAGTTGTCGTCGGCGTCGACCGCCAGCCAGCCGGGGCCGATGACCACGAGCATCACCGCCGTGCCCTGCAGGGCGCTGGTGATCACCTGGCTGAAGTCGGTGCCCGGAGAGATGCTGTCCACGTCCATGAAGACCTTGTCGTGTGGACGGCTCTGGACCAGGAAGTCGCGCAAGCGGCCGGTGTGACCCGAGGAATCGCTGCGGCGGTAGCTGAGGAAGATCGCGTCCGCCCGCGTCCGTGCGGAAGGTGCCATCGGCTCCCTCCTCTGGGACGTCTCGGCTGCGTCAGCCTACCGCCGCGTTGCGGCCGTGTCGCGGGTCCTTTCGGTGCCTCCGGGCGGCCGCGTGCGTCAGTGCTCCCGCGGCCGGGCCGCCCTCGCCCGACCCGGGCGGCGGTGGCCGAGCACCGCCGGGTCCGGGTGGCGTCAGCCGACCTCGAGCGCGAGCCGCAGCTCGCTGCCGTGCACGCCGGCCAGCCGCTGCGTCTCCTCCTCCAGCGGTGGCGCCGGCGCCGGACCGGCCTCAGCGAACCAGCAGACCACGAGGTCGGCACCGCGCAGCCGCCAGCTGCCCGAGACGACCCCGCGCCGGACCACCAGGTTCGCGCCCCGGGACGCCAGCGGCACGGACGGCCGTCACCTCCTCACCGAGGTCGGCCAGCCAGCCGAGGACGCGGCGGCGGGGCACCCCGAGTCCCTCGGTGAACCAGTAGGCGAGGTTGTCGATCGTCGCCGGGCCATAGCCCGCGAGATAGCGGAGC
>JBGALC010000087.1:0-5464 GCA_044224095.1 Micropruina sp. | reverse complement strand
GCCGGCTGCAGCGCCTCGTTGAGCAGGGCGGCCAGCGGATCCTCGAAGGCCGGGACGACGTGCGCGGCCGGGATGCCCAGCCCGCCGGCGATGTAGGCGGCCAGGTCGCGGGCGGCGGTCTGGGCGTCCACCGAGCCGGGCTCGACGCAGGGCGCGTCCCACGGGTTGGCCAGCAGCGAGCGGTCCTCCCAGATCGGGATGCCGTCGGGGCGCCAGGTGATCGCGATGTTCCAGCGAGGCAGGTCCTCGCCGGGGTACCACTTGCCCTGGCCGTGATGGACGACGCCGCCGGGCGCCCAGCGCTGCTCCAGCCGGGCCGCCAGCTGCCGGGCCAGGGCCCGTTTCTCCGGCCCGTCGGCGGCGCCCTCCCACTGCGGGGTGGCGGTGTCGTCGGCCGAGACGAAGGTGGGTTCGCCGCCCATGGTGAGCCGGACGTCCCCCGCGGCCAGCAGTTCGTCGACCCGATCGCCGAGGGCGTCCGCGGCCGCCCACTGCTCCTCGGTGTACGGCTTGGTGACCCGCGGGTCCTCGTGCACCCGGCGTACCGTGTTGGCGAACGCCATGGTCACCGCGACCGGGGCGGTGGCACCGGTGATCGGTGCCGCGGACGACGGATGCGGCGTCGCCGACAAGGGTATATGCCCCTCGCCGGCAAACAGTCCGGAGGTTGGGTCGAGGCCGATCCAGCCGGCGCCGGGCACGAACACCTCGGCCCAGGCATGCAGGTCGGTGAAGTCCTCACTCGGCCCGGACGGCCCGTCCAGGGCCTCCACGTCGGAGGTCAGCTGGACCAGGTAGCCGGAGACGAACCGGGCGGCCAGGCCGGCCTCGCGCAGCACCGAGACCAGCAGCCAGGCCGAGTCGCGGCACGAGCCGAGCGCCTTCGCCAGCGTGGTGTCCGGGGTCTGCACGCCCGGCTCCATCCGGACCGTGTAGGCGATGTCGGACTGCAGCGCGGTGTTCACCGCGACCAGGAAGTCCACCATCCGGGGGCGGTCGTCGCCGGTCAGCGCGGCGTAACGCTCGGTGATGTGCTGCTGCACCCACTGCCGCACCAGCGGGCCGGGACCGTCGGCGTCCGTCTCGGCCACCCGGCGCAGGTAGGGCTCCAGGTCGGCGCGCAGGGCATCCGGGTAGGCGAACGGGTAGCGCTCGGCGTACTCCTCCAGGAAGAAGTCGAACGGGTTGATCACCGTCATGTCGGCGACCACGTCGACACAGATGTCGAGTTCCTTCACCGGTTCCGGGAAGACCAGCCGGGCCAGGTAGTTGCCGAACGGGTCCTGCTGCCAGTTGATGAAGTGGTTGCGGGGCGTCACGGTCAGCGAATAGGCGGCGATCGGCGTCCGCGAGTGGGGCGCCGGCCGCAGCCGCACGGTGTGTGGGAACACCTCCACCGGCTCGGCGAAGGTGTAGGTGGTGCGGTGTTCGAGGGCTACCCGGATGGTCACCCGGTGAATGTACTGGCCGGTGCGGGCGCGGTCACCCTCCGGGGGGCCACCGAAACCTCACTGAAACGCGGGGGCCGACCCCGGTAGCCTGGGCCGGTGACTTCTCAGGTACCCGAAGACACCCCCGATGCCGGCCCCGTCCCGGAGAGCCCCGGCGAGGCGGGCCCGGCACGCTCGCGGACCCGCTGGATCGCCGCCGTCGCCTTCGTCGTGCTGGCGGGGCTGATCGGCGGAGTCGCGTGGCTGCTGCGGCCGCAGCCGGTCGCCTCGTCGGTGCCCGCCGCGACTCCGCGGCAGGCGGTCGCCGGCTACCTGGACGCCCTGGTCGCCGCCGACGCCGACCGCGCCCTGGAATACGCGCTGAACCGGCCCACCGACACCACGCTGCTCACCCGCGCCGTGCTGGAGGCGTCCCATCAGCAGGGCAGGCTGACCGTGGTCAACGTCCCGGAGGTCGGCGAGGGCGAGAACGTGACCGTGCCGGCGGAGATCAAGCTCGGCGACCGGGCCACCACGATCACGTTCGCCGTGACCCGCACCGAGGCGGGCTGGCGGCTGGCCCAGGTCACCTCCACCATCGACCCGGGTCCGCTGCCCGGCGAGCTCGGCGCCACCCTGAACGGCCAGCCGCTGACCGACCCGGCGCACCTGGAGGTCTTCCCCGGCGTCTACGTGTTCGGCGAGAAGCTGCGCGAGGTCTCCCTCGACGACGCGCGGGTCACCGTGGACGCGGTCGGCGAGGACATCAGGGCGGGCCTGCAGCCGGTGCTGACGGCGGCCGGCAAGAAGCAGGCCAGCAAGGTCGCCGCCGCGGCGTTGAAGCGGTGCCTCGGCAAGCGCGATCCGGCGCCCGACGGCTGCCCGAACAGCGTGGCGATCGGGAAGAACCAGAAGCTCGACACCAAGTCGATCCGGTGGACCCTGGTCGGCGACCCGTGGAAGAACGCCGTCTACACCCTGGACGTCGCCGACCCGACCAACGCCCGCGGGGCGGCCCGGCTGAGCTTCCGGTTCCGCTGCACGCTCACCCAGAACGGGGAGAAGTACCGCGTCGACCAGCGGCTGCCCGCCGTCGACGTCCGCTACCTGGTGTCGGTGACCAACGCCAAGGAACCGGTTGTCTGGCAACGGATCAACTGAGCGACCCGAGGCCGACCGGGCCGTCGTCCTGGGCGGTGGCGGGCTCACCGGCCTGGCCTGGTTGCACGGCGTGCTGGACGAGCTGCCGGACGTGGTCGGCACCGCCGAGAAGGTGATCGGCACGTCGGCGGGCGCGCTGCTGGCCGCCCGGCTGCTCGGCGGTGGTACCGCCGAGGGCCTGCGCGAGCACCTGGCCGAGCTCGCCGGCGTCCGGGTCGGCGCCGGCACCGCCGCTCGGCTGCTGGCCGCGCAGCTGTGGCCGAGCCGCCGGCACGCGCTGCGCTGGCTCGGACGCCGCGCGGGCCGACCCGGGCCGATCGGAGAGCAGGCGTTCGTCGACCTGGTCGGCCGGGCCGTCGGCGGCACCGGCTGGCCGCCGGGCCTGATCGTGGTGGCGGTGGACGCCGTCGCGGGGCGTCCCGCCTACTTCACGGCGCGCTCCGAGGTCGAGCTGGGCCGGGCGGTGGCCGCCAGCTGCGCGATGCCGGAGGTGCTGCCGGCCGTCACCATCGAGGGCCGGCCGTTCCTGGACGGCGGGCTGCGCTCGCCGGCGAACGCCGACCTGGCCACCGGCTGCCGGCGGGTGCTGATCCTGGCGCCGCAGGGCCGTTCGGCCCGCGGCGTCCGGCGTCCCGGGCATCAGGCCGCGCGGTTGCGGGACGAGGGTGCCGAGGTCGTCGTGGTCGCCGACGAGCATCCCGGCCTGGCCGCGATGTCGGTCGCGGCGCTGCCGGCGGCGCGGGAGGCCGGACGGCGGGCCGGCCGGGCGGCGTCCGAGACGGTGGCCGCGCTGTGGAGCGGGGAGACCTCCGGCTGACCCGGCAGCCGGCCAGGCTCAGGTCCGGGCGCCGCCGGGGGCGCGGCGCAGCGAGTGGTCCCGGTGCTGGGTGAGCCACAGCCGATGGCAGGTGATCACCACGGTCAGCCAGGCGACGCCCAGGCACCAGGCGGCCAGCACGTCGGTCAGCCAGTGGTGACCCAGGTAGACCCGGGAAAGGCCCATCGTCGACGCATACAGCACGCCGACTGCCACCGTCGCCACCCGGGCGAGCGCCGCGCGCAGGTGCGGCAGCACCAGATAGACGACGATCCCAGCGATCACGAGCGAGTTCAGCGAGTGGCCCGACGGGAAGGACGCCGACGTCTCCGGCGGTGGGATCGACAGCTCGAGCGGGGGGCGGGTCCGACCGCTGAGCCGCTTGCCCACCACCGTCATCGCCAGCGACCCGGCGACCGCGATCACCATCAGCACCAGGGGAGTCCAGCGACGCCAGCGCCAGCACATCCCGCCGACCACGAGGGCGGTGAGCGGGGTCATCCACAGCGTCCCGCCGCTGGCGCTGAAGGTGGCGATCGCGGCGTTCAGCTCCGGCGTCCGGATGGCGATCATCCGGTCCAGTACCGGCTGGTCGATCAGCGCGATCCCGCTGGCGGCGAGCACCGCCTCGTAGATCTCGCCGGCCACCCAGGTCGTCGCCACGGCCAGCCCGGCGGCCACGGCGAGCAGCAGCAGGGCGGCCAGTTCGGTGTTGCGCACCCGCTCGGCGAGCGCACCGAAGGCTCGCCGCAGCCCCCGGCCGACCGGGGTGCGCCAGGTGGTCAGGTCGCGGTCACCGACGGTCTGCTCGGGATCGGACGACTCCGGGGGGCGGTGCATCGGCCAAGTCTGCCAGGCAGGCTCGCGGCGCCGGCACCCACAGACCGAGCGGGCGGATCGGGCGGACGGTTCGCGCAATCGGGCGACGCCGCACCCGGGACGTCCGTGGCCGAACCGGTATCGTTCCGCGCCGCGGGCGATTGTGTCAGGCTGTCCAGCAGACGGTAGTGCCGCCCGGCAGGGACGCCGGGGACCGCTGTCGGCGTCCGACAACGAAGCTGAGGAGACGCAATGCTCCGCAAGATCCTGGTAGCCAACCGCGGTGAGATCGCCGTCCGTGCCTTCCGGGCCGCCACCGAGCTCGGCATCGCCACCGTGGCGGTGTTCCCCTACGAGGACCGGCTGGCCGAGTACCGGCTGAAGGCCGACGAGAGCTACCAGATCGGCGAGGTGGGGCACCCGGTGCGGGCCTACCTGGACGCCGACGGCATCATCGCCGCCGCCCTGGACGCGGGCGCCGACGCGATCTACCCCGGCTACGGCTTCCTCAGCGAGAACGCGAGCTTCGCCCAGGCCTGCGCTGACAACGGCATCACCTTCATCGGGCCGGGCCGGAGCATCCTCGAACTGACCGGTGACAAGGCGAAGGCCATCGCCGCCGCCCGCGAGGCCGGGTTGCCGACGCTGCGCGGGGCGGACGCCTCGGACGACGTCCCGACGCTGCTGACGGCCGCCGACGAGATCGGCTACCCGGTGTTCGTCAAGGCCGTTTCCGGCGGCGGTGGACGCGGCATGCGCCGGGTCGACGACCGGGAGACCCTGGAGCCGGCCCTGGTCGAGGCGATGCGGGAGGCCAAGGCGGCCTTCGGCGACGCCCGGATGTACCTGGAGGAGGCGGTGATCAGCCCACGGCACATCGAGGTGCAGATCCTGGCTGACACCGGAGGCAACGTGATCCACCTGTTCGAGCGGGACTGCTCGGTGCAGCGGCGGCACCAGAAGGTGGTCGAGCTGGCGCCGGCGCCCAACCTCGACCCGGCGCTGCGCGACGCGATCTGCGCCGACGCGGTGAAGTTCTGCCGGCACATCGGCTACACCAACGCCGGCACCGTCGAGTTCCTGCTCGGCGCCGACGGCCGCTACGTGTTCATCGAGATGAACCCGCGCATCCAGGTCGAGCACACCGTCACCGAGGAGGTCACCGACGTCGACCTGGTCTCGTCGCAGATGCGGATCGCCGCCGGCGAGTCGCTGGCCGACCTGGGGCTGCGGCAGG
>JBGALC010000028.1:0-38971 GCA_044224095.1 Micropruina sp. | reverse complement strand
GTCGGTTGTCTGCAGAGCCTGGACGCCGACGGCCGCGCCGCGCTCGGCCGAGGTGTGACCGCGCTGGCGAATCCCGGTGCCACCCTGCTGATCAATGCGTTCGACCGCACCCGGTTGGCCTCGGTGATCGGCGGCGTCACCCCCGCCGAGGTGACCGCCGCCCTCCCGGGCTGGGAGTTGCTGGCCAGCGAGCCTGCCCCGGTGACCGGTCTCGGCTGGCCGATGAGCATCACCTCGCCGCGTTGGTACCGACTGCGCCGATGACCGGCGGGCGCACCCGACCCATGGGCCGCGCTACGGCAGTTGGCAGTCAGCACTTGGGTGCGACAAACGGGGTCGTGCGCCCGCCTTGTTCAGCGTGCGCAGACGCCGAGTCCGGCGCAGGACTCCCCGACCCATGCCGAGGAAGCGCCGCCCCTCGTTGGTCGAGCTTGTCGAGACCCTGGACGACGGAGCGTCGAGAAGGGGGTTTCGACGAGCTCAACCAGCGGTGGATGCGTTGATCAGCCCTTTCCTGACCGGCCGAGAGCATCCAGCAGCCGGTCCGTCACGGCCGGAGGACGGACGGCGATCCGCACCCAGGAGTCGTCCAGGCCCGGGAACGTGTCCGCTCTCCGCACCGCGATGCCCAACGAACGCAGCCGGGCACGGACGCCTGAACCGACCCGGGCCAGCACGAACGGCGCCGCCGAAGGAACGAACTCCACGCCGCGAGCGGCCAGCCCCGCCTCCAGCCGTTGCCGCCACGCCACCATGGCGTGCGCGCGTTCGTCCGACTCGGCGGCGGCCTCGGCGGTCGAACAGGCGAGGATCGCGGCGATCGCCGGCCCCGACACCGACCAGGGCGGCTGCAGGGCCCGCAACCGGTCGACCACCGCCGTATCGCCGGTGACGTAGCCCGCCCGGACGCCCGGGATCGACCACTGTTTGGTCAGGCTGCGCACCACCAGCAGGCCGTCCAGCCGCTCGGTGACCAGCGACTCCCGTTCGCCGGGAACGGCGTCCATGAAGGCCTCATCGACGACCACGACCCGTCCCGGCCGGCACAGTCTCGCGATCGTGGACGCCGGATGCAGTACGCCCGTGGGATTGGTCGGATTGCCGAGGATCACCAGATCGGCGTCCTCGGCCACGGCGTCCGGCTTCAGAACGAAGCCCCGCCCGGCACGGCAGAACGCGCTAGCCACGCGATGGCCGGCCCGTTCCAGGGCGGCCTGCGGCTCGGTGAACTGCGGCTGCACCACCACCGGATGCCGCCAGGGCAGCTGCGCGAGCAGGGTGAACGCCTCGGCGGCGCCCGCGGTCGGCAGGACCTGGGCCGGCTCGAGCCTGTGCCGGACGGCCAACGCCTCCCGCGCCGCCGCAGGGTTCGGATACGTCGCCGCGGCGTCGATCGCCGCATGCAGAGCCCGGTCGAGCCAGGCCGGGCGGGCTCCCGGGTACACGTTGACCGCGAGATCGAGCAGCCCTGGTCCGGTCTCGGCGTCGCCGTGGTGGCGCAGCGGGTCCGTGGGCGGCCGGTCCGGATCGCCGGGACCAACCGGGGAAGCAGCGACCACGTCTCCTGCGGAGTCCGATCCTCGACCAGCGCCGCTGGCCACGTTGGCGAAGCGCTGATCAATGCGGACTCTCGCTGGTTGAGCTTGTCGAAACCCGTTGCCAGAGGGGTCTCGACAAGCTCGACCGATGATGATCGGCGCTTCCTTGGCCATCGACCGCGCGGCGAGCGGCGTCCGCTCGGAACCCGCGTGCACGGCGTCCGCGAACCGCCGCGCCAACGCCGGATGCCCCGCCCAATGCACGTGCAGATAGGAGGCGTGCCAGGTGTCGCCGGTGAATCCGGTCGGCTCGCCGTCGATCGTCCAGGCCGGACGGTCCCCGGCCGGCGGTGTCGTCCGGGTGCGGTGGAACTCGTGTCCGGTCACCCGTTCGCCGGCCCGCCCGAGGAGCGAATCGGCCGCCGCCACGGCCACCGGATAGCGCAGGGTCAGGGACGGGCTCATCGCCGCCACCACCGGCTCGGACGCCCGCAGCGCCCCCGCCATCGGCACCCCGTCCAGGCTGTCCGCCAGATACAGCAGGCCGGCGCACTCCGCGACCGTGGGGACGCCGTCCGCGACCGCCGCGCGCAGCTCATGCAGCAGCGGACGGTTGCCCGCCAACTCGGCCGCATACACCTCCGGGAAGCCGCCGCCCAGGTAGATCCCCCGCGTCCCCGGCGGCAACGAGACGTCGGTCAGCGGGTCGAAGCCGACCACCTCGCAACCGGCCGCCCGCAGCAGTTCCTCGGTCTCGGGGTAGCGGAAGGTGAACGCCCGCCCCGCCGCCATCGCCACCACCGGACGCCCGCGACCGGCCGCAGACACCTCGCGCCCGGCGACCCACGACTCGCCGGTCAGCGCGGGCGCCTCCGAGGCCACAGCGAGCAGCGCGTCCAGGTCGAGATGCTCCGCGACCTGCTCGCCCAGGCGTCCGATCATCGACGCGGACGCCGCCCGCTCGGCCGCCGGCACCAGACCCAGATGCCGCGACGGCGCCGCCAGGTTCTCGTCGCGCGGCAGCACGCCGAGCACCGCCAAACCAGTCCGCTCCAGACCCCGCCGGATCTCGGCGACGTTGCGCTCCGACCCGGCGCGGTTCAGCACCACCCCGGCCACCCGCACCCGCGGGTCGAAGCCGGCCACCCCGGCGGCAACGGCCGCCACCGAGCGGGACGCCCGGGCGACGTCCAGCACCAGCACCACCGGGGTCGCGGTGAGCCGGGCCACGTGCGCGGTGGAGGCGAACCCGTCGCCGCCGATCCGGCCGTCGTGCAGCCCCATCACGCCCTCGATCACCGCCACATCGGCCCCCGCGGCGCCATGCAACAGCAGCGGCACGATCCGCTGCTCGCCCACCAGGTGCGGGTCGAGGTTGCGTCCCGGCCGTCCGGTGGCCAGCGCGTGATAGCCGGGATCGATGTAGTCGGGCCCCACCTTGTGGCCGGACACCGCCAGGCCGCGGTCGCGCAGCGCCGCCATCAGCCCGGTCGCGATCGTGGTCTTGCCCGCCCCGGTCGAGGGGGCCGCGATCAGCAGCCGGGGGAGGTCTACCACTCGATGCCCCTCTGGCCCTTCTGTCCGGCGTCCATCGGGTGCTTGATCTTGGCCATCTCGGTGACCAGGTCGGCCGCCTCGATCAGCCTGGGGTCGGCGCGTCGTCCGGTGATCACGACGTGCTGGAAACCGGGCCGCCCGGTCAGCGCGGCGACCACGTCGTCCACGTCGATCCAACCCCAGTTCAGCGGATAGGTGAACTCGTCCAGGATCAGCAGGTCGTGGGTCTCGGCCGCCAGCCGCCGCTTGATCTCGGCCCAGCCCTCCGCGGCCGCGGAGGCGTGGTCCTCGGCCTCGCCGTGCTTGCGGCTCCAGGACCAGCCCGAGCCCATCTTGAACCAGTCGACCGGACCGCCCTCGCCGGTGTCGTCGTGCAGCGCCCCGAGCCGTTCCAGCACGGTCTGCTCGCCGATTCGCCACTTGGCCGACTTCACGAACTGGAAGACGCCGATCCGCCAGCCCTGGTTCCAGCCGCGCAGCGCCAGCCCGAAGGCGGCGGTGGATTTCCCCTTGCCGTCGCCGGTATGGACGATGGTCAGCGGCCGGTTGCGGCGCTGCCGGGTGGTGAGCCCGTCGTCGGGGACGGAGAGCGGTTGCCCCTTCGGCATCAGGCCGCCCCCCTGCCGACCGCGCCGGCCAGGGCCTCGGCGCTGATCGCGGCGACCCCGAGGTGTTCGGCCCGTAGCCGTTCCGCCAGCCGGACGGCCAGCCCCAGCCGCAGCGGACCGGTCTCGCCGTCGACCACGACCGTGGTGACCCCGAGCCGGGCGACGTGATCGGCCACCCGCAGGGACCGGGCGACCGCATCCGGTCCGCCCGTGGCGCGGCCGTCCGTCACCACCACCAACAGCGGCCGCAACCGCGGATCCCGGGTCCGCTCCCGCAGCAGCACCCGGGCCGCCTCCAACAGGCCCTCGGCCAGCGGCGTCCGGCCGCCGGCGGGCAGCTCGTCGAGCCGAGTGGCGGCGATGTCGATCGAGTTCGTCGGCGGCAGCACCAACTCTGCCCGGCTGCCCCGGAAGGTGATCAGGCCCACCTTGTCGCGCCGCCGGTAGGCGTCCAGCAGCAGCGACAGGATCGCCGTCTTGACCTGCACCATGCGTTTGCGGGCCGCCATCGAACCGGACGCGTCGACGCAGAACAGCACCAGGTTCGCCTCCCGGCCCTCCCGGACGGCGGTGCGCAGGTCCTCGGCGCGCAACTCCAGCCGGTCGCCGCCCCGCGGCCGGCCGGCCTGCTTGCCGGCGGCGGCGCGCAGCGTCTCGACCAGGTGCAGCGAACCCGACCCGCCCTCGGGCCGGCGGGCGCCGACCCGGCGGCCATGGTCGGCGATCGCCCGGCTGCGGCGTCCGCTGCGCCCGCTGCCCAGACCACGGACGCTCAGCAGCCGCGGCCGGTAGGGGGCGGACGCGCTCACCCGGGACTCCTCGCCGGCACCCAGCTGCGGCCCGGCGTCCGGACGCGGCTCACCGGGCTCGGCCTCGGGACCCTCCGGCGCCCGCGGCGGGTCACCCGGGTCAACCGGGTCGTCGGAGGAGTCGCCCGGGCCGTCCGGCGGCTGCGGCGGCTCCGGTTGGGGATCGTCCGGCTGGGGGTCCTCCGGTGGTAGTTCGTCGTCGCCGAGCAGGGCGTCCAGCAGGTCCTCGTCCAGCCCCGGAGCGTCGAACGGGTTGCGCCGCCGCCGGTGCGGCAGGGCCAGCAGCGCGGCCCGGCGGATGTCCGCCTTGGTGACGTGGGTGCGGTTCTGCCAGGCAGCGTGGGCGACCGCGGTGCGGGCGGTCACGATGTCGGCCCGCAGCCCGTCCACCTCGAAGGCGGCGCAGATCTCGGCGATCTTCAGCAGCGCCGGCTCGCTCAGCCGGACCGTGCCGATCCGGCCCTGGGCCGACTCGATCCGGGCGGTCAGGGCCGCGTCGTCCGCGCCGAACCGGGCCGCGAAGCCGGCGGGGTCGGCGTCATAGGCGATCCGCCGCCGCACCACCTCGGCGCGCAGCTCCGGCTGGCGCGGCGCCGCCACCTCGACGGTCAGCCCGAACCGGTCCAACAGCTGCGGCCGCAGCTCGCCCTCCTCGGGGTTCATCGTGCCGATCAGCACGAACCGGGCGGCGTGCTCGACCGAGACGCCGTCGCGCTCGACGGTGGCCCGGCCCATCGCGGCGGCGTCCAGCAGCACGTCGACCAGGTGGTCGTGCAGCAGGTTCACCTCGTCGACGTAGAGCACGCCGCGGTGTGCCCGGGCCAGCAGCCCCGGCTCGTATTCGACCTTGCCGTGCGCGAGTGCTCGCTCCAGGTGCAGCGAGCCGAGCACCCGGTCCTCGGTGGCGCCCACCGGCAGTTCGACCAGCCGCACGGGCCGGGTCCGGACGGCGGTCGCGGCGAACGGGCCGTCGGGCGAGGTCGCGGAGGCGTCCGCGGGATCGATGTTGAACCGGTCGCCCTCGTAGACGTCGATCGGCGGCAGCACGGCCGCCAGCGCACGCACCGCGGTCGACTTCGCGGTGCCCTTCTCGCCCCGGATCAGCACGCCGCCGATCTCGGGGAAGATCGTGGTCAGCACGAGCGCTNAGTTCGTCGTCGCCGAGCAGGGCGTCCAGCAGGTCCTCGTCCAGCCCCGGAGCGTCGAACGGGTTGCGCCGCCGCCGGTGCGGCAGGGCCAGCAGCGCGGCCCGGCGGATGTCCGCCTTGGTCACGTGGGCGCGGTTCTGCCAGGCGGCGTGGGCGACCGCGGTGCGGGCGGTCACGATGTCGGCCCGCAGCCCGTCCACCTCGAAGGCGGCGCAGATCTCGGCGATCTTCAGCAGCGCGGGTTCGCTCAGCCGGACCGTGCCGATCCTGTCCCGGGCCGACTCGATCCGGGCGGTCAGGGCCGCGTCGTCCGTGCCGAAGCGGGCCGCGAAGCCGGCGGGGTCGGCGTCGTAGGCGATCCGCCGCCGGACCACCTCGGCGCGCAGCTCCGGCTGGCGCGGGGCCGCCACCTGGACGGTCAGCCCGAACCGGTCCAGCAGCTGCGGCCGCAGCTCGCCCTCCTCGGGGTTCATCGTGCCGATCAGCACGAACCGGGCGGCGTGCTCGATCGAGACGCCGTCACGCTCGACGGTGGCCCGGCCCATCGCGGCGGCGTCCAGCAGCACGTCGACCAGGTGGTCGTGCAGCAGGTTGACCTCGTCGACGTAGAGCACGCCGCGGTGCGCCCGGGCCAACAGCCCCGGCTCGTATTCGACCTTGCCGTGGGAGAGTGCCCGCTCCAGGTGCAGCGAGCCGAGCACCCGGTCCTCGGTGGCGCCCACCGGCAGCTCGACCAGCCGCACGGGCCGGGTCCGGACGGCGGTCGCGGCGAAGGGACCGTCGGGCGAGGTCGCGGAGGCGTCCGCGGGATCGATATTGAACCGGTCGCCCTCGTAGACGTCGATCGGCGGCAGCACGGCCGCCAGCGCACGCACCGCGGTCGACTTCGCGGTGCCCTTCTCGCCCCGGATCAGCACGCCGCCGATCTCGGGGAAGATCGTGGTCAGCACGAGCGCCATGCCCATGTCGTCGAGGTCGTCCGGCTCGCAACCGAGGACGGCCGTGAAGGGGTAGTGCAGTGGCATCGTGAGGCTCCCGCTCGGCTCGCCATCGAAGGGTCGGACACGGGGCCGGTCTTCGGACTCACCGGGTCCCGTCCCCTCGCCGGGGGCGGACCCGATTCACCGCAGCGGGCCTGTGCCGGAATCTCACCGGCTTCCCAGATTCTCCTCGGCGACCGTCCCCACCGGTTCCGATGACTGGGCCGCTCGAGGCACCTCGTGCCAGCGTTCACGATAGCGTGACGAGCGATGTCCAGCAGCCGAAATGGTGCCTCCGAGGCCGCGATCACCCCCGCCGACGAGGTCGCGATCAGCCCCGCCGATAGGGCCTCGATCATTGTCGTCGGGATCGGCGCGGACGGCTGGCCCGGCGTCCCCGAGAGGCTGCGCCGGCTGATCCTCGCCGCACCGGTCGTGCTCGGCGGCCGGCGGCATCTGGCGATGCTGCCGCCGGTGCCCGGGCAGCGTCGCGAGGCCTGGCCGTCCCCGCTGCGCGCCGGGCTGCCCGAGCTGTTGGCCGGCCTGGATCCTCCGGTGCTGGCCCTCGCCTCCGGCGATCCGCTGGTCGCCGGTATCGGCGCCACCCTGCTGGAGCTCTGCCCGCCCGGGACGGTCCGGATCGAGCCCGCCGTGTCGTCGGTGGCGCTCGCCCGGGCCCGGATGGGCTGGCCGGCCGAGACCTGCGTGGTGGTCAACCTGGTCGGCCGGGACCCGGCCCTGCTGCGCCGGCAGCTCGCTCCCGGACGCCGCGTCCTGGTGCTCTGCTCGGACGCCACCACACCCGGCGTCGTGGCCGGGCTGCTGGTCGGCGCCGGCTACGGGGCCAGCCGGCTGACGGTGCTGGGCGACCTGGCGGCGGAGACCGAGTCGCGGGTCGAGACCACCGCGTCCGGTTGGGCGGCGAACCCACCCACCGACGTGCCGCGGCTGGCGATCGTCGCCCTCGACCTGGACGGCCCGGCGCGCGGCGGCTGGCTGGGCGGCCTGCCGGACGACGCGTTCGAACACGACGGTCAACTGACCAAGCGCGACCTGCGGGCATCCGCCCTGGCCCGGCTGGCACCCGTTCCGGGCGAGCACCTGTGGGACGTCGGCGCCGGCGCCGGCTCGGTGGCCATCGAGTGGCTCCGGGCCGATCCGACCTGTACGGCGACCGCGATCGAGGCCGACCCCGTCCGGGTCGCACGGATCGCCCGCAACGCCGCCGCCCTCGGCGTCCCGGGCCTGACGGTGGTCACCGGACGCGCGCCCGCGGCGCTCGCTGGGCTCCCGACGCCGCAGGCGATCTTCGTCGGTGGGGGAGCCTCGTCGCCCGGGGTGCTGGAGGACTGCCTGGCAGCCCTGCCGACGGGCGGACGCCTGGTCGTCCACGGTGTCACCCTGGAGACCGAGCAGCACCTGGCCGCCGCGCACGCCGCGCACGGCGGCGAGCTCGTCCGGATCGCCGTCGAGACCGCCGCCCCGATCGGCCGCTACACCGGCTGGACGCCCGCCCGCACCGTCACCCAGTGGGCACTCGAGAAGTAGCCTTCAACCTCACGACGAGCGCTTGACGCTCCGGTCACGGGTGGGGTCATAGAGGTAGGACTCGCCGCCACCGTGCGGCTCCAGGGCCCAGCCGACCAGGATCACCGCCGCCTGCCGCAGCCCGGCGGCCTCGACCTGCTCGGCGATCGTGGTCACCGTGCCGCGCAGGATCCGCTGCTCCGGCTGGCTGGCCCGGTAGACCACCGCCACGGGGCAGTCCGGCCCGTAGTCGGTGACCAGGTCGGCCATCAGCTCCCGGGTCCGGCGGATCGCCAGATGCAGCACCAGGGTTGCCCGGGTGGCCGCGAACGCCGCGAGCGACTCCGTCTCCGGCATCGCGGTCGAACGCGCGCGCGTCCGGGTCAGCACCACCGACTGGGCCAGCAGCGGGACCGTCAGCTCCCGGCCGATCAGGGCGGCCGCCGCCGCGTAGGCCGGCACCCCGGGGGTGACGTCCCACGGCACGCCGGCCGCATCCAGCCGCCGGGTCTGCTCCGACAAGGCCGAATACACCGACAGGTCGCCCGAGGCCAGCCGGACGGCCGTTCGCCCGGCCGCGTGCGCGGCGATCAGTTCGGCGGTGATCCGGTCCAGGTCGAGGTGCTGGGTGTCGATCAGGACGGCGTCCGGACGGGCATGGCCGAGCACCTCCGCATCGAGGTAGGTGCCCGGATACAGCACCACGTCGGCGGCCGCCAGCAGGCGGGCCGCCCGCACGGTCAGCAGATCGGCGGCACCGGGGCCGGCGCCGACGAAGTGCACCGTCATCGCAGCGATCCCGTCATCGGGTCGACTCCGCCAGGGCGGGGACGTAACGCGGCGTCCAGACGCCGGCCGGGCTCACCCGGGTGCTGCTGGCACCGACGATCAGCAGGCATTTCATGTCGATCGTGGACGGGTCGAGGGCGCCCAGGGTGGTCACCAGCAGCGACTCCTCGGCGCGTCCGACGTCCCGCCCGACGACGACCACCGTCTCGGCGGCGCGGTGCTCCAGCAGCACGCGCCGGGCGACGGCCACCTGTTCGGTGCGGGACCGGGACGCCGGGTTGTAGATCGCCAGCACCAGGTCGGCCTCGGCGATGGCCCGCAGCCGGCGTTCCACCACGTCCCACGGCTTCAGCCGGTCCGACAGGCTGATCACCGCGAAGTCGGCCCCGATCGGGGCGCCCGCTCGTGCGGCGACCGCCTGGACGGCGCTGAGCCCGGGCAGCACCCGGATCGCCACGCCGGCGTAGGCCGGGTCCTCCGCCGCCTCGAACACCGCGGCCGCCATGCCGAAGATGCCGGCGTCACCGCCCGAGACCACGGCGACCGGCTCGCCGCGCCGGGCCAGGTCGAGCGCGAACCGGGCCCGGTCGACCTCGACCGTGTTGCCCGAGGCGTGCCGGGTCAACCCGGCCCGCTGCGGCACCCGGTCGAGGTAGGGGCCGTAGCCGACGATGTGCCGCACCCGGGCCAGCGCGTCGGTCACCTCCGGGGTGCGCCAGGCATCCGGACCCGGCCCCAGCCCCACCACCAGCAGTTCGGCGGCCGGCCCCGGGACCTCCGGGGAGGGCGGCGGAACGGCAGCGTCGCGCGAGCGGCGTCCGTTGCGGCTGTCGCCGGTGACGATGATCAGCGAGAAGTACGGCACGGACGCCGGGTCGACGTCGGCGACCGGCAGCCAGCGCTGTGCCGGCATCGACGCCCGTTCGACGTACAGGGCGTGTTCGAGGCGTCCGGCGGCTTCCAGCGCGCGGCGCACCGCCGGGAACGTCCGGCCCAGCTTCATGATCACCGCGGCGTCGGTGTCGGCGAGCCGGCGGGCGAGCTCCGGTTCGGGCAGGGTGCCGGGCAGCACCGTGAGCACGTCCTGCTGCCGGGCGAGCGGTCCGGCGGCGACCGCGGCGGCGGCCGCGAACGACGGAACCCCGGGCACCATCTCGGTCGAGTAACGGCCGGCCAGCCGGTCGTGCAGATACATCGACGAGCCGTAGAACAGCGGATCGCCCTCGGCCAGCAGCACCACGTCGCGGCCGGCGTCCAGATGGGCGGCGAGCCGGGCCGCGCACTCCTCGTAGAAGGTCGCCAGGGCGCCGGCGTAGCCGCCCGGATGATCGGTGGCCCCGGTGGTCACCGGGTAGTCGAGCCGCTCCTCGATCACGCCGGCCGGGAACAGCTCGGCGGCGATCCGGCGGGCGTTCGACTCCTTGCCGACGCCGGCGTGGTAGGCGATCACCCGCGCCTGCCCGATCAGCCGGGCTGCCTTCCGGGTGATCAGCTCGGGGTCGCCGGGGCCGACCCCGACGCCGTAGAACCGGCCGGGCCGGTGCTGCCCGTCCCTGTCCGGGGTCTGTCCGTCCCGGTCCGCGGTGCTCACTCCGCCTCCCGGGCCAGCGCGTTCAACGCCGACGAGGTCATCGCCGAGCCCCCGCGGCGCCCCGTCACGGTGACGTACGGAATGTCGATGCCGTGCTCTGCGGCGAGATCGATCAGCGCCTGCTTCGACTCGGCGGCGCCGATGAAGCCGACCGGGCAGCCGACGATCGCGGCCGGACGCGGCCCGCCGTCCAGGATCAGCTCCAGCAGGTGGAACAGCGCGGTCGGGGCGTTGCCGATCGCCACCACCGCCCCGGCCAGGTGCGGCTCCCACAGCGAGACGGCCGCCGCCGTCCGGGTGGTCTCCCAGGCCCGGGCCAGCCCCGGCACCCGGTCGTCGTTCAGCAGGCACAGCACCCGGTTGTCCCGGGGCAGCCGGGCACGGGTGACGCCGGTGGCGACCATGGTGGCGTCGCACAGGATCGGCGCGCCGTCCTCGAGCGCGGCGCGGGCGGCCGCGACGAGCCGCGGGTGCACCACCAGGTCGCGGGCCAGGTCGACCTGGCCGCTGCCGTGGATCATCCGCACCGCGAGCTTCTCGGCGTCCGCGGGGATGCCGGCCAGGTCGGCCTCCCGGCGGATGGTGGCGAACGAGTCGACGTAGATCGCCGGACCGTCCGCCACGTAGTCGAAGTGCCGGCGCGGACGGCGCGGCTGGTCGCTCATCGGTTCCCCTCGATCGGTGCGGGGACGAGGATGCCACGCCACGGCGTGACGATCACCTCGTCCGCGGCGGCGGTCAGGGCCTCGACCTCCGCGCGGGTCAGTCCCTCGTCCGGGACCCGGACGTGCTCGCCTCCCGGCACCGGTCCCCAGCGCTCGTCGAGACCCCGCCGGTCGTCGCTCCGGCCCGGCGCGGGCTCGGGGGCGGCTTCGACGGGTTCGACCAGCGGAGCGGGGAGTTCCCGCACGTGCCAGGCGGCGTCGGATCCGGGTCCGCGTCGGTCGAGGAACGCCCGGGTCAACTCCACCAGCCTCGCGGGCGCCTGGCCGAGCGGCAGCACCGGTCCCCAGCCGTCCCCGACCCGCAATCGCGCCGTGCGGGCGTCGAGCGCCATCAGCCCGAGGTCGGCCGGCCGGTCGAGCAGGTCGCCGCGTCCGTCGTCCAGCACGAACAGGAACCGGGCCGGCAGCTCGGCCAGCCGCGGGTCGGCGCAGATCAGCGCGTCCAGTTCGCGGGCGACGTCGCGCAGGTCGGCCGCCCCGCCGGCCAGACCCGACTGCGGCGACACCATCACGTTCCGGACCAGCTCGTGGCTGCGACTCGGCAGCAGGCCGGTCGATTCCAGCGCGGCCAGCGCCTCCGGCGTCAGCCGGCCGTGGGTGCCCGGAAGGCCGCGCACCTGCAGATTCGCCCGCCCGGTGACGTGGACCCGCCCGTCGCCGAACCGTTCGGCGGCCCTGGCCAGTGCGCGCAGCGCGGAGGACGGCACCCACCCGCCGATCAGCCGGAGCCGGACGAGCAGGCCGTCGTCGGCGGGCCAGGGGCGCAGGGCACCCGGGCAGCGGTCCCGGCGGGTCCGGACGGTGATCGACATGAGAACCTCACGCGAAGAGGGGCGAACAGGGATCGACACGACCCTAACGCCGCGGCGCGTCGCCGACCGGCGGTTGACGGATGTCTCAGGCCTCGTCGGTGTCGAGGGTGGCCCGCCGGGTCTGCCGGACGACGAACCAGGCCAGTCCGGCGACCGCCGCCACTCCGGCGGCGATGGCGATGGCGGGGGAATGCTCCCAGAGCGGGGCGAGTGCCTCGAAGCCGACGAAGCCCACCGTGCCGTAGAGGAACGCCCAGGCGATCGAGCCGACCACGGTTGCGGGAATGTAGCGCACCAGCGGCATCCGGGCCGCCCCGGCCGCCAGGTTGATCACGGTCTGCACACCCACGGTCAGGAAGGACAGGCTGACCGCCGGCGCACCCCACCGGTTCAGCCGCTCCACGGCGCGCCGGTAGCCCGCCGAGTCCATCCAGCGGGCGGCGCGGGTGCGATGCGCCCCGCGGGCCACCAGCCGGCCCGCCCAGTAGGTGGCGTTGGCACGGGTCAGGACGATGCAGAACAGGGCGGTCACCACGATCGGGAAGGGTGCACCCCATTGGGTCGGATCCACCGCACCGCCTTCCGTCGCCGCGGCGCCAGTCTATCGACGGGTCGCGGACGCCGTCCGGGCCGCGCTCGCCAGCCAGGCCATCCCGGCGGCCAGCAGGACCAGGCCGACCAGCGACCATGGCTGGCTCGGGTGCAGCACGGTGCCGTTCAGCCAGACCAGGCCGGTGCCGGCGGTGAGCAGCAGGTACGCGCCGACCGCGCCGCGTCCGGGCGCGTCGCCCAGCGCCGGGATCAGGGCGTACTCGAGACGTCCGATCAGTGGGACGGCGGCCACGATCACCGCCCAGGTGACGATCACCACGGCCGGCTGGGAGACCAGCACCTCGGTCAGCCCGGGAGCGAGCCGGGACGCCCCGAACAGCGCGCCGCCGGCGATCACGATGCACGGGATGTGCCACAGGTAGGTGGTCACCGCGAGCGCGTTCGCGACGCCCAGCCCGCGCTCGACCCGGCCCGGCAGCGTCCGGGCCACCCCGGCTCGTTCCAGCAGCCCAAGGGCGGCGACCTGGCCCCAGCCCAGCACGATCATCGCCACGGTGGGTGGCAGCACGTTCGCGACCGGGATGTCGCCCAGCCCGATCGACGAGGCCGGGTAGCCCAGCCCGAACACGAGCACCGGGATGGCTCCCGCCGCGGCCACCAGAACCGCCACGGGCACCCAGACCGGGCCGCTTCGGAACCAGCCCCGGTGGTAGGCGATCCCCAGCTGGTGGCACAGCGGCCAGACGGTCAGCAGATTCCAGAACCGCAGTTGCGGATCGCCGCCGGCGAAGGACGCGGCATCGATGGCCACCGCCAGTGCGGTGAGGGCGAGCATCGGCCAGACCCCGTGGCGATCGTGCAGGGTGACCATCAGCGGCGCGATGCCGACGATCACCAGGTAGACGGCGACGAACCACAGCAGTTGCGCGAACTGGACGCTCAGCGACACGGCGTCGGACGCCGCGACCAGCCACGCGCCCGCGGTGCTCAGCACGGTGGCGAAGCCGGCGAACAGCAGCAGCGGGCCGACCAGCCGGCGAGCCCGGGAGGCCAGATAGTAGGAGTAGCCGCGGTTCTGTGCCCGCATCCGGTCGATCACCAGCGCGTGGGCGAACCCGCCCGCGATGAAGAACAGCGGGATGATCATCACGATCCAGCTCGCCGTCCACCACGCCGCGTGCGGCTGCGGCGCCCACGGCACCACCCGGGGCACGCCGTCGACCACCACGATCTGGTAGAGCAGGCAGTGGAAGGTGACCACGACGACCACCGACATGGCCCTGGCCAGGTCGATCAGGTGGTTGCGCGCGGTCATCGGCGGTCATGGTACGCGCCCGCTCGACGGCGTCCGGCCGGACGGCGGGACGCGGGACGCCGGGCGGCCGGGCCACCACCTGACGGGTGAGTCCAGGGGGTGCGCAGCGTGCGACTCCCGGGACGCACCCATCTAGGGTGAATCGAGTGCAGGGCGCACTCTCCGGCTTCTTCACCATCGGCGCGATCGTCGTCACGGGCGTGCTGCTGGCCCATTTCAACGTGCTCGGCCAGCTGCACCGGGCGCTGCTCAGCCGGCTGGCGTTCCTGGTCGCCTCGCCGGCCCTGCTGTTCTCGCTGGTCGCCGGGGCCGACCTGGCGCACCTGTTCTCCCGCACCCTGGTGGTCTCGGTGCTGGCGATCGCCGTCGCCGGCGCGTCCTACCTGATCGCCGCCCGCGTCGCCTTCGGGCGGGCCAACGCCACCACCGTCATCGGCACCCTGTGCGCCTGCTACACCAACGCGGGCAACCTGGGCCTGCCGATCGCCGCGGCCATCATGGGCGACATGACCTGGATGGCGCCGATCATGCTGGTCCAGATCGGCCTCATGCAGCCCGCGGCACTGGCCCTGCTGGACACCCGGGCGGCCCGGCAGGCCGGCGAACGCATCGCCTGGTACACCTATCCGACGCTGCCGCTGCGGAACCCGATCACCGTGGCCGTGCTGCTCGCCGTCGGCATCAACCTCGCCGGGCTGCGAATGCCGGAGCTGCTGATGACCCCGATCGAGCTGGTCGGCGGGATCGCCGTCCCGGCCATGCTGCTCGCCTTCGGCGTGTCGCTGCGGCTCGATCCGCTGCCCGGACGCGGCACGCACGCCCGCCAGGTCGGCCTGATCCAGGTCGTCAAGATCGTCGTCCAGCCGCTGCTCGCCTGGGGGCTCGGCCTCGCCTTCGGGCTGACCCGTCCCGAACTGCTCGCGGTCACGGTGATCGCCGCGCTGCCGGCGGCCCAGAACATCTACGTGATCGCGTCCCGCTACGAAGTGGGGGAGCTGCTGGCCCGCGACTCGATCTTCGTCTCCACGATGCTGTCGGTGCCGACGATCACCCTGCTGGCCGCGCTGCTCGGGGGTTGACCGCCCGCAGGGCAGCGCACCGGCGCGAAGGGGTGGTCGCTCGTGGACCATCACCCGGGGCGCCCCAGCCCGAGCATTGGCGGCGACGGTCCACTAGGTTGGAGACGTGGACGACCCGAACAACGGCAGCGAGGTGTACGGCTTCGACCTCGATCGCAGCACCGACGAGGCCTGGTCGGACTTCGCCGGACGCCTCGCGGAGGTCGTCTCGCACATGGATCCCGGCGCGTCGCTGCGGATCGGGTCGCTGGCCACCGAGCAGGAGGGCACGGCCCCGTTCGTCGTGTTCCGCTGCCTCGGCGGCGACGTCCTGGTCGCCGAGGCCGCCGGGAACGCCGCGCTCAGCGAGGAGTTCCAGCTGGTCGCCGACCAGCTGGCGGCGATCGACGAGCTGGGCTGGCAGCCGCCCAACGTGGAGGACGCGTACCCCACCGAGAACTTCTGGCGCACCGGCAGCCAGGAGCGGGCCGCCGAACTGGCCCAGGCCGCCACCCAGATGCTGCGCGAGGTGTACCGGGTGCCGCACCCGGCCTTCCTGGCCCCCGATCAGCTGGCCGAGATCCTCACCCCGCCCGGCGCGCGGGAGGCCCCGCGCAGCACCTTCGACGCCGACGACCTGGCCGCCCGGCTGGTCAGCGGCAAGGCCGAACTGGACCGGCTGATCGAGGCCGAGCTGACCGAACTGCTCGGCCACCAGCCGCTGCAGGACGCCGACGGCGACTTCGCGCTGCGGGTGGGTTCGACGATGGTCTTCGTCCGCGCCACCGGCGATGCCCAGGAGGTGCTGGTGTTCTCGGCGGTGGTGCACGAGGTGGAGGGCCGCAGCCGCGCCATGGAGGTGCTCAGCGACCTGAACACCGAGGCCCGCTTCGTCCGCTTCATGCTGATCAAGGACCGCGTGTTCGTCTCGCTGTCGATCTTCGCGCAGCCGTTCGTGCCCGCCCACCTGCACCAGGCGCTGCGCGCGGTCTCGGTCGTCGCCGACGAGATCGACGAGCACCTGGCGTCCAAGCTGCGCGGCCGCACCACCTTCGCCCCGGACGCCTGACCGGCCCTCGGGGTGGGGGGATCTTCCCTCCCGGGACCGGCTCACTACGGTGGAGGCATGTCAGCAACCCTGCCTGAACTCACCGAGTCCGAACTCGCCGGCATCGACGCCTGGTGGCGGGCCAACAACTACCTCACGGTCGGCCAGATCTACCTGATGGCGAATCCGCTGCTGCGCGAGCCGCTGGCCCCCGAGCACATCAAGCCCCGCCTGCTCGGGCACTGGGGAACCAGCCCGGGCCTGGCCTTCGTCTACGCGCACGTCTCCCGGCTGATCCGGCACACCGGCCAGGACTGCCTCTACATCACCGGGCCGGGACACGGTGGGCCGGCGCTGGTCGGCGCCTCCTACCTGGAGGGCACCTACACCGACGCCTTCCCGCACGTCACCCAGGACGCCGACGGCCTGCTGACGTTCTTCCGCCAGTTCTCGGCGCCCGGCGGCATCCCCAGCCACGTCTCGGTGACCACCCCCGGCTCGATCCACGAGGGCGGCGAGCTCGGCTATGCGCTGATCCACGCCTTCGGCTCCGTGTTCGACAACCCCGAGCTGCTGACCATCGCGGTCGTCGGCGACGGCGAGGCCGAGACCGGCCCGCTGGAGGGTTCCTGGAAGGGCATCTCGTTCCTCAACCCGGCCCACGACGGGGCCGTGCTGCCGGTGCTGCACCTCAACGGCGGCAAGATCGCCGCCCCGACGGTGCTCTCCCGCAAGCCCCGCGAGGAGGTCCGCACGCTGTTCGAGGGACACGGCTACGAGGTGATCGAGGTCGAGGGCCACGACCTGCCGGGCATCCACTTCCGGTTCGCCGAGGCGCTCGGCGCCGCCTACGCCACCATCAAGGAGATCCAGCGGCAGGCCCGCGCGGGCGAGGCGCCCGCGGGCCGTCCGCGCTGGCCGATGATCGTGCTGCGCACCCCCAAGGGCTGGACCGGCCCGCACATCGTCGACGGCCAGCTGGTGGAGGGCACCTGGCGGTCCCATCAGGTGCCGCTGTCGGGCGTGAAGAGCGACCCGGATCACCTCCGGCAGCTGGAGGCCTGGATGCGGTCCTACCGCCCCGAGGAGCTCTTCGACGCCGACGGACGCCCGGTCGAGCTGGTGTCGAGCGCCAACCCGGAGAAGGGCAGGTCGATGTCGGGGACGCCGTACGCCAACGGCGGGCTGCTCACCGAGCCGCTCGACCTGCCCGACTTCCGCGACCTCGCGGTGCCCGTCGAGCAGCGTGCCGGCGAGAAGCTGGAGTCGACCCGCAAGCTGGGCGAGTTCATGCGCGAGGCCTACCGGCGCAACCCGCACAACTTCCGGCTGTTCTGCCCCGACGAGACCAACTCCAACCGGCTCGGCGCGGTCTTCGAGGCGTCCGACCGGACCTGGATGGAGGAGGTGAACGACACCGACGCCCAGCTCGGCCCGGACGGCCGGGTGATGGAGGTGCTCAGCGAGCACAACTGCCACGGCTGGCTGGAGGCCTACACCCTGACCGGACGGCACGGTCTGTTCGCCACCTACGAGGCGTTCGCGATGGTGTCGGCCAGCCAGACCATCCAGCACGGCAAGTGGCTGCAGGAGGCGGCCCACCTGCCCTGGCGGGCCGACGTCCCGAGCCTGAACGTCCTGGTCAGCTCGACCGCCTGGCGCAACGACCACAACGGCTTCAGCCACCAGGGCCCCGGCCTGATCCAGGTGGTGCTCAACGGTGGCCCCGAGCACTCCCGGATCTACCTGCCGCCGGACGCCAACTGCCTGCTCAGCGTGGCCGACCACTGCTTCCGCAGCCTCAACTACGTCAACTTGATCGTCCAGGACAAGCAGCCCCAACCGCAGTGGCTGACCATGGACGAGGCGATCGAGCACTGCACCCGCGGGGCGTCCGTCTGGGAGTGGGCCGGCACACCGGAGGACGCCGGCGAACCCGACATCGTGATCGCCTGCGCGGGCGACATCATGACCATGGAGGCGGTCGCCGCCGCCGAACTGATCAAGGCCACCCTGCCCGACATCAGGCTGCGGGTGGTGAACGTGGTCGACCTGATGTCGCTGAAGCGGCCCAAGGACCATCCGCACGGCATGAGCGAGCTGTACTTCAACGAGCTGTTCACCGACAACCGCGACGTCATCTTCGCCTTCCACGGCTACCCGGGCGCCATCCATCAGCTGGTGCACGGACGCCCGGACGCCGACCGGTTCCGGGTGCGCGGGTTCATCGAGCAGGGCACCACCACGACGCCGTTCGACATGGTGGTGCGGAACCGGGCGTCCCGCTATCACCTGGTGATGGACGTCCTGAACAACATGAAGGTGACCCGGCGCGGATCGAGCGACCTGATGCGGTTCTGCACCGACCAGCTGGCCCGGCACCAGGACTACATCGTGGAACACCTGGAGGACATGCCTGAAGTGCGGGACTGGAGGCTGGGGATGGGGGCCTGAGGCAGTAGGGTCGTCCCATGGCGCAGTACGGGCACCTGACGACGCTGGATGAGGCGGAATGCCGGCTGCTGCTGGCCACCCGCTCGTTCGGCCGCGTCGGCTGGAATTCGGCGTCCGGGGTGCAGATCCTGCCGGTCAGCTACGGGCTGATCGATGACCTGATCGTCTTCCGTACCGCCCCCGGCTCCCCGCTGGCTCAGCTGGTCCGTCCGGTCGAGGTGTCCTTCCAGGTCGACGACCTGGACACCGAGACCTCGACCGGCTGGAGCGTGCTCGTGCACGGCCTCTCCGGGGCGCCGGTGGCGTCCCTGCCCGCCGACATGCCCCTGCCGTGGCCGCCGGGCGATCGGCCGATCGTGATCGGCATCGCGGCCGACCACTACGCCGGGCGTTCGATCGCCGGATCCTGAAGGAGGGCGCAATGCCCAAGCCCTACACGGGGCCGCCGCCGATCCTGGTCGGCTACGACGCGTCCGACGACGCCGTCCAGGCGCTGGAGTACGCCGCGCGGATCGCCGCGGCCACCAAGACCATGCTGCAACTGGTGTTCGTGGCCGATGACACCGTGGTGAACAGCCCCTGGGGCGTCGTCTTCGACGGCAGCGGCGTGCAGGCGGCCGCGCGGAAGCTGCTGGCCGAGGCGGCCCTGGCCGCGAACGCGCTGGGCGTGGCGAAGAAGCGGATCCGCACCAAGGTCGCGGTCGGCTCACCGGTCGGCGTGCTCACCCAGCTCAGCCAGAACTGCTCGATGGTGGTGGTCGGACGCCGCGCCCACACGGCCCAGAGCCGGCAGTTCTCCGGGTCGACCTCGGTGGGCCTGGCGGGATCGGTGCGCTGCCCGCTGGTGGTGGTCGCGGACGTCCCGACCGACCGCGAGGCCCCGGTCGGGGTGGCGCTGGAGGCCGACGGCGCCGGCGTCGCCGCCCTGGAGTGGGTGCTGGGCAACCCGCTCTACGCGGGCAAGCCGGTCAAGGTGGTCACCGTGTGCAAGGCGCCGCAGAGCCGGATCTTCCGCGCCAGCGTGAGCCAGGAACAGATCGACGCCGCGATCGCCCAGACCGTGGCCCAGCAGGCGGCCCACGTCGCCGCGGCGACGGCCCGTCACCCCGGGGTCCCCGCGATCGCCACCGAGGTGCGCTACGGATCGCCGGTGGACGAACTGGCCTCGTTCAGCGAGACCGTCTCGGTGCTGGTGCTGGAGACCAACGTGCGGTTCCCGACCTATTCGATCGGCAGCGTCTCGCGCGGGCTGATGACCTACGCCGGCTGCCCGGTGGTGCTGGTCAAGTAGCTCCCGAGCCGGGCGGTCCATCGCGGCGGGGCCCGTATACGCTGGGCTGCCGTGTCCGAACCCGCGCTCGACCTGGCCGTCGACGCCGCCCTGCCGATCGCGGCCTGGGCGGACGACATCGTCGCGGCCATCCGCGAGAACCAGGTGGTGATCGTCGCCGGCGAGACCGGGTCGGGCAAGACCACCCAGCTGCCCAAGCTGTGTCTGGCCGCCGGCCGGAAGCGGATCGGCCACACCCAACCGCGCCGGATCGCGGCCCGCAGCCTGGCCGAACGGATCGCCGAGGAGATCGGCACGCCGCTGGGCGAGGTGGTCGGCTACCAGGTCCGGTTCACCGCCCAGACCAGCCGGCAGACCCGGGTCAAGGTGATGACCGACGGCATCCTGCTCGCCGAGATCGGCCACGACCGGGACCTGCGCCGCTACGACACCCTGATCATCGACGAGGCGCACGAACGCAGCCTGAACATCGATTTCCTGCTCGGCTACCTGAAGCAGCTGCTGCCGCGGCGTCCGGACCTGAAGGTGATCGTCACCTCAGCCACCATCGACACCGCCCGGTTCAGCGAGCACTTCGGCGGCGCCCCGATCATCGAGGTGTCCGGCCGCACCTACCCGGTCGAGCTGCGCTGGCGTCCGGTCATCGAGCAGGGCACCGACCGCGACCTGATCGACGGCATCTGCGACGCCGTCACCGAGCTGATGCTGGACGGCCCGGACGGCGACATCCTGGTGTTCTGCTCCGGGGAACGCGAGATCAGGGACGCCGCCGACGCCATCGCCGGGCTGGACTGGGCGCAGCTGACCCGCCGCGAGGTGGAGATCCTGCCGCTGTACGCGCGGCTGTCCGCGCACGAGCAGCATCGGGTGTTCGCCCGGCACACCACGCTGCGGATCGTGCTGGCCACCAACGTCGCCGAGACCTCGCTGACCGTGCCCGGCATCCGGTCGGTGATCGACCCCGGCTTCGCGCGGATCTCGCGGTACTCGGCCCGCACCAAGGTGCAACGGCTGCCGATCGAGGCGATCTCGCAGGCGTCCGCCAACCAGCGGGCCGGACGCTGCGGCCGGGTGGCGCCCGGGGTCTGCATCCGGCTCTACGACGAGGAGGACTTCCTCGCCCGTCCGGAGTTCACGGAGCCGGAGATCCTGCGC
Organism: Micropruina sp.; assembly: GCA_044224095.1. Taxonomy (GTDB): domain Bacteria; phylum Actinomycetota; class Actinomycetes; order Propionibacteriales; family Propionibacteriaceae; genus Micropruina. Next base: position 18,014 of record JBGALC010000028.1, on the reverse strand, counting down.
ACCAACCTGGCCGCGGTCATCCTGCAGATGGCGCAGGCCCGGCTCGGCGACATCGCCCGCTTCCCGTTCGTCGAACCCCCGGACGCCGCCCAGATCGGCGACGGCCTGCGGCTGCTCACCGAACTGGGTGCGATCGAACCCGAGACCCGAGGGTCGAGCTCCCGAGGGTTGAGCCTGTCGAAACCCGGTGAGGCGATTCGAGGGGTCCCGACGAGCCCGACCAACCGAGGGATGAGCCTGTCGAAACCCGGTGAAGTCGGTGAAGTACCGCGAGGGGTCTCGACCGGCGGCGGGGAGGTCTCGACGAGCCCGACTGGCGGTCGCCGACGGAACCCGCGCGGCAGCGGCGGGCAGGTCCGGCTCACCCCGATCGGACACCAGCTGGCCCGGCTGCCGGTCGACCCGCGACTCGGCCGGATGCTGGTCGAGGCCGAACGCCAGGGCTGCCTGCGCGAGGCCCAGGCCGTGGTCGCCGGGCTGACCGTGCCCGACGTCCGGGAAAGGCCGGCCGACAAGCAGGAACAGGCCGATCAGCTGCACCGCCGGTTCTTCAGCGAGTCGCCCGAACAGGGCAAGGACGCCCCGCGCGACCCGTCCGACATCGCCGCCCTGCTGCGGCTCTGGCGCCACCTGCGCGGAGCCCGCCGGGAACGATCCGGCAACGCCTTCCGCCGGATGTGCCGCGACGAGTACCTGAACTTCCTCCGGGTCCGCGAATGGGAGGACCTCAACGAGCAGCTGAAGACGGTCTGCAGTGACCTCGGCATGTCCCGCAACGCCGAGCCGGCCGGCATCGACCGGGTGCACATCGCGGTGCTGTCCGGCCTGCTGTCGCACATCGGGCTGCTCGACGAGCGCTCCGCGGCCAAACCGGGGGAGAAGCGCCGGCGCGGGCCGCGCGAGTACCTCGGCGCCCGCGGCAGCCGGTTCGCGATCAGCCCCGGCTCGGCGGCGGCCCGGATCAACCCGCCGCTGGTGATGGCCGTCGAACTGGTCGAGACGACCCGGCTCTGGGCGCGCACGGTGGCCCCGATCGAGGAGGCCTGGGTCGAGGAGGTGGGCGGCCATCTGCTCAGCCGCAGCTACTCCGAACCCCGCTGGTCGGCCCGCTCCGGGCAGGTGGTGGCCACCGAACGGGTCACGCTGCTCGGCGTCCCGATCGTCGCCGGACGCACCGTCTCGTACGGCCGGATCGACCCGGGCGAGTCCCGGCGACTGTTCATCCAGTCCGCCCTGGTCGAGGGCCAGTGGCACACCCGGCACCACTTCTGGGCGCGCAACGAGGCCGTCCGGCAGGCGGCCGAGGACCTGGCCGAACGCACCCGGCGCCTCGACCTGCTCGCCGACGACGCCACCCTGTACGCGTTCTACGACGCCCGGGTGCCCTCCGACGTGGTCTCGGTGGCCCATTTCGACCGCTGGTGGCGCGACGCGCGGCGCCGCGACGAGCACCTGCTCGACCTGGCGCCGTCCGACCTGCTCACCGACGACCGGGTGGACGCCGACCAGTTCCCCGACCACTGGAGCACCGGCGGCCTCGATCTGCCGGTCAGCTACGTCTTCGACCCCGGGTCGGGTCACGACGGGGTCACGGTGGAGATCGAGCTGGCCCAGCTCAACCGGGTGGCCGCGGACGACTTCGGCTGGCAGATCCCGGGCCTGCGCGGGGAACTGGCCACCGAGCTGATCCGGACGCTGCCCAAGCAGTGGCGGGCCCGGCTGGTGCCCGCGCCGGACACCGCCAAGCGGGCGCTGGCCTGGCTGGCCGAGCACCCGCAAGCGGGGGAGTCGCTGCCCGCCGGGCTGGGGCGCGCCGTGCGGATGCTGACCGGCGTCCAGGTGCCCGACGACGCCTGGCGGATCGACGCCGTCCCCGATCACCTGCGGGTCCGGTTCGTGATCAGCCGGGACGGCGAGCAGGTGGCCACCGGCAAGGACCTGCCGGCGCTGGCCGAGCAACTCGGGGGCCGGGTGCGGGCCGAGCTCAACGCGGGAGCCGCCGAACACACCCATGCCGGTGCCCGGCGGTGGGAGTTCGGCACGATCGCCGAGCGGGTCGAGAACGCGGTCGTCGGCTATCCGGCGCTCGCCGACCTCGGCGACGCCGTCGGGGTGCGGGTGTATCCGGCTCTGCCCGAGGCCGTGCGCGCGCATCGGCGCGGGCTGCGCCGGCTGATCGTGCTGACCAGCCCCGACCCGACCAACTGGGTGGTGTCGCGGCTGAGCAACCCGACCAAATTCGCGCTGGCCGCGTCCCCGTACCCGTCGGTGCCGGCGCTGCTGGCGGACGCCCGGCTCGCGGCGTCCGACCCCGGCCGCCCCGGTGCGGCGTCGGCTCGGTCGGGCCCGTCGGCGCCGCGGGCCGAGCCATCCGGTCCGCAGCCGATCGACCCCTGGTCGGTGCGGGACCCGGACGCCTTCGCCCGGCTCCGCGACCGCGTCCGCTCCGGCGCCGCCGACCGGATGCTGGCGATCGTCACCACGGCGGGCGAGATCCTGCAGAGCCATCAGCGCATCCAGCTGGCGCTGCCCGGCGCGCCGCCCGCGGTGCGCTCCGACGTCACCGAACAGCTGGCCGGCCTGATCCACCCGGGCTTCATCGCCGGCACCCCCGAGCCGCACTGGTCCCGGCTGCCGCGCTATCTGCAGGCGGTCGAGCTGCGACTGGCGTCCGCACGCGGCAATCCGGGCCGGGAGCGGGCCGGCGCCGAGGTGATCGACCAGCTCGAGGACGAGTACGCCGCGCTGTGCGCCCGCTACCCGTCCGGGCCGCTGCCGGAGGACGTCGCCGAGGTGGGCTGGCTGCTGGAGGAGCTCCGGGTCAGCCTGTTCGCGCAGACCCTCGGCACCGCCGCGCCGGTCTCCGCCAAACGGGTGCGCACGGCGTTGGCCTCGGTGCGGGCGCCGATCACCGCGGGATCGGCGCCTCCCTAGCGGTCGGTGGGCCGATAGGGGTCGGTGATCTCGCGCAGCGAGCGCAGGATCTCGTGCAGCTGCGCCATCCGCCGGGCGCCCAGGTGCCGCGTCCACTCCTCCAGCAGCGCCGCCTCCTCGGCCCGCGCGATCGCCACCACCCGTTCGCCGAGCGGCGCGACGCGGACCAGCTTCGCGCGGGCGTCGGCCGGGTCCGGAACCCGCTCCACGTAGCCGAGCCGCTCCAGCCGGTCGACGGCCGCGGTGGCGGTCTGCTTGGCGACCTGGGCCTGCTCGGCCAGGTCGGTCAGCCGGGTGCCGTCCGGCCCGATCCGCGCAGCCACCCTGCTCAGCGCGAGCGTGAGCCCGGTGTGACCCGCCGCCTGCACTGCGGCCATCACCCGCTTCTCCACGGCACGCTGCGCGATGAACAGCAACACCGGCACCCCGGGTTCGTCGTTACGCACGGCACCCCTTGCAATTGGTCCTATTATCGAACTATTTTAGTTCGATCCTCGAACTATACCGGGCGGGGTCGAGAGGGGCGGGCCATGGAGACCGAGGACGTCTGGGCGGCCATCGACGCGCACCGCGAGGCCACGGCACGGCTGCTGGAGACGCTGGACGACGACGAGTGGGGGCACGCGTCGTTGTGCGAGGGCTGGACGGTGCGGGACGTCGCCGCCCACCTGACGCTGCAGCAGATCGGTGTGGTGCAGGGCCTGGGCATGGCCGTGCGGTTCGGCCTGCGGGACCTCAACCGGATGATCCGCGAGTCGGCGCGGGCCAAGGCGAGAAGGGACGCCGTCGAGCTCATCGCCGAACTCCGCGGCTCGATCGGATCACGCCGGCACAACCTGGGCCTCACGCCGCGCGCGCCGCTGATCGACATCCTCGTGCACAGCCAGGACATCGCGATCCCACTGGGCCGGGAGCTGCCGCTTCCGCCGCGGGCGGCGGCCGAGGCGGCCCGGCAGCTCTGGTCCGACCGCGACGACCGGCGGCGGACGGCCGTGTTCCGCCCGGTGCCCTGGCAGGGTCTGCGGTTCGAGGCGACGGACGCCGACTGGGCCGCCGGGTCCGGGGCGCTGGTGCGCGGTCCGATGACGTCGGTGCTGTTGACCCTGACCGGACGCGACGCCGGCCTGGAGCAGCTGACCGGGCCGGGCGTCCGACGGCTGCGCGCGGCGGCGGCCTAGCGCCGGTCGCCGCGGCTCGGCGCGGCAACGGGATCGGCCCGGCGCGGAATCGGTCCCGCCCGACCCGCGGGCCCGCGCTGCCGATTCCCGGCCTAGTCAGCGGTGAACCGCCCGAGCCAAGCGGTTGTCCGCCTTGGGCGTAGCCCCTCGGGGAGCCACGGCACGGCGCGCTAGGGTGGCCGGGTGATCGATCCCCGGTTGCTGTACACGTTCAACCCCGAGGTCTGGTCAAGCCTGGACGGCAAGCGCCCGGTGTTGATCCACCTGTTCGAGGGCTACGTGGACGCGGCCGCGATCAACCGTGGCCTGGCCACCCACATCCTCCAGCACTGCGAGCACGAGGTGCTGGCCGAGTTCGACCACGACCAGCTGCACGACTACCGCAGTCGCCGTCCGCAGATGGTCTTCGACACCAACAGTTGGGTGTCGATGAACGACTTCTCGCTGCTCCTGCACAAGGTGACGGACGCCGCCGGCACGCCGTTCCTGCTGCTGGTCGGCCCCGAACCGGACAGCCAGTGGCGGCGGATGACGCAGGCGGTGCTGGGCATCGCCGAACGGCTCGACTCGGCGATGCTGCTGACCGGAACGGGCGTCCCGATGGCGGTGCCGCACACCCGCCCCACCCTGGTCACCTCGCACTCGACGGACCCGAAGCTGGCCACCGGAAACCCGCTGTGGATCGACCGCATCCAGATTCCGGGCAGCTTCTCGGCGGCGTTGGAGTTCCGCGCCGGGCAGGCCGGCCTGACCGGGCTCGGCTTCGTCGCCCACGTGCCGCACTACCTCGCCCAGTCCACCTTCCCGCAGGCCACCGCCGCCGTCCTGCGCCGGATGAACGACGCCACCGGCCTGCACATCCCGGTCGGCGACCTGGAGGTCGAGGCCGAACAGCAGCTGGTCACGATCGCCGCCGAGGTGCAGGAGGACGCCGAGTTCCCGGCCGTGCTGGCCGCGCTCGAGGAGCAGTACGACCAGTTGTCGGAGTCCGGTCGGGCGTCGGTGCCCACCGCCGACGAGATCGGCGCGGCGGTCGAGCAGTTCCTGGCCGAACAGGACGACTCGTCCAACGGGCAGAACTGAGGTGCCACGCACCGCCGCCGAACTGGTGGATCTGCTCGAACTCGAGCAACTCGACACCGACCTGTTCCGCGGGCCGCAGCCCGAGACGGTGCTCCAGCGCTCGTTCGGCGGCCAGGTGCTCGCCCAGGCGCTCGGCGCCGCCTACCGAACGGTCGCCGCCGAGCGGCTGGCCCACTCGCTCAACGCCTACTTCCTGCGGCCCGGCTCGCCGTCCGGCCCGATCCTGTACGTGGTCGAGCCGACCCGCGACGGCCGCACCTTCAGCCAGCGCCGGGTGGTCGCCCGCCAGGGTGGCCGGCCGATCTTCTCGATGGTCTGCTCGTTCCACGTCCGCGAGGACGGTCTGGACCACGCCGACCCGTTTCCCGCCGGCGTCCCGGCACCCGAGGAGTGCCGCCCGGCGGCGCAGGTGCTGGGCGAACGCTCCGCGCGACGCGCGGCGTTCTGGGAGGCCGAATGGGGGGCCCTGGACGCCCGGTACGTGACCGAGCCGACGGCGGGCGCGCCCGGGCCGGCACGGCTGCAGCTGTGGATCAGGGCCGAGTCGCGATTGCCGGACGACCCGCGGCTGCACCAGATGGTGCTGGCCTACCTCTCCGACATCTCCCTGCTCAGCGTGAGCACGCTGGCGCACCCGGTCGAGTTCATGTCGCCGCGGATGCAGGCCGCCTCGATCGATCACGCGATGTGGTTCCACCGTCCGGCCCGGGCCGACGAGTGGCTGCTCTACGACCAGGTCTCGCCGTCCGCGTCCGGTGGGCTGGGCTTCTCCCAGGGCCGGCTGTTCCCGGCCTCCGGCGCGCTGGCCGCGTCCTGCGCCCAGCAGGGACTGATCCGCGTCCTGGACGCCTGACCCAGCACCCGCGGGCGGCGGAGCCCGGACGCCCACCGCCCCAAGGCCCTCCCTAACTACCTGTGCCCTCCCACATGTGGGAGGGCACAGGTAGTTAGGGAGGGGGTTATGGCGGCCCGGAGGTGACGGACGCCGGGCGCTCGGCCCCGGACGCAAGGAAGCGGCCCGCCCCGGGGGGATGGGGGCGAGCCGCTTCCGATCGGCAGGTCTCAGGCGGCCAGGTCGTGAGCGCTGCGCAGCTTGGCGATCGCGTGCCGCTCGATCTGGCGGACCCGCTCGGCGGTGATGCCCCAGACGGCGGCGATGTCGGCGAGCTTGGCCTGGCGGCCGTCGACCAGGCCGTAGCGGCGCCGGACCACGTCGGCGGAGCGCTCGTCGAGGGCGGACAGCATGCCGTCCAGCCGGGCGCGATCCTCGGCGTCCAGAACCATCTCGTCCGGGCCCGGGGACATCTCGCGGGCGAGCAGGTCACCGAGCGCGGTGTCGCCGTCCTCTTCGACCGGAGCGTCCAGGCTGACGTGATCGCGGGCCAGCCGCAACAGGTCGATGACCTGCTCCTCGGTCAGGCCCAGCTCGTCGGCGATCTCGACCAGTTCGGGCTCGCGGCCCAGCCGGCGCTCCAGGGTGCGGCGCACCGCGGAGACCTGGTTGACCTGCTCGGCGACGTGCACCGGCAGTCGGACGATCCGGCCCTGCTGGGCGATGCCGCGGGAGATGGACTGGCGGACCCACCAGGTGGCGTAGGTGGAGAACTTGAAGCCCTTGCTATAGTCGAACTTCTCCACGGCGCGGATCAGTCCGGTGTTGCCCTCCTGGACCAGGTCGAGCAGCGGCATCTGCGCACGGCCGTACTTGCGGGCCACCGAGACCACCAACCGCAGGTTGGCGGTGATGAAGCGCTGCAGCGCCTGTTCGCCCTCGGCGGCGATCTGTTCGAGTTCGTCGGCGGTGGCGCCGCGCGGGCTGGTGGCCGCGGCGTCCACGGTGCCGTTCAGCAGCGCCCTGGCGAACAGGCCGGCCTCGATCCGCTTGGCGAGGATGACTTCCTCCTCGGCGGTCAGCAGGGCAGTCTTGGCGATTCCGTCCAGGTACAGGCCAACGGCGTCCTTGCCATCGATTCCGTCGGTGCTCCGAATCCGGTGCGCAGTCGAGATCATGTGTGTCCTTTCGCTCCGTGATCAGTACAACGCAGCGGGGACGCCGTTGTTTCACACGACGCCCCCGAATGAACCCTGAGCGCAGCGTGGGCGGACAAACCAAGACCACAGTCGTACGTGGACGCCGACCGAAGGGGCTAGCGGGGTCGCCGGGGCTCCGAGGTTCCAGCTGTAGCTGTGTACATACTCACCATGCCACGCGCCCAACCGGACCCGGAGGGAGCGTCAGCCGGCCGTCGCGGGAGCCACCTGGTCGATGATCCAGGCCAGCTCGAAGGCCAGGTCGCGCCAGGCCTGGTAGCGGCCCGACACACCGCCGTGGCCGGCAACCAGCTCGGTGCGCAGCAGGATCGGACGCGCGTCGTCCGCGGTCACCGTCCGGCGCAGCTGGGCCACCCACTTGGCCGGTTCGGTGACCTCCACCCGGGTGTCGTTCAGGCTGGTGGTGGCCAGCACCGCGGGGTAGCGGACCGGCCGGACGTTCTCGTAGGGCGTGTAGCCCTTCGGCCAGCGGTAGACCTCGGGATCGTGCAGCGGGTCGCCCCACTCCTCCCATTCGGTGACGGTCAGCGGCAGCTCCGGGTTCAGGATGGTGGTCAGCGCGTCCACGAACGGGACGTCGGCGTGCACCGCGCGGAAGGCGTCCGGCGCCAGGTTGACCGCGGCGCCCACGGTCAGCCCGCCGGCCGAGCCGCCCTGGGCGACCAGCCGGTCAGGCTGGTCCAGCCGGTCTCGGCCAGGTGCCGGGCGCAGGCCACGAAGTCGCTGAACGTGTTCGGCTTGGCCAGCAGCCGGCCCTGCTCGTACCAGGACCGGCCCAGCTCGCCGCCGCCGCGGACGTGCGCGATCGCTNGCGGTCAGCAGGGCAGTCTTGGCGATTCCGTCCAGGTACAGGCCAACGGCGTCCTTGCCATCGATTCCGTCGGTGCTCCGAATCCGGTGCGCAGTCGAGATCATGTGTGTCCTTTCGCTCCGTGATCAGTACAACGCAGCAGCCGCGCCGTTGTTTCACACGACGGCCCCCAATGAACCCTGAGCGCAGCCCCGAGGGGCAAACCAAGACCACAGTCGTACCCGGACGCCGACCGCGGAGGCTGGCGACAGCAGGGTCTCTCGGAGATCCGATCGCAACCGAGTACATACCCATGATGCGCCGCGGCCAAAAGCCCGCCGAGCAGGCCCGACGCCGCCGCGCGACGATCGGTCCGATGGTCGGCTAATCCGACGGCTGCGGGGCCACCTGGTCGATGATCCAGGCCAGCTCGAAGGCCAGGTCGCGCCACGCCTGGTAGCGGCCGGACACGCCCCCGTGGCCGGCGACCAGCTCGGTGCGCAACAGGATCGGGCGGGACTCGTCGGCGATCACCGTGCGGCGCAGCTGCGCCACCCACTTGGCCGGCTCGGTGACCTCCACCCGGGTGTCGTTGAGGCTGGTGGTGGCCAGCACCGACGGGTAGCGGACGCCGCGGACGTTCTCGTAGGGGGTGTAGCCCTTCATGCACCGGTACACCTCGGGATCGTGCAGCGGGTCGCCCCACTCCTCCCATTCGGTGACCGTCAGCGGCAGCTCCGGGTCGAGGATGGTGGTCAGCGCGTCCACGAACGGGACGTCGTCGGGGCTGGTCCAGCCGGTCTCGGCCAGGTGCCGGGCGCAGGCCACGAAGTCGCCGAAGGTGTTCGGCTTGGCCAGCAGCCGACCCTGCTCGTACCAGCCGCGACCCAGCTCGCCGCCGCCGCGGACGTGGGCGATCGCCCAGACGAAGCCGCGGTCCAGCAGGCTGAGCCGGGGGATCGAGAACCACGGGCTGAGCGCGTGCTCGTAGGCGCCGTAGCCGTACAGCAGGGCGGGTGCGGTGCCGTCGGGCACGACGTCCGCCCGGTGCACGATCGACAGCGGCACCCGGGTGCCGTCCGGCGCGGTCGCCCACTCCCGGCGCTGCACATAGGTGGCCGGGTCGTAGCGGCCGCGCACCGGATGGTCGAGCACGGCGGTCTGCTTCAGGGTGCGTCGCTTACCGGTGTCGAGCCGGTACTCGTCGAGCCGGCGCGGACTGACCAGCGACTCGTGGACCAGCCGGATCCGGTCCGTGGCCGGATCGTCGGCCGACAGCGCACCGGCGGTGAACAGCGGCTCGTGGAAGCCGATCGGCACCGGTTCGCCCCAGCCGTCGGCGGTCCGGCCGAGCACCTCGATCAGCGGCAGCCCGTCGCGCCGCGAGCTGAGCACCAGGTAGTCGGCGTAGGCCTGCACCCCGAGCATCCGGACGCCGGGGCGCTGCGGGATCAGCGGCTGCCAGTCGTCGCTGCCGGACGCCGTGAACGGTGCCCGGGCCAGCTGGAACTCCGGCGCGCCGTCGTTGTGCACGACGTAGAGGGCGTCGGTGCCGACCTCCACGCTGTACTCCAGGCCCTCCCGGCGCGGCGCGACCAACCGTGCCCCGGCGGTCGGGTCGGCGACCTCCAGCAGCCGGTACTCACCCGACTGCTTGCTCTCGGCGGCCAGCACCACCCGGGCCCGGTCGCGGGATTCGTCCACCCCGAGCCAGAACCGCTGATCGGGCTCATGCAGCAACAGCGCGTCGACACCGTCGGCGCCCAGGGTGTGCAGCCAGATCCGGTCGGGACGCCAGGCGTCGTCGACGGTCAGGTAGACCAGGCGGTCGTTCCCGCACCAGCAGCCACCGCCGCCGACCGGGACGCTGGGCGCCGGCAGCTCGGCCCGGGCGGCCAGGTCGATCACCCGCAGCCGGTAGCGTTCGTCGCCGGCCAGGTCCTCGCTCCAGGCCAGCCGGGTGCCGTCGGGGGAGACGTCGCACATGCCGAGCGCGAAGAAGCTCTGACCCTTCGCCAGTTCGTTCTCGTCGAGCACCACCTGCTCGTCGGCGGGGGCCTCGGTGACGTCCGGGATCAGGTCGGGGTCGCCGGCGGCCAATCGGCAGTGGATCGGGTAGTCGAGGCCCTCCACCGTCCGGCTGTAGTACCACCAGGTCGAGCCGTCGTCGTGCCGGACGAAGTCGGGCACCGTGAGATCGGTCTGCCGGGTCCGGGTGAGGATGTCGGCGTACAGCTCCTCGCGCAGGGCGCCCAGGTGCGCCGTGCGCTCGACGGTGTAGGCGTTCTCGGCGGCCAGGTGGGCCAGGAACTCCTCGGCGCGCTTGTCGCTCATCCAGGCGAAGTCGTCGACGAAATCGTCGCCGTGATGACTACGGACGACGGGACGCGCCGGCGGGCGCGGCGGCTGTGGCATGGCCGCCACCCTAGTGCCCCGGCCAGGTCGGGAACGCTTGCCGAAGGCGCCCCGGGTTACGGACAGGACACGATCTGGGCATCCGCGGCGACCACGTTTGGATTGTCTCGGACGGCGTGCCAGAATGGCTCAGGCGCTGGCCATTGACAACCCCCGGTTGTCGTGTGCCCAAAACCAAGAATCCGAGAGGCTACTTGTGTCACCACGCTCCACTGCCGCAGCCAGGTCTGAAACCGCATCGGTCGAATCGGCGGCTCCCCGCCGCCGGCGATCCTCGACCCCCGCGGCGGGCCCGGCGACGTCCGGCCGAGCCCGGAAGCCGAAGGTCGTCGCTCCCACGCCCGAGCTCGACGACGAGGCCGTCGAACTCGACGACGACGGGGAGGACGTCCCCACCGTCCAGGACGTGCTCGCCGCCCCCGAGGCAGTCGATGTGAAGTTCGCTCGCGAGGGGGACGACGTGGTGCTGACCGTCGGTGGCAAGCGCCGTTCGCTCGACGACGTGGACGACTCCACCTTCGAGGAGGCCAAGGAGGCCGTCGTCGAGAAGGAGCTCACCGAGGACGAGGGCTTCATCGTCTCGGACGCCGACGACGCCGACGAGCCCGAGCAGCAGGTGCTGGTGGCGGGAGCCACCGCCGACCCGGTCAAGGACTACCTCAAGCAGATCGGCAAGGTCGCGCTGCTGAACGCCGAGCAGGAGGTCACCCTCGCGAAGCGGATCGAGGCGGGACTGTTCGCCGAGGAGTCGCTGAACACCGGTCGCTCGATCCCGTCCACCGACGTCGACGACTACGAGTGGATCTCCACCGACGGACGACGCGCCAAGAACCACCTGCTGGAGGCGAACCTGCGGCTGGTGGTGTCGCTGGCCAAGCGCTACACCGGACGCGGCATGCTCTTCCTCGACCTGATCCAGGAGGGCAACCTGGGCCTGATCCGGGCGGTGGAGAAGTTCGACTACACCAAGGGCTACAAGTTCTCCACCTACGCGACCTGGTGGATCAAGCAGGCGATCACCCGCGCCATGGCCGACCAGGCCCGCACCATCCGCATCCCGGTGCACATGGTCGAGGTGATCAACAAGCTGGCCCGGGTGCAGCGCCAGATGCTGCAGGACCTGGGCCGCGAGCCCACCCCGGAGGAGCTGGCCAAGGAACTCGACATGACCCCCGAGAAGGTCGTCGAGGTGCAGAAGTACGGCCGCGAGCCGATCTCGCTGCACACCCCGCTCGGCGAGGACGGCGACTCCGAGTTCGGTGACCTGATCGAGGACTCCGAGGCGGTCGTCCCGGCCGAGGCGGTCAACTTCACCCTGCTGCAGGAGCAGCTGCACGACGTCCTGGACACCCTGAGCGAGCGCGAGGCCGGTGTGGTCTCGATGCGCTTCGGCCTCACCGACGGCCAGCCCAAGACGCTGGACGAGATCGGCAAGGTCTACGGGGTCACCCGGGAGCGGATCCGGCAGATCGAGTCCAAGACGATGAGCAAGCTTCGGCATCCGTCGCGCTCGCAGGTACTCAGGGACTATCTGGACTGACCCGCAGAACATCGAGGCGCCCGGCGTCCGCGACCGCGGAGGCCGGGCGCCTCGGCGTGTATCCGGGCGTGTCGACGTCCTTGCCGCCCGCGTCCCGGAGCCGCTGGAACTCGATGAGCTCGGCCGACGACGATCAGCGGTCCCCGGGCTCCTCGACGTCGTCGCCGCGCGGGGTGAGCAGCTCGAACAGGGCGTCCACGCCGGCGGCCATGTCGAGGTCCGGCTCGATCATCCACTGCAGTTGCAGGCCGTCCGAGACGGCCTGCAGGATGCGCGCCATCATCTCGGGGTCGATCCTGGTGTCCAGCTCACCGGAGGCCTGGAGTTTGGTGATGCCCGAGATGAAGTAGGCGCGCAGCGTCTCGCCGCGCTCGCGGAACAACCGGTGTGCCGGGTGCGACGGGTCGGGGGCGTCGGCGGACATCCGGGTGAACAGCTGGACCAGGCCCGGCACCTGGGCGTTGTGACTGATCGCCTCGACATAGCCCTTGCGCAGGTGGGCGAGGTCGGCGGCCTCCGCGGTCTGCGGCCAGTACTGCGCGATGTCCACCTCGTCGCGCTTGCGCAGGATCTCGGTGAAGAGCTCCTCCTTGCTGTCGAAGTAGTGCAGCAGGCCCGCGGGGGTGAGCCCGACGGCGTCGGCGATGTCGGCCAGGTAGGCGGTTCGCGGGCCGGCCCGCCCGATCACTTCCAGCGCACGGGTGAGGATCTCTTCGCGCTTGGCAATGCCTTTCGCGTAACGGCCGGGGTTCGTCATCACGTTCGCATCCTAATCAGCGGCCGAGACGGGCCGGGCGGGTGCCGGGCGGCGGTCACAGGAGCCCACCGGCCCGGCCGGCGGTCAGGCCAGGGCGTGCCGGAAGGCGTCCAGCAGCCGATCACCGAACAGGACGAAGCGGATCCGGTCGAGGCCGGACGCCGGATGGCTGCGGAGCGCGTCGACCGCGATCCCGGCGACCTCGGCGGCCTGCCAGCCGTACGCGCCGGCGCTGATCGCCGGGAAGGCGATGCTGGTCGCGCCCAGCCCGGCGGCGACGTCCAGGCTCCTGGTGAAGCAGGACGCCAGCAGCGCCGGATCGGTCTGCCCGCGGTGTGCGTTCGGGCCGACGGTGTGGATCACCCAGCGGCAGGGCAGCTCGAAGGCGTCGGTCGCCACCGCCTCGCCGACGGGCAGCCCGTCGCGCCAGTCGGTGCGCCGCAGCCGCCGGCAGGCCTCGAGCAGGCGCGGCCCGGCCGCCGCATGGATGGCGCCGTCCACGCCGCCCCCGCCGAGCAGGCTGGAGTTGGCCGCGTTGACGATCGCGTCGACCCGTTCGGTGGTGATGTCACCCAGTACTGCCTCGATGCTGGTCATCGCCCCACGATGGCACCGCCGGCCCGGTTTGCCCAGCAGGGCAGTGCTGCCCCGCGGGCCCGGCGCGACGTCCGCGGGCAGTAGGGTGGCCGGCATGCCGGATCACAACCACGATCGCTTCAACGAGGCGGTGGTCGCACACGTCCCGATCGCCATGGAGGCCCAGGAGGCCCTGGCCCAGGCAGTCGACCTGAACGGGGCGTATCAGGCCGACATCGAGCAGGGTGTGGTGACCATCGCGGGGCGTCCGCTGCGGGTGATGCTGCTGGGCACCGTCTCGAAGGCGACCGGAACCTGGCTGTGGTCGTGGGCGAATCAAGGCTTCTCGCCGACGCTGCCCGCGATCGGGCCGGTCCGGCGGGCCGCCGAGCTGGCGCAGCCGTGGGGGCTGTGGGAACTCGGCGAACCGCAGTTCAGCCTGGAGGGGGTGCTGGACACCGGTCTCGGTGCCGGCGCCAGCGTGGCGCTGGTCGCGGCGCCGGTGGTGGGAGCCACCGCGTTCTATTCGGCCGACTACGGCGCCGGCCTCGCCTACTTCGGGATCGTCGATCCGGCCGTCCCGCGCCCGGCCGCGCAGGGTGTCACCTTTCCGCGGCGGATCATGGCCGCCGTCGACCTGCAGCCCGGAAATCCGCGAGCCCAGGTGCTCACCTACGCGGCCGTCCACGACCTGCGGGTCACCGGCGACGATCGCCAGCTGAAGGTGCACATCGGGCCGGATGTGCTGAGCGTCGTGTTCGACGAGCGCGGGCGGATCATCACCATCAGCGGGACGCTGAACCCGGCGCCGGGCACCGAGCGAAGCGATCAGCCGCCCGGCGCGTTCGACCGGCCGCGGTGAGCCAGGGCCTGGCCGAGCAGGCGCCCCAGCTTGCCCTGACCATCGCCGGGGCCGTTCGGCGGGAGTACCCGAACGCCCCGCAGTACGTGCTGACCGGGCCGGGCGAGATCGTCTCACCGCGCACGGTGCACCCCGCGTTCTACGGCTGCTTCGACTGGCATTCGGCCGTCGCGATGCACTGGGCGTTGCTTCGCCTGCTGCCGCACCTGGACGGTCCGGAGCGGGGCCGTGCCGAGCAGTTGCTGGACGAGCACCTGACGCCGGCCAACCTGCGCGCCGAGACCGACCATCTGCTCGCCCACCCCGCCTTCGAGCGACCCTACGGGTGGGGCTGGGCGCTCGCCCTCGCGGACGCCGCGGGGTCGACCCGGTGGGCGGACGCCGTGCGGCCGCTGGCCGATCGGGTGACCGACGGCCTGCTGCGCTGGCTGCCGGCCTCCCCGCGTCCGAACCGCCAGGGCACGCACGGCAACACCGCCTTCGCGCTGAGCCGTTGCTGGGGGTGGGCGCAACGGCTGGCCGCCGACGGCGACCCGGCCCTGCTCGACGCGATCACCCTTGCGGCCCGGCGCTGGTACGGCAACGACCGCGACTCTCCGGCGGAATGGGAGCCGGGTGCCACCGACTTCCTCTCGCCGACGCTCGCCGAGGCCGAACTGATGGGGCAGGTGCTGCCGCCGCCGGTGTTCCGGATCTGGCTCGAGATCGCGCTGCCCGGGTTGGCCGAGGGGCACCCGGCCGGCCTGTTCCGGCCGATCACCGGGATCGATTCCAGTGACGGCCAGGCCGCCCACCTGCACGGCCTCAACCTGCACCGGGCCGCCGGCTTCCGGGCGGTGCAGGCCGCGACCGGCGATTCGCTGGTGCTGCAGCGGGCCGTCCAGGACCACCTGGACGCGGGGCTGCGTGAGGCGAGCGGCGGTCACTGGATGGTCGAGCATTGGCTGGCCGCCTATGCCGTGCTGGCGCTGGAGGGCTGAGCGTGGCCGGTGAACGACGAACGCCCCGGAGTGAGCTCCGGGGCGTTCGTGAGATGGGGTGTCAGCTCAGTTTGTTCGTCTCGTCCTGAATGGTCAGTGCCACCTGCTCCAGCCGATCGGCGTGGGCCTTGCCATGGTGGGCACAGAAGAGCAGCTCGCCGGCGTGCAAAGTCACCCTGAGGTAGGCCTGCGCTCCGCAACGATCGCAGCGATCCGCTGCGGTCAGCTCTTCAACCGCTGTCGTGCTCATCCGCGTTCCCTTCTGTCGCCGGCTTGAGTCTACCAATATCAACTCTTGGGCCGGCCGGTTTGTTCCGTGGCGCGAGACTACCCCCGCGGATCAACCCGTGCCAGGACGGCCACGCCGAGCCGAGGTTGCAGGCTCGTGTCGGTGGTGGACGCTAGCCTCGACGCGTGACGATCAAAGGCAAGCCCGCAGCAGAGGGTCGCGACTACGAGGCCCGTCACCTGCTCGTCCTCGAAGGCCTCGAGGCGGTGCGCAAACGGCCCGCCATGTACATCGGCTCCACCGACACCCGCGGCCTGATGCACTGCCTGTGGGAGATCATCGACAACGCCGTCGACGAGGCGCTCGCCGGGTTCGGTGACTCGATCCGGGTCGAGCTGGCCGCCGACGGCAGCATCGCGGTCGACGACGTGGCCCGCGGCATCCCGGTCGACATCGAGCCGCGCACCGGGCTCTCCGGGGTCGAGGTGGTCTTCACCAAGCTGCACGCCGGCGGCAAATTCGGCGCCGGCTCCTACAACGCGACCGGTGGCCTGCACGGGGTGGGGGCGTCGGTGGTGAACGCGCTCGCGTCCCGGCTCGACGTGGAGGTCGACCGCAAGGGCGCCACCTGGGCGATGTCGTTCCGCCGCGGCGTGCCGGGCACCTTCGCCGGCCCCGGCCCGGAGGCGTCCTTCACCCCGGGCGCCCAGCTGACCAAAGTGGGCCGCGCGCCGCGCGGCCGCACCGGCACCCGCGTCCGGTACTGGCCCGATCGGCAGATCTTCCTGCCCGACGCGCAGCTGTCGTTGCCGCACCTGGTGGCGCGGGCGCGGCAGACCAGCTTCCTGGTGCCGGGCCTGGAGCTCGTGGTCACCGACGCACGCGGCGACGAGCCGACCACGGAGGTGTTCAGGCACGAGGGCGGAATCTCGGAGTTCTGTGACTACCTGGCCACCGACGCTCCGGTCACCGAGGTGCTGCGGCTGCGCGGCACCGACTCCTTCACCGAGACGGTCCCGATGCTCGACGACGACGGGGCGATGACGCCGACCGACGTCGACCGCACGCTCGAGGTCGACATCGCGCTGCGCTGGGGTGCGAGCTACGACACCCACGTCCAGTCGTTCGTGAACATCATCGCCACACCGAAGGGCGGCACCCACGTGAGCGGCTTCGAGCGCGGCCTGGTACGCGCGTTCGGCAAGGCGCTGGAGGGAACCAGACTGCTCAAATCGGGCGAAGAGGTGGTCAAGGACGACATCCTCGAGGGCCTGACGGCCGTGGTCACCGTGCGGCTCGCCGAACCCCAGTTCGAGGGGCAGACCAAGGAGGTGCTCGGAACCCCGCCGGTCACCCGGCTGGCCGCCCGCATCGTCGAGGCCGAACTGACCGAGTTCCTCACCTCCAGCCGGGCGGCCCAGCGTCCGCAGGCCAGGGCCGTGATGGAGAAGGTGGTCTCGGCGTCCCGCACCCGGGTCGCGGCCCGCGCCCACAAGGAGAACCAGCGCCGCAAGAACGCCCTCGAGTCGAGCACCCTGCCGGCCAAGCTGGCCGACTGCCGCAGCACCGACGGTGAGCGCTCCGAGTTGTTCATCGTCGAGGGCGACTCGGCGATGGGGACGGCCAAGCTGGCCCGCAACTCCGAGTTCCAGGCGCTGCTGCCGATCCGCGGCAAGATCCTCAACGTGCAACGCGCCAGCGTCGGCGACATGCTGAAGAACGCCGAGTGCGCCTCGATCATCCAGGTGGTCGGCGCCGGATCGGGCCGCACCTTCGACCTCGAGCAGGCCCGTTACGGCAAGGTGATCTTCATGGCCGACGCCGACTCCGACGGCGCTCACATCCGCACCCTGCTGACCACCCTGTTCTTCAAGTACATGCGGCCGATGATCGAGGCCGGCCGGGTCTACACCGCGGTGCCGCCGCTGCACCGGTTCGAGCTGACCAATCCCCGCAAGGGACAGGACCGGTACATCTACACCTACAACGAGGCGGAGTACCAGCGGAAGCTCGCCGAGCTGACCAAGCGCGGGGTGAACTTCAAGGAGCCGCAGCGGTACAAGGGCCTCGGCGAGATGGACGCCGACCAGCTGAAGGAGACCACGATGGACCCGCGGCACCGCACGCTGCGCCGGATCACCGTCGACGAGGGGGAGTCGTTGGAGCAGGCGATGGCGACCTTCGAGAAGCTGATGGGCAACGAAGTCGCCCCCCGCAAGGAGTTCATCGTCGCCGGCGCCTACGCGCTGGACGCCGAACGCATCGACGCCTGAACCCGCCGCACCCGGACGCGGCCCGCATCCCGCCGGCTCTGGGCTGTCCATCGCGCCGGTGTGTGCCCCGGCCCGCCGCGGCCCGGACGCTAACCTGCCGCCATGACTTCCAGTGACGCCACGCCGACGATCCTGCTGCGCTCGGAGGAGCGCGCCAGTGAGCGCCGCACCCCGATCACCCCGCAGGGCGCGGCCGCGCTGCGGGAGGCGGGGATCAGGGTCGTGGTCGAGTCCTCACCGGTCCGGGTGTTCGGCGACGACCAGTACCGGGCCGCCGGCCTGCAGATCGTTCCTGCCGGCAGCTGGGTGCGGGCCGATCCCGACGTGGTCGTGGTGGGCATCAAG
>JBGALC010000027.1:0-39804 GCA_044224095.1 Micropruina sp. | reverse complement strand
GCGGCGTCCATCGCGGTGTTGCCGCCGCCGTAGACGGCGACCCTGCGGCCGATCACCGGACGCCCGCCGCTGGCCACGTCGCGCAGGAAGCTGACCGCGTCGACGATCCGGGAGGCGTCCCGGGTGGGGATGTCGACCCGTTTCGACAGGTGCGCGCCGATCGCCACGAAGACGGCGTCGAAGCCGCCCCGCGCCTGCTCGGCGAGCAGGTCGGTGACGCGGTGGTCGGTGACGATCCGCACGCCCAGGTCGACCAGCCGGGCGATCTCGGCGTCCAGGACGGCCCGCGGCAGCCGGTACTCCGGGATGCCGTAGCGCATCATGCCGCCCGGCTGGGCGGAGGCGTCCCGGATCTCCACGGTGTGGCCCAGCATGGCCAGCTGGTAGGCGGCCGACAGCCCGGACGGGCCGGCGCCGACGACCAGCACCCGGCGTCCGGTGGCGGGCCGGGCCCGGTGGAACCGCCAGCCCTGCTCGATCGCCTTGTCGCCCAGGTGCCGTTCGACCGAGTGGATGGAGACGGCGCCGTCCAGCTCGACCCGGTTGCAGGCGGTCTCGCACGGGTGGTAGCAGACCCGGCCGTGGATCGCCGGGAACGGGTTGTTGCGGGTCAGCTCGCGCCAGGCGGCCTCGTCGGCGTCCGCCTTGACCAGCCGCAGCCACTCCTGGATGTTCTCCCCGGCCGGGCAGGCGTTGTTGCACGGCGGCAGCAGGTCGACGTAGACCGGCATCCGGGTCCGCACCGGACCGACCCGGCCGGCCGTCGCCGCCAGGTCGGGAAGGTGCGTGATGTCGAGGCGGAACGGCTCGCTCATGGCGCCCTCTCAGCACTGAGTAACGTTCCTCAATCTAGGCTCGTCGCGCGCGCGTCGTGGGCGGTTCGGGAAACTGATGGGGGGCGGCGCCGCGGCCCGGTGCCCGGCCCTTTGCGGGTGCCGAGGATGCCGCGGTGGCCGCGTCGGAGTGCTCAGCGGACCCGGTCGGCGGACACCGACCAGGTGTTGCAGGCGCCGAGGCTCGACCCGGCCAGCCCGCGCGCGCCCCAGTACTGCTGCGCCTTCACCGACCCGTGCCCGTCGGCGTCGTCGGTGTGGTTCCAGACCTCGCGGAAGTAGCTGTGATCGTCGACGGTGAGCGCGAAGCTGGGCAGGGTGGCGAACACGTAGTAGGTCCAGCAGAACACCTGCAGTTCCTCGCGCCGGGTGATCGAGACGCGATCCTCGTCGACGTCCTCGGCCGCGTCGAACATGCCCATCATCGCCTGCACGTGATGTCCGTACTCGTGGATCACCACGTCGGCCACCATCAGCCGGGCGTAGCGGGCGTCGTTGTACACGTCGTCGGAGAAGTAGAGCGTCGCGTTCTCGGTGCAGTAGAAGGCGTAGGCGTCGCGCTCGGTGCCGCACGGCGAACTGGCCGAGCGGGCGTAGAACTCGTGGTGCGCCGGGGCGAAGTCGCCGCCCGCCTCGTCGATCAGCGGACGGAAGATCCGCTCCAGGCAGCCGAGCAGTTCGGCCACCTGCTCGGTGTAGGCGTCGCGGGTGGTGACCCTGCGCACCTGCGGACAGCTGCCGCTCACCCGCAGCGGGTACAGCCGGCTGTCGGTCAGCGGGTCGCCCGGCCGGACGCCGGGGGTCGCCGTCCTGCTCCCCGCGGACGCCGACCCGGTGGCGCTCGGAGACGATCCCGGTGCGGGCGGGGCGGTGCCGAACACCGGCAGGGTCTGCAGGCCGGCGACGACCAGGCCGACCACCACCAGCACCACCACCAGGAACGTGCCGGCGCCGACCGGACGGTGCGGCGGCGGAACGGGGGCGGGGACACCGAACGCGGCCGGGACGCCCGCCGATCCGAAGCTGTGCGGCAGCAGATGCGCGGGGTCCGGCGCGTCGCTGAGCGGCCGCCCCTGAGTCACGCGTCAACGATAGGGGACCGCGCCAATCGGTCGGATCGCGCCGACTCGGGGACGCCCGGCCGGTTTCCCTGGGCGGGAGGGGATCCGGAGCGAGGGCCGAACCCGGGCTCGAGCGGCCGGCGGCTCGCCGGTGCGGCCGCGGCGGCAGTCGCGGCAGGGCGGGAACCCGGCGACCGGTCACCCGGTCCGGGGGCCGCCGCCCGAGCTCAGGGTCGACCGAGGGCCAACTCGACGGTGCGGTCGCAGCGGGCGATGACGTCCGGGTCGTGGGTGATCACCACCAGCGGCACCGCTGCCATCGAGGTGAAGACGTCGTCGAGCAGGGCCTCCGCGGTGACCGCGTCCAGATGCTCCGAGGGCTCGTCGAGGACGACGGCCTGGTAGTCGCCGGCGAACAGCCGGGACAGCGCCAGCCGGCGGGCCTCGCCGCCGGACAGGGTGGCGCCGTGCTCGCCGACCACCCGGTCGGCGTCCAGCGGCAGGCCGGCCCGGTCGAGGGCCCGGCGGACGGCGTCCGGGTCGGCGTCCCGGTTGCCGATACGGACGTTCTCGGCGATCGAGGTGGCGAAGATATGGGCGTCCTGGGCCAGGTAGCCGACCCGTCCGGTGACGGCGACGGACCCGGCACGGGGCGGGATCAGCCCGAGGATGGTGGCCGCCAGCGTGGTCTTCCCGCTGCCGGACGGACCGACCACGGCGACGCTCTCGCCGGGTTCGACGACCAGGTCGAGACCACCGAGCAGCACCGGACCGCCCGGCCAGCCGATCGCCAAGCCGTCCAGCACCAGGGGGCCGGGCCGGACGTCACCGGCGGGCAGCTCGCGATCGCCGACCCCGACCGGTGCGGCGTCCAGCACCTGCCGGACGCGGCGTAACGACGCCAACGCGCGGGTGGCGCTCTGCGCCGACTGGGTGAGGGTGGAGAGCACCTCGTGCAGCGCCAGCGGGGTGAGCACCAGCACGGCCAGCATCACCGGCGGCAGGGTGCCGTCGGCCACCTGCGGGGCGCCGATCAGCAGGGCGGCGACCACCGCGGCCGCGGCGGCCAGCACCTGGCAGCCCGACGCCACGCCGCGCACCCAGGCGCCTCGTTCGTCCAGCCGGCGCAGCTCGTCGTCGACGGCGAGCACCCGGCGCAGCTCCTGGTCGGCGGCACCGTAGGCGACCAGGTCGGGTGCGGTCCGGGCCAGCTCATGGACGCCTGCGGCCAGCGCACCGCGGGCGGGTGCGGCGGCGGCGTCCCAACGCCGGGAGACCCGCTGGGCCAGGGCCGGCACCAGGACGCCGCCCAGCACCGCGGAGGTCAGCAGCACCAGGGCGGTGGCGGGAGAGAAGGCGGCGAAGGCGGCCGAGGTGGCGACGATCACCAGCGACGCCGACACCACCGGCACCACGAACCGGACGACCAGGTCCTGCACCGCTTCGACGTCGGCGATCACCCTGGCCAGCAGGTCGCCGCGCCGGGTGCCGAGCAGGGTGGTGCGGGCCAACTGGGCGTAGGTGGTCAGCCGCAGCGCGCTCTGCAGCCGCAGCGCCACGTCGTGGCCGACCAGGCGTTCCAGGTAGCGGAACAGGCCGCGGCTGATGCCGAACACCCGGACCCCGATGGCCGCCACCTGCAGGTAGAGCACGGGGGGATGCTCGGCCGCGCGGGAGAGCAGCCAGGCCGACACGGCCATCAGCGCCACCGACGACGCGGCCGCACCGAAGGCCAACAGGGTCGCCAGCGCCGTCCGGGGCACGGCACCGGGCACCAGGCGGAGCAGCCAACGCCAGCCGGAGCCGTCCGTCGACCGCGCCGTCCCCATGGCAGCAGGATAGGTGATCGTCACGGGCCGCCCGCGGGTAGCCTTGCCCCCAACGATCGCGAGCGAGGAGTGCCCATGAGCCAGCCGCCGAACCCCCCCAGTGGCGGAACTCCCCAGCAGCCCGGGGGCTGGCAGCCACAGCCCGGCTCCGGCGACTGGCAGAGCGATCCCACCCAGCAGCTGCCGACCCAGCCGCAGTACCCGCCCACCCAGCCGCTGCCCGCGCGGGAACAGTTCCCCAGCCACTGGCAGGACCCGGCCGGAGGCCGCGGCGGGCAGCATCCGCAGGGTTCCACCGGTCAGCACGGCCAGGGGCAACCGGGTCAGTACGGCCAGGGGCAACCGGGTCAGTACGGCCAGGGGGCGGCGGGTCAGTACGGTCAGGGGCAACCGGGTCAGTACGGCCAGGGGGCGGCGGGTCAGTACGGCCAGGGGCAACCGGGCCAGTACGGTCCGGGCTCCGCTGGCGGTCAGCCGGCCGGCGGCGGGCAGTACGGCAGCGGCGCCACCCCGAACGGCCCAGGCTACGGCCCCGCCGGAGCGGGTTCCGGCTACGGCGCACCCGGACAGTACGGCGGTCCTCCCGGAACCAACGCCGCGGGCTACCCTCCGTCGGGGCAGTACGGCCCGGCCGGGGGCGGCTTCGGCGCCCCGCCGTCCGGCGGTGGATTCGGCGGGCCGCCACCCGGCGGTGGCCGGAGCGGACGCAACCCGGTGCCGCTGATCATCGGGATCGTCGCGGGCGTCCTGGTGCTCGGCCTGGTCGGATGGTTCCTGTTCCTTCGGCCGGGCACCACCGCCACCCCCTCGCCCAGCGTTTCGGCACCGCAGCCGTCGGTCAGTGCCACGCCCTCGGTGCTGATCACACCCAGCGGTGCGCCGTCGACCGAGTCGTCGCCGTCCGGTGGCCCGAGCACCCAGCCGTCCGGGACCACCTCGGCGGCGTGCAGTCCGCAGCTCAACAAGACCCAGTGCGACTGGGCCGCCTACCTGCGCAAGTTCGTCCGGGTGGAGACCTGCCAGCCCGACAGCAGCGACATGCGCCGGGACGCGTTCACCTGCTCCGCGAACGCGCGCGGCAAGCTCAAGGGCAGCGCCACCGTCACCATGCGCTGGGCCGACGACAGCAAGGACCTGACCGGCCTGATGGACGACTTCTTCGTCCGCGCCGGCATCGCCAAGAACAAGATCGGCAAGAACTGGAAGAAGCCGCCGGCGCACACCAACTGGTGGTACACCGACACCCCGAAGAAGACCGAGGGCAAGCTCGGTTCCGCCAAGGCGACGGACGGCAGCGGCCGGGTCGCCTGGACCTTCAGCAAGCAGCGCTTCTTCGTCGAGGCCGCCTCCCCGACCGACAGCGTCAACGTGATGGTCGACTGGTGGGCCCGCACCTGAGGGCCTTTCGCGGATCGTGGTGGGTCGGACGTCGGGCGGCCGACCGGAACGAGCGCGGACGCCTGCCGGCTCAGCCGAGCGGCAGGATGCGGTCGGCCCGGGCGATCACCGCCGGCCGGTGCGAGACGGCCAGGACGGTGACCCGCAGCCCCGCGAGCGCGTCCAGCAGGGCGGTCTCGGTGGCTGCGTCCAGGCCGGCGGTCGGCTCGTCGAGCACCAGCAGATCGGCGTCGCCCCGGCGCACCCGCAGTACGGCCCGGGCCACCGCCACCCGGCGTCGCTCGCCGGCGGACAACCCCTCGCCGTCGTCGCCCACCCCGCGGGCCGGGTCCAGGCTTCCGCCGCCGGCCAGCAGCAGGCAGTGCCGGACGTCGTCGTCCGAGGCGTCGGGGGCCCCGAGCCGGACGTTGTCGGCGATGGTGCCACTGACCATGCCCGGACTCTGCGCCACCCAGGCGATCCGGGACCGGCGGCCCGCGGCGTCTGCGTCGAGGCCGTCCAGCCGGAACCGGCCCTGCTCGGCGGGCACGAAGCCCATCAGCGCGTGCAGCAGGGTGGTCTTGCCGCTTCCCGAGGGACCGGTGATCACGGCCAGTTCGCCGGTGCGGACCGCGAGGTCGACGCCGGCCAGGACGGGTGCGGTCGCGTCGGCGTAGCCGACGGTCAGACCGCTGATGCCGAGCAGTTCGGACGCCGGCCCGCTGGTGCTCGCACCGTCACCCCGGTCGGAACCGGGGCCGGGCGCCCCGGTGCCGGCGGTCCGGGTGGCGGGCCGGACCTCCGCGGGCGACGGCGCACGGTTCTCGGCGCCCTCGATGATGGCGAAGGCCGCCTCGGCGGCCGCCATGCCGTCGGCGGCGTCGTGGTAGTGGACGCCGACCTGACGCACCGGCAGGTACACCTCGGGCGCCAGGATCAGCACGAAGAACGCCGTGGTCAGGTCGACCTCATGGAAGACCACCCGGAAGCCGATCGCGACCGCCACGATCGCCACCGACAGGCTGGCCAGCAGTTCCAGGATCAGCGCCGACAGGAACGACACCCGCAGCGTGCCCATGGTCTCCCGCCGGTGCGCCGCCTCCGAACGACGCAGCCCCTCGGCCTGGGCCTTGGCCCGCCCGAAGACCTGCAGCGTGGGCAGGCCCGCGACCAGGTCGGCGAAGTGGCCGGCCAGCCGGGTCTGCATCCGCCAGCGCTTCCGCGTCCGGGCCTCGGTCGTCCAGCCGACCAGCGCCATGAAGATCGGGATCAGCGGCAGGGTGAGGGCGACGATGAGCGCCGAGGTGAAGTCCGCGGTCAGGATCGCGACGCCGATGATCAGCGGCACGGTGACCGCCAGCACCAGCTGGGGCAGGTACTTGGAGTAGTAGCCGTCCAGGGCATCCAGGCCCTGGGTGAGCAGCGTGACCAGGGACGCCGTCGACGGCTCCGGCCGGACCGGGTCGGTCAACCGGGCGGCCAGCACGTCGCGCCGCAGCCGCGACTTGACCGCGGCCGACGCTCGCTGGGCCAGCCACTGGTTGAGCCAGGCGAGGACGGCCTTGCCGGTGAACACGGCCACCAGCGTGGGCACCACCACCGCCAGCACGCCGAGGCTGTGGGTCTCGAAGATCTCACCCAGGGCCAGCGACAGCCCCCAGGCCTGGACGATGGTCAGCACCGCCGTCGCCGACCCGACGGCCACGCCGGCGATCAGGTAGCCCACGGTGGCGCGTCCGCGTCGTAGCAGCCGCGGATCCAGCGGTCCCCGGCGGCGGGCGGTGGCGGTGCCGGACGTCGTGCTCACCCGGCCATCCTTGCGCATCGCCGGCGGCGGCTGTCTCCGAAGGCGCCGGACGCCGCAACGAAGCCCTCCCTAACTACCTGGGCCCTCCCACCTGTGGGAGGGCCCAGGTAGTTAGGGAGGGCTTTGTCGGCGCCGCGCCGGGTCGCGCCGGGTCGCGCCGGGCCCTGTCGGCGCCGCGGCCGCCGGGTCGCGCCGGAGTCCCGGACGCCCGGACGCCGCCGCGGATCAGGCGACCGGCTCGGCCTCGTGGACGTCGTCGGGGATGTTCTTGGTGGAGAGCCGGCGCCGGAACACCCAATAGGTCCACGCCTGGTAGGCGAGCACGATCGGGAGGAAGAACACCGCCGTCCACGTCATGATGGTCAGCGTCATCGGGCTGGCCGAGGCGGTCACGATGTTGAGCGGGGTCGCCGAGCCCGCGTTGTCGAAGCCCAGGTCGGGGAACATCCGCAGGAAGATCCCGAGGGCGATCACCGCGGTGGCGACCGCGGTGCCGACGAAGGCCCACCCGTCGCGCTCGGAGCGCACCATGTACCAGGCCAGCACCAGCCCGCCCGCCGCCACCAGCGCCAGGATCCAGCCCGGCGCCCCGGTGCCGTAGGCCAGGTTCGACCACAGCAGCCAGGCGCCGCCGCCGCCGATCACGCCCAGCCCGATCCGCTCGGCGAACGTCTTGGCCCGCTGGTGGACCTCGCCGCGGGTCTTCAGCGCGATGAAGATCGCGCCGTGGAACAGGAACAGCGCCACCAGCACCACGCCGCCGAGCAGCGCGAACGGGTGGAACAGCGACCAGAAGCCGCCGGTGAAGACGTGCACGCTCGCCCGCCCGGGCGCCACGTCGACCGGGATGCCGATCACGAAGTTCGAGAAGCCGATGCCGAAGACCAGCGTCACGACGAACGAGCCGATCGCCGCGCACCAGTCCCAGCGGTCCTTCCAGGCCTGCTCGGGGCGCTTGGCCCGGTACTCGAAGGCCAGGCCGCGGATGATC
This sequence comes from Micropruina sp., assembly GCA_044224095.1. GTDB lineage: Bacteria > Actinomycetota > Actinomycetes > Propionibacteriales > Propionibacteriaceae > Micropruina. The sequence goes on along the minus strand of JBGALC010000027.1, from coordinate 31,906 downwards.
AGGCCGACCAGGATCAGGAACAGCGGCAGGTAGAGGGCCGAGAACAGGGTCGCGTACCAGCCGGGGAAGGCGGCGAAGGTCGCGCCGCCGGCGGTCAGCAGCCAGACCTCGTTGCCGTCCCAGAGCGGGCCGATCGTGTTGATCAGGACCCGCTTCTCCTTGTCGTTGCGGCCCAGGACGCGGATCAGCATGCCGACGCCGTAGTCGAAGCCCTCGAGTACCAGGAAGCCGATCCAGAGCACCGCGATCAGGCAGAACCAGAGCAGCTGCAGGGTGGAGGGTTCGAAAGTCATCACGCACACACCCCTTTCTCAGTAGGCGAAGGACAGGACGTCGTCGTCATCGGTCATCTGTTTCACCGGCTCCACCTCGGGCAGGCCGAGCCTGATGTACTTCAGCATCAGGCCGACCTCGACCACCGCCAGGGCACCGTACAGCAGGGTGTAGCCGATCACGCTGATCAGCATCTCGGTGGCGGTCACCCCGGGCGAGATGCCCGCCATGGTCGGCAGCACGCCCGAGACCAGCCAGGGTTGCCGGCCCATCTCGGTGAAGATCCAGCCGAACGAGTTGCCGAACAACGGGCCCAGCGTCATCGCCACCATCAGCAGCGTCCAGAGGATGTGGTCGGGTGGGCGGCGGCCCTTGCGGATGACCCACAACATCAGCACGGCGACACCGATCGCCGCCATGCCGAGGCCGATCATCAGCCGGAAGCTCCAATAGGTGACCGGGATGATCGGGGTCGCGGTCTCCACGCCCCAGGCCCGCATGTGCTCGGCGTAGGCCTGCTGCAACTCGTTGTCCGGGTCCACCAGCTGGCCCTCGGCGTGGGCCTCCTTCAGGTCGTTGATGCCCATCACCCGGCCGTCCCAGGTGCCGGTGGCCAGGAACGACAACAGGTTCGGCACCTCGATCGCGAAGATCGGGCGGGAGCCGTCCAGGGTGCCGATGGTGAGGATCGAGAACGGTGCGCCGCTGCCGTCGCCGCCGGCGGTCTCGTAGAGCGCCTCGGCGGCGGCCATCTTCATCGGCTGCACCTCGGTCATCACCTTGCCGGACTCATCACCGGTCAGGGTGAGTCCCACCCCGGAGACCAGCATGGCGACGGCGGCGAAGGTGGCGGCGAAGCGGTGGGCGGCCTCGGAGTTGTCGGGCTTCGCCGACCCGGCGTCCGCGGTCTCGGCCTCGCCGCCCTCGGCCGATTCGCTCCCGGCAACGCCCACGGCGGCCTTCGCGGCGCGATTCAGCTTCGACAGGTGCCAGCCGGAGATGGCGGCGACCAGGCCGGCGGCCGTCAGCCAGGACGCCATCAGGGTGTGCGGCAGCGCCCACAGCAGCACCGGGTTGGTCAGCACGGCGCCGAAGTCGGCCATCTCGGCGCGGTCGGTGGCCGGGTTGTAGATCCCGCCCTGCGGGTTCTGCATGAACGAGTTCGCGGCCAGGATGAACACCGCGCTCAGGTTGGTGCCGAGGGCCACCATCCAGATGCAGGCGGCGTGGATCTTCGGCGGCAGCCGGTCCCAGCCGAAGATCCACAGGCCGAGGAAGACCGACTCCATGAAGAACGCCAGCAGCGCCTCCAACGCCAACGGTGCGCCGAAGATGTCGCCGACGAAACGGGAGTACTCGCTCCAGTTCATCCCGAACTGGAACTCCTGGACGATCCCGGTCACCACGCCCATGGCGAAGTTGATCAGGAAGAGCTTGCCGTAGAACTTCGTCAGCCTCAGGTACTTGTCGTCACCGGACCGCAGCCACAGCGTCTGGAAGATCGCGACGATGAATGACAGGGCCAGCGTGATCGGCACGAAGAACCAGTGATAGACGGTCGTGATACCGAACTGCCACCTCGCAATTGAGACCGGATCCATGCGGGCAATGTACCCCGTCGGCCCAGCAGACCGCCGCCAGGTCGGCTGACTCGTCCCACAACTGGACGGCTCGGTGTGCAAGCGAGCGGCGCCGCCGCCCGACACGAACCGTGGAAGAGATGTACTACAACGCGTCGTAGACGCCGGGTTGGGGCATAGGATGCATCCATGCCAGTGTTCGGCGAGCTGGAACAGGCCGTGATGGACGTGCTGTGGGAGAGTCCCACAGCACTGTCGGTGCGCGACGTGCAGGCGGCGGTCGCCGGCGAGCGCGAGCTCGCCTACACCACGGTGATGACGGTGATGGACCGATTGGCGAAGAAGGGCCAGCTGCTGCGCGAGCTCGACGGCCGCGCCTGGCGCTACAGCCCGGCCCACTCCTGGGTGCAGCTGGTCAGCAACGAGATCGTGTCGCTGCTGGACACCGGGACCGCCGAGCAGCGGCGCGCCGTGCTCGAAGAGGTCCGGCAGCGGGTGGGCTGAGCGGAGCCCCCCGTGCTCGAGAGGGACGCCGAACTCACGCTGCTGATCGCTGCGGCGCAGCGGCTGAGGTCGGGCGAGGGCGGGGTGGCGGTCCTCTCCGGCGAGGCCGGCATCGGTAAGAGCACCCTGGTCGACGCCTTCCTGGACGCCCTGCCCGACGGGCTGCGGGTGCTCCGCGGCTGGTGCGACGACCTGGTCACCGCGCACCCGCTGGGACCGATCCGGGAGGCGGTCCGCGGACGTCCGGGCGGCCTGGCGATCGGACCGGGGCTGGACGCCGCGCTGGCCGCCGGCGACGTCCCCGAGGTGCTGGCCGGGCTGACCGAGGCGCTCGGCCACGGCCGTCCGGCGGTGCTGGTGGTCGAGGACCTGCACTGGGCCGACGACGCCACCCTCGACGTCCTGGGCTACCTGGCCCGGCGGCACGAGCGGCTGCGGCTGCTGCTGGTCGGCACCCTGCGGCCCGAGGACTCCTCGTCGCCGGCGTTGCGGCGCTTCCTCGGCGACCTGCCGACCGCGGCCCTCCGGATCGGGCTGAGCCCGCTCAGCCGGGACGCCGTGGCGCGGCTCAACGTGGCCGGCCGGTGGAGCACCGACGAGCTGCTGCGGCTCAGCGGCGGCAATCCGTTCTTCGTCACCGAGGCGCTCGCCGGCTCGTCGGCGCAGGCCGTGCCGCACACCGTCACCGACGCGGTGCTGGCCCGGCTGCAGCGCACCGGCGACGTCTGCCGCCGGGCGCTGGAGCAGCTGTCGGTGTGGTCGGGCGAGCTGCCGCACGAGCTGGCCGAGGCGGTGCTCGGCGACGACCTGGACGGCCTCGCCGAGGCCGAGCAGCGGGGCCTGATCACCGTCGGCGACGACGGCGTCCGGTTCCGCCACGAACTGGCCCGGCAGGCGACCGAGCACTCGCTGCCGGCGCTGCGCCGGAGGTCCATCGACCGTCGGCTGGTCGACGTGCTCGCCGAGGTCCCCGGCGAGCTGCCCCGCCGGCTGCATCACGCGATCCGCTGCGGGGCCGGCCCGGTGATCGTCCGGCACGCGCCCGAGGCGGGCGCCTACTCGGCCCGGGTGGGCGCCAACCGGCAGGCGGTGGCCTATTTCGCCGCGGCGCTCGACTACGAGCGGCTGATGGAGCCGCGGCAGCTGGCCGAGGTCTGCGACAACTACGCCTGGGTGCTGCACATCGCCCACCGGTTCGACGAGGCGGTGGTCAACGGACGCCGTGCGGTGCAGCTGTGGGCCGATCTCGGCGACGACGTCGCCCAGGCCGCGGCGCTGCGCCGGCTCGCCCGTGAGCTGTTCATGGCCGGGGACGCCGACGCCGCCCGCGGCTGCGCCGAGCGGGCCATGGAGCTGGCCGAGGACGGCGACGTCGAGACCCGTGCCGCCGCCCTCGGTGCGCTCGGCAGCCACCACGTGCTGACCGGCGACCCGCGGGGCGTGGAACTGCTGCGGCGCGCGCTGGAGCTGGTCGGCGCCGGCGCGCTGCCCGGCACCGAGTCGCTGTGCGTCAATTACCTCGCGCAGGGGGAGCCCGGCCTGGAGCCGGAGCAGCGGCTGGAGCTGGCCCGCCGCAGCGTCGCCTCGGCGCTGGCCGACGAGGCGTTCGAGGCCGCCGCCCGGGCCTACACCAACCTCGCCGAGCTGCTGTACCGGTTCGGTCGCGCCGACGAGCTGCGCGCGCTGCTGGGCGAGGGGCTGGACTTCGTCCGCGAGCACGGCTTCTGGTCGCACGCCTACAACCTGGAGGTGCATGTCGCGCTGGAGGCGCAGCGCCGCGGTGACTGGCCGGCCGCCGCCGAACTGCTCGAGCGCACGGTCGGCCGCGACCCCGAGCCGGGCATGCTGCTGGTCTATTCGCTCGCCCCCTACGCCCGGCTGCTGGCCCGCACCGGCGACCCGCGCGCCGAGGACATGCTCCGCGGCTGCTGGGAGCTGGCGCTGCGGATGCGGCTGCTGCTCGGCCTCGGCTTCGCCGGCACCGGGCTGATCGAATGGGCCTGGCTGGCCGACCGTCCCGACGTGGCCGCCGAGGTGTGGGAGGGTTGGCGCCCGCACGCCGGGCGTCCGGCGTCCGAACCGATCGACGCCGAACTGCGCCGGTACGCCCAGCGGTGCGGTGTGCAGGTGCCCCCGCCCGTGACGGACGCCGACCCGTGGGCGGGCGTCGACCCCTACGAACAGGCGGTGGCGGCGGCGGAGTCCGCCGACCCGGAGGCACAGCTGGCCGGGCTGCGCGCGCTGGACCTGCTCGGCGCCGAGGCGACCGCCGGACTTATCCGCCGCCGGCTGGCCGGGCGGGGCGTCCGGGCGGTACCGCGCGGGCCGTCCCGCCGCACCCGGGCCAACCCGGTCGGGCTGACCGACCGGCAGCTGGACGTGGTGCGGCTGGCCGCCGAGGGCCTGACCAACGCCGAGATCGCCGGCCGGCTGTTCCTCTCGGTGCGCACCGTCGACCACCACATCTCCGCCGGACTGGCCAAGCTCGGGGTGACCGGACGCCGCGAGCTGGGCGCCGTGCTGCGCGAACACGGGCTCTAGGCAGCTCGCCGCCCACCCACCCAGACCGCCGAGGCGGCTCGGAACCCCTTGTCAACGGCGCACCACGTGGTCTCGACGCGCGCCATCGACGAGGGCCTCGCCGCGTGCGCCGTCCGAGATGGGTAACCCGGCCGCCGAACTGGGTGACCGCCGCCCATGTGCCGACCCGCCCCGTTCGCGACCCTGGAATCACGGCTGCACCAGGCAGCCGATGAACACCAGGAGTCCCCCTCATGAGCACCGTCACCACCGCCGAGCGCCGGCCCGCAGCGGGCGTGCGCTACCTGTATCCCGGCGACGCCGGCTTCGAGCAGTCCGTCACCGCCTGGAACCTGCTGGGCAGCCACACGCCGGCCGTCGTCGCGCTGGCCGAGCGGCCCGATCACGTCGTCCAGGCCGTCCGCAAGGCCCGCGCCGAGGGGCTCGGCGTCGGGGTGATGGCCACCGGCCACGGCACCGGATTCGCCGTCCGCGGCGGGATGCTGATCAACACCGCGGCCATGCGCGACCTGATCGTCGACCCGGTCAGCCGGACGGCGCGGGTGGAGGCGGGCGTCACCTGGGCCGAGCTGAACGGCCGCGCGTCCCAGCACGGCCTGATCGGACTGCAGGGCTCGAACTCGCACCTGGGCGTGGTCGGCTACAGCCTGGGCGGCGGTTTCGGCTGGCTGGGCCGGCACTTCGGCTTCGCCAGTCAGTCGATCGTGGCCGCCGAGCTGGTCACCGCGGCCGGCGAGCTCATCACCGTCGACGCGGCCCACCACCCGGAGCTGTTCTGGGGCCTGCGCGGCAGCGCCGGGAATCTGGGCGTGGTGACCGCGCTGGAGCTGCGGCTGTTCGAGGTCGACGTGGTCTACGGCGGATCGCTGTTCTATCCGTTGACGGACGCCGTCCGGGTGCTCAGCGGCTACGCCGCGTGGGCCGAACAGCAGGACGATGCGATGGCCTCCTCGGCGGCACTGGTGAACTTCCCGCCGCTGCCGTTCGTGCCCGAACAGCTCCGGGGCGGATCGTTCGTCTGCGTCCGGCTCTGCTACTCCGGGGGCGATCTCGGTCGCGGCGTCGCCGCCGTCCGCGACCTGCGGCACGCGCTCGGCGAGCCGCTGGTCGACCAGGTCAGCCGGATTCCGGCCAGGGACCTGGACCTGATCAGCTCCGAGCCCGTCGACCCGCTGCCGGCGATGTCGCACAGCGGGCTGGCCGCCGAGCTCACGCCGGGGATGATCGCGGCCGTGGCCGCGGCGATGACCCCGCAGTCGGGGTTGCTGTTCGTCGAGCTGCGCCGGCTCGGCGGGGCGCTGCGGGTGCCGTCCGACCAGCTCAGCCCGATCAACCGCACCGGTGCGAGGTACTCGGTGAACGCGATCGCGCTGGCGGTGCCGCCCGGCGGCGTCCGGTCGGCCGAGCGGGCGCTGGAGACCCTCGCCCACCGGCTGGCTCCCTTCCTCGACCGCGCCGGCTACGTGAACTTCCTGGAGGGCGGCACCGGCGCCAGCCGGATGCATACCGCCTTCTCGGAACCCGAATGGCGGCGGCTGCAGGAGCTCAAGGGCCGCTGGGACCCGAGCAACCTGTTCCGCTTCAACCGCAACATCCCGCCGCGCGGGGGCGACCACCCTCGCGCCTAGTGAAAGGAGGGTCGCCATGGCGTCCTTCGCCGTCATCGGCGCCATCGCAGGCACCGTGGCGACCCTGCTGTTCGTCGGCTCGGCGCTGCCGATGCTGGTCCGGGCGCATCGCACCCGCGACCTGTCGTCGTACAGCCCGGCCAACCTGATCATCGCCAACGTCGGCAACCTGGCGCAGACCCTCTACGTGGTGACCCTGCCGCCCGGCCCGGTCTGGGCGATGCACGCCTTCAACCTGGTGGTCAGCGGCCTGATGCTCGGCTGGTGGCTGCGGCACCACTGGCTGCCCGGCAGGGACGATCCGCGGCGGTGGGGCGATGCCACCACCCGACATCCGTCCCCCGGCCGGTCGGCCGGCACCGTCCGGTCGGCCGCGGCCGCCGTCAGCAAGACCTATCACGCGACCATCACCAACCCGTCGATGCCCGACGCATCGGCACACCACGAGGAGGAACATTCCGATGACGATCCTGATCACTGGGGCGACCGGCTCGGTGGGCCGCTCGCTCGCCTCTGAACTCGTCGCCGCCGGCCCGGTGCGGGCGCTGGTCCGCGACCCGGGGCGCGCCGGCGAGCTGCTGCCCGACCGGGTCGAGCGGGTGGCCGGCGACTTCGCCGACCCGGACTCGCTCGCCCGGGCCATGGCCGGCGTCCGGCAGGTGTTCCTGGCCGCGCCGAACCACCCCGACCAGGTCCGCTGGGAGGCGGCGGTGATCGACGCGGCGCGTGCCGCCGGCGTCCGGCGGGTGGTGAAGCTGTCCGCCCACGGCGCGCGGGCCGGCTCCGACGTGGCGTTCTGGGCCGCCCACGCCGAGATCGAGGACCGGCTCGCCCGCTCCGGCCTGCAGTGGACGATCCTGCGGCCCACCACGTTCGCCACCACGGTGCTGGGCGGTTTCGACGGCAACGCGCTGGTCGCGCCGGCGGCCGGTGCGCGGGTGTCGTTCGTCGACCCCGGCGACGTGGCCGCCGTGGCGGCGGCGGCACTGGAGGACCCCCGCTGGAACGATCGGGTGCTGACCCTCACCGGTCCGGCCGTGCTCGACTTCGGCGAGGCCGCCGCGGTCATCTCGGGGCTGGTCGGCCGCACCGTGCCGTTCGTGCCGGTGCCGGACGCCGCCGCCCGGGCCGCCTTCGCGGGTCTCGGGCTGCCGGCCTGGTACGCCGACAACGTCGTCCGGGTCTTCGCCGCGCTGCGGGCCGGGGTGGCCGATCTGCACACCGACACGGTGTGGCGGCTGACCGGGCGGGCGCCGCGCAGCCTGGCCAGGGCGCTGGCCGGGCGGTTGGTCCCGACCGGCTGAGGCCGCATCCACAGAAGCGTGCTATCGGGGGGTCACCGCGTCCCGGCGGCCGGACGGAGTCCGATCCGGTCGCCGGGACGGGCCTGCGCGAGGAGGTCGCTGGCCGCCTCGGTCAGCACGCCGATCACCGGGTAGCCGCCGGTCACCGGATGGTCGGCGCCGACGATCACCGGACGGCCGTCCGGCGGGACCTGGATGCTGCCCCGCACCATCGGCTCGCTGGGCAGCTCGCGGCCGCTCGCGTCCGGATGCCGCTGCAGCGGGTGACCGAGCAGCCGGACGCCGACCCGGTCGCTGCGGTCGGAGACCTCCCAGGGCAGGGCGAAGAGTGCGCGCGGGTCGGCGAGCCAGTCGGCCCGCGGGCCGGGCAGCACGTCGAGGCTGATCGCGGCGTCCGGACCGGCGGCGCGGGGAACGCTCTCGACGGTCAGGAACAGCGGCCCGCGCGGTCGCCGCACGGCGAGCCGGTCGTCCGGGCGGAGGGCGTCCGGACCCACGCCGGAGAGCGTGTCGGTGCTCGCCGAACCGAGCACCAGCGGCACCTCGAACCCGCCGGCCACCGCCAGGTAGCAGCGCAGCCCGGCCCGCGGCGTGCCCAGCCGAAGCTGCTGGCCGGCGCGCAGGTAGACCGGGCCGCCGTGGTTGGCCGGGCGGCCGTCCACCATGGGCGCGCAGTCGGCTCCGGTGAGGGCGATCAGGCAGCTGGCCCAGGCCCGGACGGCCAGGCCGCCCAAGGTGATCTCCACCGCGGCGGCTCCCGGCTCGTTGCCGACGAGCCGGTTGCCCAGCCGGTAGGACGCCCGGTCGGCGGCCCCCGAGGTGCCCACGCCGAGCGCGGCGTAGCCCGGACGCCCGCCGTCGACCAGGAGGGCCAGCGGCCCGGTGGCGAGGACGGTCAGCCCGGGCTGCCGTTGCTCGAGCCTGTCCCGGCCTCCGGGGGAGTCGGCATCCCGTTGGTCGCGGCCGTCCGGGACGCCGGGCCGGTCGGCATCGCCTTGGTCGAGCGCACCGGGCAACCTGTCGTCGGTCGTGGTGGCCTTCGCAGGGCTCTTCGCCGGCTCGTCGGGACCGATCGCCCGGAACCGGACCCGGCCCCCCGGCTGCAGCAGCGCGGGCGGGTCGCGGTCGGCGTCCCACAGTGTGACGTCGGTGCGGCCGATCAGCTGCCAGCCACCGGGGGAGGCGCGCGGGTAGATGCCGCTGAACGGGCCGGCCAGGCCGACGGCGCCGGCCGGCACCCGGGTCCGGGGCTCGGCGCGCCGCGGCACCGCCAGCCGGTCGTCGCCGCCGGCCAGGTAGGCGAAGCCGGGCGCGAAGCCGCCGAACGCGACCGTCCACTCGCTGCCGGTGTGCGCGGCGATCACCCCCGCGGGCTCCAGGCCGGTCAGCCGGGCGACCTCCGCCAGGTCCTCGCCGTCGTAGCGGACGCCGATCTCGACCGGTTCCGCGGTGGACGCCGCCGTGCGGCCGCCGTCCAGCCCGGCCAGAGCCTCGGCCGCCGCCACCGCCACCCGCGGCAGGGCCGCCGGGTCGTCGACGCCGAGCAGCACGGTGGTGGCTGCCGGCACCAGCTCGCGGACGGCGGCGAACGCCCCGCCGCCGGCCAGCGGGGCGAGGGCCGCCCGCAGGGCGAGCACGGCGTCCAGGCCGTCGACCTCGATCAGCACCGCGCGTTCGCCGCAGGGCAGCAGCCGGCCGTCCATCAGGCGAAGGCCCGCACCTCGACACCGGAGGCGACCAGCACCTCGCGCACCCGCCGCGCCATCGCCACCGCACCCGGCGAGTCGCCGTGGGTGCACACCGACTCGGCGCGAAGCTCCACCTCGGTGCCGTCGACGGCGGTGACCACACCGTCGTGCACCAGCCGCAGCACCCGGTCGGCGGCGAGCTCCGGGTGGTCGATCAGGTCACCGGGCCGGCCGCGGGGCACCAGGGTGCCCGTCGGCGTGTAGCCGCGGTCGAGGAACGCCTCGGCCACCGTGCGCAGGCCCCGCTCCCGGGCCAGCTCCAGCAGCAGGCCGCCGGGCAGTCCCAGCACCGGCAACGAGGCGTCGAAGTCGGCGACGGCCCCCACCACGGCGCGGGCGTGCACCTCGTGGTGGACCACGGTGTTGTAGAGCGCGCCGTGCGGCTTCACGTAGGCCAGCGAGGTGCCGGCCACCACGCACATCGCCTGCAGGGCGCCCAGCTGGTACAGCACGTCGGCCCGCAGTTCGGCCTCCGTGCAGTCCAGGAAGCGGCGTCCGAAGCCGGCCAGATCGCGGTAGGAGACCTGCGCGCCGATCCGGACGCCGCGGCTCGCGGCCAGTGCGCAGGTGCGCTCCAGGGTGAGCGGGTCGCCGGCATGGAAGCCGCAGGACACGTTCGCGCTGGTGACGATGTCGAGCATCGCCTCGTCGTCGCCGAGGCGCCAGGTACCGAACGATTCGCCCAGATCGGCGTTGAGGTCGATCACCGCCATGCGCCAACCCTATTCGCCGGCGCGGTCCCATCTCACCGGGAATGTCCGCCCGGGTCGCCACCGCTGCCGCCCACCCCGAGCGCTCGCCCAACTATTCAGGGCTCGCTGAACTCAGCGAGCCCTGAACAGTTGGGCGAGCGCTCGGGGGTCGGGGAATCCGCGGGAATGTTCGCCGGCCCCGAGACCGTTGTCCAGGTCGTGACCGACGCGACCGAGCTGCCCGACGTCCCGCTGTCCATCCTCGACCTGGCGCAGGTGCTGCCGGGTGAGTCGGTGGCGGACGGACTGGCCGCCACCGTGGCGCTGGCCCGCGACGCGGAGCGCTGGGGCTACCGACGGGTCTGGTACGCCGAGCACCACAACATGCCCACCATCGCGTCGTCCGCGACCGCGGTGCTGATCGCCCACGTCGCGGCCCACACCGCCACCATCCGGCTGGGGGCCGGCGGGGTGATGCTGCCCAACCATGCGCCGCTGGTGATCGCCGAGCAGTTCGGCACCCTGGCCGAGCTGCACCCGGGCCGGATCGACCTGGGGCTCGGACGCGCGCCGGGCACCGATCAGACCACGGTGCGGGCGTTGCGCCGCACCCCCGGGGCCGCCGACACCTTTCCGAACGACGTCCAGGAGCTTCAGGGGTTCCTTGGCGACTCGGTGATCCTCGGCGTCGCGGCCACCCCCGGCGCCGGCACCCGGGTGCCGCTCTACCTGCTCGGCTCGTCGCTGTTCGGCGCCCAGCTCGCGGCGGCGCTCGGCCTGCCGTACGCGTTCGCGTCCCACTTCGCCCCGGACGCCCTGGAGGCTGCGGTGGCCACCTACCGGCGCGACTTCCGGCCGTCCGACCAGCTCGCCGAGCCGTACGTGATCGCCGGCGCCGGGGTGATCGCCGCCGATTCCGAGGACGAGGCGCGTCGGCTGCTGGAGCTCACCCGGCGGGCCCGGGTGAAGACCTTCCTCGGCCGCGGCCGGGCGCTGAGCGACGACGACGTCGAGATCCTGCTGGACGGCCCCGGCGGCACCCAGGTCGACCACATGCTGCGCTACACCGGCGTGGGCACCGGCACCCAGGTGCGCGACTGGCTGCGCCGCTTCGCCGTCCATGCCGACGCCGACGAGCTGATCCTGGTGTCGTCCGCGGTCGAGCGTCCGGCGTCCGTGCGCGCCCTGGAGTTGGTCGCCCCCGCTCCCACCGCCTGACGCCCAGGGCCCTCCCTAACTACCTGTGCCCTCCCACCGGTGGGAGGGCACAGGTAGTTAGGGAGGGGTTTCACGGACCAGGCGACGCGGGTGTCGGGTCAGAGCAGCCGGCGGATCGGGTCCCGGCGCCGCAGGAAGCCGGCCAGGGCCCGCTCGGTGCGCTCCGGCTCGCCCTGCGCGGCCAGGTTCCGCATCCCCTCATCGCCGCGCCGGACCGCCTCGCGGATGCCGTCGATCGCCAGCTGCACGCGTGGCTCGACGCCGTCCAGCACGGTGACCGGATCGGTGCCGTAGGCGTCGGCGAAGACCCGGAGGCGCCGGGCGGCCTCGTCGGCCGGTATCGGACGGAACAGCGGGATCGCCGTCCACGCCGTGTGGCCCAGGTCGTGCAGCGGCGACGACGGCCCGGCCAGGTCCCAGTCGAAGACGCCGGCCACCGCGTCGCCGGCGAAGGCGACGTTGTAGGGCGCCACGTCGTTGTGGGTGATCAGCACGGGTGCGTCGACACCGAAGAATCGCCACGGACCGGAGTGCGCGAAGCCGGACGCCGCCGCGTGCAGGTCGCGCAGCCAGCCGCCCAGCGCCGCCAGGCGGGCGTCCGAGAGCTGCTCGTCGTCCAGGTCGATCACCTCGCCGGGCAGGTAGTCGAGGACCTCGCGGCCGCGGGCGTCCACCCCGTGCACCCGCGGAATCGCCGCCAGCCCGGATCGCCCGAGATGACCGAGCAGGGCGTGCACCGCCGGGGTCCACGGGCCGGTCGGACGGCGCACCGTCGTCCCGATCCGGACGGCGCCGCCGACGTTGCCGCCCGGCAGCCGCTCGCCGTCCAGCAGTCGCTCACGCAACGCCGGCAGGAAGGGGCGGTCGGGCTCGAGCCAGTCGACGTCGTCCAGTTCCTCGGGCCCCAGCCAGCGCAGCGCGTCGTGCTCGGTGCCGGCCGGCTCGCCGGCCAGCACGCTGCACACCGCGACCCGGAGCTCCAGGTCACGGCCGCGATCCTCGCCGCGGACGGCGTCCGGCAGCCATCGCACCACCCGCACCGCGCAGCCGAGCTCCTCGGCGATCTCCCTGGTCAGCGCGGCGTCCGGGGCCTCGCCAGCCTCGACCTTGCCGCCCGGGAACTCCCACCGGCCGGCCTCGGCGGAGGGGTAGCTGCGCCGGGCGGCCAGCACGCAGCCGTGCCGGACGATCGCCGCCCCCACCACCTTGAGCATCCGATGACCCTAGTGCCGCGTCCACCAACCTTCACCCGCTGCGCGATGTCCGGACCGGCACCTCGCGCCGCCTTCTCATCGGTCGCGGTACCACGCGGTATGCCTCCCTCGTCGGCTTTGCGCGGCATACGGCCGGACACCGCTCACCAGGGCGAGCCCTCGGTTGGACACGGCACTGGCTGCGGACCGCCGCGGACCGGGCGGCCATGAGCGATGTCGAGATGGCTCGCCGGTGGACGGAAACCCGCCCGATTTCGGGTCGCTACACGACATCGGCGAGGTTTTCCGCCATCGGACGGCGATGTCGAGATCGCCGGCCACCGGCGGTCGGATCGCCGGCCACCGGCGGTCGGATCGCCGGCCACCGGCCGTCGGATCGGCGGATCGGCGGTCGGATCGGGTCGGTTGCCGGTCCACTCACAGGACGTCGGATCGGCCCGGCCGCCGGTCCACCCCAGCATCGGACCGAGCCGACCGCCGTCGCCGTGTCCGCGATCCCGACACCGGATGGCGGAGGCCTCGATCGCTCAGGCCGCCTGCTCCTCGTCGTCCAACCCGCCGGCGAACTGCGACCGGTACAGCCGGTGATAGGCCCCGCCGTGCTCCAGCAGCGCCCCGTGCGAACCCTGCTCGACGATCGCGCCGTCCTCCATCACCAGGATGGTGTCGGCGTCGCGGATGGTGGAGAGCCGGTGGGCGATCACGAACGACGTCCGCCCGCCGCGCAGCGCGTTCATGGCGTTCTGCACCAGCAGCTCGGTGCGGGTGTCCACCGATGAGGTGGCCTCGTCCAGGATCAGGATCGCCGGATCGGACAGGAACGCCCGGGCGATGGTGATCAGCTGCTTCTCGCCCGCCGACACGTTCGAGCCCTCGTCGTCGATCACCGTGTCGTAGCCGTCCGGCAGCGAATGCACGAACCGGTCGACGTAGGTGGCCTCGGCGGCCGCGCGGATCTCGTCCTCGGTGGCGTCCGGACGCCCGTAGGCGATGTTGTCGCGGATGGTGCCACCGAACAGCCAGGCGTCCTGCAGCACCATGCCGATGTTCGCCCGCAGCTCGCGCCGCGGCACGTCGGCGATGTCGACGCCGTCGATGGTGATCCGTCCGGCGCTCACGTCGTAGAACCGCATCAGCAGGTTGACCAGGGTGGTCTTGCCGGCGCCGGTGGGTCCGACGATGGCGACCGTCGAACCGGGCTCGGCGACCAGCGACAGGTCGGTGATCAGCGGCTTCGCCGGCTCGTAGGAGAACGCGACGTGCTCGAAGGAGACCCGCCCGCGCAGCGGCTGCGGCAGCTGCGCGGCGGCGTCCGGGCTCTGCTCGTCGGCGTCCAGCACCTCGAAGACCCGCTCGGCCGAGGCGACCCCCGACTGCAGCAGGTTGGTCATCGAGGCCAGTTGGGTGATCGGCTGGGTGAACATCCGGGCGTACTGGATGAACGCCTGGACGGCGCCCAGCGTCATGGTGCCGGCCGCCACCCAGATGCCGCCGATCACCGCGATCGCGACATAGCTCAGGTTCCCGATGAAGAACACCGCCGGCATGATGATGCCGCTGATGAACTGGGCCCGGAACGACGCCTCGTACATCTCGGCGTTCTTGACGGCGAAGCCGGCGGCCACCTCGCGCTGCCGGCCGAACACCTTGACCAGCGAATGCCCGGTGAAGGCCTCCTCGACGTGGGCGTTCAGCTGGCCGGTGGAGCGCCACATGTCGGCGAACCGGCGCTGCGAACGCTTCATCACCTGCGCCGTGACCAGGGCGGTCAGCGGCACCGAGATCAGCACCACCAGCGCCAGCGGCGGCGACAGCCACAGCATCACGGCCAGCACGCCGAGCACGGTGAAGATGTTGGTCAGCATCTGGGCCAGGGTCTGCTGCAGCGACTGGGCGATGTTGTCGATGTCGTTGGTCACCCGGCTGAGCAGCTCACCGCGCGGCTGGCCGTCGAAGTAGGTGATCGGCAGCCGGTGCAGCTTGGTCGCCACCTCCTCGCGCATCCGGTAGACGGTGCGCTGGACGATGTCGTTGATCAGGAAGCTGGCCCACCACAGCACCACCCCCGAGACCAGGTAGACGGCCAGCGCCTCGAGGATGACCACCCCGAGCCCGTGGAAGTCGATGCCGCCGCCGAGGGCGCCGTCGAAGATCAGGTCGGTGCCGCGGGCCAGGATGACCGGTCCGAGGGCGTTGCCCAGGGTGGCCAGGGCCGAGATCACCACCACGAAGACGATCAGGTTCCGTTCCGGCCGCATCATGCCGAGCAGCCGCCTGGCCGAGGCGCCGAAGCTGACCGCCTTCTCCGACGAGCCGAGCCCCTGCATGGGGCCGTGGCCCATGCCGCGCTGCTGATGCCGGGCGTGCTCGGAGCGGGGATTCGCCTTCGCGGGCGCGTTGGTGGGTGCCTGCTGGCTCATGCTGCTGCCTCCTCGGCCTTGAACTGGGATGCGACGATCTCGGCGTAGGTGGGGCAGGTGGCGAGCAGCTGGTCGTGGGTCCCGACGCCCTCGATCCGCCCGTCGTCCAGCACCACGATGGTCTCGGCGTCGCGGATGGTGGACACCCGCTGCGCGACGATCAGCACGCCGGCCTGGGCCGTCTCCCGGGACAGCGCGGCGCGGAGCCGGGCGTCCGTGGTCACGTCGAGTGCCGAGAACGAGTCGTCGAAGATGTAGATGTCGGGCTTCTTCACCAGCGCCCGGGCGATCGACAACCGCTGCCGCTGGCCGCCGGACACGTTGGTGCCGCCCTGGGCGATGGCGGCGTCCAGCTGACCGGGCATGGCCCGGACGAAGTCGGCCGCCTGCGCGGTCTCCAGTGCCGCCCACAGCTCGTCGTCGGTGGCGTCCGGCTTTCCGTAGCGTAGGTTGGACGCCACGGTGCCGCTGAACAGGTACGGCTTCTGCGGCACCAGGCCGATCCGGGACCAGAGCAGGTCGGGCTCGAGCTCGCGGACGTCCGCGCCGTCCACCTCGACCCGGCCGCCGGTCACGTCGAACAGCCGCGGGATCAGGCTGACCAGGGTGGTCTTGCCGGCGCCGGTGGAGCCGATGATGGCCGTGGTCTCGCCCGGCCGGACGCTCAGGTCGATGCCGGTGAGGACGGGCTGCTCGGCACCGGGGTACTTGAACTCGACGCCCTGCAGTTCGACCCGGCCGCGGGCCTGGACGGTCCGCACCGGCCGGACGGGCGGCACCACCGATGAGTCGGTGTCGAGCACCTCCGCGATGCGGCGGGCGCTGACCACCGCGCGGGGCGCGATCATCAGCATCATCGTCGCCATCATCACGCTCATCAGGATGGTCATCAGGTACTGGATGAAGGCCAGCAGCTGGCCGGTCTGCATGTGGCCCTCGGCGACCCGGAAGGCGCCGAACCAGGTGACCCCGATGGTGGACACGTTCATCACGAAGAACACGGTCGGGAACAGCGTCATCATCCGGCGTCCGACCCTGGTCGCGGTGTCGGTGAGCTCGGCGTTCGCGACGGCGAACCGTTCGTTCTCGCGCGGCTCGGCGGTGAACGCCCGGATCACCCGCAGGCCCGAGATCTGTTCGCGCAGCACCCGGTTGATCGTGTCGATGCGCACCTGCTGGGTGGCGAACAGCGGCATCATCTGGCTGACGATGGCGCCGATCAGGACGCCCAGGATGACCACGGCGACCGCGATCGTCCAGGTCAGCCCGGGGTCCTCGCGCAGCGCCATGATCACGCCGCCGACCATCATGATCGGGGCCGCGACGATCATGAACGCGGTCATCATCACCAACTGCTGGATCTGCTGGACGTCGTTGGTCGTGCGGGTGATCAGGCTGGGCGCGCCGAACTTGGCCACTTCGCGGGCGGAGAAGTCGAGGGTGCGGTCGAAGATCGCTGCGCGCAGGTCGCGTCCGAACGCCATCGCCGAACGCGCGCCGAACCAGACAGCGGCGATCTGGGCGGCCATCTGGATCACGGTGACCCCGAGCATCAGGCCGCCGAGGCTGAGGATCAGCCCGGTGTCGCCGGTGGCGATGCCGTCGTCGACGATCCGGGCGTTCATGGTCGGCAGGTAGAGGGCGGCCGTGTTGGCCGCGAGTTGCAGCAGCACGACGAACCCGAGCTGCCCGTAGTAGGGCCGCAGGTAGTCGCGCAGGATGCGGATCAGCATGGGGTGTCCTCGGTGGGTTCGACGGCGATGCCGTGCAGGATGAGGCGGGCGAGCTGGCGGGGGTCGGCGGCGTCCGGATGCTCGGCGAGCGGCATCACGGAGGCGAACGACATCGCCGAGATCGCCCAGCAGGCGGTCGGGGTGCCGACGGCGAGCCGGCCGTCGAAGCGGGCCAGGGCTCGGCCGATGGCCTCGTCGATGGCCCGGTGGAAGTCCCGGTGCGGCGGCTTGGGTCGTCGCCCGTGTGGCTGCGACTGGCTGATCGCGGCCATCAGCGACCGTACCTGCTGGATCCGGGCGGTCAGCACCTGAACCATCCGGGCCACGGTGTCCTCCAGTCCGAGGTCGGCGGGGATCGCGTCGATCGCGATGATCACCGGGCCGGGCGCCAGGCAGTCGTCGACCACCGCCTCGATCAGGCTCTGTTTGGTGCCGAAGGCGCGGAAGATGGTGCCCTCGGCGACGTCGGCGCACTCGGCGATCTGCCGGGTGGTGACCTGCATCCCGTGCTCGAGCAGCAGCGGACGGGTCGCCTCGATCAAGGCCCGCCGCCGCTCGTCCGGGGTCATCGGGTTGGCTCTGCTCACGAGGGACGAGTGTATGAGTGAGTACTCACTCATTCAAGTCGGGCGCCTCTCGACTTTGCGGGGCTGGGACGTCGCGGCCCGGGCCGTGCGGTCGACGTTTCCGGGTTTCCGCGTCCTTTCCGTGGTTTGAACCCTGGAAAGGACGCCGAAGGGCGGAAACGTCGCCGGGGACGGTTTGATTCCGGGTGCACCGCTCAGGCACCCTGGTAGCCATGTGGATCTGAACCTCTCGCCCTGCCCACCAGCGATCGAAGGTTCCCCACGTGTCCGCATCCCTCTTCCTCTCCGGCGTCGCCGCGTCCTTCGGGGCGCGCCCGCTGTTCGCCGGTCTCGATCTGCGGCTGACCCCCGGTGACGTGACCGCGCTGGTCGGCCCGAACGGCGCCGGCAAGACCACGCTGCTGCGGATCGTCGCCGGCCTGCACGCCCCGGACGCCGGCAGCGTCCGATTCGCGCCCCCGGACGCCACCCTCGGCTACCTGCCCCAGGAGCCGCCCGCGCCGGAGGAGACGATCCTCGACTACGCCCGCCGGCGCACCGGGGTCGGTCCGGCCCAGGACGCCTTCGAGGCCGCGGCGGCCGGGCTCGCCGACGCTGCCGCCTCCCAGCCGGACGACCGCCCCCGCTCTCCCCGGACGCCTGGCGCCGGGACCGGGGTGGGCGACGAGCCGCCCACGTCGTCCGGGCGAACCCCGGGATCCCGCCCTGAAGGCGATCACGCCCTGCCAGCCGGGCGAACCCCGGGATCGTGGGACCCGGCCGAGCGCTACGACCATGCCCTGGCCAGCTGGCTGGCGTTGGGCGGCGCCGACCTGGACGCCCGGCTGGCGGAGGTGGTGGCCGGCCTCGGACTGGACGCCGACCTCGATCGCCCGCTCGGCACCCTCTCCGGCGGGCAGGCGGCCCGGGCCGGGCTGGCGTCCATCCTGGTCAGCCGCTACGACGTCCTGCTGCTGGACGAACCCACCAACAACCTGGACGCCCGCGGGCTGGCGGCGCTGATCGACTTCGTCCGGACGCAGCGCTCGCCGGTGCTGATCGCGTCCCACGATCGCGGCTTCCTGGACGCCGTCGCCGGCTCGGTGCTGGAGCTCGACGAGACCCAGCAGCGGGTGAACCACTACACCGGCGGCTGGACCGACTACCGCGCCGCCAGGCAGCTGGCCCGGGAGCAGGCCGAGGCGGCCTACGCCGCCTACGCCGACACCCGCGATGCGCTCATCGAACAGGCCCGCCGCAAGACCGAATGGGCACGCACCGGCCGGACCAAGGCGGCCAGGCTCGGGCCCGGCATGAAGCTGGAGAAGAAGGCCCGGGAGGATCGGGCCCGGCGAATGGACCAGCGCGCCGCCCGGGTCCGGGACGCCGTGGAACGCCTGGACGAGGTGGAACAGCCCCGCAAGGAGTGGCAGCTGCGGTACGCGATCGCCGAGGCCGCACCGCCGTCCGAGCTGGTGCTCACCCTCGATCGGGTGCTGGTGCGCAACGGCGACTTCGCCCTCGGGCCGGTCAGCGCGCAGGTGGTCCGCGGCGACCGGGTCGCGCTGCTCGGCGACAACGGATCCGGCAAGACCACCCTGCTGGAGGCGGTCCTCGGACGTCGGGGGGTCGAGGATGGACGGGTGACCTGGGGCACCCGGGTGGCACTCGGCACCCTCGGCCAGGCCCGCGGCGAGGTCGCCGGAGGGGTCGGCCTGCTGGACGCCGTCGCGGCCGCCCTCGGCGAGACCGACCCCGGCGCCGTCCGCACCCTGCTGGCGAAGTTCGGACTCGGCGCCGACCATGTCAACCGGCCCTGCGACAGCCTGTCACTGGGCGAACGCACCCGGGCCGCCCTCGCCCTGCTGCAGGGTCGCGCGGTCAACGTCGTGGTCCTCGACGAGCCGACCAACCACCTGGACGCCGCCGCGATCGATCAGCTGCAGGAGGCGCTGGCCGGTTTCGCCGGCACCCTGCTGATCGTCAGCCACGACCGGACGCTGCTGGAGGCCCTCACGCCGCTCAGCGTCTGGGAGTTCGTCCGGACGGGTTCGTCGGCGCGGGTCGCAACCTTCGACGGCGATCGTTCGGGTGCGACGCCGGCGGGCGGCTGAGCGGCCGCGGAGTGGTCAGGGCAGCACCGCGGTGGCCTGCACCTCGACCATCAGGTCGGGTTCGCCGAGCCCGGCGACGCTGATCAGGGTGACCGGCTTCAGCGGGTCGAACCCCATCCGGCCGGCGGCCCGTCCCACGCCCTCGCCGAGCAGGGGCAGCAGGTCGGGCGTCCAGTCGACGACGTAGACGGTGAGGTTGGCGACGTCGGCGAAGCTGCCGCCCACCCCGGCCAGCGCGATGGCGACGTTGCAGAACGCCTGCTCCACCTGGGCCGCGAAGTCGCCGGGGCCGACCGGATTCCCCTCGGCGTCGCGGGCCACCTGGCCGGCGACGAAGACCAGTCGCGAGCCCTGGGCGACCGCGACCTGACGGTAGAACTCCGGCTGCGGGAGTCCGGGCGGGTTGAGCAACTGGACGGGCATGGCGACCTCCGAATCACGTTGAATAGCAGTGCTATCTCATTCATATCATCGCTATGCTACGAAGCGCAATGCCCAGACCGCTGGATCCCTCGATCCGCGCCGCCCTGATCGAACGCGCCGCGGCGATGCTGGCGCGCCGCGAACCGGTGACCCTGCGCTCGGTGGTCGACGGACTGGGCGTCTCGACGATCGCGGTGTACACCTACTTCGACGGCATGCCGGGGCTGTGGCGGGCCGTCCGGCAGGAGGGATTCACCAGGCTCGGCGCGCGGCTCGCCGCCGTCCCGTCCGGTTCCGACCCGCTGGCCGACCTGGCCGCGCTGAGCGCCGGCTACGCCGCCCACGCGCTGGCCGAGCCGGACCTGTACCGGGCGATGTTCGACGCCGCCGCCGACCTCGACGATCCGGACGCCGCGGGCCGCGGCCTGGAGCTGCTCACCGCCGCCGCCACCCGCGCCGCGGGGGCCGGCCGGCTCGATGCCGGCACGGACGCCGCGGCGCTGGCCGTGCGGATCTGGGTGAGCGGGCACGGGCTGCTGATGCTGGTGCTGACCGGCGTGCTGCCCGCGGAGCTTGTCGGCGAGCACGGCCCGCGGCTGCTGGAAGACCTGCTGGTCGGCGCGGGCGCCGAGCCGGCGTCCTGCCGGTGGTCGGTGGAGGAGGGCTGGCGGCCGCGGTGACCGGCCGCGGGGCCGTCCGGGTCGCGCCGATACAATCGCTCGGTGACCACGCCCGATGATGATGCCGCCCTGCCCGAACAGCTCCGGTTGCGCCGCGAGAAGCGCGCCCGGCTGCTCGAGGGTGGCACCGATCCGTACGCGATCACCGTGGACCGCACGCACAGGGCGAGCGAGGTGCATGCCCAGTGGGGTCAGCTCGCTGCGGGCGAGGAGACCTCCGACGTGGTGGGCGTGGGCGGCCGGGTGGTGTTCATCCGCAACACCGGCAAGCTCTGCTTCGCGACCCTGCAGGACGGCTTCACGGCGTCCGACTCGGGGGCCCGGCTACAGGTGATGATCTCGCTGGCCGAGGTGGGCGAGGATCGGCTGGCCGACTGGAAGGCGGACGTCGACCTGGGCGACTTCGTCTTCGTCAAGGGCCGGGTGATCTCGTCCCGGCGTGGCGAGCTGTCGGTGCTGGCGTCTCAGTGGCGGCTGGCATCCAAGGCGCTGCGGCCGCTGCCGACGCTGCACAAGGACCTCGGCGAGGAGACCCGGGTACGGCAGCGCTACGCCGACCTGGTCGCCCGCGAGGAGGCCCGCGAGATGGTCCGCACCCGAGCGGCCATCGTTGGCTCGATCCGCCAGACGTTGCGTGACCAGGGCTACCTCGAGGTCGAGACCCCGATCCTGCAGCTGGTGCACGGCGGGGCGTCCGCCCGGCCTTTCCACACCCACCTGAACGCGTTCGACATTCCGATGACGCTGCGGATCGCGATCGAGCTCTACCTCAAGCGGGCCATCGTCGGCGGGGTCGACCGGGTCTACGAGATGGGCCGGATCTTCCGCAACGAGGGCGTCGACTCCTCGCATTCGCCCGAGTTCACCATGCTGGAGGCGTACCAGTCCTGGGGCGACCAGTACACGATCGCGGCGATGACCCGCGACCTGATCGTCAACGCCGCCGCCGAGCTCGGCGTCGAGTCGGTGCACACCCCGGCCGGCGAGGTGCAGCTGACCGGCGAGTGGGCGTGGCTGAGCGTCTACCCGGGGCTCTCGGACGCCGTCGGCGAGGAGGTCACCCCGGACACCCCGCTGCAGCGGCTGCGCGCGATCGCGGACGCCCGCGGCATCGAGTACGACCCGGCCTGGATCGACCAGAAGCTGGCGATGGAGCTGTTCGCCGAGATCGTCGAGCCCACCCTGGTGCAGCCCACCTTCGTCAACGGCTACCCCGCGATCGCCCAGCCGCTGGCCCGGAACAACCCCGACGATCCGCGCCTGGTCGAGGCCTGGGACCTGATCATCGGCGGAGTGGAACGGGGCACCGGCTTCTCCGAGCTGATCGACCCGGTGATCCAGCGGGACGTCCTGGTCGCCCAGTCGCTGAAGGCAGCCGCCGGCGACCCGGAGGCGATGCAGCTGGACGAGGACTTCCTGCGCGCGCTGGAGTTCGGCGCGCCGCCGATGGGCGGCATGGGGCTGGGCATCGACCGGACGATCATGCTGTTCACCGGTGCCGGCATCCGCGAGACGATCCTGTTCCCGCTGCTCAAGCCACAGGGCTGATTCTCCGCCGTCGAACTCGACCGACGGGAGGCCGGCCGTCCAGCCAACGTGACTGACCACATCGGGAGCGAGTGGCGCTCTGCAGAGCGCCAGTGCCTCGCGATGGCGCCAGTCAGCCGGACGAGTCGGTCAGCAGGGGTCCCGGCGAGCTCGACCACCGGGGACGAGGCTGGTCCAGCGGGAAGCAGCTACTTCCAGAGGGTGGCGATGCCGAACGCCGCCGCCATGCAGCCCATGCCGATCAGCACGTTCCAGCCGCCGAGGTCGCTCATGAACGGGATCAGGTGCCCGCCGATGTAGTACACCACCAACCACAGCACGCCCAGCAGCCCGACCGTGATGAAGGTGGGCGGCACCCAGCGCCGGCTTCCCGGCGCGGCGACCCGGCGCTGGCGCTCCTTGCGGGTCTCGGACGCCGCCTGGTCGGACGCCTTCTTCTTCTTGTCCGCTGCCTGCTTGCGGGTCTTCGACTCGGGCATGGGGTCGATCTTACCGCCCGGGGCGGGGCCGGCCGAACCCTCCTCCTAGACTCGCCTGCATGAGGCGGCAGTGGGTGCGGGCGCGAGCCCGCCTGCGCCGGGCGTCCGGACGCTCGGGCGAGGTGCGGCTGGGACGCCGCCTGCTCAGCATCGCGGTCTGTGTGCTGGCCGGCTTCATGATCACCACCAGCGCCGTCAATGCCGGCGGCACCGATCTGCGACCCAACCGCAACACCGACCTGGCGGGATTGATCCAGTCGGAGTCGAAGCGCAACGCCGAACTCACCGAACGCATCGCGAAGCTCCGCCGCGACGTGGACGCCCTGACCAGGAGCGACGGCGGCGGGGTTCCCGAGGACGCGTCGCGGGCAGCGGCGGTGATCGCCGGGCAGACCCCGGTGAAGGGCCCGGCCGTCGTGGTCGTGCTCGACGATGCCCGCTCGCACGTCCAGCAGCCAGGGGTGAGCCCCGAACTGCTGGTGGTGCACCAGCAGGACATCCAGGCGGTGGTGAACGCCCTGTGGTCGGGCGGCGCGGAGGCGATGACCATCCAGGGCCAGCGGGTGACCTCGCGGACCGGGGTGAAATGCGTCGGCAACTCGGTGGTGCTGCACGGCGTCCCCTACGCGCCGCCGTATGAGATCGCGGCCATCGGCGACCCCGACCGGCTGGACCGGGCGCTGGCCGATTCCAGCGCCGTGCGGATCTACCGGCAGTACGTGGACGCCTACGGCCTGGGCTACGGCCAGCGCCGCGAGGCGTCCGTCACCATGCCCGCCTACCGCGGCGGCCTCGACATCGAGGCCCGGCGGATCGGCTGACCGGGGTGCGTCGGGCGGGCGGCGATGGGGGACAATGACGCCATGGCGCGCATCCTGGTGATCGACAACTACGACTCGTTCGTCTACAACCTCGTCCAGTACCTGGCCCAGCTGGGGGCCGAGGTGGACGTCTGGCGCAACGACGATCCCCGGTTCGAGACCGCCGACTGGGCCGAGGGCTACGACGGCGTGCTGATCTCGCCCGGGCCGGGCACGCCGGAGTCGGCGGGCGTCTGCATCGACGTGGTGCGCTCGCACGCCGGCAGGCTGCCGATCTTCGGGGTCTGCCTGGGCCTGCAGTCGATGGCGGTCGCGTTCGGCGGCGTGGTCGGCCGGGCGCCGGAACTGCTGCACGGCAAGACCTCCGAGGTGCTGCACGAGGGGGTCGGGGTGTTCGCGGGGCTGCCCAGCCCGCTGACCACCACCCGGTACCACTCGCTGGCGCTCGACCCGGCGACCGTGCCCGACGAGCTGGAGGTGACCGCCACCACCGCGTCCGGGGTGATCATGGCGGTGCGCCATCGCAGCCTGCCGGTCGAGTCGGTGCAGTTCCACCCCGAGTCGGTGCTCACCGAGGGCGGCTACCAGATGCTCGCCAACTGGCTCGCGGTCTGCGGGGACGCCGACGCACCCGCCCGCGCGGAGGGCCTCACGCCGCTGATGGCGCTGCGCTGAAGCCGACCCTCAGGGGGTCTCTGACTCGCTCGGGTCGGGCGTGGCCGAGGGCGAACTGGGTGTCTTGGCCAGCACCAGCTGGATCTTCTGGCTGCGCTTGATCGTCTCGCCGGCCTGCGGGTTCTGCTTGAACACCTGGCCGGCGGTCGCCTCGTCGGTCTCCTCCTCGGTGAAGGTGACGTCGAAGCCCTCCCGGTCCGCCTGCGCCTGGGCACCCGACTTGCTCAGTCCCAGGAAGTTCGGCACCACCCCGGTGCCGGGGGCGAACTGCAGGGTGATCGGGGTGTCCAGGGTCACCGTCACCCCGCCGCCGGGGAAGACGTTGGTGACCTGGTTGGCCTTCGTGGTGGTGTTGCTGGGATCCGGCGAGCGTTTCACGTTGGTGAAGCCGAGCGCCTTCAGGGCCTTGTCGGCCTCCGATACCGACATGCCGATCAGGTTGGTCGGGATGGTCGCCTTCTTCGGGCCGACGTTGATCTCGATGGTGACCGTCGAGCCGACCGGCACCTTCACCCCGGGCAGCGGGTCCTGGTTGATCACCCGGTTGATGGTCGCGTCGTCGGCGCCGTTGACCTCCTGCACGGAGACGACCAGCCGGACCTCCTGGAGTTGCTGCTCGGCCAAGTCGCGGCTGCGCTCGATGACGCTGGGCACCTCGACCTGGGCGACCCGCGCCTCCGGGTTGAAGAACAGGTAGGTGCCGTAGCCGAGCCCGATCACCAGCACGAAGGCGACCAGTCCCCAGACCCAGGCCCGCCGGTTCCGTCGCGGCTCGTCGATCGCGCGCTGCGGAATGGTGGCGGTGTCGGTGGGCTCGACCGGGGACGCCGTCGCCGGGCTCGCCTGGGTGGGGGAGCGGAGCACCTCGGTGGCAGCCAGCACGCCGGTCGGCGCCGGTTCGGGCGCCGGCGCGACGGCCCGGACACTCTGGCCGGCCAGCAGCCGGTTGACGTCCTCGCGCATCTCGGACGCCGTCTGGTAGCGGCCGCCGGCGTCCTTGGCGAGAGCCTTCAGCACGACGGCGTCCATCTCGGCGGTGACCAGCGGATCGAGCTGGCTCGGCGGCACCGGATGCTCGCGGACGTGCTGGTAGGCCACCGAGACCGGCGAATCGCCCCGGAACGGCGGATGCCCGACAAGCAGTTCGTAGAGCAGGCAGCCGGCCGAGTAGATGTCCGAGCGGGCGTCCACGGTCTCGCCCCGGGCCTGCTCGGGTGACAGGTACTGGGCGGTGCCGATGACGGCCGCGGTCTGGGTCATGGTGGCCGAGGTGTCGGCGACGGCGCGGGCGATGCCGAAGTCCATCACCTTGATCCGGCCGGCGCTGGTCAGCATCACGTTGGCCGGCTTGATGTCGCGGTGCACGATGCCCGCCCGGTGCGAGTAGGCCAGGGCGTCCAGCACGCCGGAGGTGAACTCCATGGCCCGCTCGGGCAGGATCTTGCGCCCGTCCCGGAGCAGTTCGCGCAGGGTGTGCCCCTCGACCAGCTCCATCACGATGTAGGGCACGTTCACGCCGGTGGTGGGATCGGACTCCTCGCCGGTGTCGTAGACGGCGACGATGTTGGGATGGTTCAGCCCGGCCGACGCCTGGGCCTCGCGCCGGAACCGGGCCTGGAAGGTGGGGTCGCCGGCCAGGTCGGTGCGCAGCAGCTTGACCGCGACCTGTCGGCCGAGGCGGATGTCGCGGGCGCGGCGTACCTGTGCCATGCCGCCGCGTCCGAGCAGGGGACCCAGTTCGTAGCGGCCGCCGAGCATCCTGGGTTCGTCACCCATGCTGTCGTCTCCTCGTCGTCTGAGTGTTCATTGTGACCGAGGATCTGCGCCCGGTCATCGGAGCGCCTCGATCACGGACTTGGCGATCGGCGCCGCGACCCGGCCGCCGGCCACGTCGGTTGCTTCCATCTCGGCGTCCTGCACGAAGACGCAGACCGCCACCTCGGGGTCGTCCGCCCAGGCGATGAACCAGGCGTACGGCGTCCGCACGTTGTCGGAGTTGGCGGTGCCCGTCTTGCCGCCGACGGTCACCCCGGAGATCTTCGCACGCCACCCGGTACCGCTGGTGACCACGCCGACCATCATCTGCCGCAGCTTCGCCGCGTTCGAGGAGCTGGTCGCCAGCCGCAGCTGGGACGGCCGGGTCTGGCTGAGCACCTGCAGGTCGGCCGAGCGGACCGACTCCACCAGGTAGGGCTGCATGACCACGCCGTCGTTGCGGACGGCGGCCGCCACCATCGCCATCTGCAGCGGGGTGGCCGCCACGTCGAAGCCGCCGATCGAGGCCAGGCCGGTCTGCGGGGTGTCGATCTCGTCGGGGAAGCGGCTGGCCACCGAGCCGATGTCGGACAACGGCTTGGTGCCGAAGCCGAACTTCTCGGCCTGGTCGCGCAGCGCGTCCGCGCCGAGCTTGACGCCCAGCCGGGCGAACGCCGAGTTGCACGACGACGCCAGCGCCGACCGCAGGGTCTGCCGGTTGCCGCAGGTGGTGTTGATGGTCGTGTTCGTCCCGGGCAGCTTGTAGGAGGAGGTGTCGAGCTCGCTGTCCGGCTCGTAGCCGGCCTCCAGCGCGGCCGCGGCCACCACCACCTTGAAGGTGGAGCCGGGCGGGAAGATCTCCCGGGTGGCCCGGTTCGACATCGGCTTGGCCGAACTGTTGGTGAGCGAGTTCCAGGCCTTCTGCGAGTTGCCCAGGTTGTGCGTGGCCAGGTCGTTGGGATCGAACGACGGCGACGACACCATCGCCAGGATGGCGCCGGTGTTCGGGTTCAGCGCCACCACGGCGCCCTTCTTGTCGCCCAGCGCGTTGGCCGCGGCCCGCTGCGCCTTGGCGTTCAGGGTGGTCTGGATGCTGGCGCCCTTCGGCTTCGCCCCGGTGGCCAGGTCGATCAGCCGGTTGACGAACTGGGAGCTGTCGCTGCCGGACAGCTGGGCGCCGTAGGTCTGTTCCAGCTCGGACGAGCCGAACAGGTAGGCGAAGTAGCCGGTGACCGGGGCGTACAGCTCGCCCTGCGGGTAGCGGCGCTGGAACTTGAACTGGTCCTTGGACGCCACCGTCTCGGCGACCGCCGTGTTGCCGACCAGGATCGCGCCGCGGTCCTGGGCGAAGGCCGCGTCGGTGACCCGACGGTTCTGGGCGTGCGCGTTCAGCGAGTCCTGGCGGACCAGGTAGCTCACGCACAGGTTCACCAGCAGCGCCAGCGACATCAGCATCGCGACCAGGGTGACGCGGCGGATCGGACGGTTCATGGCAGCCTCCCGCCCGGCCGGGTGTCGTCCTCGGAGACCGGGCCACCACCCGCCGGGATCGCGGTGGTGGGCTCGTCGGCGCCGGACGGGGTCGGGATCGCGGTGGTCGGCTCATCCGCGCCGGACGGGGTCGGGATGGCCGTGGTGGGCTCGTCCGCGCCGGACCGCGCCGGTGTCCCGAAGGTCGGCTCACTCGGCGCCCAGGGGGCCGGGATCGCGCTGGTCGGCTCGTCGGCGCTCACCGGCGTCCGGATCGGGGTGGTGGGCTCGGCGGCGCCCGCCGGCCCGCCGGCCGTCGCCGGCACGGGCCGCGGATCGGCCGGGCGGCTCGGCACGCTGATCACCTGGGTGGTGTCGTGGGCCAGCGACTGCTGCGGCTCCTCCGCCGGCGGAACCGGACGGCGGACCCGGTGGGTCACCACCATCAGCAGCCCGATCATCGCGTAGTTGGCGATCAGCGACGACCCGCCCTGGGAGACGAACGGCGTGGTCAGGCCGGTCAGCGGCAGCAGCCGGGTGACGCCGCCGACGATCGCGAAGACCTGCAGGGCGAAGACGAACGACAGGCCGGCCGCGAGCAGCTTGCTGAACGGATCGGTCGCGGTCAGCGCCGTGCGCAGGCCGCGCATCACGATCACGCCGTACAGCACGATGATCGCCATCAGCCCGGCCACCCCGAGCTCCTCGCCGAGGGCGGCGGCGATGAAGTCGTTCTTGGCCAGCGGCGTCAGGTTCGGCCGGCCCAGCCCGAGACCGGTGCCGAACAGTCCGCCCCAGGCCATCCCGAACTGTCCCTGGATGATCTGGTAGTTCTGATCCCAGTTGGTGAACGGGTCGAGCCAGGCCGACACCCGGGTCTGGACGTGCAAGTAGGTGAGCCAGCCGACGAAGGCGCCACCGCCGAACAGCAGGGTGCCCAGGATCGGCCAGCTGGGCCGCTCGGTGGCGACGTAGAGCATCATCACGAACAGCCCGAAGAACAGCAGCGAGGTGCCCAGGTCCTTCTGGTAGATCAGCACCGCGAGGCTGGTCAGCCACATGATCGTGATCGGGCCGAGGTCGCGGGGCCTGGGCAGGTCGATGCCGGCGAAGCGGGCGCCGGCCAGGGCCAGCACGTCCTTCTTCTCCACCAGGTAGGACGCGAACGCGATGGTCAGCACGATCTTGGCCAGTTCGGCCGGCTGGAAGCTGTACGGCCCGAGCTTGATCCAGATCCGGGCGCCGTGGTTCTCGAAGCCGATCACCGGCAGCAGCGGCATCAGCAGGATCACCAGGCCGGCCAGGAACATCAGGTACGGGAAGCGCTGCAGCACGTGGTGGTCGCGCAGCACGAACAGGACCAGGACGAAGACCGCCAGCGAGATGCCCATCCAGGTGAGCTGCAGCTCGGCCGAATGGGTCCGTTCGGAGCCGCCCAGGTCGAGCCGGTGGATCATCACCAGGCCGAGCCCGTTGAGCAGGTACACCAGCGGGAACAGCAGCGGGTCGGCGTACGGCACCCGCCAGCGGATGATCACGTGGGCGACCACGCCGAGCAGCACGTACAGGCCGGGTGTCCAGTACCAGTCCTGCGGCAGGTCGCCGGTGGCGTTGACGTCCACCAGCAGGTAGCCGCCGACGGCCAGGCCCATCGCCATGATGAGCATCATCAGTTCGACACCGCGTCGCTTGCGGAAGACGACGACTTCGCCCATGGTCAACAGTCCTCGGGGGCCCTGGGGGTCTGCTCGACGCTCGGCGTCGGGCTGACCGACGGCGACGCGCCGGGCGAGGGCGACGCGCCCGGGGTCTGGGCCGGCGAGACCGACGGGCTCGGGCTGGTGGCGGGGTTCTGCGGGGTGGGCGTGGCCGTCGACCGTGCGCGCTCCTCGCGCTGGGCGATGCAGCGCTGGGCGATCACCCGCAGCTCCTCGGTGGTGGTGTTCGCGGCGTCCAGGTCGGGCACCACGATCGCCGCCCGCACCTTCTCCTGGTAGAACAGCGGCAGGTCGCTGACGTGGGTGTTGTGCACCTCCAGCACGGTGCTCAGGCTGACCCCGAGCACGGTGTCGGGGACGCCGCGGAACACCGCCACCAGGTCGTCGGAGTCGCCCACGTAGTACTTGGTCTGGGTGAACGAGTACCAGCCGAAGACGCCGCCGCCGAGCACCAGCAGCGGCACCACGATGCCCAGCACCACCTTGACCCAGGCGGCGGCCCGCCCGCGGGTGGTCGGCCGGTAGCGGGCCTGCTCGGCCCGCTCCTGCGCCCGGGGGTCGTCCAGCTCGGACCCCTCGATCGGCAGCGGACGGGTGTCCTCGGACTCGTCGGTGGCCAGTTCGGTCTCGATCTCGGCGGCGGCGCCGAGGATCATCGTCGGGCCCGGTTCGCCGTCGGCGACCACGTCGGCGAGGATGATGGTGATGTTGTCCAGGCCGCCCTCGTCGTAGGCGATCCGGATCAGCCCGTCCACCACCTGGGCCGGGTCGTCGCCGCCGACCAGCTGCTCGATCGCGTCGTCGGTGACCATGCCGCACAACCCGTCCGAACAGATCAGATACCGGTCGCCCGCCCGGATGTCCGCCAGCTCGAGGTCGGGCTGATGCGTGGACTGGCCGTTGAGCACCTTCAGGATCAGTGAGCGGTGCGGGTGCACCAGCGCCTCGGCCTCGGTGATCCGGCCGTCGTCGACCAGGGTCTGCACCCAGGAGTGGTCACGGGTGATCCGCTCGAAGGCCCCGTCGCGCAGGCGGTAGGCGCGGGAGTCGCCGATGTTCGCGACGGCCAGCCGCTCGCCGTCGAACAGCAGGCCGCAGACCGTCGTGCCCATGCCGTCGAGGGACGGGTCGTGGGCGACCAGGTCGCGGATCCGGTCGTTGGCGCGCGCGATCGCCCCGGCGGCGACCTCCAGCATGTCCGAGCCGCCGAATTCGCCGTCGGAATCGCGCAGCTCACCGATCGCCACCGCGGACGCCAGATCGCCGGCCGCCGCGCCGCCCATCCCGTCGGCCACCATCAGCATCGTCGGGGACACGTAGGCCGAATCCTGGTTGTTCTTGCGGACCAGGCCGACCTCCGTCCGGGCCACGTAGGACAAGGTGAGCGTCATCGCTACTTCTCCACCACCATCAGGGTGCGGCCGATCCGCAGCGTGTCGGTGGTGCCGAAGGGGGTCGCGGTGTTGATCCGTTCGTTGTTGACGTAGGTGCCGTTGGTCGAGCCGAGGTCCTCCACCACGTAGCCGCTGTCGGTGCGGACGATCTGAGCGTGCCGGGTGGAGACGTAGTCGTCGTCCAGGATCAGCTGGCAGTCGGCGGCGCGGCCGATCTTGACGGTCTCGCCCAGGGGCAGGGTGAGCCCCTCCTGCTTGCCCCGGGACACCCGCAAGCGGGTCGGCAGCTTCTTGGCCGGACGGGCGGCGCGCCGCTTCTGCTTCTTCAGCTCACGCACCGGCTGCAGCTCGCCGGCCTCGTTGGTGGCCAGCTTGCGGCCCAGCATGTCGGTGCGGATCACGTTGCCGACGAACAGCACGAACAGCCACAGCAGCGCCAGGAAGAGCAGCTTCAGCGCGAGGACGACGAGGTCAGACATCGGAGCTCGGCGAGGTGATCGACATGCGCGTGGACCCGATCTCGATCCGGCTGCCGGCCCCGAGCTCGCCCTGCCGGACGCGCTGGCCGTCGATCACGATGCCGTTGGTGGAGCCGAGGTCCTCGATCGAGATCCGCTGGTCGTCGCCCTCGCCCAGCACGATGATCCGCGCATGCTTGCGTGACACGCCGGGGTCGTTGATCCGCAGGTCGGCCTCGGTGCCGCGTCCGATCACCAGGCCGGGCGGGTTCAGCGGATGCCGGACGCCGTTCACCTCGAGCACCAGGCTGGCCCGGCGGATCTGGGTGGCGGAGGCGTCCGAACCGTCGACGCCGGCGACCGCCGCGCTGTGCACGGTGAACCGGCCGGTCGGCAGCGAGGCGTCCAGTTCGTAGTCGATGGTGACCGGCCCGTTGAAGATGTAGCCCTTGTTCGCCGCGTACTCGTTCAACTGGGGGATGACCTCGGAGTTCAGCATCTTCGAGTACGGCGCCAGCCGGTCATGATCGTGCCGCGACAGTTGCACGGTGAAGTCGTTGGGAACCAGCCGGCGCTCCCGGGTGAGCAGCTTCGCCTCGGAGTCCAGCTCACGTTGCAGCCGGGCGGTGATCTCGACCGGCTGGACGTCGCCCTTGAACGCGCGCGCGAAGACGCCGTTCACGGCGCCCTCAAGTTTTCTCTCGACGCGATCGAAGACTCCCATGCGCACAGAGTAGTGGAACCCCCTCGACGAGGCTCGTGACGGCGGCCGGGTCTGCAGCACGGGTCGAGGCGGGCGGCCGGCGACCGTGGTCAGCGGGCCGCCCGCGCTGTGCTAATCTCTTCCGGGTCGCTTCCAGCGACGAGCGCGAGTGGCGGAATGGCAGACGCGCACGGTTCAGGTCCGTGTGTCCGAAAGGACGTGGAGGTTCAACTCCTCTCTCGCGCAC
>JBGALC010000026.1:0-39839 GCA_044224095.1 Micropruina sp. | reverse complement strand
GCCGCCACGTCGAGCGCCAGCGCGACGTCCTTGCCGGGCTCGAAGCCGGCGTTGCCGATCGCCTCGACGATCAGGTCGAGCGCGGCCCGGTTGCTCTCCAGGTTGGGGGCGAAGCCACCCTCGTCGCCCAGGCCGGTGGCCAGGCCACGGCCCTTCAGCACCGCCTTCAGCGCGTGGTACACGCCGGCGCCCATCTCGAGCGCCTCGGCGAAGGTGCCGGCGCCGATCGGGGCGATCATGAACTCCTGGATGTCGACGTTGGAGTCGGCGTGCGAACCACCGTTGAGGATGTTCATCATCGGCACCGGAAGCAGGTTGGCGGTGGGGCCGCCGAGGTACTTGTAGAGCGGCAGGCCGGCCGACTCGGCGGCGGCGTGCGCGACGGCCAGCGAGACACCCAGGATGGCGTTGGCGCCGAGCTTGCTCTTGTTGGGGGTGCCGTCGAGCTCGATCATGGCCTGGTCGATGGCCCGCTGGGCCTCGGCCTCGAACACGTTGGTGATCTCGGCGGAAAGCTGCTGCTGGACGTTCTCGACGGCCTTCAGCACACCCTTGCCGCCGTAGCGGCCCTTGTCGCCGTCGCGAAGTTCGGCGGCCTCGAACGCGCCGGTCGAGGCGCCGGAGGGGACCGCGGCGCGTCCCTGGGAGCCGTCGTCGAGGATGACCTCGACCTCGATGGTGGGGTTGCCGCGGGAGTCGAGAATCTCGCGGGCGTCCACGAATTCGATGCTTGCCACGATGCAGTGCCTTTCGGGTGGTGGAAACGTCGCTCCTCACCCTAGCGGTCAACGCTCCGCAGGGGACCTGGGAAGACGAGGAACGAACGCGATCTCTCCCGCGGACGCCCGGTGCGCCGACCGCACCCGATCGACCCGGCCCCCCTACGCCAGTCAGCCGGCCGATCGACACCGGTCAGCCGGCCGATCGACACCGGTAGCCGGTCGATCGACACCGCTGGCCGGCCCACCCACCAAGGTTGCGCGGGTTCGGGCACAGTGCGCGGGACGCAATGAACGCGGAACCGCGCGACGTCGGCCTCGGCGCGCCCTGACGGACGCGGTCAGCCCGCGGATTCGGCGGCCAGGACCCGGCGCTCCAGATCGCGGACGGCGGCGCGGGTGGCCTGCTCAGCGTCCGTACCGGCGGCGTGGGCCTCGGCGACCAGAGCAAGGATCCGCTGGCCGAGGTCGTCGCCGTCGGCGGGCGGCGGGACCGGGATGCCGTGCCGCTCGCTGCGGGCGATCACCTTGGCGGCCCTGGTCAGCGCCGACATCCGTCCCGGGATGCCGTCGAGTGCCGAGCTGCGTCCCTTCTCGGCGCGCTTGCGCTGCTCCCAGCTGGCCAGCAGGTCATCGGGGACCGGCTCGGACGCGAAGACGTGCGGATGCCGGGCGACCAGCTTGTCGGCGATCCCGCGGGCGACGTCGTCGATGTCGAAACGTCCTTGCTCGGCTGCGATCTCGGCGTGGAAGACGACCTGCAGCAACAGGTCACCCAGCTCCTCGACGAGCGCGGTGTCGGTGCCGTCCTCGATCGCCTCGACCACCTCGAGGGTCTCCTCGACCAGATAGGGGACGAGCGACTCGTGGGTCTGCTCGGCGTCCCAGGGGCACCCTCGGCGCAGCGCGCGCATCACCTCGATGAGGCGTTCCAGCTGCGGGTGCGGCACGGCTGCTCAGGCGGGCGTGCTCGGCGCCGCCCAGGGCTTGGACAGCTGGCCGCCGGTCTGCGAGATGGCGGCGGCCTCGACCGACCAGGAACCGTAGCGCGGGTTCACCTGCACCGATGCGTCGGAGACCCGGGCCAGGAAGGGCGCCTCGCCGATCCGGTCGATCACCAGGGTCGAGTCGACCACGTCGTCCACGAAGTCGACGACCTCGGGGTTGTCCCCGAAGGCGGCCAGGTTGGGGTTGGCGTTGAGCACCGTGGTGCGCGGCTCGCCGGTGAGCTGGATGCCCTGCTCCGCGGCGATGGCGCGGGCGATCTCACCGCGGATGGCGTAGGAGAGCACGATCGCGTGCGGCTCGGCGAGCTGACCACCGGTCTCCCCGATGCCCTTCACCGGCCCCTCGACCCGCGACACCGGGATCGGCACGCCGTTCACCGTGGCGGCCACATTCGCCCCCGGGTTCGAGCATCCCGACAGCACCAGCAGGCCGGCCACGATCACTGCCAGCAACCAACGCACGCTCTTCATCGTCCCTCCAGGTTCCTCCGCGATCCTAACGGCTGGCAGTACCCATGGACGAGGCGGTCGGGCGGCGAGGTTCCACCGGCTGCCGGAACCGGCTGCCGGCGGCGCCTGCCGGCGGCGCCGGGGGGACGTCCCTACCGGCCGAGGCGGGGCGGACGGGTCTACCGCCCGAGTGGCCGGGGGCCAGAACAACCAGTACGCGATCTCCGAGCCGATCGCCCTGCGGGGCGGACGGGTCACCACCGCCGGGGGCGGGTCTACCGGCCGACTGGCCGGGGCCTGCGGGGCGGACGGGTCTACCGCCCGACTGGCCGAGGCCGCCTGCGGGGGTGGACGTCCCTACCGGCCGAGTGGCCGGTGACGCCTGCGGGGCGGACGGACCTACCGCCGATCTCACCATCGGTGACTGCTGTCAGGTTCGGTGACCGTTCTCGTGCTATTTCACGACAGCGGTCACCGAGGGTGAAACCAGTCACCGATGGTGAGATCGGTTGGCCCGGAGGCGCACGAGCGGTGGGCCACGGAGAGGGGTCCAGGCGGTGTGCCGGGAAGCGCGTCCAGGCGGTGTGCCGGGAAGCGCGTCCAGGCGGTGGGCCAGGAAGCGCGTCCACGCGATCAACCGGGGAGACGGCTCTGGCGCATCTGGTCGGCAGGCCGAGACGCCCCGGCGGCGGATCGTCAGAAGATCTCTTCCAGCACCGCGGTCGCCCAGCGCAGCAGTTCGGCGTCCACGATGGGCTGCCCGGCGATCGGCCGGGTCATCGGCCGCGGGATCAGCACGTGCCCGGCCGCCTTGCGCACCTGGGAGCCTGGGTACAGCCGGGTCAGCCGCAGCTGCCGGGAGTCGGGCAGGTCGGCCGGCGAGAACCGGACGGCGGTGCCGGCCATGATGATCTCGGTGATCCCCTTGGACCTGGCCAGCAGCCGGAACCGGGCGACCGCCAGCAGCGCCTCCGCCGGCGCCGGCAGCGGACCGTACCGGTCGACCAATTCATCGCGGACGGCGGCGATGCCGGCCTCGTCGGCGACCTGCGCCAGCCGCTTGTACATCTCCAGCCGCAGCCGCTCCGACTCCACGTAGTCGACCGGCAGGTGCGCCTCGACCGGCAGCTCGATCTTCATCTCGGGCTCGGGCTCGGCCTGTTCGCCGCGGAAGTCGGCGACCGCCTCGCCGACCAGCCGGATGTACAGGTCGAAGCCGACCTCGGCGATATGCCCGGACTGCTCGCCGCCCAGCAGGTTGCCGGCGCCGCGGATCTCCAGGTCCTTCATCGCGATCGCCATCCCAGCGCCCAGATCGGTGTGGGCGGCCATGGTGGCCAGCCGGTCGTGCGCGGTCTCGGTGAGCGGCTTCTCCGGCGGGTACAGGAAGTAGGCGTAACCGCGCTCCCGGCCGCGACCCACCCGTCCGCGCAGTTGGTGCAGC
This sequence comes from Micropruina sp., assembly GCA_044224095.1. Classification (GTDB taxonomy): domain Bacteria; phylum Actinomycetota; class Actinomycetes; order Propionibacteriales; family Propionibacteriaceae; genus Micropruina. The sequence goes on along the minus strand of JBGALC010000026.1, from coordinate 36,219 downwards.
TGGGAGAGCCCGAGCAGGTCGGCACGTTCGATCAGCAGGGTGTTGGCGGTGGAGATGTCCAGGCCGGCCTCGACGATGGTGGTGCAGACCAGGACGTCGGCGCGGCGCTCCCAGAAGTCGACCATCACCTGTTCGAGGGCGTGCTCGTTCATCTGTCCGTGGGCCACCGCGACCCGGGCCTCGGGCACCGCGTCGGCGATCCGCTTGGCGGTCTTCTCGATCGAGCTGACCCGGTTGTGGATGTAGAACACCTGCCCCTCGCGAGCCAGTTCGCGGCGGATCGCGGCCCGCACCTGCGCGGCGTCCCAGGGACCGGCGAAGGTGAGCACCGGGTGCCGTTCCTCGGGCGGGGTGGCGATCACGCTCATCTCGCGGATGCCGGTGATCGCCATCTCCAGCGTCCGCGGGATCGGGGTGGCGCTCATCGACAGCACGTCGACGTTCAGCCGCAGCTTCTTCAGCGCCTCCTTGTGCTCGACGCCGAAGCGCTGCTCCTCGTCGACCACGACCAGGCCGAGGTCCTTGAACTGGACGCTGCTGGCGAACAGCCCGTGGGTGCCGACCACCACGTCGACGCTGCCGTCGGCCAGGCCGGCCAGCACCTTCTTCCGCTCGGCATCGGTGGAGAACCGGCTGAGCGCCGCCACCGTGACCGGGAAGCCGGCATAGCGGTCGGCGAAGGTGGCGTGGTGCTGCTGGACCAGCAGCGTGGTGGGCACCAGGACGGCGACCTGCTTGCCGTCCATCACCGCCTTGAACGCGGCCCGGACGGCGATCTCGGTCTTGCCATAGCCGACGTCGCCGCAGATCAGCCGGTCCATCGGCACGACCTGTTCCATGTCGGCCTTGACCTCGGTGATCGCGGCCAGCTGGTCGGGGGTCTCGACGTAGCTGAAGGCGTCCTCGAGCTCGCGCTGCCAGACGGTGTCGGTGCCGAAGGCGTACCCCTTGGACGCCTGCCGCGCCGCGTAGAGCTTGATCAGCTCGGCGGCGATCTCGCGGACCGCCTTGCGGGCCCGGGACTTGCGGCGCGACCAGTCGGCGCCGCCCATCTTGTCCAGGGTCGGGTTCTCGCCGCCGATGTAGCGGGTGATCAGGTGCAGCTGGTCCATCGGCACGAACAGCCGGTCGCCGGGCTGGCCGCGCTTGGACGGGGCGTACTCGAGCACCAGGTACTCCCGGGTTGCGCCCTGCACCGTGCGCTGCACCATCTCGACGTAGCGCCCAACCCCGTGGGTCTCGTGCACCACCGGATCGCCGGCGACCAGTTCCAGCGGGTCGATGGTGTTCTTGCGCCGGGTCGGCATCCGGCGGGCCGACTTGTCGACCTCGCGCTGGCCGGCCAGGTCGGCCGCGGTGAACACCGCCAGCTCGACCCCGGGCATGGTGAACCCGTGCCGCAGTTCGGCGACCACCACCGTCGCCACCCCGGCCTCGGGGGGCGCGTCCAACGCGATCGATCCGCGGGCCGGAACGCCGCCCTCGGTGAGCACCTCCCCCATCCGGGTCGCCAGGCCGGGGCTGTCGGCGACCAGCAGCACCCGGTCGCCGGCGGCCACCCTGGCCCGGACGGCGGCCAGCCCGGCCTCGGCGTCCCCGCGGAACACCTCGCCCTCGCGGGCCTCGACGGTGCGGGATTCCACCCCGGCCAGGTCGGCCTCGCCGATGCCCAGGTCGATCGGCTCGTCCCAGTCATCGGACGCGGGCGCCGCCAGCGGGTCGGGCGCGGCCGCCCAGGGCGACAGCGACCACCACAGCTGGCCGCGGTCCAGCGCCCGGGTCCGGACGTCGGCCAGCTCGCGGTAGGCGCCCGCGGCCAGGTCGATCGGCGCCTTGCCGCCGGACGCCGCGGCCGCCCAGGACGCCTGCAGGAACTCCTGGCTGGTGGTGACCAGCTCGGCCGACCGGGCCCGGACCCGGTCGGGGTCGGAGACCAGCACGACGGTGTCGGCGGGCAGCACGTCGATCAGCAGCTCCAGGCCGTCGACCAGCGCCGGCGACAGCGCCTCCATGCCGTCCACGGCATGGCCCTGGGCGATCCGGTCGAGCAGCTCGGACAGGTTGCCCTCGATGATGCTGGTCCGCTCGGCCAGCTCAGCGGCCCGGGCCTTGACGGCGTCGGTGATCAGCAGCTCGCGGCAGGGCGAGGCGACCACCTCGGTCAGCGGGTCGCCGAAGGAGCGCTGGTCGGCGACCGCGAAGGTGCGGATCTCGTCCACGTCGTCGCCGAAGAAGTCCACCCGGACCGGGTGCTCCTCGGTGGGCGGGAAGACGTCCAGGATGCCGCCGCGGACGGCGAACTCGCCGCGCCGCTCGACCAGGTCGACACGGATGTAGGCCGCGTTCACCAGGGCTCTCGCCACGTCACTCAGGTCGTGGGTGTCGCCCGCACGCAGCGCCACCGGCAACAGGTTCCCCAGCCCCCGCACCTGCGGTTGCAGCACCGAGCGCACCGGCGCCACGATCACCGACGGCGCCGGACGCTCGTCGTTGCCGGCCAGCCGGCGCAGCACCTCGAGCCGGCGGCCGACCGTGTCCGAGCGGGGGCTGAGCCGTTCGTGCGGCAGCGTCTCCCAGGCCGGGTAGTAGGCGACCGCGTCCTCGCCGAGCAGTGACTGCAGCGAACTCGTGGCGGCCTCGGCCTCGCGGTAGGTGGAGGTGACCAGCAGGCTCGTCCGACCCGACCCGGCGCTGAGCGCGGCCACCAGCACCGGGCGCAACGCCTCGGGCGCGGTCAGGTCGAGCGCCCGCGGACGACCCCGCCGGGCGTCCGCCACGGCCGGTGCGATGGTGGGGTCGGAGGCGACGAGTTCAACCAGTCCCGACAAAGTCACCGGGCAACCTTAGTCCCTCGCGCCAACCCTGCCCGATCCGGTCACGGACGTCGCCACGCACCCTCGCCGCTTACCCCATCAGCCTGCGCCAGCGGTCAGCCGTTGAAGCTGTTCTGCGCCGCATCCAGGCCGTTCAGCACCAGCGCCTCGACGGCGTCCGCGGCCCGGTCGACCTCGACCGCGAGGTCGTCCCGCACCGAGGCGGGGAAGGGGGTCAGCACGAAGTCGGCGGGAGCCTGGCGGCCGGGCGGTCGCCCGATGCCGATCCGGACCCGCAGGAAGTCGCCCGTGCCGAGAGCCGAGCGCAGCGACTTCAGCCCGTTGTGGCCGTTGTCGCCGCCGCCGCGCTTGAGCCGGAGGCGTCCGAAGTCGAGGTCGAGTTCGTCATGGACGGCGATCACCCGGGCCGGTTCCACGCCGTAGTAGGAGCCGGCCTTGGCGACCGCCGCACCCGAGTCGTTCATGTAGGTGCGCGGCTTCAGCAGAACGATCCGCTCCGCGTCCGCCCCGACGGCACCCATGCCGAGCGCGGTGAGCCGGGTCTCGCAGACGTCGGCGCGCATGCCGCGCGGAGCGGCGAAACCGGCACCCGCCCGGCGGGCCAGCTCGTCGGCGACCATGAAGCCGACGTTGTGCCGGTGAGACGCGTAGGTCGGGCCCGGATTCCCGAGCCCGACCACCAGCCATACAGGCATCTGTCCGCGTTACTCGCTGTCGGCCGCGGCCTCCGCGGGCGCGGCCTCCTCGTCGCCGGTGCCGGCCACCGAGGCGTCCAGCTCGGCGTCGATCTGCTCCTGGGTCTTGGCGGCGGTGATGCTCAGGATCAGGTCGTCGGGCTCGCCGGGGAACACGGCGCCCTCGGGCAGGTTCAGGTCCTTGGCGGCGATCGAGTCGCCGATCTCCAGGCTGGTGACGTCGATCTCGACGGCGGCCGGAATGTTGGTGGCCTCGGCTTCGAGGGTGATCGTCTGCTGGTCCATCACCACGATCCGGTCGGCGCGGTCGTCGGCACCGAGGACCACCAGCGGCACCTCGACCGACACCTTCTCGCCGCGCTTCACGATCAGCAGGTCGACGTGCTCGATGGAGCCTTTGACCGGGTTCCGCTGCACCTGCTTGGGCAGCGCCAGCTGCGGGGTGGCACCGTCGATGCTGATCGACAGCAGGGCGTTGGCGACACGCAGCGCCAACAGGGTCTCGTGGCCCGGCAGCGACACGTGGACCGGGTCGGCCCCGTGGCCGTACAGCACGGCCGGTACCAGGCCGGCGCGACGCGTGCGGCGCGCGGCACCCTTGCCGAATTCGGTCCGAGCGACCGCGGGAATCTTCACTTCAGCCATGGATGGCTACTCCTCATACCTCGTCTGCAACTCGATTTCTCGGACGAGGGAGGGCGCGCAGATCGCGCACACCTTGTCGATCACGGGCCCTGGGCCCCTCGCCGAGGCAACCTGGACAGCCTATCGCGACCGGCGCGGGGGTAGGAAATCGGCGGCGCCGATGGACGCCCTTCGGGCGACCGCTCCCGCTGTCGCCCGGCCCCGGATCGGTGCACCGGGCGTGAACCACGGGGACGGCGCCGGGCCGGGTGCGTCCGGACTACTCCACCCCGTCGAACAGCGAGGTCACCGAGCCGTCCACGAAGACCTCCTGGATGGCCTTGGCCAGCAGCGGCGCGATGGACAGCACGGTCAGCTTCGGGATGTGCAGGTCGTCGCGGATCGGCAGCGTGTTGGTGACGATCACCTCTTCGAACGCTGATGCGTTCAGCCGCTGCGCCGCCGGCCCGGACAGGATCGGGTGGGTCGCCGCGGCGATCACCTTCGCGGCGCCGTGCTCACGCAGCGCGGCGGCTGCCTGGCAGATGGTGCCGGCGGTGTCGATCATGTCGTCGACCAGCAGGCAGACCCGTCCCCTGACGTCGCCGACCACCTCGCCGACGGCCACCTCGTTGGCCTTGTTCGGGTCGCGGCGCTTGTGGATGATCGCCAGCGGCAGGCCCAGCCGATCCGACCAGTTGTCGGCCAGCTTGACCCGTCCGGCGTCCGGCGAGACGACGGTCATGTTGTCCAGCGAGTACTTCTCCGCAACGTAGTCGGCCAGCACCGGAATGCTGAACAGGTGGTCGACCGGGCCGTCGAAGAAGCCCTGGATCTGCGAGGCGTGCAGGTCGACGCTCATCAATCGGTTGGCGCCGGCCGTCTTGTACAGGTCGGCGATCAGCCGGGCCGAGATCGGCTCGCGGCCGGCGTGCTTCTTGTCCTGGCGTCCGTAGGGGTAGAACGGCGAGACCACGGTGATCCGCTTGGCCGACGCCCGCTTCAGCGCGTCGATCATGATCAACTGCTCCATCAGCCACTCGTTGACCGGCGCCGGGTGGCTCTGGATCACGAAGGCGTCCGCGCCGCGCACCGACTCCTCGAAGCGGACGTAGATCTCGGAGTTGGCGTAGGTGACCTGCCGGGTGGGCACCAGATCGACGCCCAGCAGCTCGGCCACCTCTTCGGCCAGCTCAGGGTAGGCCCGACCGGTGCACAGCATCAGGTGCTTCTCGGTGGGCCGCTTGATCCCGCTCACTGGGCGTCCTCCTGGGCGGCGGTGTCCAGGGCGGCCTCGGCCGCCGCCGCCGTCCGGGTACCCGGGCGTTTGCGCGCCACCCAGCCCCTGATGTTGCGTTGGGTGCCGCGAGCCACCGCCAGTTCGCCCGGCCCGACCGCCGAGGTGATCGTCGATCCGGCGGCCACGTAGGCGCCGTCGGCGATCTCGACGGGTGCGACCAGCACCGAGTCGCTGCCGACGAAGGAGCCCTTGCCGACCGTGGTGTGCGATTTGTGGACGCCGTCGTAGTTGGCGAAAATCGTGCCGGCCCCGATGTTGGCACCCTCCCCGACGGTCGCGTCGCCGCAGTAGGTCAGGTGCGGCACCTTCGCGCCGTCGCCGATCTCGGCGTTCTTGGTCTCGACGAAGGCGCCGATCTTGCCCTTCGCGCCCAGCTGAGTGCCGGGCCGCAGGTAGGAGAACGGCCCGACCTCGGCACCGGCCCCGATCACCGCGAGGGTGCCATGGGTGCGGACCACGTGCGCGCCTTCGCCGACCTCGACATCGACCAGGGTGGTGTCCGGGCCGATCACCGCCCCGGTGGCCACCGAGGTGGCGCCCTCCAGTGAGGTGCCGGGCAGCAGAGTGACATCGGCGGCCAGGTCGACCGAGTCGTGGACCCAGGTGGTCGCCGGGTCGACGACGGTCACGCCAGCCGCCATCCAGCGACGCAGGATGCGCCGGTTCAGTTCGGCGCTCAGCGTCGCCAGCTGGATGCGGTCGTTGACCCCCTCGGCCTGCAACGCGTCGGCCAGCACCGAGCCGCCGACCCGGCCGCCCCGGCCGCGGGCGAAGGCGATCACGTCGGTCAGGTAGAGCTCACCCTGGGCGTTGTCGGTGCCCAGCGCGGCGATCCCGGCGCGCAGCGTCTGGGCGTCGAAGACGTAGATGCCGGCGTTGATCTCGGTGATCCGCCGTTCGTCGTCGGACGCGTCGCGCTGCTCGACGATGCGGGCCACCTCGCCGCCCTCGCGGACCACCCGGCCGTAGCCGGTCGGATCGGCGGCGATGGTGGTCAGCACCGTGACGGTGTTGCCGCCCAGGCGGTGCGCGTCCAACAGTTCGTGCAGCGTGTCACCGGTCAGCAGCGGGACATCACCGCTGGTCACCACCACTTCCCCGGACAAGTCGCCAAGCACCGAGAGCCCGGAGCGGACGGCGTCGCCGGTGCCGCGGGGCTGCTCCTGGACGGCGGTGACGACTTGGGGGGCGATCTCCTCCAGGTGCGCCTTGACCTGATCGCGCTGGTGTCCGATCACCACCACCAGGTTCTCCGGCTCGAGTGCGCTCGCGGCTTCCACCGCGTAGCTGAGCATCGATCGTCCGGCCAGCGGGTGCAGCACCTTCGCGGTGGCCGACTTCATCCGGGTGCCCGCACCGGCCGCCATGATGACGACGGCGGCCACGCCCACACGGTCTGTGTTGGACACGAATTCTCCCTGAGGTCGCGGGTCGCGCGGGCTGCCGGATAAGTGACAGGCAGAGGCCCCGACGCATTCCACGCGCCAGCCTAATGGACGTCGCCGACCGGACGAACCGGACCTCGGGGTCGGTTCCAGCTGGCCCGGGGTCCGGCGGCAGCGGGTCGCGCTCCTCTTCGGCTCCATTCGCTCGGCGACGCTGACCGCCAAGCCGGCAGCTGGAAGCCGTCCGGCGTCTCGTTCAGCCACCAGTGGTACCGGGCGGAGCGAAGATCGCCGGCGCCACGAAGGCCCCGCGGGCGGGCGCTTGATCGCTGAAACGGATAGTTCGCGGGCAGGAACAGGGGCCGCGCCCAAGGCGCCGTCATGTACCGAGGCGACGGGCCCCCGCTCCTTCCGCATGTGAGCGATGTTTTCGACTTCCGGATGATCCGCGGAACTCAGCGCAGGACGCCGACCCTTGCCGTGTCCGCCTACCCGGCCCCTGATCGGGCGACTCTCAGCCATGTGCAGCCCCCCATCAGGTTCCTTGACACCGTGGCCCCAGAGGGTGCCGAGCAAGCCGCGCAGGAGTTCGTCGGCAGCGACGACTTCGTCGGCGGTGGCGCGCCGCTCGACGTTCCGCTCCGTGCGATGGACAACTGGCTGACCCAGCGAGGCAATCGTGCCGAACCCGCCGAGATTGTCGCGGCCCTGCCGGCACCGCCCGAGATACTGGTCACCGATCCCGCGTGGCCCCGAGCGCGCGCGGCCCTCGGCGACAGTCTGATCGCCGCAATCCTGGCGGGAACGACATCGCCCCAAGCTCGTTCCGAGCTGACCCGGTTGATTCTCGTCGCGGCTCTGGTCGAAGACCTCGCGGTCACCCCGTCACCGGTCCGCACCGCAGACGACGTGTTCGTGCGCCTGCGCTGGAAGACAGTGCTGCTGCCGAAGGCGATGCTTGATCTCATCCCGTCTCGAGCACGCCTGGTCCGCCGCCACGGGTGGTCCGAGCACATTGTCGTACGGGAGGAGTGGCACGCCTACCGCTTGGGGGAGTTGGCGCACGTCGAGAACGCTCTGGCCGGGGAACAGAGGGACTGCGCCGACAGGTAGTTGTTCGCACGGTGGCCGAGATCGCGCGCGAGCAGACCACGGTGATGCAGACGGACCTGCGCCGCCTGAACCGGTGGATCCGAGTGCTGAAGCCCATGGGCGACGAAGCCAGAGGGGGCGGCGTTGAAGCCCTGATCAAGGCGCTCCGAGCCAGCGACACAAAGTCGCACGCGGCGATACAGCGGCCGGCGACGACCCGGGCGTGTGCATGGGACACCCCTGGAGTCAGCGTTCTCGACCAGGTGCAGCAGTACGCCAGTGCCCAGCGCATGTCGATCCAGGCCGAGAGCGCCTACCTGGAGATGCTGCTGCGTACCGACGTGTTGCCGCCCGCACTGCTGCTGAACATGCCGTTCCTGACGCCGCAGCCATTCGTCGTCGACGGCCGGGTGGTGCAGCACAGCGAGGCCAAGGACGCCTGGAAGCGTCATTTCGAGGCGGTCATCTGGGCGCTGATCCTGAAGGAGAAGCCCCTCGTGGGTGGGCGCGAGACCCGGACCTGGCAAGTCCGGTTCGCACATCTGCACCAGCACATTCCGGCGAAGTTGCTGATCTACTTCAAGCGGCGCTTCATCGACCCGACGACCGGCCGCACCTTCGCGGAAGCGCCTGACCTGAACAATCCGTCCACAGGCCGGACGATCGACCGAACGACGGGAGCCCTGGCGAACTACCTCAGCTACCTGGCCAAGGCAGCGGACGGATCCGGAGCCCGGGTGATCGTCTCCGACGGCGCCAAGACCAAAGACCCGCTGCCATAGCGGCGTCACCCTGCCGAACGCTTCTTCGCCGATATTGACTCGGGCTGCGCTCCAGTGCCCCGGCCTCGTCTCGTTTCATGTTCGCCGTCCGGCCGTTTCGGGACCTGTTCTCGGGACCCGGCGAGAGCCGGCATGCGACGACGGGCGGCAATGTGCGACGTCATACGTAGTCGGAACGGCATGGCGGGGCGAGCGGCTCCCCGGGTAGGAGTCGAACCTACTTCGCTAGTCCTGATTCAAAGTCAGGCGGGCCCTGCCGGAAGACCAACCGGGGATCAACCGAGCCACACTCTACGGCTGCCGGGCGGGCCTCGCATCCCGGGACGATTGGCGCACCGCACCGCCGGAGGACAGACTGGGCGGATGCCGACCTCCTCAGCTGCCGCGGGCCGGGCCCGCCGCGTGCGCGTCCGGATGACCCGGGCCGAGCGCCGCGAACAGCTGATCGAGGTCGCCCGCGGGCTGTTCGCCGAACGCGGTGTCGACGGCACGTCCGTGGAGGAGATCGCCGCCCACGCCGAGGTCAGCAAGCCGGTCGTCTACGAGCACTTCGGAGGCAAGGAGGGCCTCTACGCGGTCGTCGTGGATCGGGAGGTGCGTGCCCTGCACACCGCCATCCGCGCGGCGCTGACCACCCCGCGGGCCGGCGCGCGCCGGCTGATAGAACTCGGCACGCTGGCCCTGCTGGACTACATCGATGCCTGCCCGGACGGCTTCCTGATCATCTCGCGGGGGTCGTCCGCCACGTCGCCCGAGGGCTCGTTCGCGACCATCCTCTCCGACGTGGCCGGCCGGGCCGAGGACCTGCTGGCCGCCGAGTTCTCCAAGACCCAGCTCGACCCGGCGCTGGCCCCGATGTACGCCCAGATGCTGGTCGGCCTGGTCGCGCTCACCGGCCAGTGGTGGCTGGACAACCGGGAGAGCGGCCTGGCCAAGGACGTGGTGGCCGCGCACGTGGTGAACCTGGCCTGGAACGGCATGCGGCACCTGCAGGTCGCGCCGCGGCTGGAGCGGCCGCACCATCCGGACGGCGCCACGCAGGAACCGGCGGGCTGACTCGTCGCCGGCGCGCAACCGCAGCCTCCGCGATTCGGGGAGGGAGCCACGGAGCAGCCCGGACGGCGCGATCCACCGACGGCGTCCGGCTAGGGTCGTGAGCATGCCAGCCCCGGCTCTGTACGCCTCCACCTCCGCCTCAGCAGTGGTGAACCTGTTCGCCTACAACGGTTTGGTGATCGGGGTCTACGCCGCCTCCCTCGCCGCCCTGCGCGAGCGACTGGGGCTGGACGCCGCGGGGATCGCGGTCTTGCTGGTGGCCGCCGGGCTGGCCGCGATCGCCGGCATGCAGGTGGGTGGCCGGGTCTCCGACCGGGTCGGCGCCCGCCGGGTGGCCCTGGCCTGCCTGCCGCCGTTGCTGATCGGCCTGCTGCTGGCCGGCTTCGCGTCCAGCTATCCGATGCTGATCGCGGGCGGGGTGCTGCTGGGCGTCGGCAACGGCGGGATCGACGTTTCGATGAACGCCATCGGCGTCCAGGTCGAGGGCACCCGACCCAAGCCGATCATGAGCTTCTTCCACGGCATGTGGTCGATCGGCAACTTCGCCGGCGCGGCGCTGGTGCTGCTCGCCTCGCTCGCCTGGCCGTCCGCGCCGGTGCAGGCCGCGGTGGTCGTGGCCACCGCGATCGGGGTGGCGAGCATCGCCGCGGCGCTGCGGATCACCCCGGAGACCGCCGTGGTGGCGCACACCGATGACACCGGCGCGAAGGCGCCGATCCCGCGCTGGGCCTACCTGCTGGGCCTGATGGCGATCGCCTTCGGCCTCGGCGAGGGCACGGCGATGGACTGGTCCGGCCTGCATGTCACCGAGGTCGCCGGCATCCCCGCCGCCCAGGGCTCCGTGGCGGTCACCGTCGTGGCCGGCTTCATGGTGGCCATCCGGTTGCTGGGCGACGCCCTGGTGGCCCGGTTCGGACGCCGCGCCGTCGTCCGATTCGGCGGCACCTGCGCGACGCTCGGCTACCTGGTGACGGCCGTGGTCACCCCGCTGCCCGCGCTGCTGATCGGCTGGGCGCTGGTCGGCTTCGGCATCGGCATGATCGCCCCGCAGGTGTACGCCGTCGCCGGGCACGCCGCCGGCGGTCGCGGGCTGGCCGTGGTGGTCACCTTCGGCTACGCCACCTTCCTGACCGGGCCGGCGGTGATCGGCTTCCTGGCCGGACAGTTCGGACTGCAGCGGACGATGCTGGTGCCGGCCGTGCTGTTGGCCGCGCTGCCCTTCCTGGCGACGGTGATGCCGCAGGAGCCGAAGGCGTCCGGCGCCCCGGCCTGACGGATCGGGGCGCCCGCTCCCGGCCGCCGAGCGGCGGGGGCCCGTCCGGTGATCGGCCGGGTTCGCTCAGGTGGTGATCAGCCGGGCGCCCGGCACCGGACCGGTGACCCGGCGGACGGCGCGGCACAATCCCTCGCTCGACAACTGCACCGACAGGTCGACGGCCGCCGCCTCGTTGGCGGCCAGGAACGCGCAGGTCGGCCCCGCGCCGGACACGATCGCGCCCAACGCGCCCAGCTCACGTCCGACGTCGAGGACGCGGACCAGGTCGGGCCGCAGGGACGCCGCGGCGGGCGCCAGGTCGTTGACCAGGACGCCGCCCAGTGCGGTCGCATCGCCGGCGACCAGGGCGTTCATCACCTCGGTCGGCATCTGCAGGTCGACCGGCGCGTCCGGGTTGAGCTCGTCGAAACGCCCGAACACCGCCGGGGTGGAGAGCTCGTCGGCACTTAGGGCGAGCACCCAGTGATAGGTGCCGCGGCTCAGCACCGGCACCAACTCGTCGCCCCGTCCGGTGCCCAGGGCGGTGCCGCCCATCAGCTGGAACGGAACATCGGCGCCCAGCCGGGCGCCGAGGGCTCGCAGTTCGTCGGGGGAGATGTCCAGATCCCACAGCACCGAGCAGGCCAGCAGCGCCCCGGCCGCGTTCGCCGAGCCGCCGGCCATGCCCCCGGCGACCGGAATGGTCTTGCGAATGACGATCTCGGCGCCGAAGCGGTGCGGGCCGTACTCGTCGGCGAGCAGCTTGGCCGCCTTGACCGCCAGGTTGCGTCCGTCGGTCGGCACCAGGGCGGCCTGGTCGCCGACCACCGACACCGAGAACCGGCCCGGCTCGACCCAGCGGACGCCGACCTCGTCGAACAGCGACACCGACTGGAACACCGTCGACAACGGGTGGTACCCGCTCGGGCGCACGGCACCCACCCGAAGGGCCAGGTTGATCTTTCCGGAGACCCGGACCCGAACCCAGTCGGCCTCGGGGGCTAGGGGCGACGCCACGTCCGCAAAGCTAGCCGATGCGCAGCCCGTTGGCATCCGCGACCGCGGCCAGCGCGGCGAAGTCCTGGACGCCGAGCACCTCTCCCCTGGCCTGCGGCTCGACGCCCGCCGCCACCAGCGCCTCGGCGGCCGCCGCGGAGGATCCGAACACCCCGGCCAGCGCGGAGCGCAGCATCTTGCGACGCTGTGCGAAGGCGGCGTCGACCAGCGCGAACACCTGTTCGCGGCGGGCGGTGGTGGCGGGCGGGTCACGCCGCTCCAGCCGGACCAGGCCCGAATCGACGTTCGGCACCGGCCAGAACACCGCGGGCGGCACCGAGCCGACCCGGCGGGCGCTGCAGTACCAGGCCAGCTTCACCGAGGGCACCCCGTAGGTCTTCGAGCCCGGCGGGGCGACCAGCCGGTCGGCCACCTCGGCCTGCACCATCACCAGCCCGTGCCGGATGGCCGGGAACGTGGCCAGCACGTGCAGCAGCACCGGCACGCTGACGTTGTAGGGCAGATTGGCCACCACGGCGGTGGGTTGCGGGTCGGGCAGGTCGCTGACCCGCAGGGCGTCCGCCTCGAGGACGGCGAGCCGCTGGTCCGCTCCGGGGATCCGCTCGGCGACGGTGCCGGACAGCCGCCGGGCCAGCCGGTCGTCGATCTCCACCGCGTGCACCCAGGCCGCGGCCTCCAGCAGGCCGAGGGTGAGCGAGCCGAGCCCCGGGCCGATCTCCAGCACCACGTCGTCCGGGCTCAGCTGGGCGGCGGCGACGATCCGGCGCACCGTGTTGGCGTCGTGGACGAAGTTCTGGCCGCGTTGCTTGGTGGGTCGCAGGTCGAGTTCGGCGGCCAGCTCGCGGATCCGGCGCGGATCGAGCAGCCCGTCAGCCATCGCGTCCCCAATCGCCGAACAGCGCGGACGCGTTCGCGTCCAGCAGGCCGCAGAACTCGGCCAGCTCGGCCCCCCGTCGCTCGGCCAGGAAACGCACCGTGTGCGGCAGCAGATAGGACGCGTTGGGCTTGCCGCGCAGCGGAACCGGGGTCAGGTACGGGGCGTCGGTCTCGACCAGCAGCCGGTCGTCGGGGGTGATGTCGAAGGCTTCCCGGAGCGCGTGGTTGGGCTTGAAGGTGACCGTGCCCGGGAAGGACAGCCACGCCCCACGGTCCAGGCACTGCCGGGCGAAGCCGGCGTCGCCGGAGAAGCAGTGCATCATGAACCGCTCCGGCACCCCCTCGGCGTCGAGCACCTCCAGGACGTCGGCGTGGGCGTCCCGGTCGTGGATGACGATCGCCAGGTCGTGCTCCCGGGCCCAGGCCAGGTGCGCCGCGAAGGACTCGCGCTGGCGGCGTTTCCCCTCGTCGTCGCGGGTCCGGTAGTAGTCGAGCCCGGTCTCCCCCACGCCCCGGACGCGGTCGCCGGAACCGACCAGCGCGGCCAGGGCGTCCAGGTCCGCCCCGAGCCGGGCGCCGGCCCGGGCGGCGTCGTTGGGGTGCAGGGCGACGCAGGCGATCACCCCGTGATTTTCCTCGGCGATCGCGATCGCGGCACGTGAGCTGGACACGTCGCAGCCCACCTCGACCAGCCGGGTGACGCCGACCTCTGCGGCGCGCGCGACGGCGTCCGCGATCGACAGCCCGGAGTATTCGGCGGTGCTCAGCAGGTGCGTGTGGGCGTCCGTGGTGGACGCCGGCAGCGGCTCGGGCGCGGCCGGCAGTTCACGACTCATCGGCGGACCGGTCCTTCAGGGCGGCGTCGTACAGCTCGCGGCGGGACACGCCGTGGGCGAGGGCGGCCTCGGCGACCGCCTCGGAGAGGCGCCGGCCCGCCCCGGTGGCCAATCGGACGCTGGTCAGGGCGTCGGGCAGGCTGCCGCCGGAACTCGGAGCGCCTTCGACCACCACGGTGATCTCGCCCCTGACCTCGCCGCGCGCCCAGTCGGCCAACTCGGCGAGGCCGCCGCGCAGGACCTCCTCGTGGGTCTTGGTCAGCTCGCGGCAGACCACCGCCCGCCGCTGCCCGCCGAGGGCGTCCGACGCGTCGGCGAGGAAGGCGGCCAGCCTGTGCGGCGCCTCGAAGAACACCATGGTGCGCTGCTCGGCGGCCAGGCCGGTCAGCCGGCCGCGGCGTTCGCCGGCCTTGCGCGGCAGGAAGCCCTCGAAGCAGAACCGGTCGGTGGGCAGCCCGGAGACGGCCAGCGCGGTGAGCACCGCGGACGGCCCGGGTACCGCGGTGACCCGCACGCCGGCCGCGGCCGCGGCGGCGACCAGGCGGTAGCCCGGATCCGACACGGCCGGCATGCCGGCGTCGGAGACCACCACCACCCGGCGACCGTCCAACAGTTGGTCGACCAGGCCGTCGACCCGCGCCGCCTCGTTGCCGTCGAAGAAGGACACCACCTGCGCGGTGGGAGCCACCCCGATCCGGCGGCACAGGTCGCGGAACCTGCGGGTGTCCTCGGCGGCGATCAGCTCGGCCGCGCCGAGCGCCTCGATCAGGGCGGGCGCGGCGCCGGCGGCGTCCCCGATCGGGGTGCCGGCCACCACCAGCACGCCCGGTTCAGCCATGCGCCCTACCCTTCCACATCGGCGTCGGAAACGCCGTTCGGGGGCCCCGTCGCCAGGACCGCCGCCACCGGCGCCCGGATCCAGGCGCCGCCGGCAGGGAGTCGCGATACGGCCGCGGCGGGGAGGGGACGGCGCCCGGCCGCGTGCCGGGGGGCGTCCAGCCGACCCTCGGCGGCCCGGGGGATCTCCTAGGATGGCTCGGTGACCGACGCCGCAACCACGTCCCTCGCGACCGAGCCGTCCGCTTCCGCGACCGACGTGCGTCCCGGTGTCGACCCCGCGTGGGCCTCGCCGGCCGGCCGGTCCGGGAGCCGCTGGCAGCCGCCGACCTCCCGCGACGACCTGAGCACCGTCGAACGGCTGCGCGACGGCACCATGCGCGACGCGGCCGCCGGCTGGGTGGTGACGCTGGCGATCACCCTGCTCGCCTTCCTGATCCGGCTGCACAACCTGGGCTACCCGCGGAACCTGATCTTCGACGAGACCTACTACGCCAAGGACGCCTGGACGCTGCTGCACTTCGGCTACGAGCGCAGCTGGCCGGACAAACCCGACGCCGCCATCGTCGCCGGCAACGTCACCGGCTGGTCGGACACCCCCGCCTTCGTCGTCCACCCGCCGCTGGGCAAGTGGCTGATCGCGCTCGGCGAGCAGTGGTTCGGGATGAACGCCTACGGCTGGCGGTTCATGGCCTGCGTGTTCGGCACCGTGCTGGTGTTCGCCACCATCCGGCTGGCCCGGCGGCTCTCCCGCTCGACCCTGATCGGCGGCATCGCCGGCGTTCTGCTGACCCTGGACGGGCTGGCCTTCGTGATGAGCCGCACCGCCCTGCTGGACATCTTTCAGGCGGTCTTCCTGGTCGCCGCAGTCGCCTGCTGCGTCGCCGACCGGGACTGGTACCGGCACCGGCTGGCCACGCTGCTGGAGCGCTCCGGGCGGCATGACTTCGGCGGCAGCTTCGGGCCGATCGTGTGGCTGCGGCCGTGGCGGCTGGCCGCCGGGGTGATGTTCGGCGCGGCCCTGGGCTGCAAGTGGAACTCGGTCTTCGTGCTGGCGACGTTCGGCGTCCTCAGCGTGCTGTGGGACGTCGGCGCCCGCCGCCTCGCCGGCGCGGACTGGCGGTCGTGGCTGGCGGTGCTGGTCGACGGCATCCCGGCCTTCGTCCGGATGGTGGTGGTGGCGGTGGCCGTCTACCTGTCGACCTGGACGGGCTGGCTGCTGTCGACCGGCGGGTACGACCGCAACTGGGGCGCGAACAACCCCGACCACCCGTGGGTGTCCGCGTTCGGCGAGCGCTTCGCCTCGCTGCTCTGGTACCACAAGGAGATCTACGAGTTCCACACCGGTGACTACATCAACAACGCCACCCATCCCTACGACGCGCACCCGGCCGGCTGGCTCGCCATGCTGCGGCCCACCGGTTTCGACGCGGTCAACGACATCGCCCCCGGCACCGACGGCTGCCCGGGTCCGGAGAACTGCATCCGGGTGATCTCGGCGATGGGCACCCCGGTGCTGTGGTGGATGGCGGCGATCGCCCTGGTGGTCTGCGTGGTGTGGTGGATCGGCGGCCGCGACTGGCGCTTCGGCGTCCCGGTGCTCGGCGCCCTGTCGACCTACCTGCCGTGGTTCAACTACACCGACCGGCCGCAGTTCTTCTTCTACGCGATCACCATGGTGCCGTTCACGGTGATCGGGCTGGCCCTGGTGATGGGGCTGATCCTCGGCCCCGCCGGCAGTCCCGGACGCCGCCGCGGCGCGATCGTGGTCGGCGTCGCGGTGGCCCTGGTGGCATTGAACTTCGCCTGGATCTATCCGGTGCTCACCGACCAGTTGCTGCCCTACCCGCAGTGGCTGGCCCGGATGTGGCTGCGGTCCTGGATCTGAGCCGGCGTCCGGCCGCGTGGGCTAGAAGGCACCCCGCGCCCACACCGTCCCGGACGGCGCCACCAGCTCGACGGCGACCGGCGGGTCACCGGTGATCGGCACCAGCCAGGCACCGGACGCCGTGCCGCGGCCGTGCTGGTCGGTCAGCGTCCAGTTGCCCCCGTTCAGCCGAGCGCCGTCGGGCGTGACCAGGATGCAGTCGTAGCGGTTGCCGCTGCGGCCGGCCGTGACGTTGAGCAGCAGGTAGGTCCGGTCGTCGCGGCGGGCGAGTCCCACCGAGCCGACCTCGACGCCGTCGGCGGTGAGCAGCCGTGCCGCCGTCGGCGTCTGCTGCGCGCCGGACACCGGCGGCCGGCTGAGCCAGGCGCCGACACCGACCGCGCCGCCCACGCCGAGCACCAGCCCGGCCAGCACGCAGGCCACCATCAGCAGCCGCATCCGCGGCGGGCGTCCGGTCGCGGGGACGTCCGAGCCGGCGTCCATCGCGGCCAGCACCCGGCCGGAGAAGCCGGCCGGCGGGGCGATCGAGACCGCCGCGGTCAGGGTCTGCTGCAGGCCGTCGGAGAGCTGGGCGTACTCGTCGCGGCAGCTGGAGCAGCCGGCCAGGTGGGCGACCAGCCGCTCCTGGTCGTCGTTCTCGACGTCGGCCAGCGCCAGCGCCACCAGCTGGTCGGGATCGGGGTGCCACTCGGTCATGTCTCGGCCTCCATCGCCTGCCGCATCCGCAGCAGGCCCGTGCGAATCCTGGTCTTGGCCGTGCCCAGCGGAATGCCCTCGTGCTCGGCCACCTCGCCGGCCGTCCGCCCGCCGATCACGGCCAGCACGACCGCGCGGGCCTGATCGGCGGGCAGTCGTCCGAGTCGTTCCACGGCGGCCAGGGTCTCCAGCCGGCCGCCGGCGCCGTCCGGCACCGCTCCCTTCAGCGTCGTCGCCAACAGCAACTCCAGCTCCCCCGATTCCACCGGGGCGGACCGCCGGGCCCGGATCGCGTCGATGGCCACGTTCCGGGCGATGGTCAGCAGCCAGGTGAGCACCGAGCCGCGCCGCCGGTCATAGCTGGCCGCCGCCCGCCAGGCCCGCAGGAACGCCTCCTGGGCGACGTCCTCGGCCAGCACCCGGTCGCGGGTGATCGACACCGCCAGGCCGAACACCGGACCCTGGAAGCGGCGGACGAAGGCGGTCGCCGACGGCTCGTCGTTCAGCGCCAGGCCGGCCACCAGCGCGGCGTCGGACGCCCGGTCGGACAGCGAGAACAGACCCACATCGGGTGATACGGGCGAACCGGCCCGAAAGATTGCGCCGGAACGCAATCCCCGCAGCCATCTCGTCCGTATCACCTGCAAGACCACCCCGATCCAAGGAGGATTCCCATGGTCACACGTTCCCGTCCGGCCGTCACGATCGTGCCCGCCCTGTGCCTGGTCCTGCTCAGCGCCTGCACCGCGGCCACCCCGGCCGCGCCGGCGTCCAGCGCCGCGGCCCCCGCGTCGAGCGCCCCGGCGTCCTCGATGCCGGCATCGGCTCCGGCCGAGGCGGACGCGACGACGCTGACGCTGGCGATGGCCGACAGCAGCCTCGGCTCGATCCTGGTCGACGGCAAGGGGATGACCCTCTACCTGTTCACCAAGGACACCCCGAACGCCAGCAACTGCACCGGTCAGTGCCTGGTCGCCTGGCCCCCGTTGCTCGGCAAACCGACCGCCGGCAAGGGCGTGGACGCGACCAAGCTGGGCTCGTTCAGCCGCGCCGACGGCCGCACCCAGGCCAGCTACAACGGGTGGCCGCTCTACTACTGGCAGCAGGACGCCAAACCGGGCGATGTCACCGGCCAGGACGTGAACAGCGTCTGGTACGTGCTCGACCGGAACGGCGCCGCGGTCAAGGGCTGACCATGGACGTGTTCGGGCTCCCGCTGCACCCGCTGGTCGTGCACGGCGCCGTGGTGCTGGTGCCGCTGGCGGCGCTCGGCGCCCTCGCGGTGGTGTTCTCGTCGTGGGCCCGCACCCGCTACGGCTGGCTGACCGTGCTGGTCGCCGTCGCGGGCGCGGGGGCGACCCTGGCCGCCCGGCTGACCGGGCCGATACTGGCCGAGCAGATGAGCGCCGGCGGGCCGGCGTTCGAGGCCCACCAGATGTGGGGGCAGCTGGCGCCGTTCCCGGCCGTCGCGCTGGCGCTGCTGCTGCCCGCCGCCCTGTGGGCGGAGAACCGCTCGCGGGCCGGCTGGTGGGTGCTGGTGGCGCTGACCGCGCTCAGCGCCGTGGCAGGGCTGGTCCTGATGGTGCTCACCGGGCACAGCGGAGCCACCTCGGTCTGGGGCGGCTGAGGCGCTCGACCCGCCCAGAGCGCTCAGAAGCGCCCGGCCCAGTAGCCGCCGGGGGCGAAGAGCTCGTCGACCAGCGGGTCGATGATGTTGGCCTCGGTCAGCAGATCGGTCAGCACGTAACGCGAACGGATCCAGCGGGCGCGGTGGTAGGTGTCCCGGAAGCGGTCCCGGTCCATGCCGATCTGGTCCGGGTGGGTGATCGCGCCGACGACGTCCAGCTTCTCCTGCAGCACCTTCGCGGGCAGCAGCTGGTCGCGCAGCCGCGCCGAGATGGACGGCCAGCGCTCGACCACCAGCTGCAGCCGGGTGCGCAGCGCGTCGGCGTCCAGATACTTGCCCTTGGTCTGGGCCAGTGCGGCGTCGTGCAGGTCGGGGCTCAGCGCCGCGCGCACCTGCTCGGCCAGCTGCTCCCAGCTCGGCCAGGCGGCGACGGCGGCGTCGATGTCGATCATCGCCGGGAGGTCCTTGGCCAGCACCACCTCGTACAGCGCGGCCACCGAGACCGTGCCCAGGCCGACCTTGAAGCCGTGGGACAGCGGCGGATCCCAGTCCAGCCCGTAGTGCTCCATCTCCCATAGGTGGCTGAAGTGGTGGCCGCCGCCCGAGGCGGGACGCGAGGACTGGAACGCCTGCATGGCCAGGCCGGACATGATCAGGCCCTCGGCGAGCCCGTTCAGCGAGTCGGGGTTGCCGTCCCTACAGCCATGCGGGTCGGACAGCGCGTCACGCAGCGGGCCCTGGACCAGGTCCCAGACGGCCGGGTCGATCCGCTCGATGCCGAGCTCGTCGGCGATGATCCAGTCGCCGCCGGCGGGCACCTTCTCGATCAGGTCGCCGAAGCCGGTGGCGGTCAGCCGCTGCGGCGCGCCGGCCATGATGTCGAGGTCGGCGACCACCGCCGCCGGGGCCGGGCAGCTCAGGGTCTGCTTGAAGCCGTCCTTGGTGATGGACGCGCCGAAGGAGGCGTAGCCGTCCATCGAGGCGGCGGTGCCGACGCACAGGTAGGGCCGGTCGAGTTCGCCGACGGCCCGCTTGGCGATGTCGTTGAGGGTGCCGGACGCCACCGCGACGACGACCGCGTCGACGCCGGCGATCGCGTCGCGCAGGGTCTCGATGTTCTCGTAGCTGGCGTACAGGGTCGGCGCGCCCGGGAAGATGTACGGCTCGGCCTGGGGGACGCCCGCCTCGGTCAGCGAGACGGCCACCTGTTCGCCGGCCACCCGCCAGTGGTTCTCGTCGGCCACGACGATCGCGGTCCGCCCGGGGAACAGCCTGGCGAAGACGTCGCCGGTGCGGGAGACCACGCCGCGTCCGGCCTCGATCGCCTTGGTGTCGGTGGCGGTGCGCAGCGCGCGTTCGATGAGGGTTTCGGGCATGACACTCCTTCGGGTCGATGCTGCGGGGTTGCCCGTCAGGTTAGCCGGCCACATCGGTTGTGGGGATTTCCCACCAAACTTCTCAAACTTGATCAGGACGGGTGGTGACGGCACATCGGGGACGCCCGCAGCGGGCATCTCACCGCGTCCGCCGACACGGGATCGCAACCGAGGCGGCATAGGGTGCTGTCGCCACCCTGACGAGAGGACGCGGTATGCCGATCTGGAAGTTGCACGGGGACGGATCGCTGCGTCCCGGCGAAGTGGTGGCCCCCGACGAACGGCTCTCCTGGGGCAAGACGATCGGGCTCGGCGCGCAGCACGTCGTGGCGATGTTCGGCGCCACCTTCGTGTTCCCGCTGCTGATGGGGCTGAACCCGCAGCTGGCGGTGATGATGTCCGGCGTCGCCACCCTGGTCTTCCTGCTGGTGGTGCAGGGCCGGGTGCCCAGCTACCTGGGCTCGTCGGCGTCCTTCGTGGGCGTGGCGACCGCCATCTACGGCGCCGGCGGCAACCCGGCCGACCTGAGCGGCGCCATGCTCTGGGTCGGCGTCCTGCTGTTCATCGTCGGCATCATCATCCACTTCGCCGGCTCGCGGGTGATCCACCGGGCGCTGCCGCCGGTGGTGACCGGCGCCGTGGTGATGCTGATCGGCTTCAACCTGGCCCCGGTGGTGGCCGGCACCTACTGGCCGCAGGACCAGTGGATCGCCCTGTTCGTGATGCTCGTGGTGGTGGTGCTCAGCGTCGGCGTGAAGGGCTTCCTGGGCCGGATCGCGATCTTCTTGTCGCTGCTGGTCGGCTACCTGGTCAGCTGGCTGGCCGACGTCCTGACCGGGCCGATCACGTCCTTCAGCCCGGCGGCGGGCGAGGTGACCACCCATCTGCGGGTGGACTGGAGCGCGGTGGACGCCGCCCCGCTGCTCGGCTTCCCGCCCGTCACCGACCTGGCCAGCTGGCAGTTCAACGCGGCCGGCAACGTGGTCGGCCTGCATGCGCCCAGCTTCAACTTCGCCTTCGCCCTGATCGCGCTGCCGGTGGTGATCGCACTGATCGCCGAGAACACCGGCCACGTCAAGGCGGTGGCCGAGATGACCGGCTCGGATCTGGACCGGTACATGGGTCGCGCGATCGCCGGGGACGGCATCGGCTCGGTGCTGGCCACCGCGGTCGGCGCCGGCCCGACCACCACCTACGCCGAGAACATCGGGGTGATGGCGGCCACCCGGGTCTACTCCACCGCCGCCTACGTGGTGGCCTCGCTGGTGGCGATCCTGTTCGGCTTCTCGCCCAAGTTCGGAGCGATCATCTCGGCCACCCCGGGCGGGGTGCTGGGCGGCATCACCGTCGTGCTGTACGGCATGATCGGCCTGCTCGGCGCCAAGATCTGGAAGGAGAACGGCGTCGACTTCGGTAACCCGATCAACCTGGTACCTGTCTCGGCCGGCATCATCATCGGCATCGGCAACGTCTCGCTGGAGATCACCCCCGAGTTCGTGCTGAGCGGCATCGCCCTCGGCACGATCGTCACCGTCGGCGTCTACCACCTGGCCCACGCGCTCGCCCCGAAGGAGTTGCAGGACTCCGTCCACGGTGCCGTCCTGATCGTCGACGAGCCGGGCGCCTGGGCCGACTCGGACGAGGGCCCGAGCCGCTGAGCGGGACCCGGCGTCGTGAGATTACGTCCGGTTCCGCGTCACTCGAGGCGACTGAGGCGAGACCTCGCCCGGATCGGACGTAATCTCACGACCGATTCACGGGATCAGCCGTGACTGGGCCCCGAGCGTCGCGGGGCGACAACGCCGAGCCTTGTCCCGCTGCCTTCCGGGCTCGCCGGGCATCTCGCTCGGCGCCGACGCGCGGCCGGGTTAGGCTGCCGGGCGTGCTCCGTCCGACTCGTGTCCGCGTGCTCCGATGATGGACGCCAACCCGCAGGTCGCCTTCTTCCGGAACATGAACCTGGGCCAGGCCCGTAGCCACAGCCCGACCCGGGAGGTGCTGGAGGACGCGTTCGCGCTGGCCGGCGCCGTCGGCGTCCGATCGTTCCAGACCAACGGGACCGTGCTGTTCGATCCGGACGGCGCCGCGCCGGTGGCGCTGGTCGAGCGGGTCCGGGCGGTCCTGGCCGAGCGGGTCGGCTACACCGACATCGCCCCCGTCCAGTCGCTGCGGGACGTCTCGGGACTGGTGCGGACGACCCGCGACCTGCTGGTCGTCGACCGGGCGACCTACGTCACCTTCTTCACCCCGGACGCCGAACTCGGCTGGGCGGCGTCCGGGGTGGTGCTGGACACCCTGGGCACGACGGTGGCCGCGTCCGGTCCCGGCTGGGTGGTCACTCAGGTGGCGCCCGGCGGGGACCCGACGACCGCCGTCCAGGCCCGGCTCGGATCGAGAGCGACCACCCGCGGCTTCGGCACCATCGAGCGGCTGCTGCGGGCGGCCGGGGAGTCGTCGTCGTGAGCCGGGCGACGGGCGTCCCGGGCGAGCGATAGCGCGCGCCGGGCAATAGAGTGCCCCGGGTGTCCCGGTTCACTCCCGCCGTCCGCTCCGGACTGTCGATCGCCGCTGCCGTCGGCATCTACGGGGTGTCGTTCGGCGCCCTCGGCGTGGCCGCCGGGCTGACCGTCGCCCAGACCTGTGCGCTTAGCCTGCTGATGTTCACCGGCGGCTTGCAGTTCGCCTTCGTCGGCGTGATCGGCGGCGGCGGCACCGGGCTCAGCGCGCTGGCGGCGGCCACCCTGCTGGGCCTGCGCAACGGGGTCTACGGCATGCAACTGGAGGCACTGCTGCGGCCACGGCGTCCGCTGGCCCCGGTGTACGCGCAGTTCACCATCGACGAGTCGATGGCCAACGCCACCGCCCAGCAGGACCCCGCCGAGCAGCGCCGCGGCTTCTGGACGGCGGGGTTGGGGGTGTTCGTCACCTGGAACCTGTTCACCCTGATCGGCGCGATCGCCGGCAACGCGATGGGCGACCCCGCCAGGTGGGGGCTGGACGGCGCCGCCTGCGCCGCCTTCCTGGGGCTGCTCTGGCCCCGGCTGCACGGCCGCGACCCGATCGCCATCGCCGTGATCTGCGCCTTCGTCACCGTGGTGTTCACCCCGCTCACCCCGCCCGGACTGCCGATCATCATCGCGGCGGTCGTCGCGGCCGGCGTCTGGGCCGCGCAACAACGGAGGGCGGCCTGATGGATCTCTGGTTCTGGGTGCTGGCGGCCGCGGCCGCGGCGTACGCGCTGAAGGTGTCGGGCTATCTGCTGCCCAAGTCGGTTCTCGACCGGCCGTTCGTGCCATCGCTGGCGGCGGCGCTGACGGTCGGGCTGCTGGCGTCCCTGGTGGTGAGCAACACGGTGGCCAAGGGCCAGGCGCTGGCGCTGGACTCGCGCCTGCTCGGCGTCGGTGCTGCCGCCCTCGCGCTGAAGCTCGACTGGCCCTACATCGTCGTGGTGATCGTCGGTGCGCTCGCGACCGCCGCCGGACGCTGGGCCGGGCTGCCCTGAGCTTCGTCCGCGGAGGAACCGTCCCCAGAGCGGGGGTCGCCGGGGACGGTTCCTTGAACCGGAAAGGAACCGTCCCCTGAACCGGAAAGGAACCGTCCCCCGAACCGAAAAGGAACCGTCCCCCGAACCGGAAAGGAACCGTCCCCGGTATTCGGGTCAGCCCGCCAGCATCGCCGAGCCCAGCCACTCGACCGGGATGCCGAAGCCCTCGACGAGCGCGAGCGCGCGGGGACGGAGATCGCCACAGACCTGGTTGATCTGGCGGCGCAGCGCCTTGGCGCGGGCGTCCGACATCCGGTTGTGGGCCAGGAACCAGCCGGCGTCCGCCTCCAGGCTGGTCAGGGCGAACAGGGTGCAGAGCTCCTCCAGCGTCTGCCGGGCGACGCCGTCCGGGCAGGCCTCGATGCCGGCGATGAACGAGTCGAGCACGACCCGCTCCATGTGGGCGCGCGCCACGAACAGGACGTGGTCCTGCATCGCGTTGACCTGATCGAACGAGTCGCGGTCGGCGGCTCGCATCCGCCGGGCCAGCGAGTCGACGCTGTGCCGCTCGCGCTCCTCGAACATCCAGGCGTGCCAGCCGCGGTCGTAGAACGCGGCCGAGTCGCCCTTGCGCCGGGCCGCTCCGGCGAGCCGTTCGGCCAGCAGTCCCGCCCCGGTCCGCTCGATCACCGCGCTGCCCACCATCCGCGCGGACGCCTGGACCAGGCCGAGCCGGTCCAGGCCGCCCCACACCTCCCGGTAGTCGGTCAGCACACCCTTGGCCACCAGCTGCAGCAGCACGGTGTTGTCGCCCTCGAAGGTGGCGAACACGTCGGTGTCGGCGCGCAGCTGGGTGAGCTGGTTCTCGCTCATGTACCCCGCGCCGCCGCAGGCCTCCCGGCAGGTCTGGATGGTCGTGTTGGCGAAGTCAGTGTTGAGCACCTTCAGGCCGGCGGCCAGGGTCTCCAGCGCCCGCTGCGCCCGCGGGTCGTGGTCGCTGTCCGAACTGACCGTGCCGTAGGCGTCGATCAGCTCGTTCTGGGCGAAGCCGAGCGCGTAGGCCCGCGCGATCGCCGGCAGCAGCTTGCGCTGGTGCGCCAGGTAGTCGAGCAGCGGGGACTCCTCGTCGGAGTGCGGGTGCCGGAACTGGCTGCGCCGCTCGGCGTACCGGGTGCCGATCGACAGGGCCCGCTTCGCCGCGATCGCCGCGCCGCCGCCGATGCAGATCCGGCCCCGCACCAGGGCGCCCAGCATGCTGAAGAACCGCCGGTTGGGATTGTCGATCGTCGAGGTGTACGAACCGTCGGCCCGTACCGAGCCGAACCGGTCGAGCAGCATGTCGCGCGGCACCCGCACGTGATCGAAGCTGATCCAGCCGTTGTCGACGCCCAGCAGCCCACCCTTGTGGCCGTTGTCGCCGATGGTGACACCGGGCAGGGTGCGCCCGTCGGCGTCCCGGAGCGGCACCAGGATGCAGTGCACACCGCGCTGGACGCCGTCGACGATCAGCTGGCCGAACACCGCCGCCAGGTGACCGTGGGCGGCGGCGTTGCCGATGTAGGTCTTCGCCGACGACTCACGCGGCGAGTGGACGACGAACTCGGCGGCGTCCGGGTCGTAGTCGATGGTGGTCTCCAGCGACGCGACGTCGCTGCCGTGGCCGCGTTCGGTCATCGCGAAACAGCCCAGCACCCGCAGGCTGAGCGCGTCGGCCAGGAACCGTTCGTGGTGGGCCGGCGTGCCGAGGCCGGCGATCGCTCCGCCGAACAGCCCGTGCTGGACGCCGGACTTGATGGCCACCGAGAGATCGCCGTAGGAGATGGTCTCGAAGTCGATCAGGGACTGCAGCTGGGTGTCGGCGGTCGCCTCCTCGATGCCGACTATGGACTGCCCGAAGCCGGCGGCGACCAGTTCCTTGAGCCGACGCAGGGTCCAGTCACGAGCGTCGTCGACGCTCAGCGCGGGGTCCCGCAGCATGCCGCGGGCCGGGAAGGCGGCGCGGCCGGCCACCCTGCGCTCGTGGTGCGCACCCTCGACGGCGGCGAGCAGGGCGGTGCCGAGATCGACCTCGGCGGCGGCCCGGTCGGGGCTCGCGGTGGCGGCGCGGGCGGTGGTGGCGGTGCTCATCGGAGTCCTTCCAGGGTGGTGACGGGACGCGGCACGGCGTGGGCCGGTACCAGCAGCGCGGACAGGTCGTCGGCGAGGTCGGCGGCCGGACGGTTCATGCCGGCCCGGATCCACTGATCGGTCGCGGCCCGGACGCATCCCACCAGGCCGTGCCCCCAGGTGTCGGCACGGTCGCCCGGCAGGCCACCGGCGTGCAGCAGCTCGGCGACCCGCTGACCGATCCGCATGGTCAGCCCGGTGACCGGATCGTCGGTCAGATCACCGTCGACGAGGGGCCGGGCCATCACGAACCGGTAGATCTCGGGGTCTCGCTGCACCAGCCGCAGGTAGCCGTGGGTGAGGTCGCGGATCAACCGGCCGAGGCCGTCGTCGCGGTCGACCGGGGCCTCCCAGTCGACCGAGGTGCGCAGGTCGTCCAGGATGAACTGGGCCACCTTCTCGACCACCGCCCGGTAGAGGCCGGGACGATCGCCGAAGTGGCGGTAGATCACCGGCTTGGACGTGCCCGCCTCGGCCGCGATCTCGTCCATGCCGACGGTCGCCCCGTGCCGGCGGATCGCGCGCAGCGCCGACTCGACCAGCTCGCGGCGGCGCTGCCGGCGGTGCTCGGTCCAGCGCGTGTCGCGTCCGTCCACCTGCGTCTTCACGACACTCACAGTACCCGGTACTTTTCGTACCTGCTACTGTGAGTGTCGACAATCTGAGGGAAGCGCCCCCAAGCGAAGGAGCTCCGATGGCAGATCCCCGCAACGCCGTGATCGTGGGCAGCAACCGCGTCCCGTTCGGCAAGGTCGGCGGCGCCTACGCCGCAGCCACCACCATCGACCTGCTGACCGCCGCCCTCGACGGCCTGGTCGCCCGGTTCGGGCTGGCCGGCGAGCGACTCGGCGAGGTCGGCGCCGGCGCCGTGCTCAAGCACAGCCGCGACTTCAACCTGACCCGCGAGGCGGTGCTGTCCTCGGCGTTGAGCAACACCACCCCTGCCTACGACGTCCAGCAGGCCTGCGCGACCAGCCTCACCGCCGCCGTCCAGCTCAGCAACCGGATTCAGGCCGGTCAGCTCGACGTGGCCATCGCGGGCGGCGTCGATTCGGCGTCCGACTCACCGATCGCGGTCGGCGACCGGCTGCGCAAGGTGCTGATCCGGCTGAACGCCGCCAAGACCCCGCTCGACAAGGTGCGAACGTTGGCGACGGTCCGCCCGGGCGACCTGGCCCCCGAGGTGCCGAAGGCCGCCGAACGGCGGACCGGGCTCAACATGGGCCAGCATCAGGCGCTCAGCACCGCGCAGTGGGGCATCAGCCGGCAGGCGCAGGACGAGCTCGCCGCGGCCAGCCACCACAACCTGGCGGCCGCCTGGGACGCCGGCTTCTTCGACGACCTGGTCACCCCCTATCTCGGCCTGGCCAGGGATCAGTCGCTGCGTCCGGACACCTCGGTGGAGAAGCTGGCGAAGCTGCGTCCGGTGTTCGGCGACGGCCCGGACGCCTCGATGACGGCCGGCAACTCCACCCCGCTGTCGGACGGCGCCGCGACCGTCCTGCTGGCCGAACAGGGCTGGGCCCGGGCGCGCAACCTGCCGGTGCTGGCCCGGATCGTCGACGCCGAGACCGCCGCCGTCGACTACGTGCTCGGCGGCGAGGGGCTGCTGATGGCCCCGGTGCACGCCGCGGCCCGGCTGCTGGCCCGTAACGACCTGGCCCTGCAGGACTTCGACTTCTACGAGATTCACGAGGCGTTCGCGTCCACCGTGTTGTGTGCGCTGGCCGCCTGGGAGTCCGCGGACTACTGCCGCGACGTCCTCGGCCTGGACGCGCCGCTCGGCCCGATCGACCGGGCGAGACTCAACGTGCACGGGTCGTCACTGGCCGCCGGGCACCCGTTCGCGGCGACCGGCGCGCGAATCCTGGGCTCGCTGGCCAAGATGCTGGCCGACAAGGGTCGCGGCAGCCGCGGCCTGATCTCGGTGTGCGCCGCCGGCGGACAGGGTGTGGTGGCGATCGTG
Organism: Micropruina sp.; assembly: GCA_044224095.1. Lineage (GTDB taxonomy): Bacteria > Actinomycetota > Actinomycetes > Propionibacteriales > Propionibacteriaceae > Micropruina. The sequence continues at coordinate 8,427 of JBGALC010000026.1, read as the reverse complement.
GAGGCGTGCTGATGAAGCTCGACGACCTCATCTCCGGAGTACTGGACTCCCGCGTCGGCAAGGCCGTCGCGGCCAAGGCCGGGCTGCCCGAGGCGACCGTGCTGCGGCGCGGGCCGGCGATGCCCGCCGGACCGATCGTGCTGGCCACCGTGGGACCCGCGAATCCGCTGGTCACGGACGCGGTGGGGGCGCTCGGGCTGCAGACCGGGCCGGCGCTGCTGGACACCCCGGACGCCCGGACCACCGACCCCGACGGCAGGCAGCGCCCGCCCGCCTACCGAGCCCGGCTCGGCGGCATCGTCGTGGACGCCACCGCCGCCGACCGGATCGGCCAGCTGGAGCAGCTGCGGGCGGCGCTGCGCCCCGCGGTGAAGGCCTTGGAACCCTCGGGCAGGGTGCTGATCGTGGCCGCCGACCCGGCGGCGGCGTCCGAGGTGGAGACGGCCGCGGTCCGCCAGGCGCTGGACGGCATCATGCGCAGCGTCGGCAAGGAGTTGCGCTTCGGCGCCACCTGCAACCTGATCCGGGTGGCCGACGGCACGACCGCCGCAGATCTCGCCCAGGTGCTGCGTTTTGCCTTGTCGGGCCGTTCCGCCTATGTCGCCGGGCAGCCGTTCGTGCTCGCCGCCGGTGCGCACAACCAGCTGAGCGCGGCGAGCCCGCCCGGCCGGATCGTGGTGGTCACCGGCGCGGCCCGCGGCATCGGCGCGGCCATCGCCCGCCGGTTCGCCGCCGACGACGCCCGGGTGGTGCTGGTCGACGTCCCGATGGCCGGGGAAGCCCTGGCCGGGGTTGCCAACGAGGTGCACGGCACCGCCCTGCAACTCGACATCACGGTGCCGGACGCCGGCGCCCGGATCGCCGCGCACATCGTCGGGCGCTACGGTCCGGACGCCCGGATCGACGGCCTGGTGCACTGCGCCGGCATCCTCCGCGACAAGCTGCTGGTCAACCTCGACGAGCAGCGCTGGGGCGCGGTGCTGGAGGTGAACCTGGCCGCCCAGTTGCGGATCAACGACGTCCTGCTCGACCCCGGGGTGGCCGGCGGGGTCGCCGACGGCGGCCGGATCGTCGCCATCGCCTCCACCAGCGGCTGGGCCGGGAACCGCGGCCAGTCCAACTACGCGGCGTCCAAGGCAGGGGTGATGGGCATGGTGCGGGCCCTGTCCGCGCGGCTCGCCGGGCGCGGGATCGCCGTCAACGGGGTCGCTCCCGGCTTCATCGAGACCGACATGACCGCGTCCATCCCGGTGATCGACCGGGAGATCTTCCGGCGGTCGTCGAGCCTGCTGCAGGGCGGGCGTCCGGTCGATGTGGCCGAGGCGATCGTCTTCCTGGCCGACCCGGCGACCCCGATGAACGGGCAGGTGCTGCGGGTCTGCGGCCAGCTGATCGTGGGCCGCTGATGGGTGAGGTCGTCGTCCTGGACGGAATGCCGGTGGCCACCGCGCACTATGCCCGCGCGTTGTCGCCGCGGCCGCGGCCGCCGGTGAGCGCCGGCCTGCCGGACCGGGTGGTGAACCTGCTCCACCATCGCTGCACCGTCGCCGAGGTGGCGGCCTACGACCGGGTGTGCGGGTTCACCCTCACCGACCGGCTGCCGGCCACCTGGCTGCACGTGCTGACCTTCCCGCTGCAGCTGACCCTGATGACCGCACCCGACTTCCCGCTGGCACCGCTCGGCATGGTGCACGTGCGCAACACCATCACCCAGCTGCGCCCGACGCTGCTCACCGACCCGCTGGAACTGCGGGTGCGCGCCGAGGAGCTCCGGCCGCATCGCCGCGGCGTCCTGGTCGACCTGGTGGGCGAGGCGCTGGTCGCCGGCGAACGGGTCTGGGAGGGTCGTTCGACCTATCTGAACCGCTCTGTTCGGCTGCCGGACGCCCCCGGCGAGGCGACCCCGCCATCAGGCTCGACGGCACCGTCGACGGACGCCGGGCTCGCACCGGCGCCCGCAGCGGACCTGCCCACAGCGGGACTGTGGCGGCTGCCGTCCGACCTGGGCCGGCGCTACGCCGCGGTCTCCGGAGACGTCAACCCGATCCACCTCAACCCGCTGGCCGCGAAGGCGTTCGGACTGCCCCGGACCATCGCCCACGGCATGTGGACCCATGCCCGCGCGCTCGCCTCGTTCCAGCCGCGGCTGCCGGAGGCGTACCGGGTGTCGGCGCAGTTCATCAAACCCGTACTGCTGCCGTCGAGCGTCCGCTTCGCCGCCGCGACCACCGACACCGGCTTTGCCGCGCAACTCACCGACCGGGCCGCCGACAAGGTGTTTCTCACCCTCGACCTGGTCGTTCGCTAGACCTGCCGGGAAACTGTCCGGCCCGGGTTCTACAGTGCCGCCATGTCTGACCTGATCATCGGCGAGGACGGCCTGGCCCGGCCGTCCTGGGCGGCGCACGACCCGTTGCTGCGCGACTACTACGACACCGAATGGGGCATGCCGGTCACCGACGAGCGCGGCGTGTTCGAGCGGCTGAGCCTGGAGGCCTTCCAGTCGGGCCTGTCCTGGGCGACGATCCTGCGCAAGCGGGAGAACTTCCGCGCCGCGTTCGCCGGGTTCGACCCGGACGCCGTGGCGGCCTTCGGCGAGGCCGACAGCCAACGGCTGCTGAACGACGCGGGCATCGTCCGGAACCGGGCCAAGATCGCCGCGACGATCGGCAACGCGGCCGCGACCGTGGCGTTGCGCGCCGAGGGTGGGCTCGCCGGCTTCGTCTGGGGTTTCCGTCCGGCGGTCACCCCCGCTCCGCGCAGCTACGCCGAGCTGGTCTCCACCACGCCGGAGTCGATCGCGCTCAGCAGGGCTCTGAAGAAGCGCGGGTTCGCCTTCGTCGGGCCGACCACCATGCATGCGTTGATGGAGGCGATCGGCGTCATCGACACGCACCTGATCGGGTCGCACCGGCGGGGCAGCTCCGGGTTGTGGCCGATCAGCCCGGCGGCCGCCGCGGGCTGAGGTCCGGCCCGGGCTGCGCACCGGCCCCCTCCAGGGCCCGCTCCGGGGTCAGCCGGACGGCCAGCCAGACCGCCGCCGCGGTCACGGCGGCGGCGACGACGGTCACCGTGATCCGCTGCAGGTCACCGGCGATCACCTCGCTGCGCTCGAAGGTGAGCAGGATCACCGACATGGTCACCGCCACCGAGTACCGCCAGTAGGCGGCACCGCTCAGCAGCAGCACCACCGACGCCAGGGACGCCGCCACCCCGAGCAGGACGCCGGCCAGCGGACCGGGCAGGATCAGCACGATCAGTGCCGCGGCGGTGCCGCCCAGCACCGTGCCGACGATCCTGCCCCGCAGTTTGGTGCGTGTCTCGCCGTGGCTGGGCTGAAGGATGACCGCCACCGTCATCACCGCCCACCACGCGTTGGTGCCCGGGAACCACAGGGCACAGACCAGGGTGAACAGCCCGCACAGCACCGCCAGCAGAATCCCGTAGGGCAGGGTGGGTGTCGACCGATCGGCCGGCGGCAGGCGCACCCCTCGCAGCACCGTCGCGACTGCGCCGATCGCCCAGCCACAGCCCAGCACCACCAGACCGGCGACCATCGCCGCGGCGGCCCACGGGCTGCTCCGGGCGTCCAGGAAGCGGATCACGCTGGACGGGTCGACCAGGACGTAGGCCGCGAACGAGATCGCGGCCGCCCCCACCGGATGCAGTCCGCGGAGCACGAGCGCCCCGGTGGCCAGCGAGAGCAGCACGACCAGGCCGGTGCCCAACCAGGGCGCCCAGCCGCCGGTCTGCGCCAGCGGCACGGCGACGAAGGCAGTGGCGACGCTGCCGCCGGCGGCGATCAGCATCGCGCGGACGCCGGACGGTGCCGCGGTCAGGGTGGGCAGGACGCCCAGCACCAGCAGGCCGGTCGCGGTGCTCCACGGCGACAGGGACATCGCGATCACCGGCACCAGGGCCAGCAGCACCGCCGCCAGCACCCGCAGGACGAGTCGCGAGGCCGTACTCACCCGATCATCGTCCCACCCGAACCGGGTCCCCGCAGATCGAACCCCGGTCAGTCGCGCAGTGCTCGGCCGAGCGCGTCCAGCTTGCCCTCCACGGCGGCGAGCCGGGCTTCGGCCTCGCCGGCGAGTGTCCCGGTCCCGGACGGAACTGCTGCCCCGGCCCGGCGGCCCCGGCTGAACTTCCACCAGCCGACCCCGACCGTGATCACCAGGGCCGCCGCCATCACCACGAATCGTGGCCACTGCTGCCCGGCCGAGATGCCCATCCCGACGGCATAGATCATGGTGAACAGGCCGCCCAGCAAGGCTCCGTTGGCCAGCACCGATCCGGTGTTGGCGATCGTCAGGGAGAGCAGCATCACCACGGTCGCGCAGATCAGCAGGATGATCGAGGTGGTCAGCCGGTAGCTGTTCCAGCTGGCCTCGGACCCCGAGGAATAGTCGGGCTCCGGGTAGAACGTGTTCACACCGATGCCGATGAAGGCGGTCACCACCAGTCCGAGGAAGAAGCTGAAGATGACCTGCAGCATCGATTGGCCGAGATCTCGTTGCGCAGTCATGCCTCCAAGCGTGCCAGCAGGGCGTCCACGTAGAGCCGTTCCGCGCCGGGAGCCAGGCCGAGAAAGAGGCTGGGCTCGAAGAGCTCCAGTTCCACGAGCACCGGACGCCCCGCGGCGTCACGCGCCAGGTCGACCCGGGCGTGCACCGGGACCTCGTCGACCCCGTGCCCGGCCAGCAGCTCGGCGGCGGCCGCGAGGGCTCGGCCGGCGAGCGCGATCTCGTCGGGTTCGGGCCGCACCGGGACGGGCCCCACGACGCGGTCCGGGTGCGCGAGCAGGCCACCGCCCACCGCCAGCAACGGACCCCTGCCGACCGCATGCACGAACCGGCCGCCGAAGTGGACCAGCGACCGCTCCCCCACCCGGCCGACCGATTCGAGGGCCGGCTGCACCATCACCTCCTTGCCGAGGCCGAGGATCTGCCGGGCCAGCGCCGGGGCGGCCGGGTCGTCCGACTCGAACAGCCCGGTGTTCGCCGACGACGCCGACACGGTCGGCTTCACCACCACCCGTCCTGGCTGGGCCGCGATCGCCGTCCGCGCCTCGCCGAGGGTGCGGCAGTACACGGTGGGACAGACGCGGACGCCGCACCCGGCGAGTTCGCCCAGGTAACGCTTGTCGAGGTTCCAGCGAATCACCGCCGGATGGTTGACCACCCGGCTCCGGCCCTCCACCAGATCGAGCCAGGCGATGAACTCACGGCTGCGATCGGCGTAGTCCCACGGGGATTTGACGACCACCAGGTCGCTTCCCGACAGATCGGACGCGGTGCGCCAGTCGACCACCTCGCAGGACACGCCGCGCTCGGCCAGCGCCCGCCGCAGCAGGGCAGTTCCGGATCCGCCGCCGGCTCGGTCAGGGCGCGGTGATAGCTGACGAGGGTGATGGTGTCCACGGCCACCATCCAACCGGAGCTCGCGAACCGGGGCATCATGGTCTGGTGAGCGAGCCGACCGCGCAGTCCGACCACCTGGCCGCCGTGTTGCGCTGGCGGGCCAGCGGCGGCGAGGTCCGGGTGCTGGACTGGGGTCCGCCGGTGGTGGTCGCTCTGATCACCTGCGACGGCGGACAGGAGATGCAGCGGATCAGCTCCGACGCCGACGATCTACTGGTGGAACTCCGCCGCTGAACGCGGTGCGCCGGCGGCCGCCGTCCGCCGCGAACGACCCCGACCGGATGATTGCAAAATGGTGACAATCCGCTGAGTGGGCATCAAAAGTGCTTGTGACCGCGAGTGTCGTGCCGCTAGCGTGCCGCGCATGCCAGAGCCGCTCGTCGTAATCGAAGGCGTCAACAAGCACTTCGGGGAATTGCACGTGCTCAAGGACATCAACCTGTCCGTCGCCAAGGGTGAGGTGGTCATCCTGATCGGCCCCTCGGGGTCGGGCAAGTCGACGCTGTGCCGGACGATCAACAGGCTGGAGACCTTCGAAACGGGCTCCATCTCGATCGACGGCCGCAAGTTGCCCGACGAGGGCAAGGAGCTCGCCGACCTGCGGGCCGACGTGGGAATGGTGTTCCAGTCCTTCAACCTGTTCGCCCACAAGACGATCCTGGAGAACGTCACGCTGGGCCCGATCAAGGTGCGGAAGACCCCGAGGGCCGAGGCCGAGAAGCGGGCGATGGAACTGCTCGGCCGGGTGGGGGTCGCCCACCAGTCGGCCAAGTACCCGGCCCAGCTCTCGGGCGGCCAGCAGCAGCGGGTTGCGATCGCCCGCTCGCTGGCGATGAACCCGAAGGTGATGCTGTTCGACGAGCCGACCTCTGCCCTCGATCCCGAGATGATCAACGAGGTGCTCGACGTCATGGTCGAGTTGGCCAAGGACGGCATGACGATGATCGTGGTCACCCACGAGATGGGCTTCGCCCGAAAGGCGGCCGACAAGGTGGTGTTCCTGGCCGACGGCGAGATCGTCGAGTCGAGCACGCCGCACGAGTTCTTCTCGAACCCCACCTCCGCCCGGGCCAAGGACTTCCTGTCCAAGATCCTGACTCACTGACCGAGCAACAGAAAACCGACCAACAAGGAGCTCGTCCATGTCACTCAAGAAGATCGGCGCCGCCGTTGCCGCCGCGGCGCTCGCACTGTCGCTGTCCGCCTGCGGTGGCGGTGCCGGCAGCACCGACCTGTCCAATCTGAAGATCGGCATCAAATTCGACCAGCCGGGCCTCGGCCTCAAGGAGGGCGAGAAGTACACCGGTCTCGACGTGGACGTCGCCACCTACGTCGCCGGCAAGCTCGGCACCACGCCGGAGAAGATCCAGTGGATCCAGGCCCCGTCGGCGCAGCGCGAGACGCTGATCGAGACCGGCCAGGTCGACCTGGTGCTGGCGACCTACTCGATCACCGACGCCCGCAAGGAGAAGGTGTCGTTCGCCGGGCCGTACTTCGTCGCCGGCCAGGACCTGCTGGTCCGCGCCGACGACAGCTCGATCACCGGGCCCGACTCGCTGGCCGGCAAGAAGCTGTGCTCGGTGACCGGCTCCACCTCGGCGCAGAACGTCCAGAAGAAGGTGCCCGGGGTCAACCTGCAGGAGTTCGGCACCTACTCGGAGTGTGTGGCCGCGCTGGTCGCCAAGGGCGTCGACGCCTTGACCACCGACGACACGATCCTGGCCGGCTACGCCGCCCAGGCCCAGTACGCCGGCAAGCTCAAGGTGGAAGGCCGTCGACAACAACCTCGGCGCCGCCAACTACAAGCCGGGACCGGGCAACCCGCCGACTCCGGCCGCCTGCTCCTGAGCCATCCGACGGAGGGTGTCGTCCCAGTAGGGCGGCACCCTCCCGCCATCCAGAGAGGAGAACAGCATGGGTGACATCCTCGCCCGCTATGACTTCTTCGGCGCCTTCTGGCTGACCATCCAGCTGTCCTTCTGGTCGGCCATCGGTGCGCTGGTGATCGGCACGGCCGTCGCGATCCTGCGGGTGTCGCCGGTGCCGGTGTTGCGGCTGCTCGGCACCAGCTACGTCAACACCTTCCGCAATACGCCACTCACCCTGCTGATGGTGTTCAGCATTCTCGGCGCGAGCTACGTTCTCGGCCTGTCGTTGTCCCAGGACGTGAAGACGAACCTGTTCTACTGGGCGATCATCGTTCTCAGCATCTACCACGCGGCCTTCGTCTGCGAGGCGCTGCGCAGCGGCGTCAACACGATTCCAGCCGGTCAGGCCGAGGCAGCACGATCGATCGGTCTGACCTTCCAGCAGTCGCTGACCGAGGTGCTGTTGCCACAGGCGTTCCGCGGCGCGATCGCGCCGCTGGGTTCGACGCTGATCGCGCTGATCAAGAACAGCACGGTCGCCGCCGTCATCGGAGCCTCCGAGGCGGCCGGCCTGATGGCGGTCATCATCGAGAACGAGACCGGCGGGATCGGCGTCTTCTTCCTCTTCGCCCTCGGCTTCGTGATTCTCACCCTGCCGCTCGGCATCCTGTTCACCAGCATGTCGCGCAGGCTGGCGGTGAAGCGATGAGCGCGCAGACCGTCCTGTTCGACGCCCCGGGACCCAAGGCCCGGCTGCGGCACAACATCCTGACCGTGGTCGGCGGCCTGCTCGTGGTGGCTGTGCTCTGGCTGGTGATCAGCAAACTGGGCCAGGCCGGACAGCTCGAGCCGGCCATGTGGACGGTCTTCCTGACCGCGACCCCGTGGCGGTCGTACCTGATCCCCGGACTCATCAGCACGCTCACCGCCTCGGTGATCTCGGTCGTGCTGGCCGGCATCTTCGGCCTCGCCTTCGGCATCGGACGATTGGCCCACCGGCGCTGGATCCGGATCATCTGCGGCGTCGTCGTGGAGTTCTTCCGGGCCGTGCCGGTGCTGCTGATGATGTACTTCACCTTCAACCTGTACAGCCGCAACGGCGTTTTCCTGGCTTCGATCAATCCGCTGATGGCGGT
>JBGALC010000025.1:0-43663 GCA_044224095.1 Micropruina sp. | reverse complement strand
CCTCCGCTCGATCGGGCCCAGGGCGTCCAGCACGTCGACCAGGACGCCCAGCGCGGCCAGGCTGTCCAGGGCGGCCTCGGCGCCCTCGGGATCGACGCCCTCATACAGCTCCAGCCCGATGAACGCGGCCCCGACCGCGCCGGACAGGTGCCCGACGTTCACCAGTTCGCGGAGCGGGGACGCCGTGAGCAGCCGGTCGACGGCCCGCGTCACCTCGGCGAACCACAGCTGCAGGCAGGCGCGCGCCGCGCCGGCGTGCTCGGCATCGGACTGGCCGGCCGCCAACAGCTGCGCCATCACCCGGACGGCGCCCCGAGCCGACTCCTCGGCGTGCAGCCGGCGTCCGACCGCCAGCAGAGCGGTCAGCGAGGTGGCCTGCTCCAGCGCGGGGCGATAGTGCTCGATCGCCCGCTGGGTGCTGAGCCGGGTGGCCTGCCGAATCAGTTCGGGCACCGAATCGAAGTGGTAGAACACCAGCGCCTGGTTCACCCCCGCGGCGGCCGCCACGGCCCGGGCGGAGATACCGGTGATGCCCGGGCCGGCGAGCAGCTCGATGGCGGCACCCAGCAGCCGCTCACGGGTTTCGGACGTCGCCATCAGTCGTCGCTCGGCCGCGCGTCGGGCCCGTCGGCCACCCAGCGGGCCGCGAAGGCGCCACACAGGGCGGCGACCACGGCACCCGGCCAGCTGGTCAGGAACAGCGGCGCCGAGACCAGGGCCGCAGCGGCAGCCCCGGCAGCCCCGCCTGCCAGCCGGAGCGGCAGCGGGCTCGCGCCGGCCCGAGCCAGCAGCCACAGCAACGCGCCGACGAGGGCGCCCGGAAGGGTCCCGACGACAGCGGCTGCGACGGTGTAGAAGCCGAGCACGACCACCCACCCGGCGGGCTCGCCGGCGACGCCGATCAGCGGTGGCAGGACGGTGACGATGGTGACGGATGCCGCGGCCATACCGGTCACGGTTCCCCGTCCGACGGCGCGTCCCATGGTCGCCGACCGGCGGGGGAGGACGGGTGCGCTCGGGTAGTTCTCGTAGCAGCCGGGGGAGCCGGGTGCGATCGGGACCATGGTCATGGCGCCTCCGCGTTGCCGTTGTTGAGCAGTTGCTCAACCACAAGACTAGACGGCTTTGAGCAGATGCTCAATGCCGACGAGGGACGACTCGGGAGTGGTCGTCCACAGCCGGCTGGACCGCCGATTCGTGAAAGTCACCCACAGGGGGGACAGATCGGGCTGGCGGGCGAAGCGGTGGTCGTCCTAGGGTCGAGCCTGGGGGAGGCCATCGAGCGCTCGGCGAGGGGAAGTACAGGTCGGGCGCAGATGGTCCAGCGACGGGAGAAAGACTGCTCCGGCAAGGAGCTTCACCTTCCTGACTGTGGCTGGTGCCGGGTTCCGGACGGGGGAGCGGAACCCGGCACCAGTATTTCCGGAGCCGCTCAGGGCGTCCGAGGACCTCGATCGACGCGAACCGACCATGGCGCACCCAGGACAGCCGTTCGCCCACCCGTTCACCCGACCGTCCGGCTCTCGCACGGAGGGTCGTGCCGGATGCGGCAGAATGGGTCAGCGCTGCGGGCATCTCCCGCGGTGGTCATCCCGAAAGGACCCGCAACCGTGTCTGTCTCCGTATCCGTGATCCGCAACGACTCTCGCGAGGCGCGGACGGTGGAGACCACGACCACCGGGTTGGACCTGTTCGGCACCGACCGAACCATCGTCGCCATGCGGGTGAACGGCGAGCTGCGGGACCTGTCCCGGCAGGTGTCCGACGGCGACGAGCTGGAGGGTGTCTCCGTCGACTCCCCGGACGGGCTCAACATCCTGCGCCACTCCACCGGGCACGTCACGGCTCAGGCCGTCCAGGCGCTCTACCCGGCGACCAAGCTGGGCATCGGCCCCTTCATCACCGACGGCTACTACTACGACTTCGACACCGAGCGTCCGTTCACGCCCGAGGACGTGGCCGCGATCGAGAAGCAGATGGGCCAGATCGTCCGGGAACGGCAGAGGTTCGTCCGCCGCGTGGTCGGCGAGGACGAGGCCCGTGCCGAACTGGCCGACGAGCCGTACAAGCTGGAACTGATCGGCATCAAGGGCGACGCCGGCGACACCGAGGGTGCCTCGGTCGAGGTGGGCGGCGCCGAGCTGACCATCTACGACAACGTCCGGCGCGACGGATCGATCGCCTGGAAGGACCTGTGCCGCGGCCCGCACGTGCCGCACACCGGCTACCTGAACGCCTACGCGTTGATGCGGACGTCGGCCGCCTACTGGCGCGGCGACCAGCGCAACGCCCAGCTGCAGCGGGTCTACGGCACCTCGTGGCCGACCCGCGACGACCTGAAGGCGTACAAGTTCCGGCTCGAGGAGGCGGCCAAGCGCGACCACCGCAAGCTGGGTGCCGAACTCGACCTGTTCAGCTTCCCGGACGAGATCGGCTCCGGCCTGCCGGTGTTCCATCCCAAGGGCGCGATCGTCCGGATGGAGATGGAGGACTACTCCCGGCGCCGGCACGTGGAGGAGGGCTACCAGTTCGCCTACACGCCGCACCTGACCAAGGCGCATCTGTTCGAGACCTCCGGGCACCTCGACTGGTACGCAGACGGCATGTACCCGCCCATGCACCTCGACGAGGAGCGGGACGCCGAGGGCAACCTCCGGCGGCAGGGGCAGGACTACTACATGAAGCCGATGAACTGCCCGATGCACTGCCTGATCTACCAATCCCGTGGACGCTCCTACCGGGAGCTGCCGCTGCGGCTGTTCGAGTTCGGCACGGTGTACCGGTACGAGAAGTCGGGCGTGGTCCACGGGCTGACCCGGGCACGCGGCTTCACCCAGGACGACGCGCACATCTACGCCACCAAGGAGCAGCTGGCCGAGGAGCTGGAGCGGCTGCTCACCTTCGTCCTGAACCTACTGGCCGACTACGGGTTGGAGGACTTCTACCTGGAGCTCTCCACCCGCAATCCGGACAAGTCGATCGGTGACGACGAGACCTGGGAGGTGGCCACCGAGACACTGCGTCAGGTCGCGGAGGCGTCCGGGCTCGAGCTGATCCCCGACCCGGGTGGCGCCGCGTTCTACGGACCGAAGATCTCCGTGCAGGCCCGGGACGCCATCGGCCGCACCTGGCAGATGTCGACCATCCAGCTCGACTTCTTCGAGCCCGAGCGGTTCGAGCTCGAGTACACCGCGCCCGACGGCAGCCGGCAGCGTCCGGTGATGATCCACCGCGCCCTGTTCGGCTCCATCGAGCGCTTCTTCGGCGTCCTGCTGGAGCACTACGCCGGCGCCTTCCCGGCCTGGCTGGCGCCCGTCCAGGTGATCGGGCTGCCGGTGGCGGAGGAGTTCAACGACTACCTGTCCGGCGTGCTCGACCGGCTGGCCGCCCGGGGCGTCCGGGTCGAGCTGGACGCCTCCGACGACCGGTTCGGCAAGAAGATCCGCAACGCGTCCAAGTCGAAGGCGCCGTTCGTGCTGATCGCCGGCGAGGCCGACCGCGATGCCGGTGCGGTGTCGTTCCGCTTCCGGGACGGCTCGCAGCGCAACGGTGTGCCGATCGACGAGGCCGTGACGACCATCGTCGAGTACGTGGCCAGCCGCGCCAACGCCGACCCGACCGCGGAGGGCTGAGCCGATGTCCGGCGCCCCTGACGAGCTCGTCGTGGAGTCCCCCGGCGAGCGCCCGGGGGTGCCGGACGCCTTCCAGCGGCTCTGGACGCCGCATCGGATGGTCTACATCGGCGGGGAGAACAAGCCGGCGGACTCCACCGAGCGGGAGTGCCCGTTCTGCCGGGCGCCCGGCCGCCCCGACGACGAGGGGCTGGTGGTGCATCGCGGCACGGTCGCCTACGCGGTGCTGAACCTGTACCCGTACTCGCCCGGCCACCTGCTGGTCTGCCCGTACCGGCACGTCTCCGACTACACCGACGCCACGCCCGAGGAGGTGGCCGAGATCGCCTCGCTCACCCGGCGGGCGATGACGGTGATCCGGGCGGTCAGCCGTCCGGCCGGCTTCAACCTCGGCATCAACCAGGGCGAGGTGGCGGGCGCCGGCATCGCCGCCCATCTGCACCAGCACGTCGTCCCGCGCTGGTCGGGCGACGCCAACTTCCTGCCGATCGTCGCGCAGACGAAGGCGGTGCCGCAGCTGCTCAGCCAGACCCGGGACCTGCTCGCCGACGCCTGGTAGGGCAGTCCGTCATCCTCGCTAGTCTGGACGCCGTGTCATCCGGCGAGCCCTACGACACCGAGCGGATCCTCACCCTGCCGAATGTGCTGAGCTTCGCTCGGCTGCTCGGCGTGCCGCTGTTCCTGTGGCTGCTGCTGGCCCGGCAGTACGATCTGCTGGCCGTGGCCGCGCTGGCCTTCCTGGGCGCCACCGACTGGGTGGACGGCTACATCGCCCGGCGGTGGAACCAACGGTCCAAGCTCGGCCAGGTGCTCGATCCGCTGGCCGACCGGCTCTACATCCTGGCCACCCTGATCGGTCTGGCGATCCGCGAGATCATCCCGTGGTGGATGGTGATCGTGCTGCTGTCGCGTGACGTGCTGATGGCCGCCGTGGTGCTGCCGCTGCTGCGTCGTCGCGGCTTCATCACGCTGCCCGTGCATTTCCTCGGCAAGACCGCCACCTTCTGCCTGCTCTACGCCTTCCCCATGGTGCTGCTGGGTGCCGGCGCCGAACCGTGGGCGATGGCGTTCCGGGTGATCGGCTGGGCGTTCGCGCTGTGGGGAGCCGGGCTGTACTGGTGCGCCGGTCTGATGTACCTGGGCCAGACCCTGGACGTGCTCCGACGGTTCCCACCCGTCGGCGAGGGCGACCGGCCGTCCACGACGGCCGCGGTGACCGGCGCGGGATGAGCCGTCCGGAGGGCACCGCCACGCGGCCACGGCGGGTGGACGCCAGCATGGACCTGCTCACCGACCTGTACCGCGACGCGCTCGATCCCGGGTACCGGTCGGCGGATCCCCGCCGGCGCCGCTGGTGGCTGATCGGCGTGGTGGCGCTGGTCATCGGGCTGATGATCGGCACCTCGGTCGCCGACCGGCTGCGGGCCGCGCCGGCCGAGCAGACCGAACGCGATCAGCTGGTGCAGCGCATCACCGACGTCGGGGCGGCCACGGACGCGCAGCGGGCCCGGGTCGCCGAGCTGCAGGAGCAGAACCGCAGGCTGTCCCGCGACGCCCTGGCCAAGGACCCCGCCGCGGCCGAGGTGCAGCGGCAGCTCGACCTGCTCGCCCCGGCCACCGGCATGCAGGCGGTGACCGGTCCCGGGGTGATCCTGATCGCGGACGACGCCGAGGACGCCGCCCGCCGGGGCAGCAAGGTGGTGGACATCGACATCCGGCAGGCGGTCAACGGACTGTGGCGAGCGGGTGCCGAAGCCATCGCCGTCAACGGTCACCGGCTGTCCTCGCGCACCGCCATCCGGGGCGCCGGCGACGCCATCACCGTCGACTACCGATCGCTCACCAGGCCGTACCGGGTCGAGGCGATCGGCGATGCCCCCACCCTGCTGCAAACCTTCCCGGGCACCGCCGGCGGGGGCTGGTGGGCCTACCTGAAGCAGAACTACGGCATTCGGTACGAGCTGACGTCGGCGGGTAGTCTGCGGCTCAACGCCGACCCCGGCCTGGGAGTCCGCAACGCCGAACCGGTGCCGTGAAGGGGGTGACGTCGTGTTCGCCATCGTGGGCCTGATCCTCGGCATCGCCCTGGGCATCTACCTGGAGCCGACGTTGCCGACCGGGCTGCAGCCCTACCTGCCGATCGCGATCGTGGCGGCGCTCGATGCCCTGTTCGGCGGGTTCCGCGCCTACCTGGAGCGGGTGTTCGACGACAAGGTGTTCGTGGTGTCCTTCACCTCGAATGTGCTGATCGCCGCCCTCATCGTCTGGCTGGGCGATCAGATCGGCGTCGGCGCGCAGCTGTCCACCGCCGTCGTGGTCGTGCTCGGCATCCGGATCTTCACCAACGCCGCCGCCATCAGACGGGCCCTGTTCCATGCCTGAGCCGGGGGAGGAGACCGGGATGGCGCGGCCGGGCGAGCCGCTCGATCCGGACGCCGCCGGCTCGCCACCTGCCGGTCGCGAGGCGTCCGCCGCTCCCGATCCGGAAACCGGGTCCATTCCCGGTCCGGACGTCCCGTCCGGTCCCGATCCGGAGGCCGGGTCCGAGGCTGGCCGGGAGACTTCCCGCGTCCCCGGGTCGGCGGTGTCGTCCGGGACGGCAGGGGAGCCGGTCGGTTGGCGCGAACTGCTGCGTGACTTCGTCAAACCCGGCCGGGCGCAGGTGGTGTTCGCCGCGATTCTGCTGGTCTGCGGGCTCGCGGTGGCGATGCAGGTACGCACCCAGAGCACCGAGACCGACTACTCGACGCTGCGTCGCGCCGACCTGATCCAGTTGCTGGACGACCTGACCGCGCAGAGCCGACGCCTGGAGGCCGAGATCGCCGAACTCGAAGCCACCCAGCGCCAGCTGCAGAGCGGCGTCGACTCCGAGCGGGTCGCACGGGAGGAGGCGCAGCGTCGACTCGATGTGCTGGCCGTCCTCGGTGGCACGGCACCCGCGGTGGGTCCGGGCGTGCGGATCACGATCACCGACCCGCAGCGCAAGGTGACCGCCGAACTGCTGCTCAACACGATCGAGGAGATGCGGGACGCGGGTGCCGAGGTGATCGCCATCAACGGCGCCGTCCGGGTGGTGGCGTCCACCTGGTTCGGGTCGGGCACCGACGGAGCGCTGCTGGTCAGCGGCCAGCCGATCAGCAGGCCGATCACCATCGAGGTGATCGGCGACCCGCACGCGCTCACCGAGGCGGCCCGGTTCAGCGGCGGCGTGGTCAGCGAGGTGGAGGGCTCCCGGATCGGCGGAAGGGTCGACATCGTCACCGACGACAGGCTGGCGATCACCGCCGTGGTGGCGCCCTCGGCCAACCGTTTCGCCAAGCCCGCCTGAGTCCGTTCGGTTCGGGTCCGCACCCGGCACGCCGCGGCGGGAACTGGGTAGTGTGTGCTGCGCAGGATGCCGCGCATCCGTCACGTCCGCCACGGCCAAGGAGTCCGCTGTGTATCCCGAGGATCTGAAGTACACCGACAAGCACGAATGGGTGCGTACCGGCAACGGTTCCACCGTGCGGGTCGGCATCACCTCGTTCGCTGCCGACGCGCTCGGGGACGTGGTGTACGTATCCCTGCCGCAGGTCGGTGAAGAGGTCGCAAAGGACGATGCCTGTGTCGAGGTGGAGTCCACCAAGAGCGTGTCGGACGTGTTCTCGCCGGCCTCCGGCGTGATCACCTCGGTCAACGAACTGCTGAACACCACCCCCGAGGTGATCAACTCCGACCCCTACGGCGACGGCTGGATGTTCGAGATCGAGGTGAGCGACCCGTCCGAGCTGGACGAGGCCCTCGACGCCGACACTTACGCCGAATTGGCCGAAGAGTAGCGAACCGTCAACCTCTGGCTTAGCCTGACGTTGTGCATCTTTCACCTAGCCATCGCGGCGTTCGCGAAGAAAGGCAAGGACGATGATCAAGTGCCCCGCCTGTGGACACGAAAACCCTGACACCAGCAATTTCTGCGCCAACTGCGGCGCATCGCTGGCGCACGGCGTGTCCAGCGGCGATACCACGCGGGTCGTTCCCGCGGTCGACGCCACCGTGGCCGACGAGCCGATCGGTGAGGACCTGACCCCGGAGGACCACCGGGCGATCTCGATGCTGCCCAGCGATTCGGCGCTGCTGATCGTCCGGCAGGGGCCGGCCGCCGGCGCCCGGTTCCTGATCAACTCCGATGTCACCACCGCGGGGCGACACCCGCGGTGCGACATCTTCCTCGACGACATCACCGTGTCCCGCAACCATGCCCGCCTGGTGCGCCGCGACGGCCACATCTGGGTGGAGGACGAGAACAGCCTCAACGGCACCTACGTGAACAAGGCGCTGATCGATGCCCCGACGGCGCTGCGGCGCGGCGACGAGGTCCAGATCGGCAAGTTCCGGATGCTCTTCTTCACCCACCCGGGCTGACGCGTATGGCTTACGGACTGCGCAGCATCGGTCAGGTCCTCGCGGTACTGAAGGAGGACTTCCCGGACATCTCCATCTCCAAGATCCGGTTCCTGGAGAGTGAGGGTCTGATCTCACCCGAGCGGGCCCCGTCCGGGTACCGGCGCTACGCGGAGTCGGACATCACCCGGCTGCGGTACATCCTGACCGTGCAGAAGTCGCACTACCTGCCGTTGAAGGTGATCCGGGAGCACCTCGAGGCGATGGACCGGGGCGAGGAACCGCCCCGGCTCGAGCCGCTGACCGGCGCGGTCGCCGCCACCGAGGTGCCATCGGTGCATCCGGCAGGCAACGGGCAGCAGCCCCGCAGCGCCAAGCGTCCGATCCGGATCACCCGGCGCGAACTGCTCGAGCTCAGCGGCCTCTCCGAGGCCAGCCTGGCCGAGCTGGAGCGGCACGCGCTGGTGAACCCGCGGCGCGGCACCGTCTACTACGGCCGCGACGCGCTGACCGTCGCGGTGGCCGCCCGCAAGCTCGCCGCGTACGGCATGGACGCCCGGCACCTGCGGGTGGTGAAGCAGGCCGCCGAGCGGGAGGTCGGGCTGATCGAGCAGGCGATCACCCCGCACCTGCGTCGCAGCCAGTCGCCTCAGCAGCTGGCCAAGGACGTCATGCAGCTGGTCATGCACGCCCACGCGGCGATCATGCGATCGACGATGCCCCAGTAGGTGAAGCGATGCGCGAGTTGACCGTCGTCGAAGTCCGGCTCGATGCCGAACAGGGGTCGCCGATGCTGATCCTGAAGGAGGTGGACGGCCGCCGCCAGCTCGCCATCTGGATGACGACCGCAGCGGCGTCCGGGATCCTCGGCGCGCTGCAGGAGCCCGATCCCGACCACCCGTCCAGTCACGAGCTGATGCTCGCCCTGGTCGACAGCCTCGGCGGTGAGGTCTCGGTGGCACACATCGTCGGCCATCAGGAGGGTGTCTTCTACGCGGAGCTGATCGTCGACGGGCGTCCGATCAACGCCCGGCCCTCGGACGCGATCGCGGTCGCGCTGCGCGCCGGGGTGCCGATCAAGATCGCCGAGGGCGTGCTCGACGCGGTGGGTGTCATTCCCACCCCTGCCGAGGACGACACCCCTGGTGAGGATCAGGTCGAGCAGTTCCGGCAATTCCTCGACTCGGTGAATCCCGACGACTTCGAGTAGCCGCTGCCACCCGGCCCCGGCCAAGGCCGCCGGACGGATTCGTCGGCAACCCTGAGGTTCAGGTGGAGGGTTGGTAGCCTGGGAACTCCGTCGGCGGCGTGTCGTTGACCGTCCGGCGGATGCGGATTTAGCGTCATGGAGGACGAGAACCCGGCTGCGTCGCCGGGGTTGCACCGACAGCAGTGAAGGCGGATGAAGTGAACGGTCTGGACGAGGCGGCGGAACACCCCGTGGACACGCAGGATCTGCTCTTCGACGGCGACTTCGCACCGCTGCCCGAAGATGTCGGCTTCCGTGGCCCGGTGGCCTGCCGCGCGGCCGAGATCACCTACCGCCAGCTCGACTACTGGGCGCGCACCGGGCTGGTCGTCCCGCAGGTGCGCGACGCCAGCGGTTCGGGCACCCAACGGCTGTACGGCTTCCGCGACATCCTGCTGCTGAAGGTGATCAAGCGGCTGATCGACGCCGGCATCTCGCTGCAGCAGATCCGCACCGCGATCGACCACCTGCGCGCCCGCGGCGTCCAGGACCTGACCGAGGTGACGCTGATGAGCGACGGCGTCTCGGTCTACGAATGCACCTCCGACGATGAGGTGATCGACCTGCTGCGCGGTGGCCAGGGCATGTTCGGCATCGCGCTGGGCGGCGTCTGGCGCGACATCGAGGGCAGCCTGTCCACGCTGCCGCACGAGCGGGCCCAGGAGGAGGAGGCGGCTCCGGTCGCCACCGACGAGCTGTCCCGGCGCAGGCGCGCCCGCGCCGTCGGCTGAGCGTCGCCGGACGTCGTCCCGCCGGCGAGAGCGTCGGAACTCGGCCGAGGCCGACGGTTCGAGCGCGGCGGAACTAAGCGGGTCCCGCCCGGGCAGGTCGATGCCTCGTTGTCGGACGCCTTCGGCCCGGCTCCCCGGCAGGACCCGTCGTGACGCTTGGGATAGTTTGAGATCCTGGGCGCCGACGGTGCCGGAGCTGACAACAGGAGAGCGTGGATGGTTGCCTTCACCACTCGACACATCGGGGCCGTCGGCGACGACCGGGCGAGATTGCTGGAGGCGGTCGGCTACGACTCGCTGAACGCGCTGAGCGCTGCTGCCGTCCCCGCCGCCATCGCCCTGGACGCCCCGCTGAACCTTCCGCCGGCACTGGACGAGGCGGCCGCGGCCGCGGAACTGGCCGGCTTCGCCGCCGCCAACCGTCCGCGCCGGGCGATGATCGGCCTCGGCTATCACGGCACGATCACCCCCGGCGTGATCCGCCGCAACGTGCTGGAGAACCCCTCCTGGTACACCGCCTACACCCCCTACCAGCCCGAGATCAGCCAGGGCCGGCTGGAGGCGCTGCTCAACTTCCAGACCATGGTCAGCGACCTGACCGGTCTGCCGACCGCCGGCGCCAGCCTGCTGGACGAGGCGACCGCCGTCGCCGAGGCGATGGCGCTGGCCCGGCGGGTCACCCGCAAGGGCTCGGTGTTCCTGGTGGACGCCCAGGTGCTGCCGCAGACGCTGGCCGTGGTCCGCACCCGCGCGCTGGCCACCGGCATCGACGTCGTGGTGGTCGCCGGCGACCTGGTCGAGGCCCTGCAGACCCACGAGGCGTTCGCCGTCGTGGTGCAGGTGCCCGGCGCGGACGGCGGCGTGCGCGGTGCCGACGAGCTGCGAGCCATCGCCGCCACCGCGCACGACAACAACGCCTCGGTGATCGCCGCCGCCGACCTGCTGGCCCTGACCCTGATCACGGCGCCGGGGGAGTGGGGCGCCGACATCGCGGTGGGCACCACCCAGCGGTTCGGCGTCCCGCTGTTCTACGGCGGCCCACATGCGGCCTATATGGCGGTCCGGGAGGGTCTCGAACGCCAGCTGCCGGGCCGGCTGGTCGGCCTCTCCGTGGACGCCGACGGCACCCCGGCGCTGCGGCTGGCGCTGCAGACCCGCGAGCAGCACATCCGTCGCGACCGGGCCACGTCCAACATCTGCACCGCGCAGGTGCTGCTGGCGGTGGTGGCGTCGATGTACGCCGTCTACCACGGCCCCCACGGGCTGCGGGCGATCGCGGAAGGCGTCCATCACAAGGCCCGACGGCTGGCCGCCTCACTCGCCGACGCCGGCGAGCTGGCCGAGACGTCGTTCTTCGACACCCTCACCGCGACCGTCCCCGGCCGCGCCGAGCAGGTCGTCGCGGCGGCCGCGGAGGGCGGCGTCCATCTGCGCCTGGTGGACGCCGACCGGGTCGGCATCAGCATCGGCGAGGACGCCACCGAGGCCGACCTCGCCGCCGTCGCGGCGGCCTTCGGCGCCGAGCCGCCCACGGACGCCGTGCTGGGCGACCTGGCCGGCCACGAGCGGACCGTCGACTACCTGAGCCATCCGGTCTTCAACGGCCGGCACAGCGAGACCGAGATGCTGCGCTACCTGCGGGCACTCGCCGACCGCGACTTCGCCCTCGACCGCGGCATGATCCCGCTCGGTTCGTGCACCATGAAGCTGAACCCGACCACCTCGATGGAGGCGATCGGCCTGCCCGGGTTCGCCAACCTGCACCCGTTCGCCCCGGCGTCCGACGCCCAGGGCTACCTGGCCATGATCGGGCGGCTGTGCGACGCGCTGGCCGAGGTCACCGGCTACGACCGGGTCTCGGTGCAGCCCAACGCCGGTAGCCAGGGCGAGTTCGCCGGCCTGATGGCGATCCGGTCCTACCACCTCGCCAACGGCGACGCACAGCGCACCGTCTGCCTGATCCCGGCCTCCGCGCACGGCACCAATGCGGCGTCGGCGGTGATGGCCGGGATGAAGGTGGTGGTGGTGAAGACCGCCGAGGACGGCTCGGTCGACCTGGCCGACCTGCGCGCCGAGGTCGAGGCACACGCCGAGACGCTGGCCGCGATCATGGTCACCTACCCGTCCACCCACGGCGTCTACGAGGACACCATCGGCGAGCTGTGCGCGCTGGTGCACGCGGCCGGCGGCCAGGTCTACGTCGACGGCGCCAACCTGAACGCGCTGCTCGGACTGGCCAGGCCCGGCAAGTTCGGCTCCGACGTCAGCCACCTCAACCTGCACAAGACCTTCGCGATCCCGCACGGCGGCGGCGGTCCCGGCGTCGGCCCGGTGGCCGTCCGGGCACACCTCGCGCCGTACCTGCCGTCGCACCCGTTGCTGGACGAGGCCGGCCCGGCGACGTCCTACGGGCCGGTCAGCGCCGCGCCGTTCGGGTCGGCGGGCGTGCTGCCGATCAGCTACGCCTTCATCGCCATGCTCGGGGCGGACGGCCTGCGCGAGTCGGGGCAGGCCGCGGTGCTGGCCGCGAACTACGTAGCGAAGCGGATCGGCGGGCACTACCCGATCCTGTACACCGGCGCGCACGGACTCGTGGCGCACGAGTGCATCGCCGACCTCCGGCCGCTCACCAAGGCCACCGGGGTGACCGTCGACGACGTCGCCAAACGGCTCATCGACTACGGGTTCCATGCCCCGACCATGAGCTTCCCGGTGGCCGGCACGCTGATGATCGAGCCGACCGAATCGGAGTCGAAGGCCGAGTTGGACCGGTTCTGCGACGCGATGATCGCGATCCGGGCCGAGGCGGACGCCGTGGCGGCCGGTCGCTGGCCGGCCGACGACAACCCGCTGCACAACGCCCCGCACACCCAGGCCCGGGTGATCGCCGACGACTGGACGCACCCCTATCCGCGCACCCTGGCCGCCCACCCGGGCGGCTTGCGGCTGGGCAGCGTCGGCACCGGCGCCACCGACAAGTACTGGCCGGCCAGCGCCCGGATCGACGGTGTCTACGGCGACCGCAACCTGGTCTGCTCCTGTCCGCCGGTCAGCAGCTACGCCGACTGAGGAGTGGATTCGGCGGACCCGCCCGGAACGGTGTACGACCCGCCGATGCCGCGCGGCTAGGCTGAACACGCTCGCTCGACGAGAGGACGCTCCATGCCGGAATGGCTCGAGAAGCTCAAGGAGAAGCCCACCATCGCGCACCTGCTGCGCGCGCAGGAGCAATTCACCGCCCGGCTGGGAAACCAGTTCGCGGCCGCCATCACCTACTTCTCCGTCCTGTCCCTGGTGCCCGTGCTGTCCTTCGCGTTCGCCATCCTGGGCATGGTGCTGACCGTGTTCCGGCCGGACCTGCTGCACTCCGTCCGCGGGCTGATCGAGGCCCAGTTCCCGGCCAACGACGAACTCGGGAAGCGGATCGTCGACGTGATGGAGAACGCGCTGAACAGCTGGGCGGTGATCTTCGGGTTGTCGCTGCTAATCTTCGCCTGGTCGGGTGCCTCCTGGGTGGCCAACCTGAAGAGCGCCATCCGGGCGCAGATGCGGCCGACCCTGGATGTGGCCGAACAGAAGTCGAACATCGTCGTCGAGACGCTGAAGAACCTCGGCATCCTGCTGGCCCTGTTCGTGACCATCCTGGCCATGTTCGCGCTCTCGACGGTGTCCACCGTGCTGACCGGCACCGTCATCGACTGGCTCCAGCTGCCCAGCAGCATCCTGACCACGCTGGTGCTGCGGCTGGTGCCGATCGTGGTGAACATCGCGGTCGGGTTCGCGCTGTTCGCGTTCCTGTTCTGGGTGTCCTACCAGCAGCCGATGCCGCGGAAGATCTGGTTGACCGGCGCACTCGCCGGCTCGGTCGGCCTCGCCGTGCTGCAGGTCGCCGCCACCACCATCACCGGAATGTTCTCGGGCAACGCCGCAGCCGGCGTGTTCGGCCCGATCATCATCGCGATGCTGTTCCTCAACCTGTTCGCCACCCTGATCCTGATGATCGCCGCCTGGATGGCGACCTACGAGGCACCGCCCGTCTACCGATCGCCGTTGGCCCAGGACGTCGCCGATCCGCCGGCCGAACTGGTGGATCCGCTGCCGACCGTGCGGCGGGCGGTTGCCGAGCGGGGCATGCGACTCGGCCTGGGTGCCGGCTGGGTGCTGGGTGCCGCCACCGGCGTCGGTCTGGGCGCGGTGATCGCCGGCTTGGTGGCCTGGGTGCGACGCGTCCTGAACCGGTCATGACCCCCCGTCCGGCCTCGCTGCGCGGCGGGGTCGAGCCCTTCCACGTGATGGAGGTGCTGAAGGCGGTTGCCGCCCGCCGGATCAGCCACGACGACGTGGTGCTGCTGTGCGTCGGACAACCCGCCACCCCGGCACCGGGGCCCGTGCTGGCCGCCGCCGAACGGGCGCTGCGCGCCGACACCCTGGGCTACACCGAGGCGGTCGGTACCCGCGAGTTCCGTGCGGCGATCGCCGGGCACTACCGCGGGCGGCACGGCCTCGACGTCCACCCCGACGCGGTCGTGGTCACCACCGGCTCGTCCGCGGGCTTCCTGCTGACCCTGCTGGCCGCCTTCGACCCGGGCGATCTGGTCGCCGTCACCCGGCCCGGCTACCCGGCCTACCGCAACGACGTGCTGGCCGCCGGCTGCCGGTTGCTTGAACTCGGCTGCGGACCCGAGACCCGTTACCAGCCGACGGTCGCGATGCTGGACGCGTTGCCCGAGAAGCCGGCGGGGCTGGTGCTGGCGAGCCCGGCCAACCCGACCGGCACGATCATCGACGCCGACGAGCTCGCCGCGCTGAACCGCTGGTGCGCCGCCCACGACGTGCTGCTGATCAGCGACGAGATCTACCACGGGATCAGCTTCGGACGCCCGACGCACTCGGCCTGGGAATCGGGCCGGGACGCCGTCGTGGTCGGCTCGCTGAGCAAGTACCAGTCGATGACCGGCTGGCGGATCGGCTGGCTGCTGCTGCCCGAGGCGCTGCGGCGTCCGGTCGAGCTGCTGCAGGGCAACCTGGCGATCTGCGCACCGGCGATCTCGCAGGCCGCCGGCGTCGCAGCGTTCGCGGCGGAGTCCCGCGCCGAACTGGACGGCCATGTGCGTCGCTACGCCGAGAACCGCGACATCCTGCTGGACCGGCTGCCCGAGTTGGGCATCACCAGCTTCGCCCCACCCGACGGCGCCTTCTACGCCTGGTGCGACATCGGCCACCTCACCGACGACTCGCAATCCTGGTGCGCCGACGTCCTGGCCGCGACCGGGGTGGCGCTGGCGCCCGGCATCGACTTCGACCCGGTGCAGGGCCACCGGTTCATGCGGCTGTCGTTCTGCGGCACCGCCGAGGAGATCACCGAGGGAATCGACCGGCTGGTGGGCTACCTCGGCTGAGCTCCGTCCAGGAGGCTGGACAGCGGTGCCGGCGGCGTCCCGGTGAGGTCGGCGACAGCCGTGGACACGGTGCTCAGGAAGCCCAGTCGGGTCGCGGTGCCGAACGATGCGAGCAGCGCGGCGATCGGTTGGGGCAGCCCGTGCTCGACCAGGCCCTGGACGACCGCCTCGTCGCTGACGTCGATCACCTCGACCGCGCTGCCGCGGATCCCGGCGGCGAGGGCGGCGAGATCAGCGGTGGAGAGGGCGTCCGGGCCCGTGATGTCGTAGCTCGCGTTGCCCTCTCCCTGCACCAGGGCGGCTGCGGCGGCGCGGGCGCAGTCGGCCCGGGTGACGTAGGCGGCCGTGCCGTCGCCGGCGTTGGTGACCAGCTGCCCGGAGGCAGCAGCCTGCTCGATGCTGCCCAACTGGCCCTCGGCATAGAGCGCGTTGCGCAGGAAGGTCCACCCGAGGCCGCTGTCCCGGATGGCCTTTTCGGTGGCGGCGTGGTCGGGGACGACGCCGGACGGGTTCTCGGGGGTCGGTTCGGGGATGGAGGTGTACAGCAGGTGCGACACGCCGGCGTCGGAGGCCGCGGCGATGGCGCGAAGGTGGCCCTCCAAGCGGGCCCCGACCCGATCTGTGGAGATGATCAGCAGCCGATCGATGCCGGCGAACGCCGCCCGCAACGAGTCGGCATCGTTGAAGTCCCCGGCGCGGACGTCGATACCCCGCGCGGCGTACTCGGCAAGAGTGCCGGGTGAGCGGGTGATGAGCACGAGCTGGTCGGGGCTCACCCGTTGTTCGAGGGCCTCGGTGGTGAGGCGTCCCAGTTGGCCGGATGCGCCGGTGATCCCGTAGACGGTCATCGTTTCCCTTCCCTTCCATTTGTAGTTGAGACGGTTACGAATAGAAACGTAGTCGATCCGGTTGCGATATGGCAACATGGATCACATGGCGGGACCGGCGAACACCCAGTTTGCGGTGGCGGTGCACTTCCTGACCTACCTCGCCGGAGCCGGGCAGGGGCGCCCGGTGAGTTCGGACGAGGTGGCACGCTCAGCCGCTGTGAGCCCTGTCTATCTCCGCCGGGTCCTGGGTCCCCTGCGGGCTGCCGGGCTGGTGCGATCCAGGCCGGGCAGCGGCGGCGGGTGGAAGCTGTGCCGACCGCCGGGCGAGATCGGCCTCGATGAGGTGTGGTCCATCGTCAAGGGCGACGACACCGTCCTCGGTCTGCACGGTCCCAGTCCGAACTGCCCGATCGGTGCCGGTCTGATCAGCGTGTTCGACGGCATCGAACGCCGGGTGGCGGCGGCGATTGAACGGGAACTCGCCGGTCGCACCATCGGCGACGTGCTGTGCGAAGCGGTCGGCACTGGCAAGGTCCCTGCCGGTGGGCGCGCCTCGATGGTCGATCGTGCGGAGAGCCGCTGATCAGCGGGCGATGTCTCCCCAGCTCGCTCCGGTGATCGTGAGCAGGTCGGCCGGCGCCAGTTCGACCTGGAGCCCGCGCTTGCCGGCGGAGACGAAGATCGTGTCGAACAGCTGCGCCGTCTCGTCCAGGACCGTCGGCAGCAGGGTCTTCTGGCCGATCGGCGAAATGCCTCCCACCACGTAGCCCGAACTCCGGGACGCCTCGGCGGGCTTCGCCATCACCGCCTTCTTTGCGCCGACGGCGGCGGCGATCGCCTTCAGGTCGAGCTGACCGGCGACCGGCACGACGCCGACCGCCAGCGGTGGGCGTCCGGCACCAGTGTCGACGACCAGCGTCTTGAAGATCCGCAGCTCGTCGACACCCAGTTCGCGCGCCGCTTCGGCACCGAAATCCCGGCTGTCGTCGTGGTGGGTGTAGCCGTGCAGGGTGAAGGCGATGCCCGCCGCGGTCAGCGCATCGGTTGCGGGAGTCCCGCCCACAGGTTTGTCGGCCACGTGAACACCGTAGTCGCGCGGCGACCCTGAGCGTCGGCGGTCGAGCTCGTCGGGACACCGTGGGTCGAGCGTGACGAGCTTCGGCGGTCGCGCTCGTCGAGACCCGGACGCCTGACCCACTCGGACAAGCCCGACCGTGGCTAGGTTGGATACGTGGATGCAGAGGAGTTCCGGGCCCATGGCCATCGGCTGATCGACTGGATCATCGACTACCACGCCAGCTTGGGCGCGCTGCCGGTGCAGGCACGGGTGGCGCCCGGCGAGACCGCGGCCAAGCTGCCCGAGCATCCGGGCGAACCGGACGGCTTCGACGCCCTGCTGGCAGATCTCGACGACGTCGTGGTGCCGGGGCTGACCAACTGGCAGCATCCCGGCTTCTTCGCCTGGTTCCCGGCCAACACCGGCTATCCGGCGATCCTGGCCGAGCTGGTCTCCGCCGGCCTGGGCGTGCAGGGGATGAACTGGGCCAGCAGCCCCGCCGTCACCGAGGTGGAGACCCGGATGATGGACTGGATGGCCGAGCTGCTCGCCCTGCCCGGCGCCTACCTGAGCACCAGCGCGCGCGGCGGCGGGGTGATTCAGGGCTCGGCGAGCGAGGCGACGCTGACGTCCGTTCTGGCCGCCCGGTACCGGGCCACCGGGGGAGCGGTCAACACTGACTCCGACACCACGAAACTGGTCGCCTATGCCACTTCACAAGCGCATTCATCGATCGAGAAGGGGCTACGGATCGCCGGCATCGGCACCGGCCACCTGCGCATGGTTGGGCACGACGAGAACTTTGCGATGCGCCCGGATGCCCTCGCCGCGGCGATCGCCGCCGACCGGGCCGCGGGCCTGGTGCCGTTCTGGGTGTGCGCGACCGTCGGTACCACGAACTCGCTGGCCATCGACCCGGTGCGGGCGGTCGGCGAGGTCGCGCGCCGCGAGGGGCTGTGGCTGCATGTGGACGCCGCGATGGCCGGCATCGCGACCCTCTGCCCGGAACTGCGCTGGCTCAACGACGGCCTCGAACTGGCCGACAGCTACGGCACCAACCCGCACAAGTGGATGGGTGTCACCTTCGACTGCAGCCTGTTCTACACCGCCGACCGGGCCAGCCTGCTGGGGGCGCTGAGCATCCTGCCCGAATACCTGCGCACCGCCGCCGCCGAGTCCGGCGCGGTGATCGACTACCGGGACTGGCAGGTGCCGCTGGGCCGCCGGTTCCGGGCGCTCAAGCTGTGGTTCACGCTCCGCACCGACGGCGTCGGCCCGGCCCAGGCGATGATCCGCGACCACCTGGCCTGGACGTCCGAGCTGGCCGACTGGGTGGCCGCCGACGACCGCTTCGCGATCCTCGCCCCGCACCCGCTGAACCTGCTCTGCCTGGCGCTCAAGGCCGGCGACGACGCCACCACGGACCTGATCGGGCGGGCCAACGCCACCGGTCGGGTGCTGTTCACCCGCACCGTGCTCGGCGAACGGGTCGCGCTCCGGTTCTCGATCGGCTCCCGCAGCACCACCCTGGACGACGTCCGTTCGGCCTGGCGTCTGCTGCAGGAGTTGGCTGGCTGATCGGGGCGCCTCCGGTTCAGGGGACGGTTCCATTCCGGTTCAGGGGACGGTTCCTTTTCCGTTCAGGGGACGGTTCCATTCCGGTTCGGGGGACGGTTCCGTTTCCGTTCAGGGGACGGTTCCTTTTCGGTTCAAGGAATCGTCCCCCTCGGTGCACTCCGAGGTTCAGCGGACGGCGAGCAGGTCCACCACGAAGATCAGGGTCTCGCCCGGCGCGATCACGCCGCCGGCGCCGCGATCGCCGTAACCCAGGTGCGGGGGAATCACCAGCTGGCGGCGTCCGCCCACCTTCATGCCCTGGACGCCGCGGTCCCAGCCGGCGATGACCTGGCCGATGCCGAGCCGGAAACTGAGCGGCTCCCGACGGTTGTAGGAGGCGTCGAATTCCTCGCCGGTGGAGTGCGCGACGCCCACGTAGTGCACCACCACGGTGTTCCCGACGGTGGCCTCGGGGCCGTCGCCGACCGTGATGTCGGTGATGGTCAGATCGTCGGGGGCGTCCCCGGGAAAGTCGACTTCGGGCTTCTCATAGGTCATGCCGACAAGCCTTGCACAGCTCGCGCGCGTAGCCGGGCCCGCTCCAGCACGGCACCGGCCTGGTCCGGCGGCCGCGAGATTACGTCCGATCGGTGGGGTGTTTCGCCTTGCTGAGCGTTGATTGGGCACGGATCGGACGTAATCTCGCGACGCGGCCGGCGATGATCGAGCCGATAGAATCGCCGGGTGATCCGCACCCTTGACCTGCGTGGGCAGGTCGTCGACTATCGCACCATCGTTCCTCGGGCCCCGATGGACGTCGAGCATGCGGTCGAGCTGGTGCGGCCGATCTGCGACGCGGTCGCGCAGCGGGGCGCGGACGCCGTGCGCGAGTTCTCCGCCCGCTTCGACGGCTGCGAGCCGGCCCAGCTCCGGGTGCCGGCCGAGGCGATCGCGGCCGCCGAGGCCGGGCTGACCCCCGAGCTGCGGAGCGCGCTGACCGAGTCGATCCGGCGCCGGCGGGCGGTCGCCGAGGTGGAGGCCCGGGCCGCCACCCTGCGCGCCGAGCCCGCCCCGGGTGCCGTCGTCGAGTCCCGGGCGGTCCCGGTCGACCGGGTCGGCCTGTACGTGCCGGGCGGGCTGGCGCCGCTGGCGTCCTCAGTGCTGATGAACGTGGTGCCGGCCCAGGTGGCCGGGGTGTCGTCGATCGCGGTGGCGTCCCCGCCGCAGGCCGAGTTTGACGGGCTGCCGCACCCGACCATCCTCGCGGTGGCCGCCCTGCTCGGCGTGGACGAGGTGTACGCCGTCGGCGGTGCCCAGGCGATCGCCATGTTCGCCCACGGCGTCGAGGGGTTGTGCGAGCCGGTCCAGCTGGTCACCGGTCCCGGCAACATCTACGTGGTGGCCGCCAAGCGGTTGCTGCGCGGCAAGGTGGGCATCGATGCCGAGGCCGGGCCGACCGAGATCGCGATCCTGGCCGACGACAGCGCCGACCCCAGCTTCGTGGCCGCCGACCTGATCTCGCAGGCCGAGCACGACCCGCTGGCGGGGGCCGTCCTGGTCACCGATTCCGAGACCCTGGCGGACGCCGTCCGAGACCAGCTGGAACCGCAGGTCTCCGCGACCCTGCACGCCGACCGGATCCGCGCCGCGCTGGCCGGCGAACAGTCCGCGATCGTGCTGGTGGGCGACCTCCAGCAGGGCCTGGACGTGGTCAACGCCTACGCCGCCGAACACCTCGAGATCCATACCCGTGACGCCCGCGGGGTGGCCGCCAGGGTGCGCAACGCGGGGGCGATCTTCGTCGGCCCGTGGGCACCCGTCTCGCTGGGCGACTACAGCGCCGGCAGCACCCACGTGCTGCCGACGGCGGGTTGCGCCTGCCATTCGTCCGGCCTGAACGTGAACAGCTTCCTCAAGCACGTCCACGTCATCGACTACTCCCGGGAAGCCCTCCTCGAGGTGGCGGGCGTCGTCGAGACCTTCGCGGCCGCCGAGAACCTGCCGGCACACGGCGCGGCGGTCACCGTCCGTCGCACGGCTCAGTGACGATGACCACCGCGTCGGCCCCGATTCCCCGATTCACAAGCAGATTCACCACACAGAAGGCGGATCGATGAAACCCAATCCGACGCTGGCCGAGCTGCCGCTGCGTCCCGAGCTGGTCGGCGAGGAGCCCTACGGCGCGCCGCAGCTCGACGTGCCGGTGTGCCTCAACGTCAACGAGAACCCGTTCCCGCCCAGCGCCGAGATCGCCGCCGACATGGCCGCCGCGATCACCGCCGGCGCCACCGGCATGAACCGGTACCCCGACCGGGAGGCGACCGGGCTGCGCACCGCGCTGGCCGGGTATCTCGGCCACGGGCTGACCATCGAGAACATCTGGGCCGCCAACGGCTCCAACGAGGTGATGACGCATGTGCTGGGCGCATTCGGCGGTCCCGGCCGGACGCTGCTCAGCTTCACCCCGACCTATTCGATGTACCCCGAGTACGCCCGCAACACCCACACCCGCTACGTCACCGCGCGCCGCTACGAGGACTACACCCTGGACGCCGAGCTGATCGGCTCCGCGATCGCCGAGCACGGCGCCGACGTGGTGATCATCACCACGCCCAACAACCCAACCGGCACCCCGACCCCGCTGCGGGTGATCGGCGAGGTACTGGCCCACACCGACGCGATCGTGGTCGTCGACGAGGCCTACCAGGAGTTCTCCAAACACCCCGAGCAGACCGCGCTCACCCTGCTCCCGCGGTTCGGCAACCTGATCGTCAGCCGCACCATGAGCAAGGCGTTCGCACTGGCCGGCGGCCGGATCGGCTACCTTGCTGCGGCGCCCGCGATCGTGGACGCCTGCCGCATCGTCCGGCTGCCGTACCACCTGTCGGCGCAGACCCAGATCGTCGCCGAGACCGCGCTGAAGCACGCCGACTTCCTGCTCGGCCAGGTCGACCAGCTGCGCCGCACCCGCGACGAGATGCTGGTCCGCCTGCCCGAGATCGGCGTCGACGTGATCGACTCCGACGCCAACTTCTGCCTGTTCGGTCCGTTCGATGACCGGCATGATGTCTGGCAGCGGCTGCTCGACCGGGGCGTCCTCGTCCGGGAGACCGGACCCAAGGGTTGGCTACGGGTGTCGGCGGGCACCCCGGAGGAGACCGAGACTTTCTACACGGCCCTGACCGAGGTACTGGAGGAGATCCGATGACGGCACGCACCGCGGTGGTGGAGCGCAGCACCAGCGAATCGACCGTCCGGGTGGCGGTGAACCTGGACGGCACCGGCGCGTCCACGATCAGCACCGGGGTCGGGTTCTACGACCACATGCTGACCGCGCTGTCCAAGCACTCGCTGATCGACCTGGAGGTGACCACCACCGGCGACCTGCACATCGACGGCCACCACAGCGTCGAGGACACCGCAATCGCGCTCGGGCAGGCGGTGAAGCAGGCGCTCGGCGACAAGCGCGGCATCGTCCGCTTCGGTGACGCCGCCGTTCCGCTGGACGAGGCGCTCGCGCACGCCGTGGTGGACGTCGCGGGGCGTCCGTACGCGGTCTGCTCGGGTGAGCCGGACGGCCAGGTCTACGCGCTGATCGGCGGCTCCGGCGTCCCCTACGCGGGGTCGATGACCTACCACCTGATGGAGTCGTTCGCGATCAACGCCGGCATCTGCCTGCACCTGCGGCTGCTGGCCGGGCGCGACCCGCACCACATCGTCGAGGCCCAGTTCAAGGCCGTCGCGCGGGCGCTGCGGATCGCGGTGGCGATCGATCCGCGGGTGGCGGACGCGATCCCGTCCACCAAGGGCTCGCTGTGACCGCACCCCGCGTGGTCGTCCTCGACTACGGCTCGGGCAACCTGCACTCGGCGACCCGCGCGCTGCGCGCCGCCGGTGCCGACGTCGTCCTCACCGCGGACGCCGCGCAGGCGTTGGCGGCCGACGGCCTGGTGGTGCCCGGCGTCGGCGCCTTCGCGGCCTGCATGGACGGCCTCACCGCGGTCGGCGGACCGGAGGTGATCCGGGAACGGCTCGATGGGGGACGTCCGGTGCTGGGCATCTGCGTCGGTCACCAGGTGCTGTTCGATCACGGCGTCGAGCACGGTCTGGATGCCGCGGGCGTCGGCGTCCTGCCCGGCGTGGTCGAACGGCTGACCAGCGCCCGGCTACCGCACATGGGCTGGAACACGGTGGACGCCCCGGCCGACTCGGTGCTGTTCGCCGGCTTGGCGGGGGAGCGGTTCTACTTCGTGCACTCCTACGGCGTCCGATCGGCCGCCGACCTGCCCGGCGATGCGAAGGTGACTTGGGCCGAACATGACGGCGACCGGTTCATCGCCGCCGTCGAACATGGCCCGCTGTCCAGCACCCAGTTCCACCCGGAGAAGTCAGGGCAGGCCGGTGCTGCCCTGCTGCGGAACTGGATCGCCACGCTCAGCTGACCGCCGGGGACGGTTCCTTTCCCGTTCAGGGGACGGTTCCTTTCCCGTTCACGAGCGCCTGACCCGACCTCGCTGGGAGGGACGTCCCAGGCACACGCATCGGATGTCGACGACCACTTCACGGCGCACACGCACAGCGCCCGAGCGTTGCCGCTGGTGGTCGAACGGCAAATGGAACCGTCCCCTGAACCGAAATGGAACCGTCCCCTGAACCGAAACGGAACCGTCCCCTGAACCGAAACGGAACCGTCCCCTGAACGGGAATGGAACCGTCCCCTGAACTGAAACGGAACCGTCCCGCCGCTGAGGGTGGGCATCCGCGCCTCGAACAGTCACACTGGGGCATGGAACTCGACGCTGACGCACTGGCCGCGTTCGCCACCGACAACGGCTTCACCGGGGCGATCCGGGTGGAGAACGGGGCAGAATGCCTGTTCGAGCAGGCATTCGGGATGGCCGACCGGGCACACGGCATCCCCAACACACCGCAGACCCAGTTCGGGATGGCCAGCGGGTCGAAGACGTTCACCGCGCTCGCGGTGCTGTCCCTGGTGGCGGACGGCACGATGGCCCTGGACGACCCGGTCCGCCGGTGGCTGGGGGCCGACCTGCCGCAGATCGACGATGCGGTCACCGTGCGGCACCTGCTCGGCCACAACTCCGGGGTGGGGGAGTATCTCGACGACGACGCGGACGCCGACGAGTACCTGCTGCCGGGCAGCATGCACACCTACACCTCGCCCGAGGACTTCCTCCCGGTGCTCGATGTGCCGATGCTGGCCGCTCCCGGCAGCCCGTTCGAGTACAGCAACGCCGGGTTCGTCGTCCTCGGCCTGGTCGCCCAGCGGCCGGCTCGGCGGCCCTCGGCTACCTCTATCCGGACGCCCCGCGCACCAACATCTTCCACCTGCCGATCGAGGGCAGCGCGGACGGCGGCGCCTACACCACCGTCGGCGACGCCCGACGGTTCTGGCTCGCCCTCGCCGCGGGTGCGATCGTCCCCACCGAGCTGGTCGAGCAGCTGACCACCCCGGCGCAGGACCACGACCCGGAATGGCCCTACGGACTCGGGCTGTGGCTGCCGAGGCCCGGTGGCGTGTGGGCGATGGTCGGCGCGGACGCCGGCGTCGAGATGAAGAGTGAGCACGTGCCCGCCCTGGACCTCACCTGGACGGTGCTCGCCAACGAGTCCGACAAGGCGGGGCCGCTGATGAGGCACCTGCGGCTCTGGCGCGAGGCCTTGGTGGCCTGAGCTCAGGCGGCTCCGGCCCGCTCGACGAGTTGCGCCACGACGTCTGCGGGTGCCGGCATCGAGGCGATCTCGGCCCGCATCGCCTCGACCCGAGCGAGCAGCTCGCGGCTGCCCAGCAGTTCGGCGAGGGCGGCGTCGAGAGCGTCCGGCGGCGCGTCGTTGGGGACGGCGAGGCCCAATCCGAGCTCGGTCAGTCGCGCGGCGTTGATGAACTGGTCGGCGCCCTGCGGGGTCAGGATCTGTCGGACGCCACCGGCGAGACAGGCCAGCAGCGACCCCGTGCCGCCGTGATGGACGGCCAGGTCGGCGTGCCGCAGCACCGCGGCCTGGTCGACGAAGCGCTCAACCCGCACCGACGCCGGCAGCTCGCCGAGCGCGGCCGGGTCACCGTCGGGTCCGGCCGCCACCAGCACCCGTTCGCAGACCCGGGCCGCGGCGAGGATGGAGCGCCGCAGCACCTCGACCGCCCCGAACGACACGGTGCCCAGCGTCAGATACCCCCGGGGTCCGGACGTCGCCCCGGCCAGCCACTCCGCCCCCGCGCCGCCGGCGTCCGACCAGGCGACCGAGCGGATCGGCAGCCGTTCGGTGCCGGGCAGGGTCCACTCCGACCAGCTCGTCGGCGACGGATCGATCATCCGCACCGGCCAGGCCCCGGCCTCAGGCTGCAGGATGGTCGGCCAGCCGGATGCCTGCATCCCGATGTTGAACGCGACGGCGGGCACACCGTCGGCCGCCGCCACCTGCGCCGGCCCCAGGTTGGACGCCTCGTGGACCAGCAGATCGGGACGGCCGTCCGCGGCCCAGATCGCGCGCAGCGCGGGCACCGTGTGGCGGGGCATCACCACCCCGAACATGGCGCGCGGGAACCAGAACGGGTCGCTCCGGTCGCCGCCCGCGGCGATCGCCTCGCGTTCCGCGTCGTGCAGGGTCAGCCCCGCGGGCACCCCGCCGGCCACCGGCACCGGGAGCCTCCCGGCGAAACCCTCTGCGCAGACGAACAGGACGTCGTGGCCGGCCGCCTGCGCCGCCGCCGCCAACGGCACCATCGGGAAGACGTGCCCGTACCCCGGGATCGCCGCGAAGCAGATCTTCATGGCTGATTCTCGCCGCGCGGTGACCGCCCCGGCCAGTGCGCACAACTACCCCCGCCGACGCCGTCCAGCCAGCCGCCCTGGGCTACTCTCGTGCCGATTGAACGCCCACCCGACAAGGAGCCGCATGTCTCTCGACGTCGCCGCCGTGCGCGCCCGGTTCCCCTCGCTGGCCTCCGGCATCGCCCACTTCGACGGCCCCGGCGGAACCCAGACGCCGTCGAGCGTCGGCGCGGCGATCGCCCGGACGATCACCGCTCCGCTGTCCAACCGGGGCACCGTCACGGCGGGGGAGCGGAACGCCGAGAACAGCGTCGCCGAGTTCCGATCCGCCTACGCCGACCTGCTCGCCTCCAGCCGGGCGGCATCGTCCACGGCCGCAGCGCCACCCAGCTGACCTACGACTTCTCCCGGGCCCTGGCCAAGACCTGGCGTCCCGGCGACGAGATCGTGGTCTCCCAACTCGACCACGACTGCAACGTCCGGCCCTGGGTCCAGGCCGCCGCGCAGGCGGGCGCCGGCGTCCGCTGGTTGCGGCTGGACGCCGCCACCGCCGAGCTCGACCTGACCCAGCTGGACGAGGTGGTCACCGAACGCACCCGGGTGGTGGCCGTCACCGCGGCGTCCAACCTGCTCGGCACCAGGCCGCCGCTGGCCCGGATCGCCGCCCGCGCCCACGCGGTGGGCGCCCTGGTCTACGTCGACGGGGTGCACTACGCGGCACACGCCGCGGTCGACCCGAAGGCGCTCGGCGCGGACTTCCTCGTCTGCTCGCCCTACAAGTTCTTCGGCCCGCACTGCGGGGTGCTGGCCGCCGAGCCGTCCCTGCTGGACACGATCCGTCCGGACAAGCTGGCGCCCTCCACCGACGACGTCCCCGAGCGCTTCGAGCTGGGCACCCTGCCCTACGAGATCCTGGCCGGCGCCACCGCGGCGGTGGACTTCATCGCC
Source organism: Micropruina sp. (assembly GCA_044224095.1). Lineage (GTDB taxonomy): Bacteria > Actinomycetota > Actinomycetes > Propionibacteriales > Propionibacteriaceae > Micropruina. The sequence goes on along the minus strand of JBGALC010000025.1, from coordinate 17,089 downwards.
GGCATAACAGCCGAAGGGGAGAGCCGCCGGCAGCGGATCGTGGCCGCCCACCACCTGATCGACGCGCACGAGTCGCGGCTGCGGCAGCGGGTCGAGGACGCCCTGGCGTCCTTCGGCGAACGGGTCACCCTGCACTCCCGGGCCGCCGACCGGACGCCGACGCTCTTCGTCACCTTCGCCGACCGGGAGGCCGCGGATGCCTACCGGTTCCTCGCGACGCGCGACATCGCCGCGCCGGCCGGCACCTTCTACGCCCACGAGCCGGCCCGGGCGCTCGGTGTGACCGACGGGCTGCGGGTCGGCCTCGCCCCCTACAACACCGATGCCGAGATCGACCGGCTGCTCGACGCGCTGAACGCGTTCCTGCGCTGAACGCCCACCCAAGCGTGGACGCCCTGTCGTCCTGGCGGCGGTGATGGGTTCCCTGGGCCGTCCCGCCCTATCGCTGATGCCCGCGGAGCCGTCCGCGGCCCGCACGGGCCGGCGAGGCTCACCGGCGCGTCCACTAGGGTCGAGGAACGTGACCGCATTGACTCTGCTCCCCGCCGTCGACGTCCAGAACGGCCAGGCCGTCCAGCTCACCCAGGGGGTGGCCGGATCCGAGAAGGTGTTCGGCGACCCGCTCGCCGCCGCGCTGCGTTGGCAGGACGCCGGGGCCGAGTGGCTGCACCTGGTCGACCTGGACGCCGCCTTCGGACGGGGCTCGAACGCCGAGGTGATCGCCTCGATCACGGCCCAGCTGAGCCTCAAGGTCGAGCTCTCCGGCGGGATCCGCGACGACGCCAGCCTGGAACACGCCCTGGCCACCGGTTGCCGCCGGGTGAACATCGGCACGGCCGCCCTGGAGAATCCCGCATGGTGCGAGCGCATCATCGGCGAGCACGGCGACCGGATCGGCATCGCCATCGACGTGAAGGGCAGCAAACTGGCCGCTCGCGGCTGGGTGCGCGAGGGCGGTGACTGGGCCGAGGCGGTCGATCGGCTGTCCGCGGCCGGCTGCGCCACCTTCGTGGTCACCGACGTGAAGTCCGACGGCATGCTGACCGGCCCGAACCTCGACCTGCTGCGTCAGGTCTGCGACCGCACCGATGCCGAGGTGATCGCCTCGGGCGGCATCGCGCGGCTGGACGACCTGATCGCCCTGCGCGGACTGGTGTCGCAGGGCGTCACCGGCGCGATCATCGGCACCGCCCTGTACGTCGGCAACTTCACCCTTGAGGACGCACTGGCTGTCGCCGGCCAATGACCCCGACTAGATTGGGCAGCAAGGAGACGGAGGCGACGATGCCCACACCGGCCAAGAGTCATGGCTGCACATGGCACTGGCTGTCCGAGCAGGATCTCCCCGAGATCGCCGGTCTGATCGCCGCCGAGGAGCATTTCGGCGACGCCACCCATCACCACGACCTGCCGGCGTTGCAGGCGGCGGTGGCCGGAGGGATCGTCCGCGAGACCGAGACCGGCGTGGTGCTCCGCAAGCCCAGCGGAACCCTGATCGCCTATGCCTGGATCCGGCTGCCGGAGATCGGCGAGCCCGGCAACCGGCTGCGGCTGCACGGGGGTTGCCACCCCGCCTGGCGGGACGAGGGCGTCCAGGAGACGATGCTGCGCTGGCAGGTGGAGCGGGCCCAGGAGTGGCATCTGGAAGGGGACTACACCGAGACGTTGGAGCTGTCGATGCTGGTCTCCGGCAGCAATCTGTTCCTCGCCGAGACGTTGTCGGGCTGCGGGTTCCGTCCGCAGCGCTGGTACCACGCCCTGCGCCGCAGCCTCGCCGACCGGCTGCCGGAGCGGCGGGACGAGGTCGCCGAAGTGGTGCTCGAACCGTTCGGGTCGTCCTGGACCGAGCCGGTGCGCCTGCTCTACAACGCCACCGTCAGCCATCCCGCCGATCTTCTCGAGCCGGACGCCTGGGAGTGGGGACTGGCCGGTGCCGGGATCCGCGACTACTGGTCGTGGGTCGCGGTGGTCGACGGCCGGGCGGTCGGCTGGGTGCTGAACGCCGAGACCAGCCTGGCCGGCGAACTCGCCGGCTGGACGGAGTACCTCGGCGCCCTGCCCGAGTGGCGCAACCGCGGGCTGTACCGGAAGCTGCTGGTCCGCAGCCACGACTCCTTCGTCGACGCCGGGCTGTCCACCGCGGGGATCGGCATCGAGACCGACTCCGACCAGGGCGCCCGCCCGTACGCCGAGCTCGGCTACACCCGGGTCGACTCGATGGTCTGGTACGTGCTGCAGCTGGGGCTGGATACAATCGTGGCCGCGCAGACGGACGAGCAGTAGATGGGACGTAGATGAGCGGGCACTCCAAATGGGCCACCACCAAACACAAGAAGGCGGCGATCGACGCCAAGCGGGGCAAGCTCTTCGCGAACCTGATCAAGAAGATCGAGGTGGCGGCCCGCGTCGGTGGCGGTGACCCCGGTGGCAACCCGACCCTCTACGACGCCATCCAGAAGGCCAAGAAGAACTCGGTCCCCAACGACAACATCGACCGCGCGGTGAAGCGCGGCTCGGGTGTCGGCGGCGAGACCGTCGACTACACCGAGATCATGTACGAGGCCTACGGGCCGGGCGGCGTGGCGATCCTGATCGAATGCCTGACCGACAACCGCAACCGGTCGGCGTCCGATGTGAAGGTGGCGGTCACCCGCAACGGCGGCACCATGGCCGACGTCGGCTCGGTGTCGCGGATCTTCGACCGCAAGGGCATCGTGGAGGTGTCCAAGACCCAGGGCGGCAAGGAGCTCGACGAGGACGACCTGCTCGAGGCCACCCTGGACGCCGACCCCGAGGACGTCTCCGACGAGGGTGAGACTTTCAAGGTGATCTCCGACCCGAGCGCGGTCGTGGACGTGCGCAAGGCCGTCCAGGACGCCGGCCTCGACTACGAGTCGGCCGAGGTGCAGTTCGTGCCGCAGTACACCCAGGCGATCGACGCCAAGGACGCCGCCGAGAAGCTGTTCAAGCTGCTCGACGCGATCGAGGACGTCGACGACGTGCAGACCGTGTACTCCAACGAGGACGTCCCCGAGGCGGTGCTCGCCGAGCTGGAGTGAGCCGCCCCGATCGGGTGGCGGCGATGTCGAGATCGCTCGCCGATGGAGGGATACCTGCCCGATTTCGGGTCAGGACACGACACCGGCGAGGTTTGCGTCCATCGGACGGCGATGTCGAGATCGCCGGTTGGCGGCGGCCCGCCTGCTCGGTCGGAACCTGGTGACGGTTCGCCTGGGCAGGTGCTGCGGCACGCCCGACCGCCTGCGCCTTCCCGGGCCGCTCTTCCATTAGTATCCGAACATCTGTTCGGCTGACCGGGAGTTCATCGGCATGCGTGTACTGGGCGTCGACCCGGGCCTCACCCGTTGCGGCGTCGGCGTCGTCGACGGCGTCGTGGGCCGTCCGCCGACACTGGTCGAGGCGGGGGTGATCCGGACCCCGTCGGACGCCGACCTGCCACTGCGGCTGCTGGCCATCGAGGCCGGCCTGGAGGAGTGGATCGCCCGGCACCGTCCCGAGGTGGTCGCCGTCGAGCGGGTGTTCAGCCAGCACAACACGATGACGGTGATCGGCACCGCGCAGGCCGCCGGCGTCGCCCTGCTGGTCGCCGCCCGGCACCGGCTGCCGGTTCGGCAGCACACCCCGAGCGAGGTCAAGGCCGCGATCACCGGGTCGGGCCGGGCCGACAAGGCCCAGATCGGGGTGATGGTCACCCGGGTGCTGCGGCTGGCCGAGGCTCCGAAGCCGGCCGACGCCGCGGACGCCGTGGCGCTCGCGGTCTGCCAGCTGTGGCGCGGAGCCGGGCAGTCCAGGCTGGCCGCGGCTGTGGAGGCCGCACGACGTCAGCGGAGGGGCGCATGATCGCACAGCTCAGCGGAACGGTCATCGCGGCCGGCGCCACCTGGGTGGTGCTCGACCTGAACGGCTTCGGCGTCCGCACCCTGTGCACGCCGGCCACGGCGTCCGCGGTGCGGATCGGGCAGCCCGCGACCCTGGCCACCTCGCTGGTGGTGCGCGAGGATTCGCTCACCCTGTACGGCTTCGCCGACTCCGACGAGCGCGACTGCTTCGAACTGGTGCAGTCCGCCAGCGGCATCGGCCCCAAGATCGCCCAGGCGGTGGTGTCGGTGCTCAGCCCGGACGCCCTGCGCGCCGCGGTCGCCGCCGAGAACATTCCGGCGCTGACCAAGGTGCCCGGCATCGGGGTCAAGGGAGCGCAGCGGCTGGTGATCGAACTGAAGGACAAGATCAACACGCTGGCCGCGGTCACCAGCCCGGCCACCTCGGCCGCGGACGCCCCGGCGCCGTGGCGCGATCAGGTCAAGGGCGGCCTGGAGGGCCTCGGCTGGTCGTCCCGGGACGCCGACAGGGCCTGCGACACGGTCGCGCCGCTGGTCGAGGAGGACCCTGCCACCCCGGTCGCGGTGCTGATGCGGGCGGCGCTGCGGAGCCTGGCCAAATGACTGAACGAGCCCGTTCGCTGTCCGATCGGGGCGCGGCATGAATCCCGACACCGACGAGGTGATGGACCCGCACGCCCAGGACGGCGAGGCCACCGCCGAGTCGGCGCTCCGCCCCGGCAGCCTGGCCGAGTTCGCCGGCCAGCCCCGGGTCAGCGACCAGCTCGGCCTGGTGCTGGACGCCGCGCGGCACCGCGGCTCGGTGCCCGATCACGTCCTGCTCTCCGGGCCGCCCGGCCTGGGCAAGACCACCTTGGCGATGATCATCGCCGCCGAACTGTCCGCGCCGATCCGGATCTCGTCCGGCCCCGCCATCCAGCACGCCGGTGACCTGGCGGCGATCCTGTCCGGGCTGACCGAGGGCGAGGTGTTCTTCCTCGACGAGATCCACCGGATGTCCCGCCCCGCCGAGGAGATGCTCTACCTGGCCATGGAGGACTTCCGGGTCGACGTGGTGGTCGGCAAGGGTCCCGGCGCCACCGCGATCCCGCTGGAGATCCCGCGGTTCACCCTGGTCGGCGCCACCACCCGGGCCGGCCTGCTGCCCGGTCCGCTGCGGGACCGCTTCGGCTTCACCGCCCAGCTCGACTTCTACGACACCGCCGCTTTGCGCTCCATCGTCCGGCGTTCGGCGGGGCTGCTCGGCATCACCCTGGAGCGCGGCACCGACGAGGTGATCGCCTCCCGCTCGCGCGGCACGCCGCGGATCGCGAACCGGCTGCTGCGCCGCGTCCGGGACTACGCTCAGGTCCGCGCCGACGGACGCCTCAGCGCCGCCGTCGCCCGGGCGGCGCTGGAGTTGTACGAGGTGGACGAACTCGGCCTCGACCGGCTGGACCGGTCGGTGCTCTCGGCGCTGTGCGAACGCTTCGGCGGCGGGCCGGTGGGGATCGCCACCCTCGCCATGGCGGTCGGTGAGGAACGTGAGACCGTCGAGGAGGTGGCCGAGCCGTTCCTCGTCCGGCAGGGCTTCCTGATGCGGACGCCCCGCGGCCGGGTGGCGACCGCCCGCGGCTGGGCCCACCTCGGCCTCACCATGCCGAACGCGGCCGAGCCCGACCTGTTCGGCACCGAGGGCTGACCGCTCCCGACCAACCCGGCCCGTTCGGCACCGAGGGCTGACCGCTCCCGACCGGCCCGACCTGGGGCCGCTCCCGACCAACCCGACCCGGGCGCCCCCTGAGCACAACCATCCGACCTGCCGATCTCAGCATCGGTGCCGACTGGCCGGATCGGTGGCCGGTGTCATGAGATAACACGAGAGCGGTCATCGGAGGCGAGATCGGGCACCGATGATGAGATCGGCCGTCCCCGGAGGACGGCCCGACCGGCCCTACCGAGGGCGCAGGCCGGCTGGCCCGGCGCCTGCCAACGCCGCGACGTCCGGTCCGGGCGGGTCTCGGCGCAACCGCCCGGGCACCGCCGCGGGGAGACGTTCGACCGGCTGGCGCGGCCGGTCGGAATCGGGCAATCCGGACGCCTCGGCTAGAGTTGTGCGTCGTGTGGCTGAGCCACCGACCAATCGTCTAGCGAAAGAAATCCACATGGGTGACATGGGTAGCACCGTCTTGATGCTGGTGCTGATGGGCGCCGCCTTCTACTTCCTGCTGATCCGGCCGCAGCAGAAGCGGGCGAAGAAGCAGCAGGAGATGACCAACGCCCTGGAACCGGGCACCCGCGTCATGCTGTCCTCCGGCGTGTTCGGCACCATCCGGCACCTGGGTGAGCGCCAGGCGATCATCGAGATCGCCCCCGGCATCGAGATGACCGTGGTGAAGCAGGCGATCGTCAAGACCCTCACCCCCGAGGACGACGAGTTCGAGTACTCCGACGACGACCAGGTCGTCGACGACGAGCCGGCCGAGTCCCCGTTCGACAACATCCAGCCGTCCGACTTCATCGACCCGAAGCCGTCCGACGCACGCGCCACCGACGACGACCCCACCGATCAGTCCAGCACCCAGAAGTGACCCGCGAGGGCAGAGTGAGCCGTGGCAACGACAAGTAGTCATCACAGTCATCCGCTCCGCACCCTGATCGTCTTCCTGGCCTTCAGCGTCGGGCTGGTCGGGCTGATGGCGCTGGGGGGCATCTGGACGCCCAAGCTGGGTCTCGACCTGCGGGGCGGGACGACGATCACCCTGACCGCCAGCAACACCAGCGGCGAGGGATCGGTCGATCCGGCGAGCCTGGAGCTGGCCCGGACGATCATCCAGCAGCGGGTGGACTCGATCGGCGTCGGCGAGACCGAGGTCACCACCTCGGGCGACCGGCAGATCGTGGTCAGCGTCCCGAACGTCCAGCAGGACGAACTGGTGCGGATGGTCGGGCAGACCGCCCAGCTGTACTTCCGGCTGGTCCACACCCAGGAGCAGGTGGCGGCCCAGCCCGGCACCGAGCCGAGCGTGGAACCGACCCAGGGCGCCGAGCCGACCACCCAGCCGTCCGTCGCGCCGTCCGCTTCGCCGAGCACCAACGGGCGCCCGTTGCCGAAGCTGCCCACGCCGGTGCCCAGTCCGCGGCCGACCGCGCCCGGCGCCACCCCGCCGACCACTCAGCAGGTGCTCGACTGGCAGCCGTCGGCGCGCGACCAGAGCGAGTTCACCAGCTACCAGTGCGGCGATCCGTTCCCGGACGTCTCCGACCAGCCGCTGATCACCTGCGACCAGGCCGGCACCACCAAGTACCTGCTGTCCCCGACGATCATCTCGGGCAAGGACCTGGTCACCGCCTCCGCAGGCATTCCGCAGAACCAGGTCAGCTGGATCGTCAGCCTCGAGTTCAACAGCACCGCGGGCGCCACCTTCGAACAGGTGACCAAGGCGATCTCGACCCGGACCAGCCCGCAGAACCAGTTCGCCATCGTGCTGGACGGCGACGTGATCACCGCTCCGTACGTGAGCAACCCGATCCCCGGGGGGCGCGCGCAGATCGAAGGATCGTTCACCCAGCAGTCGGCGACCGAGCTGGCCAACGTGCTCAAGTACGGCGCGCTGCCGCTGGCCTTCGACGTCTCCAGCGTCGACACCGTCTCGGCGAAGCTGGGCGGCGAGCAGCTCGACGCGGGCATCATCGCCGGCATCATCGGCCTGGTGCTGGTGATCGCCTACAGCCTGCTCTACTACCGGGCGCTGTCGCTGGTCGTGGTGAGCAGCCTGGTGGTCGCCTTCGGCATCACCTACGCCTTCATCGTGCTGCTCGGCCAGGCGATGGGTTTCGCGCTCAACCTGCCCGGCGTGGCCGGCCTGATCGTGGCCATCGGCGTCACCGCGGACTCGTTCATCATCTACTTCGAACGAATCCGGGACGAGGTGCGCGACGGACGCAGCCTGCGGACCGCGATCGAGGTCGGCTGGGTGCGGTCCCGGCAGACCATCCTGGTCGCGGACGGCGTGTCGCTGCTGTCGGCCCTCGTCCTGTTCATCCTCGCGATCGGAGCGGTGAAGGGCTTCGCCTTCACCCTCGGCCTGACCACGCTGATCGACCTCGCGGTGGTGTTCTGGTTCACCAAGCCGCTGGTGTCCCTGCTCGGCAAGACCCGCTACTTCGGCCAGGGGCGCAAGTTCTCGGGCTTCGAGCCCGAGCACCTGGGCGCCAAGCATCAGCCGCCGCTGCACCGGCGGCGTCCGGCCCGGCCCGTCGCGGCAGCGACCAAGGAGGCGTGATGAGCACGACGAGCACCCCCGAGGCACCCGTCGACAAGGGCAAGGGCACGCCGGGCAAGAAGGCGAGCTTCGCCCACCGGCTGTACACCGGCGAGATCAACTACGACTTCGTCGGCAAGCGCAAGCGGTGGTACATCTTCTCCGCCGGGCTGCTGGCGCTGTCGGTGCTGGCGATCGCGGTGCTCGGGCTGAACCTGGGCATCGAGTTCAAGGGCGGCGCCGACTTCACGGCTCCTGTCTCGGTGAACACACAGACCACCGATCAGGTCCGGAGCGCCGTCGAGGCGCTCCGGCTGCCGGACAACGACGATCTGGGCGTCACCACCATCGGCGACGGCCAGGTCCGGGTGCAGACCCGCACGCTGAGCGTCGACGAGGTGACCCAGGTGAAGGCGACGATCGCCCAGGCGGTCGGCGGGATCAGCGTGGACGATGTCACCTACAGCCTGATCGGGGCGTCCTGGGGCACGATGATCACCCAGCAGGGCCTGATCGCCCTCGGCGTCTTCCTGGTGCTGGTGTCGCTGCTGATCTGGGCCTACTTCCGCAACTACAAGATGGCGATCGCGGCGATCGTCGCGTTGCTGCACGACCTGGTGGTCACCGTCGGCATCTACGCGCTGGTCGGCTTCTCGGTGACCCCCGCCACCCTGATCGGCGTGCTGACCATTCTGGGCTACTCCCTCTACGACACGGTGGTCGTGTTCGACAAGGTGCGCGAGAACGTCGCCGACCTGAAGAACAGCCGGGTCACCTACTCGGCGGCCGCCAACGCGGCGGTCAACCAGGTGCTGATCCGGTCGATCAACACCACCATCCTCGGCGTCCTGCCGGTCGCCGCGCTGACCTTCACCGGGGTGTTCGTGCTGGGCACCGGGCCGTTGAAGGACCTCGGCCTCGCGCTGCTGGTCGGCATGATCGCCGGTGCCTACTCGTCCATCTTCATCGCCGCACCGCTGCTGGCCCAGCTCAAGGAGGCCGAGCCCGAGATGCGCGAGCACCGCGAGCGGCTGGCCCGCCGGAGCCAGCGGCAGGCCGTGAAGGAGACGTCGACCACCAGGAACAAGGCGGTCGTCCTGCACGACGGCGACGGTCCGCTCGCCGAGGTGGACGAGGTCGAGCCGGAACGCCTGGGCCTGGTCAGCGCCAACGATCTGGCCCGTCAGCACCGGCAGCAACCCCAACGCAGCAGTCGAGCGAAGCGAAGGAAGTGACGATGTCCGGCGATGACAACAAGCAGCTGATCCTCGACCTGGTCGAGAACATCCCCGACTTTCCCAAGCCGGGGGTGACCTTCTGGGACATGACCCCGCTGCTGGCGTCGCCGGAGGGCTTGCGCGCGGCCGTCGCGGAGCTGATCGCACTGGCACCCGAGCGGATCGACGTGGTCGTCGGCATGGAGGCCCGTGGCTTCATCCTGGCCGCCCCGGTCGCCCACGAGCTCGGCGCAGGATTCGTCCCGGTCAGGAAGCCCGGCAAGCTGCCGGGCGACCTGTACACGGAACAGTTCGCGCTGGAGTACGGCCACGAGACGCTCACCATCAAGACCGACGCCGTGCTGCCCGGTGCCCGGGTGCTGGTCATCGACGACGTCCTGGCCACCGGCGGCACCGTGGGTGCCACCGCGGCCCTGGTGCGCCGGCTGGGTGCCGAACTCGTGCACGTCGCTGTCCTGATGGAGCTGGCCGCTCTCCCCGGACGCGAGAAGCTCGCCGAACTCGGCATCGGCTACTCCGCCGTGGTCAGCGTCTGACCCGCGGGACGAACTGTCGTCACCGGGCGGTCCGGCCGGCATCGGACGCCGCCCAACTCCCGGCCGGAGGTCGCCGGCCAGCTGCGCCGGTGACCCCAGGGGCCGTCGCCCAGGCGGGGCTGGCAACGTGGAACGGCCGATCGCGCGGCTGTCCGGGACGGGCAGTATGATGCAGACCTGCCGAAGGGACACCGGGTGAGCGAGAGCATCCATGGGCCGTACGGGACGGGCAACGGCCTGCCCGGGGAGCCCCGCGCGCTGACCCGGCCGACCACGGCGTCCGACCAGCCGCGGATGCGGATGCGGCACGCCCTCGCCCGGCTCGGGGCGCCCAAGAACAGCCAGGCGGCCGTGCTCGACCCGTTGGTGAAGACGCTGCGGGCGAACCACCCGCGGGCCGATCTGGCGCTGATCGAGCGCGCCTACCGGACGGCCGAGCACTACCATTCCGGCCAGTCCCGCAAGAGCGGCGACCCCTACATCACCCATCCGCTGGCGGTGGCCACGATCCTGGCCGAACTGGGGATGACCGAGACCACCCTGTGCGCCGCGCTGCTGCACGACACGGTGGAGGACACCTCTTACACCATGGCGCAGCTGACCGCCGACTTCGGCTCCGAGGTCGCCACCATGGTCGACGGCGTGACCAAGCTCGACAAGGTCACCTACGGCGACTCGGCCAAGGCCGAGACCCTGCGCAAGATGGTGCTGGCGATGAGCCGGGACATCCGGGTGCTGGTGATCAAACTGGCCGACCGGTTGCACAACATGCGCACGCTCGGCTTCCTGCGACAGGACAAGCAGGTCGTCATCGCCAACGAGACCCTGGAGATCTTCGCCCCGCTGGCCCACCGGCTCGGCATGAACGCCATCAAGTGGGAGCTGGAGGACCTCGCCTTCGCCACCCTGCACCCCAAGATCTACGACGAGATCGTGCGCATGGTGGCGGCCCGGGCACCATTGCGCGAGAACTATCTGCGGCAGGTGATCGACCAGGTGCGCGACGATCTGGCCGAGGCGAAGATCAAGGCGACCGTCTACGGCCGGCCGAAGCACTATTACTCGATCTATCAGAAGATGGTGGTGCGGGGACGCGACTTCTTCGAGATCTACGATCTGGTCGGATTGCGCATCCTGGTCGAGGCCCAGCGCGACTGTTATGGCGCGCTCGGTGTGTTGCACGCGCGGTGGATTCCGTTGCCGGGCCGCTTCAAGGACTACATAGCGACGCCGAAGTTCAACCTCTACCAGTCGCTGCATACGACCGTGCTCGGGCCGGACAGCAAACCGGTGGAATTCCAGATCCGCACCCAGGAGATGCACCGGCAGGCCGAGTACGGCGTCGCCGCGCACTGGAAGTACAAGGAGGGCAAGGGCGCCGGCGCCAACGATCTGGCCTGGGTCCGGCAGATCACCGAATGGCAGCGTGAGACCGAGGACCCGGGGGAGTTCCTCGACACCCTGCGGTTCGAGATCAACACCAACGAGGTTTTCGTGTTCACCCCCAAGGGCGACGTGATGTCGTTGCCGGCCGGCTCGACACCGGTCGACTTCGCCTATTCGGTCCACACCGAGGTCGGCCACCACTGCATCGGGGCGCGGGTCAACCAGCGCCTGGTCCCCCTGGAGTACGCCCTGAACAACGGCGACCAGGTCGAGGTGTTGACCTCCAAGTCGCCGAACTCGGGGCCCAGCCGCGACTGGCTGCACTTCGTCGCCAGCCCCAGGGCACGGACGAAGATCCGGCAGTACTTCATGCGCGAGCGCCGCGAGGAGTCCATCGAGCAGGGCAAGGAGGCGCTGGCCAAGCAGCTGCGCCGCACCGGGCTGCCGGTGCACCGGTTGCTGTCGGCCGAGCATCTGGCGGCGCTCGCCCGGCACTTCCGGGTCCCCGACGCCAACGCCCTGTACGCCGCGATCGGCGAGGGCACGGTCGGCGCGCAGAACGTGGTCGAACGGCTGATCGCGGCCGAGGGCGGCGCTGAGGAGGCCGCCGAGGCCAGCGTCGAGGACCATCCGGCCATCACCACCACCTCTCGCCGGCGGCGGACGTCGCGCCGGACCAACGACATCGGCGTCGTGGTCGAGGGCCACTCCGACATGTGGGTGAAGCTCGCCAAGTGCTGCATGCCGGTGCCCGGCGACGAGATCATCGGCTTCATCACCCGCGAGGACGGAGTCTCGGTGCATCGGGCCGACTGCACCAACGCCGACAACCTGCGCCAGAAGCCGGATCGGCTGGTCGAGGTGGGCTGGGCGACGCCGTCGGCCGATTCCAGCTTCCTGGTCGCGGTGCATGTCGAGGGACTCGACCGGGCCGGCATGCTGTCCGATGTCAGCCGGGTGATGACCGAGCACCACTCGAACATCCTGTCGATGTCGGCCACCACCAGCAAGGACCGGGTCTTCACCATGCGGTTGCAGTTCGAGACCCCCGACCCCACCCATCTGGCCTCGCTGACCAACGCCTTGAAGCGCATTCCGGGCGTGTATGACGCCCACCGGGTAAAGAGCTGATCGACGCTCACTGGAACCTGATCCGATGAATCGCGGAACAATGCCGCAATCGCGTGCCGTCACGATCGCCCTGGACTTCGCCGCCCGCACCCCCGGAACCCGGTGCCGGTGGTGGGCGACCACGAGACCGACGGGTCTCGCCATCGAGAACGTCGACCCCAACGACGAGAACGGCTCGGGGGAGCAGTCCGAGGACACCGTTCGGCGGCGCTGGGCGAACCGCCCGGCTGATCGGACGGGTCGCCGTACGAGTGGCTGCGTGCCCGCTGAGTCCGGACGACCCGTGCCGGGCTCAGCGAGGCCGGCGGGCGAGCGCCGCGGTCAGCCGTCCGGTCGTCAGCAGGGTGACCCCGATGGCTTCGAGATCCGCCAGGCGCTCCGCCGACGCCCGGGACACGGCGTCGGTGACCAGGACCGTCCGGAAGTCGCGTTCGGTGGCGGCGAACAGGGTGGCCCTGGGGCAGTTGGGCAGGTTGCAGCCGGCGACCACGACGGTGTCGCAGCCGCTGTCGCGCAGCCATCGCTCGACGCCGGTGCGGTGGAAGGCGCTCCAACGGGGCTTGAACACGATCGCCTCCCCGTCGCCGACCGGCTGCATCCCGCCGGACAGCAGCAGCTCCGGATCGAGCTCGACCGGACGGGGCAGCAGGGCGGCCGGGATCCGGGCGTCCTCGGTTCCGGGCGCCACCACCCGAGCGCCGCTCTCGATCAGTGCCCGCCGCGGCAGGTCGACGTCGCTGTCGCCGGGCCGGTAGAGGCGCACCACGTGCAGGATCGGACGCCCTGCGGCCCGGAACGCGGCGGCGAGCCCGGCCAGCGTCGGCACGATCGCGGAGGTCCCCTCGATGGTGGCGGCGCCCCCGTCGAGGAAGTCGTTCTGCACGTCGATCAGCAGCAGCGCCGCCCGGTCCCAGCGCGGTGCGGTGTGGTCGGTCATGGCGGCCGGGCTCACGACGCCCGGTCGTCGGCCAGGTAGACCCAGGCCCGGGTCCCCGAGCCGAGAGTCACCGGCGTGCGCACGTAGTCGTCGACCTCGTAGGCATCGGCCCGGGCCAGCTCGTGGTCGTCGAGTTCCAGGTAGGCGCCGTCGACGACGTCGGCCGCCGACCCGGGCCGCAGGATCGGATGCCGATCCGATCCGCTGGTGGCGATCACCCCGGGGTCGGTGATCGTCAACCAGTCGATCCGGTAGCCCGGCAGGGTGTCGGCGACGGTGACGACCGGACGCCCGAACAGCGCCGTCTGCACGTTCGGCTGCCGTAGCGTGCCGTAGGAGAAGACGCGATGGGTCACGAACGTCAGCGGGAGAAGTCGGCCAGCGTCTCGCGGGCCTGGTCGAGCCAGGTCTGGTAGGTGGCGATCGAGTCCCGCGCCTTGTCGGCGGCCTTCGCGTCGCCACGGGCCTCGGCCTTGACGATCTTCTCGTTCAGCTTGTCGATCTCGTTGCTAAGCATCGCCACCGTCTCCTCGGCGCGCGAGCGGGCCTCCGGATCGGTGCGCTTCCATTCGGCGTCCTCGGCCTGGCGGATCGCCGACTCCAGTGCCCGGACGCGGTTGTCCAGCCCGCGGATCGACTCGCGCGGCACCTTGCCGTGGGCGTTGTAGGCGTCCAGGAAGGTGCGGAACGCCGCCCGGGACGCCGCCACGTCACGCACCGGCACCACCTCGGCCTCGGCGGTGGCGAGCAAAGCCTCCTTGGCCTCCAGGTTGGCCCGGAACTCGGCGTCCTGCTCGGACAGGGTGGCCTGCCGGGCGTTGAAGAACTGGTCCTGCAGCCCGCGGAACTCGGCCCACAGTGCGTCGTCCACCTCCCGCGGCGCCGCACCGGCGGCCTTCCAGCGCGCCATCAGGTCGCGGAAGGCGCCGGAGGTGGGACCCCACTCGGTCGAGTCCGCGAGGTCGCGGGCTTCGGCGATGATCTGTTCCTTGATCCGACGGGCGCCGTCGCGCCGCTCGGCCTGCTCGGCGAACTGCGCCTTCCGGCGGCGGGTGTAGGTGGTCCGGGCGGCAGAGAACCGATGCCACAGGGCGTCGTCGGTGGCCCGGTCGATCCGCGGCAGCGCCTTCCACTCGTCCAGCAGGCTGCGGAACCGGTTGACCCCGCCGCGCCAGTCGTTGCCCTGCGCCAGCTTCTCGGCCTCGGCGACCATCGCCTCCTTGGTTGCCCTGGTCTGCTCGGCCTGTCGGGCACGCTCGGCCTTGCGCGCCTCGTTGGCCTGCGCCAACACCGGTGCCAGTGCTTCCAGCCGGGCCAGCAGCGCGTCCAGGTCTCCCACGGCGTTGGCGCCGGTGACGTTGGAGCGGACCGTCGAGACGCTGCCACGGGCCTCGTCCGGAGACAACGCGCCGGAGGCGATGCGGCGCTCCAACAGGCTCACCTCGAGCTCCAACGCCTCGAACCGCCGGGTGTAGAAGGCCAGAGCCTCCGCCTCGGGCACGTCCGGGATCTGTCCGACGCTGCGTTCTCCCTCGGCGGTGCGGACGTAGACCGTCCCGTCGGGGTCGACGCGACCGAAGTCGGCCGGGCTGGTAGAAGTCATGGGGACATCTTGCCGTATGCCTGTCCGGTTGTGGGGTCGGGCCGCGGGGCGCCGCACCCGGCGACGGGTGCTTCGGCCACCGATCCGTACGCCGCGGGCGGGGCGCCCCCTCCCGTCCTCGCTCATCCGGGGTCAGGCCCGCCGGAAGGGTCGGGCCGGCGAGCCACGTCCTCCGGGTTCTCAGCCGCGTCCGGCCGGTCGGGCGTCCGGCTTCGGCCGTCGACGGCAGCCGTTAGGCTGACCGGGTGTTCCTGGCCTCATTCCCCGCCGGTCCGTGGCAGGCCAACTGCTATCTGGCCGCCGCCGCCGCGGGAACCGACTGTGTGATCGTCGACCCCGGCGTGGACGCCTTCGACGGCGTCCGGGCCGCGGTGGCCGAGCACGGGCTGACCCCGGTCGGGGTGCTGCTGACCCACGGTCACATCGATCACGTGGCGTCGGCGACCAGGGTGGCCGACGAGTGGGGGGTGCCGGCCTGGATCCACGCCGCCGATCGTGAGCTGCTCACCGACCCGGCCGCCGGCCTCGGCCCGTCCAGCGCCGTACTGCTGGCACAGGTGCTGGGCGACGCGCAGCTCCGCGAACCGGACGACCTGCGCTTCTTCGAGACCGGGCTCGACGTCGCCGGCCTCACCTTCGAGGTGATCGGCGCGCCCGGCCACCGGCCCGGCTGCGTGATGCTGTCGACACCCCTGACCGGCCACGACCAGCTGGACGCGGTGGTGTTCTCCGGCGACGTGCTGTTCGCCGGGTCCATCGGCCGGACCGACCTGCCCGGCGGCGACCACGCCGTCATGCTGGACACCCTGCGCGGCCCGGTACTCGGCCTGCCCGACACCGCCGCAATCCTGCCCGGCCACGGGCAGCAGACCGTGATGGCCCGGGAACGGGCCACCAACCCGTACCTGCAAGCCGACTATCTAGGTGGTGCCCGCACCCGATGAGCCGTCCGAAGCCGCTGAGCGGTTTTCCCGAGTTCCTGCCCGCCCAGCGGATCGTCGAGCAGCGCGTGCTCGCGTCCCTCGCCGACACCTTCGAGCTGCACGGCTTCGGCTCGATCGAGACCCGGGCCGTGGAGCCGATGGCCCAGCTCGCCCGCAAGGGCGAGATCGACAAGGAGATCTACGTCGTGCGGCGGCTGCAGGCGGAGCGCCACGGCGGGGGAGCGGACGCCGACGAGCTCGGCCTGCACTTCGACCTGACCGTCCCGTTCGCCCGCTACGTGCTGGAGAACTCCGGACACCTGACCTTCCCGTTCCGGCGCTACCAGATCCAGAAGGTGTGGCGCGGCGAACGCCCCCAGGAGGGCCGCTACCGGGAGTTCCTGCAGGCCGACATCGACGTGGTCGGCCAGGCCACGCTGGCCGCCCACCACGACGTCGAGGTCGCCCGGGTGATCCTGGAGGCGCTGGAGCGGCTGCACACGCAGTTCGGCGTCCCGCCGGTGCTGATGCGGGTGAACAACCGCCGGCTCGCCGAGGGCTTCTACCGCGGGCTCGGCATCGACGACCACCTGGCCGTCCTGCAGCGCGTCGACAAGCTCGACAAGATCGGCCCGGACGCCGTCGCCGAGCTGCTCACCGGCGAACTCGGGCTGAGCTCCGCGGTGGCGGCGACCTGCCTGGAGCTGGCCACCATCTCGGCGCCGGACGACTCGTTCGTCGAGCGGGTGCGCGCGCTGGGCGTCGAGAACGAGCTGCTGGACGAGGGCCTGGAGCAGCTGGCCGCGGTGGTGCGGGCGGGTGCGCAGGCGGCGCCCGGCCGGATCGTCGCCGACCTGAAGATCGCCCGTGGCCTCGACTACTACACCGGCACCGTCTACGAGACCGAGCTGAGCGGGTACGAGCATCTCGGGTCGGTCTGCTCCGGCGGGCGCTACGACTCGCTGGCATCGGACGGCCGCACCACCTATCCGGGCGTGGGGCTGTCCATCGGCGTCACCCGGATCCTGGTGCCGCTGCTCGCCAAGGGCACGCTGGCGGCGTCCCGGACGGTGCCCACCTGCGTGCTGGTGGCGGTCGACTCCGAGGAGACCCGGGGCGAGGCGGACGCCGTCGCGGCCCGGCTGCGGGCCCGCGGCATCGCCACCGAGGTGGCCCCCAAGGCGGACCGGTTCGGCAAGCAGATCCGCTACGCCGACCGGCGCGGCATCCC
>JBGALC010000086.1:0-6999 GCA_044224095.1 Micropruina sp. | reverse complement strand
CGGCTGATCAGCTACGGTACGCAACATGAATGGTCCCAATCCCTTCTAGCCCAAGGGGTCGGGACCATTCTCCCTTGCCAAACCCGTATTCACCCGCCGACACACCCACCACAAGCACCCAGCTTTTTCAGGTCGAAGTAGTTAGGGAGGGCCTTGTGGCGTTCGGGTCCGGTTCGACAACACCTGAGTGGAATATTCATTCCGAGTTCGGCATAGTAATGCCTATGTCTGTTCGGATCGCTGTCGCGGGGTGCACCGGCTATGCCGGAGGTGAGCTGCTGCGCCTGCTGCTGCAGCACCCCGAGGTGACCATCGGCAACCTGACGGCCAAGTCGAGCGCCGGTTCGAAGCTGATCGAGCACCATCCGCACCTGCTGCCGCTGGCGGACGTCGAGGTGCTCGACACTACCGCCGAGAACCTGGCCGGTCACGATGTGGTCTTCCTCGCGTTGCCGCACGGGGCGTCCGCCGCGGTCGCCGAGCAACTCGGCGACGACGTCCTGGTGATCGACGCCGGCGCCGACTTCCGGCTGAACGACCCGGCCGACTGGGAGAAGTTCTACGGGACGCCGCACGCCGGCACCTGGCCCTACGGCCTGCCCGAGCTCCCCGGCCAGCGGGCAGTCCTGGCCGACACCCATCGGATCGCGGTGCCGGGCTGCTTCCCGACCACCGTCACGCTGGCGCTGTTGCCCGCGCTCACCGCCGGGTTGACCGACGGTCGCGATGTGGTGGTGGTGGCGCCTACCGGGCCGTCCGGCGCCGGGAAGAGCCTGAAGGTCAATCTGCTGGCCGCCGAGTTGCTCGGCAACGCCAGCGCCTACGGCGTCGGCGGGGTGCACCGGCACGTCCCCGAGATGCTGCAGAACTTCCGCCGGCTCGGCGCGACCGCGCCCACGCTGTCGTTCACCCCGGTGCTGGTGCCGATGGCTCGCGGCATCCTGGCCACCGTCACCGCGCCGATCGCCGAAGGCATCGACGCCGCCGGGGCCCGCGCCGCCTACGCCGAGGCCTATGCCGACGAGCCGTTCGTGCACCTGCTGCCGGAGGGCAGCTGGCCACAGACCCAGGCGGTGCTCGGGTCGAACGCCGTCCAGCTCCAGGTCACCGTCGATGAGGCCGCGCACCGCCTCATCGCCGTCGCCGCGCTCGACAATCTCGCCAAGGGCACCGCCGGCGGTGCCGTCCAGTCCATGAACCTGGCACTCGGGCTGGCCGAGACCACCGGCCTGTCGACGATCGGAGTCGCACCGTGAGCCGCACCAAAAGAAGGGCAGAACAGTGAGCGTCACCACCCCCAAGGGCTTCACCGCGACCGGTGTCACCGCCGGCATCAAGGAGTCCGGACGCCCCGACCTGGCCCTAGTGGTCAACAACGGTCCGGACGCCCATGCGGCCGCCGTGTTCACCGCCAACGCCTTCAAGGCGGCCCCCGTGCTGTGGTCGGCGGAGGCCGTCGCAAACGGACGCCTGGCCGCGGTGGTGCTGAACTCCGGCGGAGCCAACGCCTGCACCGGGCGCGCCGGACTGGAGGACGCCCGCCAGATGGCCGAGTGGACGGCAGCGTCGGTCGGCTGCGAGGTCGCCGACGTGGCGGTCTGCTCCACCGGGCTGATCGGCGTCCGGCTGCCGATGGCCAAGGTGCTGGCCGGCATCGAGCTGGCCGCGCAGGACGTCTCCGACGAGGGCGGCCCCGCGGCCGCCGAGGCGATCATGACCACCGACACCGTCGCCAAGGAGGCCGACTACCATTCGCCGCAGCACTGGGCGATCGGCGGAATGGCCAAGGGCGCCGGCATGCTCGCCCCGGCGCTGGCGACCATGCTGGTCGTCATCACCACCGACGCGGTCGTCCCCCCCGAGCAGCTGGACGCCGCCCTGCGCACCGCGACCGGGTTCACCTTCGACCGCACAGACGCCGACGGCTGCATGTCGACCAACGACACCGTCATCCTGCTGGCCAGCGGGGCGTCCGGCGTCGAGGCCGATCCCGAGGAGTTCACCGAGGCGCTCACCGGCGTCTGCCATTCGCTGGCCCGGCAGCTGCTCGCCGATGCCGAGGGTGCCGCGCACGACATCGAGGTCACGGTGACCGGCGCCGCCTCCGAGGACGACGCGCTGGCCGTCGCCCGCGCCATCGCCCGCAGCAACCTGTTCAAGTGCGCCGTCTTCGGCAACGACCCGAACTGGGGACGGGTGCTCGCCGCCGCCGGCACGGTGCGGGCCACCTTCGACCCCGACCACGTCGACGTCGCCTTCAACGGCACCGAGGTGTTCGTCGACGGCCAGCTGGGCGCCGACCGCTCCGAGGTGGACCTGACCGGACGCGACGTGACCGTCGGCGTCAACCTGCACGCCGGTGCCGCGACCGCCACCATCTGGACCAACGACCTCACCTACGACTACGTCAAAGAGAACGCGGAGTACTCCACATGAGCCCCACCACCCGGACCCGGGCGACCCTCGCCGGGGTGGTCGACAAGGCCGAGACGCTGATCGAAGCCCTGCCCTGGCTGGAGCGCTACGCCGGCAAGATCGTGGTCATCAAGTACGGCGGCAACGCGATGGTCAACGACGAACTGAAGCGCGCCTTCGCCGACGACATCGTCTTCCTGCGCCGCTGCGGGCTGAAGCCGGTGGTGGTGCACGGCGGCGGCCCGCAGATCTCCTCGATGCTCGGACGCCTCGGCATCCCGTCCGAGTTCCGCGGCGGGCTGCGGGTCACCTCCCCGGAGGCGATGGACGTCGTCCGGATGGTGCTGGTGGGGCAGGTGGGACGCGAACTGGTCGGCCTGCTCAACGCCCACGGTCCGCTCGCCGTCGGGCTGTCGGGCGAGGACGCCGGGCTGTTCACCGCCACCCGGCGCGGCGTCACCATCGACGGCGAACACGTCGACATCGGGCTGGTCGGCGACGTCACTCAGGTGCGCCCCGAGACCGTGCTCGACCTGATCGAGTCCGGTCGGATCCCGGTGATCGCCACCGTCGCCCCCGACGAGGACGGCAACGTGCACAACGTGAACGCCGACACCGCCGCCGCCGCGCTGGCCGTTGCGCTGGGCGCCGAGCGGTTCGTGGTGCTGACCGACGTCGAGGGCCTGTACGCCGACTGGCCGACCTGCGAAGAGGTGATCGCCCAGATCACCCCGTCCGAGCTGGAGGCGATGCTGCCCTCCCTGGAGGCCGGGATGATCCCGAAGATGGAGGCCTGCCTGCAGGCGATCCGCGAGGGCGTCGGACGGGCCACCATCATCGACGGCCGGGTGGCGCACAGCCTGCTGCTGGAGATCTTCACCACCGAGGGCATCGGCACCATGGTGGTCCGCGACGACGAAGCCGGCGAGGTGACGGCATGACCGTCTCCGTCAACGACTCCGGCCAGGCCCAGCTCACCCAGCGCTACACCGAGGTGCTGATGAACACCTTCGGCGCCCCCAAGCGGGTCTTCGTCCGCGGCGAGGGCGTCCACCTGTGGGACGCCGACGGCAACCGCTACCTCGACCTGCTCGCCGGCCTCGCGGTGAACGCGCTCGGCCACGCGCATCCGCAGGTGATCGGCGCGATCTCCGCGCAGCTGTCCACCCTGGGGCACGTGTCGAACTTCTTCGCCACCCCGACCCAGATCGCGCTGGCCGAGAAGCTGGCCGGGTTCGTCACCGCGAATCGCCCCGAGCTGCCGGCCCGGGTGTTCTTCACCAACTCGGGAACCGAGGCCAATGAGGCCGGGTTCAAGATCACCCGGCGCACCGGCCGGACCCGGCTGATCGCGATGGAGGGCTCCTTCCACGGCCGAAGCCTCGGCGCGCTCGCGCTGACCAGCAACCCCGCCTACCGGGAGCCGTTCGAGCCGCTGCCCGGCGAGGTGACCTTCGTGCCCTACGGGGACGCCGACGCGCTCGCCGCCGTCCTGGACGACCGGGTCGCCGCGGTGATCCTGGAACCCGTCCAGGGCGAGAACGGCGTGGTCGAACCGCCGTCGGACTACCTGGCGCAGGTCCGCGAACTGGCCACCGCGGCCGGGGCGCTGCTCTGGATCGACGAGGTCCAGACCGGTATCGGCCGCTGCGGCGACTGGCTGGCCAGCGCAGCCTCCGGGGTGACCGGCGACATCGTCACCTTCGCCAAGGGGCTCGGCAACGGCTTTCCGGTCGGTGCCTGCGTCGCCACCGGGACGGCGGCGTCGCTGCTCGGACCGGGCTCGCACGGCACCACCTTCGGCGGCAACCCGGTGGCCGCGGCCGCGGGGCTCGCGGTGCTGAGCATCATCGAGCGGGACGACCTGCTTGCCAGGGCGCGGACGGCGGGGGAGCGGCTCGCCCGCGGCATCCTCGACCTGCAGCACCCCCGGGTCGCCGCGGTGCGGGGCCGGGGCCTGCTGCGCGGCGTCGTGCTCACCGACCCGGTCGCTCCCGCGGTCGCGGACGCGGCGCTGGCGTCCGGCTTCGTGATCAACGCGCCCCGGCCCAACGTGCTCCGGCTTGCCCCGCCACTGATCATCTCCGCCTCCGACCTGGACGTCTTCGTGGCCGCCCTGCCCGGGCTGCTGGAGGCTGCCGGGTGAACGAACCGCGGACGCCGCAGACCAAGACCGCCCGGCAAGCCCGGATCGTCGAGCTGATCGGACGCCAGCCGGTGCGGTCGCAGACCGAGCTGGCCGCGCTGCTCGCCGCCGAGGGCGTCGCGGTCACCCAGGGCACCCTCAGCAAGGACCTGGTGGACGTCGGCGCGATCCGGGTCCGCCAGGGCGACGGCGAGTTCGGCTACGCCCTGCTGGCCGGCGAGCACCCGGGCGACTCCTCGGTGGCCACCGTCCGGCTCTCCCGGCTGTGCGCCGAGCTGCTGGTCTCGGCCGAGGGCTCGGCCAATCTGGCCGTCCTGCGCACCCCACCCGGTGCCGCGCAATACTTCGCCTCGGCGATCGACCGGGTGGCGATGCCCGAGGTGCTGGGCACCATCGCCGGCGACGACACCATCGCCGTGATCACCCGCGATCCGACCGGTGGCGCCGCGCTGGCCGAGACCATGCTGGCGATGAGCCACAACCCACGAACGGAGTGAGATGAGCAAGACCCCAGCGACGCCGGCCCACGGCGGCGCCGAGGCCGCCGGACGGCTGTGGGGCGGCCGGTTCGCCGGCGGCCCCGCCGACGCCATGTTCGCACTGTCGGTGTCCACCCACTTCGACTGGCGGCTGGCCCGGCACGACCTGGCCGGCTCGCGGGCGCACGCCCGGGCGCTGCACCGTGCCGGCCTGCTCACCGACGACGAGCTGGCCGGCATGATCGCCGGCCTGGACGCCCTGGAGGCCGACGTGGTCTCCGGCGCCTACGTCGCGGCACCGACCGACGAGGACGTGCACGGCTCGCTGGAGCGCGGGCTGATCGAGCGCGTCGGCCCCGAGTTGGGCGGACGGCTGCGCGCCGGCCGGTCCCGCAACGACCAGATCGCCACCCTGATCCGGCTCTACCTGCGCGACGAACTCGCCGTGCTGGGCGAGTCGTTGGGCACGGTGATCGAGGCGCTGGCCGGGCAGGCCGAGCGGCATCTCGGCGCCGTCATGCCGGGACGCACCCACCTGCAACACGCCCAGCCGGTGCTGCTGTCCCACCACCTGCTGGCCCATGCCTGGCCGCTGGTGCGCGACCTGCAACGCGTCGCCGACCTGAAGGCCCGGCTGGCCCTCAGCCCGTACGGCTCGGCCGCGCTGGCCGGGACCTCGCTGGGGCTCGACCCCGAGGCGGTCGCGGCCGACCTGGGCTTCGCCGGCTCGGTGGCCAACTCCATCGACGGGACGTCCGCGCGTGACCTGGTCGCCGAGGCCGCCTACGTGCTGGCCCAGGTCTCGGTCGACCTGTCCCGGCTGGCCGAGGAGGTCATCCTCTGGTGCACGGTCGAGTTCGGCTTCGCCAGCCTCGACGACGCGTGGTCGACCGGGTCGTCGATCATGCCGCAGAAGAAGAACCCGGACGTCGCAGAACTCGCCCGCGGCAAGGCCGGACGCCTGATCGGCAATCTCGCCGGCCTGCTCGCCACGCTCAAGGGCCTGCCGCTGGCCTACAACCGGGACCTGCAGGAGGACAAGGAGCCGGTCTTCGACGGCCTCGACCAGCTGCGGGTGCTGGTGCCCGCGGTGGCGGGCATGGTCGCCACCCTGACCTTCCATGGCCGATTGGCTGGTCCGGCAGCGGGTGCCGTTCGCCCAGGCCCACGAGATCACCGGCACCGCAGTCAGGTACTGCGAGACCCGGGGCATCGACCTGCCCGATCTGACCGCGGGGCAGCTGGCCGAGATCCATCCCGAGCTCACCCCCGCGGTGCTCGAGGTGCTCACCGTGACCGGCTCGGTGGCGGCCCGGGACGGACGCGGCGGCACCGCACCCGTCCGGGTCGCCGAGCAGCTCGCCGAGCTTCGCGTCATCGTGGCTGAGCTGACCGGCGACTGATCCGGGAGGGGCCCCACCACCGATCTCACCATAGGGAGCCGATGAAGGATGTGCCGGCCGCTGTCGCGGAACAACGCGCAACGGTCACCGATCCGGTCAGTCATTCCCGGCCCGGCCGGACGACCCCGCGCTCGTAGGCGAGGATCACCAGATGCGCCCGATCTCCGTCCAGCTTGGTCGGCAGCCGGCCGACATGGGTCTTCGCGGTCGCCTCGGCGATTTCAGCACCCGCACGGACCCCGTCGCCGATCCGCTCGTCAACCGTCCCCCAGGTGCACGAGTTGCGGCGGATCCCGCTCGAGGACGTCCCGGCGACGCTCGGCCGATCGCCGCGGGCGCTTCGGCTGCGGCGTCCGGACGTGGACGCCGCAGTAGTCCCGGCCGATGACGGCGCGAGCGGCGGCAGCGACAGTTCACTAGATGAGTAAGTCCAAGGTCGGTGTGGCGTGTGGGGGTTGAGGGGAGGGTGTCGCAGAGTCGGTGTTGCGAACCAACCAAGCTCTGGAGGCTTTGATGGACACCGATCTGGACACCCTCGCGACAGCACTCTACGTGA
>JBGALC010000024.1:0-47784 GCA_044224095.1 Micropruina sp. | reverse complement strand
CCTGGTCAGCGGCCCCGACATCCACGCCCGCGGGTTCGTCGAGGACGACTCGGTCTTCGACGGCATCAAGGGCCAGATCATCAAGGCGGTCGAGGAGGCGATGGCCGACGGGTCCGAGGACGTCCGCGGTCTGCAGCAGGTGGTCCGCCGCACCGTCGGGCGCTGGGTGAGCAACACCTACCGGCGGCGACCGATGATCCTGCCCGTGGTGGTCGCCGCCTGAGTCGATTAGGTGCCCCGGCGGCGTCTCGGGTATCGTTGACGAGGCCCTCGTCGTGGGGCCCGTTTCCCAAGCAATCGAGGAGTTACCAGTGGCTGCCGTGTGTGACATCTGCGCCAAGGGCCCAGGCTTTGGCCACAACGTGCCCTGGTCGAAGAAGAAGACCAACCGTCGGTGGAACCCGAACATCCAGCGCGTCCGCGCCGTGGTGGGCGGTGCGCCGAAGCGGCTGAACGTCTGCACTTCGTGCCTGAAGTCCGGCAAGGTCACCCGCTGACCCGACCGGCACCTGCGAGGACCCGCTTCGGCGGGTCCTTCTGCTTTCCCCGGGGCACCCGTTGGTCTCCGCAGCAGCCGGACGGCACCGCGGCCGCAGCGGCGAAGCCCGTGCCTCATCCGCGCCCGGAATCCTCCAGCTGGAGCCCCGAGGCACCTGTCAGGACGCCGGGCTCCGGCGTCCAGGAGGTTCCATGAAAGCCATCTCGGTGAACCTGTACGGCAAGCGGGATCTGCGGCTGGAAAGCACCGAGCTGCCCCCGATCCGGGACGACGAGGTGCTGGCCGAGGTGGTCACCGACACGATGTGCATGTCGTCGTGGAAGCTGCTGGAGGCCGGCGCGAACCACAAGAAGGCTCCCGACGACCTGGCGACGAACCCGGTGATGCTGGGCCACGAGTTCTGCGCCCGGATCCTGCAGGTCGGGGCGTCCTGGGCCGATCGGTTCAGCGTCGGCCAGCGGGTGATCGTCCAGCCCGCACTGCCCCGCGAGCACCCGTTCGTGCCGGGCTACTCGTACCGCTACATCGGCGGCGACTCGACGGCGGTCATCGTCCCGCGGGAGGTGATCGAACTCGACTGCCTGATCCCGTTCGAGGGGCAGGCCTACTACGAGGGATCCCTGTGCGAGCCGCTGAGTTGCGTCATCTCCGCCTTCGACGCCCAGATCCATCTGATCCCGCACACCTACACGCCGGTCTCCGGGATCAAGCAGGGTGGCAGCCTGCTGCTCATCGGTGGCACCGGACCGATGGGACTGCTGGCCGTCGACTACGCGCTGCACGCCGATCGCAGGCCGGGCACCCTGGTGGTCACCGGGCGCGGCGAGGAGAAGCTCCGGCGGGCCCGCCGGCTGTACCCCTCCGACGAGGTCGACGTGCACTTCGTCAACGTCTCGGGCATGTCGATCGCTGAGCAGGCCGAGACGCTGCGGCGGCTCGGCGGCGGCGGTTTCGACGACATCATCTCGATGGTCTCGGTCCGGGACGTGCTGGCGATGGCGGGGGAGCTGCTGAACCGGGACGGCTGCCTGAACCAGTTCGCCGGGCCGCAGGACGCCTCCTTCACCGTCCCGGTCAACTTCTACGACGTCCACCACAACCTCACCCGGGTGGTCGGGAACTCCGGCGGCACTCCCGACAGCGCCGCCCAGGCCGCGAAGCTGGTGGCCGAGGGACGCCTGGACGTGGCGAAGGTGGTCACCCACGTCCTCGGCCTCGACGCGGCCGCCGAGACCACCCAGAGCCAGCCCGGGATCGGTGGCGGCAAGAAGCTGGTCTACACCCACAAGGCCTTCGACCGGATCGACCTGGACGCGGTCGACCCGCAGACCCCGCTCGGCCGCATCCTCGCCGCGCACGAGGGGCTGTGGTCGCCGGAGGCGGAGGAGTGGATACTGGCCACCATGCCCGAGATCACCGTGGGCGAGGCCCGGTAGCTCAGCCGGCCCGCCGGGCCATCTCGTCGAGGATCCAGCGCGCGGTCTCCCGCGTGCATGCGCCGGGGTCGCCGAAGCTCACGCCGAAGACACCGGTGATCTCGGTCAGCCTGGGGACGCCCCGCAGCCCCAGGATCGCGTCGGCCTCAGCCGCGTACTCGTCGACCGGGGCTCCGCTGGCGATCAGGCCGGCCGGGTCCGCCTCCGCCAGGATCTGGATCAGCTGGTCGCGCGTGATGGCCATGGCGACGAGCTTAGGGAAGAACCGGACGCCGTGGTCGCCTGAGGCCTCCCGTCGCTGCCGGTCTCCGTCGTCCCGGCTCGGTGAATCGTGTCGGAGCCTGCCGTTAGGCTTCCGGCCATGGCGATGTGGCGGACGCAGGCGTATCGCGAACTGCACACACCGGTGGCCGAGGTGCTGGGTGCCCGCACCGCGAAGGAATTCGAGAAGCTGCGCGTGCACACGGTCGGCGACCTGCTGCGGCACCTGCCACGGCGTTACCTGTCGGGCACCGAGCTGACCGACCTGGCCACTCTCGAAGAGGGCGAGCACGTCGCGGTGATGGCCAAGGTCAGCCGGACCAACGTGATCCGCGGGGCGGGCGGCCACGCCGGTCAGCCCCGGCGCGGTGGGCGGCCGAGCCGGCTGGAGGTCACCCTCACCGACGGCCACGGCTACCTCGCCGTCACCTTCTTCGGCCGCGACCACCTAGTCGACCACTGGGAGCGCGAACTCGGCAAGGGCGTCCGGGGGATCTTCGTCGGCAAGGTCGGCCGCTTCCGCGACCAGTTGCAGCTCACCCATCCCGAGTTCGTCATGCTGGACGCCTCCGGCGCCATCGTCGGGGCGTCCGAGGAGAAGCAGCGCATCGCCACGATGAGCCGCTCCGGGCTGGTCGGCATGTATCCGGCGACCGCCAAGCTGCCCACCTGGAAGGTGGCCGAGTGCTGCCGGCTGGCGCTGGCGACCCTCAGCGGGGCCGACGACCCGTGGCCCGCGTGGGTGCTGGACGCCGCCGACGTGATGCCCCAGGCGGACGCCTTCGCCGCCGTCCACCAGCCCCGCAGCCTCACCGAGGCCGAGACCGGCGCCCAGCGGCTGATCTTCGACGAGGCGTTCGCCACCCAGCTGACGACGGCCTATCGGCGCGCCGACGTGGCCACCCACACCGCGATCCGCCGACGGGCGGCGACGGGCGGGCTGCTCGACGCGTTGGACGCGCGGCTGCCGTTCACGCTGACCGAGGGCCAGCGGACGGTCTGCGACACCCTGTTCGCCGAACTCGACCGGGCCCAGCCCATGCAGCGGCTGCTGCAGGGCGAGGTGGGCTCGGGCAAGACGGTGGTGGCGCTGCGTGCCATGCTCGCGGTGGTCGACGCCGGCGGCCAGTGCGCGCTGCTGGCGCCCACCGAGGTGCTGGCCCAGCAGCACTACGCCACCATCCGGGCGCTGATGGGCGACCTGGCCGGCGGGCGGCTGCTGGGCTCGCCCGACGCCGCCACCGATGTGGTGCTGCTCACCGGATCGATGCCGGCCGCGGCGAAGCGCTCGGCGCTGCTGCGGGCGGCCTCCGGCGAGGCCGGCATCGTGGTCGGCACCCACGCGCTGCTCAACGACAAGGTGCAGTTCGCCGATCTCGGCTTCGTCGTGATCGACGAGCAGCACCGGTTCGGGGTCGAGCAGCGCGGCGCGCTGACCGACAAGGCGTCCGCCCGGCCGCACGTGCTGGTGCTGACCGCCACCCCGATCCCGCGGTCGGTGGCGATGACCATCTTCGGCGACCTCGATATCTCGACGCTCGCCGAACTGCCCGCCGGCCGCCAGGTGGTCGGCACGGTGGTGGTCGACGCCGCGCTCCGTCCGGGCTGGGTCGAGCGGGCTTGGCAGCGGGTCGCCGAGGAGGTGGCCCAGGGCCGGCAGTCGTTCGTGGTGGTGCCGCGGATCAACAGCAGCGACGAGGGCGTCGGGGTGGTCGAGCTCGCCGAACGGCTGAGCGCGGGGCCGCTGTCCGGCGTCCGGGTCGGGGTGCTGCACGGCCAGCTGGCCGCCGAGGCCAAGGAGGCCACCATGGCGGCGTTCGCGGCCGGCGAGGTCGACGTGCTGGTTGCCACCACCGTCATCGAGGTCGGCGTCGACGTTCCGAACGCCACCATGATGGTGATCTGGGACGCCGAACGCTTCGGCATCTCCCAGTTGCACCAGCTGCGCGGCCGGATCGGTCGTGGTGAGCATCCGGGGGTGTGTCTGCTGATCTCGTCCGCGCTCGCCGAGGACACGATCCGCGAACGTCTGGACGCGGTGGCCGCCACCAGCGACGGTTTCGAACTGGCCGAGCTCGACCTGCTGCAGCGCCGCGAGGGCGACGTGCTGGGCGCCGAGCAGTCCGGATCGCGCACCAGCCTGCGGCTGCTGCGGGTGCTGGACCATGCCGAGGTGATCACCCGGGCGAAGGAGATCGCGGCCGAGGCGGTGCGGCGCGACCCGGAGCGGACGACGCCCGGCTTCGTCGACGCGGTGGTGGCCACCGAGCAGCTGATGGCGGGCGACTTCCTCGAGCTCAGCTGAGGGTCCCCGGCCGGGCCGGCGCGGCGGCGGCCGACCGGGTCGTCCGTGCTCTGGCACGATGACCCGGTGACCCTGATCGCCGCCGCGGACGGCTCCGCCCTCGGTAACCCCGGCCCCGCCGGCTGGGCCTGGTACGTCGACGCCGATCGCTGGGCCAGCGGGGGGTGGCCGCACGGCACCAACAACATGGGCGAGCTCACCGCGGTGCTCGACCTGCTGCAGCGCACCGCCGGGCTCGACGACGACCTGCTGATCTACTGCGACTCGATGTACGTGATCAACTCGGTGACCAGGTGGATGCCGGGCTGGAAGCGGAAGGGCTGGCGCAAGGGCGACGGCAAGCCGGTGCTCAACGTGGAGATCATGAAGGCGCTGGACGCCGCCCTGGCCGGACGCCGGGTGCGGTTCGAATGGGTGAAGGGGCATGCCGGGCATCCGCTCAACGAGGAGGCCGACCGGCTGGCGAACGCCGCCGCGGTCGCCTTCAGCCAGGGCCGTACCGCGGACGCCGGGCCCGGCCTGGGAGCCGCGGCCGGCGCACCCGTGCCGCCCACCGCCGGCGGAGCGGTCGGGCAGCGGCCGCCCGCCGCAGCATCGGCGGCTGAACCGCCCGAACCGGCGCTCGGTTCCCGGCGGTCCCGGCGGGTCGCGCCGGCCGAACCCGAGGACCTGTTCTCGGCGATGGCCGACCAGTCGACCGAACCCGAGCCGTCCGACACCGAGCGGGTGATCGCCCTGGAGCGCGAGCTGCTCGGCGATCGGGTCCGCTCCGACCCCGCCTCGATGGCGGCGCTGCTGCATCCGGACTGGTGCGAGATCGGACGATCCGGGCGGCTGTGGAGCCGCTCCGACGCGCTCGCCGAGATCGGGCCGTTGCCGGCGCCGGTCCGGCTCGACGTGCTGGCGGTCCACCGGGTGGACGCCGCCACCATCCTGCTGATCTGGCGCGCGGTCGGCGGGGAGGACAGCACGCTGCGCAGCTCACTGTGGGTCAAGGACGGCGACTGGCGGCAGCGGTTCCATCAGGGCACCACCGAACCCTGACCCGCGTCCGTGCCGACGGAACCCGGCACGGCGGTGCCGAGAATCCGCCCGGGCTGTGCCGGGTTCACGAGGCGGTGGAGATCTCCGGCTCGGGTTCCTCGCCGAAGGCGAACCGGCGTCCCTCGATCTCGTCGACGTCGATGCGGACGACGTGGGTCTTCGCCGTCGCCACCCAGGGATGCAGCAGCCGTTCCACCCGGTCGCGCTCGTCGGCGTCCTCGACCTCGGTGGCGGTGCCCTTGACCACGACGCTCCAGCCGGTGTCGGTCACCCACTCGTCGGCCTGGAAGGCGACCCGGGCGTTGATCGTGACCTGCAGCAGCTTCGAGCCCTCGGCGGTCCGGAAGATCACCGCCGAGTCCTCGACGATGAAGTTGACCGGGAAGATGTCCGGCTGGCGGTCGATGACCGTGGCGAGGCGTCCGACCGGGGCGCTGCGCAGCAGGTCCCAGGCCTCGGGCCCGCTCAGCCTGGTCACCGGAGAACGCTCTGCCATGCCCCATTGTCACGCCTGCCGACGGCGTCCGCAGGCGTTCGCGGCTGCTGCCGAATAGCATCGCCCCATGTCGCGGATCATCGCCGGTAGCCGGAAGGGACATCGACTGCTCACCCCGGGCGGGGACGGCACACGGCCGACCTCCGACCGGGTCCGCGAGGCCGCGTTCGGCGTCCTCGCCTCCGAGCTGGGCCGCGCCGGCGACGCCGCGGCGATGCTCGACGGGCTGGCCTTCGTCGACCTGTACGCGGGCTCGGGCGCGGTCGCCCTGGAGGCGGCGAGCCGCGGTGCGTCGTCGGTGGTCGCGGTCGAGCAGGACCGGCGGGCCGCGGAGGTGATCCGCCGCAACGTGCGGGACACCGGGCTGGGCGTCCGGGTGGTCGCCGCCAGCGTGGAGAAGTACCTGGGCACCACTCCGACCGCCTTCGACGTCTGCTGGCTGGACCCGCCCTACCGGCTGGCCAACACCGCCGTGGAGGCAGTGCTGGCGCGACTGGCGCAGGGCTGGCTCGCGCCCGGCGCCATCGTGGTGGTGGAACGGGCCCGGCGCGGCGATCCCTTCGCCTGGCCGGAGGTGTTGGGGGATCGCTGGGAACGCCGCTACGGTGAGACGACGCTGTTTCTCGCGACGGAAGGTGGCGGATGAGGGCCGTCTGTCCCGGGTCGTTCGACCCGATCACGCACGGCCACCTCGATGTGATCGGTCGGGCCGCCGCGCTGTTCGGCGAGGTGATCGTCGCGGTCGGCCGCAACTCGGCCAAGAACTACCTGTTCGACACCGACGAGAGGGTCGAACTGGTGCGGGCCGCCGTCGCTGATCGGCCCGGCGTCCGGGTCGAGGTGCTGTCCGGGCTGCTGGTCGACTTCTGCCGCGAACGGGACGCGGGAGTCGTCGTCAAGGGTCTCCGGTTCGCCTCGGACTTCGACTTCGAGTTGCAGATGGCGCACATCAACCATTCGCTCACCGGCCTGGAGACGGTGCTGCTGCCGGCCTCCGCGCAGTGGGGCACGCTGTCGTCGACCATGGTCCGCGAGGTCGCCTCGCTGGGCGGCGATGTGCGCGCCTTCGTCCCGCCCCTGGTCGCCGAACGCATCGAGCAGAAGAGGAACACCACCCATGGCTGAATCCAGCGCCGAGGGCCTGGACGCCCTGCAACGGCTGATCGAGCAGGCGAAGGCGGTGCCGATGTCGGCGTCCTGCATGATCAACCGCGCCGACGCGCTGGCGCTGGTCGCCGGCGTCCGGACCGCCCTCGCCGCGGAGCTGGACGCCGCCCGCGCGGCGGCCGAGGCGAGCCCGCCGGTGCTGGAGCGGGCGAAGGAACAGGCGGCCGAGGTCGTCCGGGCCGCCGAGCAGAAGGCCGAACAGCTGGTGCGGGCCAGCGAGGTGCTGCAGGCCGCGCAGCGCCGCGCCACCGACCTGCAGGAGCGGGCCGGCGCCGAGGCCGACGCTCTCCGCAAGGAGGCCGACGTCTACGTGGACAGTCGGATCGCCGCGATGGAGGCCGGCCTGCAGAAGACCCTCAGCCAGATCCAGACCATGCGTGCCCGGCTGGCCAGCCGGTCCGGCCTGGACGCCGACGCCTAGCCTGTCGCCGCCCCTTTCGGGGAGCCGCCGATTGGCGCGGATCAAGCGAGCCCGGTAAAGTCTCCCTTCGGTCATGACCATGTCACATCGCCATCTGAATCCCCGCTCCGGGCTCGTCATCGATACCCACGAGCTGGGCCGACGAGTCGGCGCCATGAAGGAGATCCAACGGGTCACCGAGGCGCCGGACGGCATCGGCACGGACGTGATCGGGGTGCCACCCGGATCCCCCGTCGAACTGGAGCTGCGGCTCGAGTCGGTGGTGGAGGGGGTGCTGGTCACCGGAACCGCCGAGGTTGCGTTGCAGGGGCAGTGCGCACGCTGCCTGGAGCCCATCTCCTCACCCGAGGAGGTCGATCTCCAGGAGCTGTATCTCTACCCCGACAAGGAACTCGACGACGACGAGGCCAGCCGGCTCGAGGACGATCTGCTCGACCTCGAGCCCCTGCTACGGGACACGGTGGTGCTCGACCTGCCGTACACGCCACTGTGCCGGCCGGACTGCGCAGGCCTGTGTCCCGACTGCGGGGCCAACCTGAACGCCGATCCCGACCATGCGCACGACGACCGGACCGACCCGCGCTGGGCCGCCCTGTCGGGCTGGACGACAGACCCTGACGACGAAGACGAGGCCTCAATGGCCGGAAACAAGGAGTGAGCCGTGGCCGTTCCCAAGCGGAAGATGTCCCGGAGCAACACCCGGCACCGCCGTTCCCAGTGGAAGGCGTCCGTGCCCACCCTGGTCACCTGCGCCAACGCGGCCTGCCGGGCCAAGCACCTGCCGCACACCGCGTGCCCCGAATGCGGCCAGTACGGCCCGCGTTCGGCCCGGCGTCAGATCCTCGAGCCCTGACACCGGCGGCGATGAGCCGCATCCACGACCTTCTCGACGAGCTGGGGATCACGATCGATCCCCAGCTCTTCGAGCTTGCCCTGGTGCACCGCAGCTACTCCTACGAGAACGGCGCGATCCCGCACAACGAGCGGCTCGAGTTCCTCGGTGACGCCGTGCTGGGCGTGGTGATCACCGAGCACCTCTACCTGCGCTTCCCCGATCTCCCCGAAGGGCGGCTGGCGAAGCTGCGGGCCGCGGTGGTCAATGCGCACGCGCTGGCCGACGTCGCCCGCGGGCTCGAACTCGGTGCGCTGCTGCGGCTCGGCAAGGGCGAGATCGTGACCGGTGGCGCCGACAAGTCGTCGATCCTCGCCGACGCCTTCGAGGCGGTGCTGGGCGCGCTCTACCTGTCGGCCGGCCGGGACGCCGCGGACGCCTTCCTGCACACCCTGTTCGACCCGCTGGTCGAGGCGGCCAACGGGCTGGGTGCCGGCCTGGACTGGAAGACCAGCCTGCAGGAGCTGTGCGCGCTGCGCGAACTCGGCGCTCCCAGCTACGCCGTCACCGAATCGGGACCCGACCACGACAAACGGTTCGAGGCCGTCGCGCTGATCGGCGTCCGCACCTTCCCGCCGGCCCGTGGCCGCTCCAAGAAGCAGGCCGAGCAGGGTGCGGCCCATGCCGCCTTCGAGGCCCTCAGCGAATAGCGCCGCGCGGCTGGTTCGCCGACGGGCCGGAGCCCGCCTCACCGCGGTCGAAGAGCTCTGTGGTCGGGCCGGCGTCCTTACGCCGGCGTCGCGCACTCGACGCCGTACCGGCTCGGCCTGGCCATGATGGTCGCCGCGGTCGTGCTTGCTGACCCGGGTGCCGTTCGCCAGCCCGTCGAAGCGGACGGCGCCCGAGCCGGCCGGGGCGGTCGCCGCGTAGGCAGGTGGCAGAATCGCCGGGTGCCCGAGTTGCCCGAAGTCGAAACCGTCCGAGCCGGCCTCGCCGGGATCGTCACCGGACGCCGGATCGAGGCGGTGACGGTGTTGCACCCGCGGCCGGTGCGCCGGCACCTCGGCGGCCCGGACGACTTCGCCGCCACCCTGGCCGGCCGGACGTTCGCCGAACCGCGGCGGCGCGGCAAGTACCTGTGGCTGCCGCTCGACGACGGGGACGCGGTGCTCGCGCACCTGGGCATGAGCGGCCAGTTCCGGCTGGACCCGCCCGCCGGGCCGCTGCTGCCCAATACCCGGGTGCTGTTCGACCTGGTCGACGGGGACGCGGCGGACGGCGATCCCGGCGTTCGCCGGGATGACCCGGCAGACTCACCGTCATCCCGGCCGCCGGGAGATCGCAGCCAACTGCGCTTCATCGACCAGCGGATGTTCGGCGGGCTGTCGCTCAGCCCCGGCGGGGCCGAACTGCCCGCCGAGCTGAGCCACATCGGACGGGATCCGTTCGACCCCGGCTTCGACCTCGCCGCCGCCGTCCGCCGGATCAGGGCCAGGCGCAGCGGCATCAAGCGGGTGCTGCTCGATCAGACCGTGGTGTCCGGCATCGGCAACATCTACGCCGACGAGGCGCTGTGGCGGGCGAAGCTGCACTACGACCGTCCGGCCGACATGCTCACCGCGGCGAAGGTGCGCGAGCTGGTGGGTCATGCCCGCGACGTGATGGCCGAGGCGCTGGCGGCCGGCGGCACCTCCTTCGACGCGCTCTACGTGAACGTCAACGGCTCCTCCGGCTACTTCGAGCGCGCGCTGACCGCCTACGGCCGCGAGGGGCTGCCCTGCCTGCGCTGCGGGCGTCCGATCGTGCGCGAGCCGTTCATGAACCGGTCGTCGTACCGCTGCCCGTGGTGCCAGCGCCGTCCCCGGGTCCGCGCCAGATAAGGTGCCCCTCGTGACTTCTGCCCGTCCCTGGTACCGCCGCTACGCCTACGTCGGCCGCCAGTTCGTGAAGTTCGGGCTGGTCGGTGGTGCCGGTCGTCGTCCAAGCATGCTCGTGGCGATCGCCGCTGAACAAGGCGAACGGCAGCACCGTCAACGCCCAGAACATCCTCTACATCGGGCACGTTCTTCAACTCCGCTTCACGGTGCTGGTGTGGATCATTGGCGTTCCTGGTGGCGAACCGCGTTCCAGCTTCCAGCTCAACCGGCACTGGACCTTCCGCAACCGCGGCAAGGCGCCGTGGCTGAAGGAGTTCATGCCGTTCCTGGCGGTCGGCAGCGCCGCGGCCCTGGTCGGCATCTTCATCAAGATCGGCTTCACCAACCCCACCTCGCCGTTCTACCTGCCGGAGCCGTGGTTCCACGAGAACGCCGGGCTGCAGTCTCGCGAGTACTGGGCGCAGCTGCTCACCATCGTCATCACCACACCGATCAACTTCGGCGTCAACAAGGTGTGGACGTTCCGGCACGTGCGCCGGCGGCACGCCGAGACCGAGACCCCGACCGGCATCCGGTAGGCCCATGCATCTGAAGTCACTCACGCTGCGCGGATTCAAGTCCTTCGCGTCCACCACCACGCTCGCCTTCGAGCCGGGCATCACCTGCGTGGTCGGTCCCAACGGCTCCGGCAAGTCGAACGTGGTGGACGCGCTCAGCTGGGTGATGGGTGAGCAGGGCGCCAAATCGCTGCGCGGCGGCAAGATGGAGGACGTCATCTTCGCCGGCACCTCCGGACGGGCCCCGCTGGGCCGGGCCGAGGTGACCCTGACCATCGACAACACCGACGGCGCTCTGCCGATCGAGTACACCGAGGTGACGATCAGCCGGACCATGTTCCGCTCCGGCGGCTCCGAGTACCGGATCAACGGCAGCAACGCCCGGCTGCTCGACGTCCAGGAGCTGCTGTCGGACTCCGGCATCGGACGCGAGATGCACGTCATCGTCGGACAGGGCCAGCTGGATTCGATCCTGCAGGCCACCCCCGAGATCCGCCGCGGCTTCATCGAGGAGGCGGCCGGCGTCCTCAAGCACCGCAAGCGCAAGGAGAAGGCGCTGCGCAAGCTGGAGGCGACCGGCACCAACCTGAACCGGCTGACCGACCTGCTGGCCGAGATCCGCCGGCAGCTGAAGCCGCTCGGACGCCAGGCCGAGGTGGCCCGCAAGGCGGCGGTGATCCAGGCCGAGCTGCGCGACGCCAAGGCCCGGCTGGTCGCCGACGACTACATCATGGCGACGCTGGCACTGCAGTCCGACCTGGCCGTGGAGGCCGACCTGAAGGCCCGCCGGGCCGCGGTCGAGGCCGCCCTCGACGCCGCCCGCGCCGCCGAGGCGGACGCCGAGACCGCCGCCCGGGACGCCCTGCCCCGGCTCAACGCCGCCCAGGAGACCTGGTACGGCCTGGCCGGGCAGCGGGAGCGGCTGGCGTCCACGGTGAGCATCGCCGGCGAACGCGTCCGCAACGCCGAGGCGGCCGGCGACGGCGACCGTCCCGGACGCGACCCGGAGCTGATCGAGCGCGAGGCCGCCGAGATGCGCAGGGCCGAGGAGGCCCTCAACGTCGAGGTGGCGCAGGCCGCCCAGGCCCTGACCGGGGCCACCGACACGCTGAAGCAGACCGAGGCCGCCCACGAGCAGGCGGAACGCGGCTACGCCGCGCAGCTGCGGGCGATCGCCGATCGCCGCGAGGGCCTGGCCCGGCTGACCGGCGAGGTGAACACGCTGCGCAGCCGCACCGAGGCGGCCGGCGCCGAGATCGAACGGCTCAGCGCCGCCCGCGACGACGCCCTCGCCCGCGCCTCCGCGGCGACCCGGTCCTTCGCCGCGCTGGAGACCCGGATCGCCGGAGTCAGCGACGGCGAATCGGGCCTGGACGCCGCCTACGAGTCCGCCGCCGCCGAGGTGGAGCGGATCGAGGCCGGGCTGGCCGAGGCCCGGCGGGCCGAGGCGAAGGCACAGACCGAGCGGGCCACCCTGGCCGCCCGGCTGGAGGCGCTGGCGCTCGGCCTGGAACGCAAGGACGCCTCGGCGGCGCTGATGGCCGCCGGGGACGCGGTCGGCGGCCTGCTCGGCTCGGTGGCCACCCTGATCGGCGTCCGGCCCGGCTACGAGGCGGCGATCTCGGCCGCCCTCGGCTCGGCCGCGGACGCCGTCGCCGTCGCCGGCCTGGACGCCGCGGTGGGCGCCTTCGGTCACCTGAAGGCCGAGGACCTGGGCCGCGCCGGGCTGCTGCTGGGCGGGGCGTCCGAACCCGACGAACGGCGCTGGCCGGAGCTGCCGGACGGCACCGCGTGGGCGATCGACACCGTCGAGTGCGCCGACCCGGTCCGCCCGGCGCTGCTCCGGCTGTTGCGCAAGGTGGCCGTGGTGGACGACCTGCCGGCCGCCCGCGCACTGGTCGCCGAACTGCCCGACGTGACCGCGGTCACCCGCGACGGCGACATGCTCAGCCAGTGGTTCGCCGCCGGCGGCTCGTCGGCCAAGCCGTCGCTGATCGAGGTGCAGGCCGCCGTCGACGAGGCGGAGTCCCGGCTGGCGGCCGTCCAGGCCGACCTGGAACGCGCCCGGTTCGCGCTCGCCCAGGCCGACGCCGAACTGGCGGCCGCCCGCGAGCGCGCCGAGACGGCGCTGGCCCGGCTGAACGAGTCGGACGCCGAACACGCCGCCCTGGCCGAGGAGCTGGCGACCCTCAGCCAGACCACCCGGGCGGCGCAGGCGGAGGCCGAGCGGCTGGAGGCGTCCATCGCCGCCGCCCAGGCCACCCGCGAGCAGAACCGGGCCGCGCTGGCGGCGCTGGAGCAGCGCCTGGAGCTGGCCTCGGCGCAGACCGAGGTGACCGAGGCCGACCCGTCCGAGCGGGACCGGCTGAGCGGGGCCGAGCGGGCCGCGCGGGGTGCCGAGATGGAGGCCCGGCTGGCGCTGCGCACCATCGAGGAACGCGCCCGGGCGCTGGCCGGGCGGGCCGACTCGCTGACCCGGGCGGCGGCCGCCGAACGGCAGGCCAGGGCGCGGGCCGCGGCCCGGCGCGAGCAGCTGCGCCGCGAGGCCGCCGACGCCCGCGCGGTCGGCCAGGCCGCGACCTGGCTGCTCACCCGGATCGAGGCGTCCCAGGAACTCGCCGCCGCCGAACGCGCCGCCGCCGAGGCCGCCCGGCTGGCCGCCGAGGCGACGCTCACCGAGATCCGGCGCCGCGGCCGCGAGCTGGCCAAGGAGTTCGAAGACCTGGTCGCCCACGTGCACCGCGACGAGCTGGCCCGGGCCGAACAGCGGCTGCGGGTCGACGCGCTCGCCGAACGGGCGCTGGTCGAACTGGGCCTGGACGCCGACGTGCTGGTCGCCGAGTACGGCCCGGACCAGCTGATCCCGGTGCTGACCAGGCCGGACGGTTCCGCACTCGGTCCCGACGACGAACGCCCCGAGCCGGTGCCGTTCGTCCGGGCCGAGCAGGAGAAGCGGCTGCGGACGGCCGAGCGCAACCTGGGCGTCCTGGGCAAGGTGAACCCGCTGGCGCTGGAGGAGTTCGACGCCCTGCAGGAACGGCACGCCTTCCTCGCCGAGCAGCTGGACGACCTGCGCAAGACCCGCGCCGACCTGACCGACATCATCGAGCAGGTGGACGCCCGGGTGCAGGAGGTGTTCGCCGCCGCCTACGCGGACGTCGAGAAGGCGTTCGAGCAGTCGTTCGCGCGGCTCTTCCCCGGCGGCGAGGGACGCCTGGTACTGACCGAGCCGGGGGAGTGGCTGACCACCGGCGTCGACGTCGAGGCGCGTCCGGCCGGCAAGAAGGTGAAGCGGCTGTCGCTGCTCTCGGGTGGCGAGCGCTCCCTGGTCGCGGTCGCCTTCCTGGTGGCGCTGTTCAAGGCCCGGCCCAGCCCGTTCTACATCCTCGATGAGGTCGAGGCCGCCCTGGACGACGTCAACCTGGGCCGGCTGCTGGAGATCTACGAGGAACTGCGGGAGAACTCCCAGCTGCTGGTGATCACCCACCAGAAACGCACCATGGAGATCGCCGACGCCCTCTACGGCGTGACGATGCGCTCCGACGGTGTCTCCGCGGTGATCAGCCAGCGGCTCCGCGACTGAGCCGGAGCGTCGCGGCCGGGCTCGTCGAGACTCCCCACCCGAACTCACGACATTGCGCGGGTTCGGGTTCATTGTGCATCCGGACCCGCGCAACGAGCCCGAGACCGCGCACTGTCAGGACGCCTCGGCCTCGAAGCCTTCGGCCGCGGCCCTGAGCGCGGCGGACGAGGAGCCGGCCGCGGCGAGTGCGCGCTGCAGTTCCACGGCGGCGGGGGAGCGGGTGTCCCGCAGCAGGCCGAGCAGCAGCATCCGGCCGTCGATCCCGGACGCCCGGTGGTTGATCGCCTCGCGAAGGGACAGTTCCAGCGCCTTCTTGGCTTCGGCGCCGAACGGAAGGTGGCCGCCGGGCGGGCGTCCCGCCGCGTCCAGGGCTCCCCGGCCGAAGACCGCGTCGGCCCTGGCCCGGACGGCGTCCAGGTCGATCCCGAGCGACGCCAGGGCGTCGGCGTCCAGCCCGCCGGCGCGAAGCTGGACGCCGAGCCGGGCCGCGAGGGCGTCCGGGTCGACACCGACCGAGCGCAGCAGCCTGCTGGCCGAGCCGTCGGTGCGGAGCAGGCCGGCCAGCACGTGCCGGGAGTCGACCGACCGCGAGCCGGTGTCTCGGGCCGCCTCCTCGGCGCGGACGACGGCCGCGCGGGCGTCGTCCCGGAACTTCTCGAACATCAGATCCTCCTGCCGTACTTCTGGTGCACCGCCTGCTTGGTCACGCCGAGCGATTCCGCGATTGCCTGCCAGGACCAGCCCAGCCCGCGGGCGCGTTCGACCTGCAGGTACTCCAGCCGGTCGGCCAGCTCGCGCAGGGCACGGACCGCTCGGAGCCCGTCGCGCGGGTCCTCCGCGACCGCTCCGAACAGTGTCTCCGTCATGTTGTCAATCTAGATTGACGCAGCCTGGGAGGTCAAGAGGGATTGACGGACGCCGAGGTTCGGCCGCGTCCGCCGCCCGACGGCGCAGCGTCGATGCCGGGCTCACCGCTGCGATGTTGCATACTGGAGTCACCCGTCCGGAAGGTTCTCAACGTGGCTGTCGCACTGCTGGTGATGGTGGTGATCCTCGCCATCGCGATCGGCATCGTCGCGATCGTCGCCATGGGCATGCAGGGTGCCGGACGTGAGCGGGCGCCGGAGATCGCCAACGTGATGGCCGAGACCGCCCGGCACCTGAACGGCGACGCCGAGCCGCCGCAGGGCCTGGTCGAGTTCTTCGAGGAGATTCCGTCCCGCCGCGGATCGGCCGGTTCGGCCAAGTCGGCGACCTCGGCCAAGTAGCCACGGCGCCGGCCGGGCGAGACCAGGCCCGAGCGCACCGGACGCGACCCGTAGCATGAGCCGGTGGATTTGATCACCTGGCTCATCGTCGGCGTGCTGGCCCTCGCGGTCGTCATCGCCGGCACCATCTTCCTGGCCAGCCGGAGGCTGCCGCCGGCGCCGCGGCGTCCGGAGCTTCCCGGCGAGCCGGAGAGCCCCGCCGCGTCCGCAGGGGAGCCGACGGCGGAGCCGGCGCCGGCCGGCACGGCGACCCTGGAGCGTCCCGAGGCGCCCGCCACCCGGATGGCCCGGCTGCGCCGCCGCCTCGCCGGCAGCAACAATCCGCTGGCCCGCGGCCTGCTGTCGATCCTGTCGTCGGACCGGCTGGACGCCGAGGTGTGGGACGACTTCGAGGCCACCCTGATCACCTCCGACCTCGGCGTCGGCCCCACCCAGGAGTTGACCGATGCGCTGCGTCGCGAGTTGGTGGTCGACGGCGTCAGCGACCCCGCCCAGGCGAGGGCCGTGCTGCGCCGGGAACTGCTCACCCTGGTCGGCCCCGACCTGGACCGCTCGCTGAACGTGGCCGGCGCCGACGACAAGCCGGCCGTGGTGCTGGTGGTCGGCGTCAACGGCACCGGCAAGACCACGACGATCGGCAAGTTGGCGCGGGTGCTGGTGGCCGAGGAGAAGTCGGTCGTGCTCGGCGCCGCGGACACCTTCCGGGCGGCCGCCGCCGATCAGCTGCAGACCTGGGGCGACCGGGTCGGGGTTCCCACCGTGCGGGGGCCCGAGGGCGGCGACCCGGCCGCCGTCGCCTATCAGGCGGTGCAGCGCGGCATCGACGACGGCACCGACGTGGTGGTCGTCGACACCGCCGGAAGGCTGCACACCAAGACCGGCCTGATGGACGAGCTGGGCAAGATCAAGCGGGTGATCGAGAAGCTCGCCCCGGTCACCGAGGTGCTGCTGCTGATCGACGCCACCACCGGGCAGAACGGCCTGATCCAGGCCCGGGTCTTCGCCGAGGTGGTGCAGATCACCGGCATCGTGCTGAGCAAGCTCGACGGCTCGGCCAAGGGCGGCATCGTCGTCCAGGTGCAGCGTGAGCTAGGCGTCCCGGTCAAGCTGATCGGCCTGGGTGAGGGTGTGGACGACCTGGTGCCCTTCGAGGCCGAGGCGTTCGTGGACGCCCTGCTCACCGCCTGAGCTGCCGACCGACCGGGCCGCCACCCCGCCGGGGGTGGTGAACGGACGTCTCGGGCGGCAGGGTGGGGTGGGTCACGGATTGGAGGCCCCATGCGACTCGTGATCACCCAGAACGTCACCGTCGACGGCGCCGTGGAGATGCTCGACGACTGGTTCGATCCCGCCGATCAGGACCCTGAGTTGGCCGCCGAGACGCGGCGTCAGGACGAGACCTGCGACGCCGTGCTGCTCGGCCGGCAGACCTTCGAGGACTTCCGCGGCTACTGGCCGGCGCAGGTCGGCCAGGACACCACCGGGGTGGCCGACCAGCTGAACAAGGTGCGCAAGTACGTCGTCACCCGGACGCTGACCGAGCCGGACTGGCAGAACACCACGCTGCTCTCCGGTGACCCTGTCGACGAGGTGCGCCGGCTCAAGGATCGGCCCGGCGACGACATCGTGCTCACCGGCAGCATCACCCTGGCCCACCTGCTGATCCCGGCCGGGCGGTGGACGAGTACCGGATGTTCGTCTACCCGGCGGTGCAGGGACGCGGCCGCCGGTTCTTCCCGGACGGCTTCGCCGCCCGGCTGCGGCTGCGCGCCTCGGGTGAGTTCGGCGGCGTGTCCTACCGCGCCTACCTGCCCGTCGGCTGACCGGCGAACCTTCCCGGGTCAGCGCTTCCGGCGCAGCAGCAGCCAGGCCAGCACGGCCGGCAGCACGATCATGATCAGCACTCCGATCAGGCTGCCGAACTGGTAGGCCGCGCCCCGGCCGGACGACGTGGCGATCAGGCTGCCGGCCCGGCTCAGTGCGCTGAGCAGGGCGAGACCCGACCAGATGGCCAGCAGAATGCCCACCACCGACTTCCAGACC
Source organism: Micropruina sp. (assembly GCA_044224095.1). Classification (GTDB taxonomy): domain Bacteria; phylum Actinomycetota; class Actinomycetes; order Propionibacteriales; family Propionibacteriaceae; genus Micropruina. Next base: position 29,995 of record JBGALC010000024.1, on the reverse strand, counting down.
GGACGTCCGGACGCCGGAGCGGCGCCGGGCCTTCCTGCGTCCGGCTGCGGGTGACCGTACGATGCCGGGTCCTGCGGTGTCTGCCCGTACTGCTGGACGCCCTGGAGCGGCGGTGCGGCCTGGCCCGGCCATTGCGCGCCGTGTTGCTGCGGTGGTGTCTGCCCGTACTGCTGGGCGCCGTAGTGCTGGGCGCCGTACGGCTGGGCGGGTCCGTAGGGCGGGGGGCCGTACGGCTGCGGGCCGTAGTGCTGCGGTGGTGCCTGCCCGGTCGGCTCGCTGGGTCGATCGCCGTGGCCGTGAGACTGCGGGCCGGCGTTCCCGGCCCGGGCGCCGCCGGAGGGTGGAGCGGCATGCGGTCCGGTCGAGCCGCCCGACGGCCCGCCGGAGCCGTCCGAGCCGTCGTGGGGACCGGCGTTCCCGGACGGCGGCTGCGGTGCGGCGGGCGACGTCCGGCCCGAGCCGCCGAGACCCGGCAGGCCCTCCCGCTCGGCCCACGGCGAGACGTCCTGACCCTGCCGGGGCGGCGGGCTCCAGGGCTGACCGGACGGGGGCTGGTTGTGCTGGGACATCGGACCTCCTCGCGTCCGTCCAGTCTAGGAACCCCGCGGGCCGGCGGGTTCGGGGCGGGCGGCGTCCGCTGGGGCTACCGGTAAGATGTCCGGGACATCCGACTGCGTGAGGAAGCCCGTTGTTCGACACCCTGCAAGACCGCCTCTCCGAGGTCTTCAAGAACCTGCGCGGCAAGAGCCGGCTGTCCGAGGCCGACATCGACGCCACCGCGCGCGAGATCCGTCTCGCCCTGCTGGAGGCCGACGTCAACCTGGGCGTCGTCAAGGAGTTCATCGCCAACCTCAAGGCGCGCGCCCTCGGCTCGGAGATCCACAAGGCGCTCAACCCCAGCCAGCAGATCATCAAGCTGGTCAACGAAGAGCTCGTCGCCATCCTCGGCGGGGAGGCCCGCCCGCTGCAGTTCGCCAAGCGGCCGCCGACCGTGATCATGCTGGCCGGCCTGCAGGGTTCCGGCAAGACCACCCTGGCCGGCAAGCTCGGCCTGTGGCTGAAGGGCCAGGGTCACTCGCCGCTCCTGGTGGCGGCCGACCTGCAGCGTCCGAACGCGGTGAACCAGCTGCAGGTGGTGGGCGAGCGCGCCGGCGTCCACGTCTACGCCCCCGAGCCGGGCAACGGTGTCGGCGATCCGGTGCAGGTGGCCCGCAACTCGATCCTGCACGCGCTGAGCAAGCTCTACGACGTGGTCGTGGTCGACACCGCCGGCCGGCTGGGCATCGACGCCGAGCTGATGCAGCAGGCGGCGGACATCCGCAACGCCGTGAACCCCACCGAGGTGCTGTTCGTCGTCGACGCGATGATCGGCCAGGACGCGGTGAACACCGCCAACGCGTTCGCCGAGGGCGTCGGCTTCGACGGCGTCGTGCTGACCAAGCTCGACGGCGATGCCCGCGGTGGCGCGGCGCTGTCGATCGCGAAGGTGATCGGCAAGCCGATCATGTTCGCCTCCAACGGCGAGGGCCTGAAGGACTTCGACGCCTTCTACCCCGACCGGATGGCCTCCCGGATCCTCGGCATGGGCGACGTGCTGACGCTGATCGAGCAGGCCGAGAAGACGTTCGACGCCGAGCAGACCCAGAAGGCCGCCGAGAAGCTGCTGGGCGGCCGCGGCGAGTTCGGCCTGGACGACTTCCTGCAGCAGATGCAGGCGGTCCGGCGGATGGGCCCGCTGAGCAAGATCCTCGGGATGATGCCCGGGATGGGCCAGATGAAGGACCAGATCAACAACATCGACGAGCGCGAGATCGACCGGCTCGAGGCGATCATCAAGTCGATGACTCCGGCCGAGCGGGCCAATCCGAAGATTCTGGACGGCTCCCGCCGGACCCGCATCGCGAAGGGCTCGGGGACCACGGTCACCGACGTGAACAGCCTGGTCAACCGGTTCTTCGAGGCCCGCAAGATGATGCAGCAGCTGGGTGGCCAGATGGGTGGCATGCCGGGTCTGCCCGGCGGACGCCGCCAGCCGCAGCGCCAGGTGGCCAAGCCCAAGCGCGGCAAGGGTGTCTCCGGCAATCCGGCCAAGCGGGCCGCGGGTCCGGCGGCGCTTCCCGCCGCGGCGTCGCAGCAGCCCGAGTGGAACCCGGCGGACGCCTTCGGCCTGGGCGGGGGCGGCAAGCCGTCCGATGCCGAGTTGGCGAAGGCGCTGGGCGACTTCCAGTTGCCGCCCGACCTGCAGAAGATGTTCGACCAGAAGAACCAGGGTCCCCGCTGACCTTGGTCCGCCCGATCGTCGAGCCTGTCGAGACCCGCTCCAACTGACTGACACCTTCGCGAGTCACTGCCGCCGTGCAGAGCGCCAGTCGCTCCCGATGCGGTCAGTCAGTCTGCGACTGGCTGAACCTCCACCACCGACGCGGCAGCGGTGACAGGATCGGAACATGACCCACAGTCATGACCTGCCCCCCGGTCTGGGGCCGCTGACCTCGCTGACCCACACCCACGACGGGCACACCCACACCCACGTCCGCAGCGAGGTTCCGGTCGGTCCGCCGCAGCGGCTGCACCTGCGCGGCGTCCTGCTGCCCGACGGGGAGGAGCGTGACCTGTGGCTGCACGACGGGGTGATCAGCCTCGAACCGGTCGCCGACGCGGTCACGGTGGCGAGCGCGGGCTGGATCATGCCGGGCCTGGTGGACGCACACTGCCACGTCGGGCTGGAGTCGCACGGCGCGGTCAGCGAGGAGCGCGCCGAGGAGCACGCGGTCACCGATCGTGAGGCGGGTGCCCTGCTGTTGCGCGATGCCGGCTCGCCGCTGGACACCCGCTTCCTGCAGGACCGTGAGGACCTGCCGACGATCATCCGGGCCGGACGGCACATCGCCCGGCCCAAGCGGTACTCCCGCAATTTCGCCGAAGAGGTGGAGCCCGATCAGCTCGTCGACGAGGTGGTCACCCAGGCCGAACGCGGGGACGGCTGGGTGAAGATCGTCGGGGACTGGATCGACCGCGACGCCGGTGACCTGACGCCGCTGTGGCCCAGGGAGGTCGCCGCCGAGGCCATTGAGGCCGCGCACGAGCACGGCGCGCGGGTGACCGCACACTGCTTCGACGAGCGCTCGGTGAGCGAGTTGGTCCAGGCGGGCATCGACGGCATCGAGCACGGCACCGGCCTCGACGACGAGACCATCGCCGCGATGGCCGAGCGGCAGGTGTCGCTGGTGCCGACCATGGTGAACCTGGAGAACTTCCCGAAGTTCGCCGCCGCCGGCGAGGCGAAGTTCCCGCGCTACGCCGCCCACATCCGGGCTCTGCACGCCCGGCGGTTCGAGACCATCGGCAAGGCGGTCGACGCGGGAGTCCCGGTGTACGCGGGCACCGATGCCGGGGGCGTCCACGGCCATGGGCTGATCGCCTCGGAGATCGAACTGCTGGCCAAGGTGGGTGGCAACGAGTTTGCGCTCGGCGCGGCGTCCTGGAACGCGCGGCGCTGGCTCGGGCACCCCGGCATCGAAGAGGGTGCGCCCGCCGACATCGTGGTCTTCGCCGAGGATCCCCGGGTGACCATCTCGGCGGTGCGTGAGCCGGTGCTGATCATCCTGAACGGCCGCGTCGTGGGTGGAACCGCCGCCGGGTGAACAACAATTCATCAGATAGTGAATACGGATTCGCACACTCGATGAGGGTGCGGGCGGTGCGAAAACGCTTCAGCGCTTCATCGAGTGTGCAAATCCGTATTCAGCAGTCGGTGACTTCCACGGTCGGTGCCGGGCGCTAGGGTCCGGCCATGGAATCCCACCGGCTGAGCCCGCAGGACGCGCGCCGGGTCGCCGTCCGGGCGCAACTGCTGGACGCCGACCGCCCGGCCCTGGTCGCCGAGGTGGTCGACGAACTCACCGTGGTCAACATCGACCCGACCAACGCCATCGCGCCCAGCGAGGACCACATCCTCTGGAGCCGGCTGGGCGGTGGCTACGAGCATGCCCACCTGCAGGCGGCGTCCGAGACCGACAAGACGGTGTTCGAGTACGACGGCATGTACCGGGCGATCGCCGATCTCCCGCTGTATCGCGCGCTGATGCGGCGTCCGCTGCGCTACGCCAAGCCCGCCGACTGGGTGGCGGCGAACGCGGGCTTCCGCGACGACATCCTGGCGCTGCTGCGGGAGCGGGGGCCGCTGCGCACCGCCGACATCCCCGACACCGCCCAGCAGCCGTGGGGCTCGACCGGCTGGACCAACAACCGCAACGTCACCCAGATGCTGGAGTTGCTGGTCCGGCTCGGTGCGGTGGCCATCGCCGGCCGCAGCGGACGCGAGCGCTGGTGGGACCTCGCCGAGCGCTGGTACCCGAGCGGGCTGCCGGAGGTGCCGGACGCCGAGGTCGACCGGATGCGCGACGAGCGCCGGCTGCAGGCGCTCGGCATCGCCCGCGCGAGGCAGACCGAGGTGCCGCTGGAGCGGATGGACGTCGGTGCGGCGGGCGAGCCGGCCGTGATCGACGGCGTCCACGGTGACTGGCGGGTCGATCCGGTCGGCCTGGACGACCTGGCGCGTCCGTTCGTCGGCCGGACCGCGCTGCTGTCGCCCTTCGACCGGCTGGTCTTCGACCGGGGCCGCGCCGAGCAGCTGTTCGGGTTCGAGTACGTCCTGGAGATGTACAAGCCCTCGGCCACCCGGCGCTGGGGCTACTTCGCGCTGCCGATCCTGCACGGCGACGCGCTGATCGGGAAGCTCGACGCGAAGGCCGACCGCCGAGCCGGAGTGCTGCGGGTGTTCCGGATCCATGCCGACTGCGACTGGGCGGCCGGGACCGCCGAGGCCGTCCAGGGCGAGATCCGCGCACTGGCCGAATGGCTCGGCCTGGAGATCGAGCGCGGCGACTGACCTCGGGTGGTCGGGTGCCGGTTCCCTTGCGACGCAATCGCGAGAAGCGCCTGCGGCGGGCGCGGGCCGGGGCGAGAATTGCCTCGTGCCCAGACGCGTCCTGACCAACCACGACATCGCCGACGGCGCGGTTCGCGCCGCCTTCACCGAGTTCGTCCCGCGACCGCTCGCCTGGGTTGCCACCGTCTCCCCGGACGGCCGGCCGCGACTGGCCGCGCAGAGTTTCGTGACCCTGGTCTCGGTGGATCCGCCGATGGTCGGCGTGACCGTGTTCGGTGAGCAGCAGACGCTGGCGAACATCGAAGCCACCCGCGGGTTCGTGGTCTCGGTCGCGACCGCCGAGAGCGTCCGGCGGGCGGCGGCCACGGTGGGCGGACTGCACCCCGACGTCGACGAGTTCACCGCCGGAGTTCCACTGGAGGACGCCGAGACCGGCGGCCTACGGCGTCCGGCCGATTCGCCGGTGCACCTGGAGTGCTCCCTGCACACGGTGCTCAACTTCGGCAACGGGCACCTGGTGATCGGACGCCTGACGGCGCTCGTGGTCGACGACGACCCGGCGCTCGACGGTCGGGACGGTTCGTTCGCGGTGCTCGGCGGCTGAGGTCTCGCGGTTCACCGGCGGCGGCGGTTCGCGCGGTTCACCGGCAGCTGAGGTCATCCGGCGGCTGCCCGCCCACCAGCACCTGCCAGTCGCCGGCGGACAGGCTGCCACCCGAGGTCCGGCAGGCCAGGCCGACCAGCCGCTCGGCGTCCAGGACGGTGCCCACGGCGAGCCCCCGCTCGGTGGAGCCGGCCTCGAAAACGGTCACCAGGCGGGAGCCGTCGGCGTTGAGACCGGCACCGCGTTTGGACGCCCGCCAGCCGGTCGGGAAGTCGACGTTGCCCAGCACCGAGCTTCCCGGAATGTCGTAGAGGGTGACGCCGGTGTCGGTCAGGATGGCGAGCAGCGAGTCGGCGACGGCCAGTCCCTGGTAGCCGGAGAACCGGCCCGGTAGCCGGCGCTGCACCTCGCCGCCGGCGGGGTCGATCCGCGCGACTTCGCCGCTGGCGTAGCGCACCCACAGCGAGCCGGCCCCGAACGCGGCGTCCACGACCTCCTGCGTAGGGCCGCCGACCCGATACCGCTCGGTGGCGCTGGCGGAGTCGAGTACCACCAGGTCGGGACGGTCGTGTTGCAGCAACGCCACGGTGGCCAGGTCGGGGGTGATGCCGGCATCGAACACCGCGGACGAACCGGCTGCTCGAGCCTCGCCGAGCAGCCGTCCGGTCCGGACGTCGTAGCGCCCCATCCAGCCTCCCTCGGTCACGGCCAGCAGCGCGGCGCCGTCGGACGCCACCCGCACGGCGACGATGTCGTCGTCCGGTCGGCCGATCGCCCAGCCCCTGACCCCGTCGGGCAGGCCGGGCAGGGGGCCGTCCAGGGTGCCGCCCGCGGTGCTGCTGCCGGAGGCCAGCTGCACGACGGTGCCGTCGGCCAGCCAGACCGGCGGCGCCAGGTCGCCGACCGGTTCGGCGGGGGAGTAGCGGCCCACCGGGCCCCCCGATTCGCCCGGCACGTTGCCGATCAGGGTGGTGCTGGCGGTGCCCACCCGGATCGCCACGCTTCCGCCGTCCGGTGACAACTCCACGATCGGCGGTCGGCATGCGGTGCAGGCGAACGGGACGTCCACCTCGGCCGAGGTGGCGCTCCGGCCGACCGAGTCGGGGTCCCACAGGCTCAGTTCCGACCCCGCCGCCGCGACCAGCCGTCGGGTGGTGCCGAGGAAGAGCAATCCGCGGGGACTCACCTGGGGGAGCCCGGTGAAGGTCTGCGGCGGGTCGGCCGAGTGACCGTAGCCGGCTTCTCCGCCGGTGTCCCGGACGGTGGCGAGGTGAAGGCCGTCGGCGTCCGCGAGGGCGAGCAGGGTCGCATCATGGTTCAGGGCGGACGCCGCCTCGTTGGTCATCGGTACGAAGGCGTAGCGGGCGGGGTGGAACCGGTCCTCACCCACCGCCCAGACCGGCACCTCGGCGTCCCCGGTGGTGGCGGTGGCGAAGCGGCCGTCGCCCGAGCCTCGCCCGGGCAGTTCTCGGGAGCCGTAGCTGGAGGCTCCGCCGCTGATCCGGGCGAAGGCGGGGAAGCTGCGCAGCTCGGTGATGCTGCCGTGGACGAGCACCCGGTTGTCCGTGACGAACTGCAGTCCGCTCGTCGGGTTGCCGCTGCCCGCGGCCGCCGGATCGGCGACCGTGCGCTGCTGCCGGGCGACGAGATCGACGACGGTGATCAGCGGACGGTCGCCGTCGGAGCCGACCACGATGCCCCGGCCGGACGGGTTGACCGCGACCGTCTGCGCTCGTTGACCCCCGGCGAGCGCGATCGTGGACAGCCCCGCGGCGGTGTCCACGTAGGCCTGCGCCCCGTCGGCGGCCGCGAGCACCGCGCCGTCGTCGCTGATGCCGACTGCGGAGATCCGCTGTCCCATCCGGAAGCGGGCGATCGGCGTTGCCGTGGCGACGTCCCAGCTGAAGACCTCGCCCGACTCGAGCCCGACGGCCACGAATCGTCCACCGGCGGCGGCCTCGACCTGGCTGATCGGTGCCCCGAACGGCAGGATCCGGCGCAGCGCCGGGCTGGCCAGGCTGGCCCGCAGCAGGGCGGCGCGAGTCTCCGGGGTCGGGTCGGTGCGGTAGGCCCGCACGGCGAGCAACTGGGCCCGGCGCAGATCCCGGGACAGCAGCGAATCGGCGGTCGCCGCCAGCTGCCGGGCGAGCAGGGCGTTGGCCTGCCGCAGCACCTCGTTGCGCTGGGCGACCGCGACGACGCTGGCCACGATCGACGCGATCAGCAGCAGGCTCAGACCGCCGATGGCGAGCTTGGCCAGCCGCCAGCTGCGGCGATGCTGGGCCACGTCATCGCCGAGCAGCTCATCGCGTGGGATGTCCCGGATCGCGGACGCCAGGTCCGCGACCCGCTCCCGGAACCGGGGGTCGGCGGTGCCGGAGGAGCCGGGGGCGTCGAACCAGCTCAGATCGCTCCAGCGCGGTTCCTCGCGGAAGGCGCCCCGCAAGGGTGCGGGGACGCAGTCGCTGGCGTCCGAGAAGTCGTTGCGGACGCGGTCCCAGCCGAGGGTGCCCTCATCATGGACCAGCAGGATGCTGGCGGCGTCCTTGTGCTGCAGCCACCAGCGGATCTCGTTGGCGACGTACTCGGAGCGGGCCGCGGTGGGGCTCAGCAGGACGACCAGCCAGCGGGCCTCGCGCAGTCCCTGTTCGATCGTGGACCACAGCGCCGGGTTGGCCGACATGGACGAGTCGTCGCGGAAGATCCGGACCGCACGCAGCCGGTGCCACGGCTTGGCGAACGTCTGGATCGCGGTCTGCAGGTGCGTTGCCTCCAGAGTGGACGCCGACCGCGCGTAGGAGATGAACGCGTCCCACTGCGCCATCGGCCCACCCCTTCGCCCGGTCGGCCACAAGATAACTCAGCGGGCGCCGGGTTGTGATCTCCCGCGGCCCGAAATGGGGACGGTTCCTTTTCGGTTCACCGTCCCGCGGCGAGGACGCGCCGGGTGACTCGAATCGGGGACGGTTCCTTTTCGGCTCATCGTCCCGCTCGGTCCGGACGCCGGGTGACTCGAATCGGGGACGGTTCCTTTTCGGTTCATCGTCCCGCTCGGTCCGGACGCCGGGTGACTCGAAAGGGGGACGGTTCCTTTTCGGTTCACCGGTCCGCTCGGTCCGGACGCCGCGACGCCTGACAGCTGAGCAGGGCCGAATGTCGTCCCCACCCGTTCGCAGACGACCCCGTTCGCAGACGGCCCCGTCCGCGGACGATCGGCGGCCGGCGAGCCGGATCGGAACCGTCCCTTGAACGGGATCGGAACCGTCCCCTGAACGGCAAAGGAACCGTCCCCGCCACGGGTGACCGGACGCGACCGGGCGGCGGTTCGCGGTTTGCCGGAGCGATCTGGCACAATATGGGGCGCGTCGTTCGCGTCGGTGCCCTCTCATCGCCGGCTCGAGCGGTCCACCCGAGACTCGCGTCCATTCCCCACGATGGCCGCGCGGCCTCACCCGCCCAGCCTGGCAGACGTTGCCCAGGCTTTCCCACAGGAGAAACCACACACGTGGCTGTCAAGATTCGTTTGAAGCGGCTCGGCAAGATCCGCTCGCCGCACTACCGCATCGTCGTCATGGACTCGCGTACCAAGCGCGACGGCCGGGCGATCGAGGAGATCGGCCTCTACCAGCCGAAGAACGATCCTTCGGTGATCAAGGTCGACTCCGAGCGGGCGCAGTACTGGCTCGGTGTCGGCGCGCAGCCGACCGAGGCCGTCGTCACCATCCTCAAGCGCAGTGGTGACTGGCAGAAGTTCACCGGCGAGTCGTCGGAGTCCGGCATCGCGCCGCAGGCCGAGAAGGCCGACAAGGTCGCCCGGTTCAACGCCGCGCTGGCCGAGGCCGACGAGGCGCCGGCCGCCGGCGCGATCAGCACGGGCAAGAAGAAGGCCGCCGAATCGGACGCGGCCGACGCCGCCGACGAGGCCTGATCGTGCTCGCCGACGCACTGGAGCACCTGGTGCGCGGCCTGGTCGCCAACCCGGACGACGTCCGCGTCTCCGATGCCGACCGGCGCCGTCCGCGCACCCTGGAGGTTCGGGTCCATCCCGAGGACATCGGCAAGGTGATCGGACGCCAGGGCCGCACGGCCAGCGCCCTGCGCACCGTGGTCGGTGCCCTGGCCGGGCGTGAGACGGTGCGGGTCGATTTCGTCGACGTCGACCGCCGCCAGCGCCAGCGCCGCCACTGATCTTGTCGCATAACGAACACCGACCATGGGACGCCCCTGAGCCTGCTCGGGGGCGTCCTGGTGCTCTGTCAGGAGGAGCGATGGCCACCACCGTCGACGTGCTGGTCGGCACGGTCGGACGCGCCCACGGGCTGCGCGGCGAGGTCACCATCCGGCTGCACACCGACTACCCGGAGCAGCGGTTCGCCCCCGGCGCGGTGCTGCACGCCGACGGCGTCTCCGGCAGCGAGCTGGAGGTCGCCGCCAGCCGCTGGCAGGGTGACGTGCTGCTCGTCGGGTTCCGTGGCTATGCCGACCGGTCCCGGGCCGAGACCCTGCGCGGCACCGAGCTCTGGGCGCGGGTGGAGGCCGGCACGGACGACTCCGGCGACGTCCACGACGCCGCGCTGACCGGCCTGGAGGTGCGCACCGGCGCGCGGGTGATCGGCAGGATAGCCGCCGTCGTGCACAACCCCGCGCAGGACCTGCTCGTCGTGCGGGGCGACACCGGCGAGCACCTGGTTCCGTTCGTCACCGCGCTGGTGCCGGTAGTCGACCTGGCGGGTGGGTATGTCGAAGTCATCGACCTGCCCGGGCTGTTCGAACCCGGACCGATTGAGGAGGCCCGATGAGGCTCGACATCGTCACCATCTTCCCCGAGTACTTCGCACCGCTCCAGCTCTCGCTGGTCGGCAAGGCGATCCGCTCGGGAACGGTGGACGCCGCGGTGCACGACCTGCGCCGGTGGACCCATGACCGGCACCGCACCGTCGACGACACGCCGTACGGCGGCGGCGCCGGCATGGTGATGAAACCCGAGCCGTGGGGCGAGGCGCTCGACGAACTGCTGGCCCTGCCCGGCCACGAGGCGGACGAGCCGGTGCTGATCGTGCCCACCCCGTCCGGGGCGCCGTTCACCCAGGACATCGCCCACGAGTGGGCCGCGGAGCGGAGGCTTGTCTTCGCCTGCGGACGCTACGAGGGCATCGACGCCCGCGTGGTGGAGCATGCCGCGACCCGGATGCGGACCGCCGAGGTCAGCCTGGGCGACTATGTGCTGAACGGGGGCGAGGTGGCAGCCCTCGCCATCATCGAGGCGGTGGTCCGGCTGCTGCCCGGCGTGGTGGGCAACCCGGCGTCGCTGATCGAGGAGTCGCATGCCCCCGGCCACGACAAGCTGCTGGAGTACCCGATCTACACCAAGCCGGAGGCCTGGCGCGGGCTGACCGTGCCCGAGGTGCTGCTGTCCGGGCATCACGGCGAGGTCGCCAAGTGGCGCCGCGAACAGGCGCTCAGCCTGACCCGGGACCGGCGTCCCGACCTGCTCTGACTCCGGCGCTGGTCGATCACCGCGGCGCGGTCGCCGTCGCCGGTTCGGGATCGCGCGGCGCCAGGACGCGTGCCCACCTCGCGGTCCCGACCCGGCGGCCCGAAAGGCCGCCGCGCGGCGCGCGGCGGAGTTGGGGGAACCGGTCCCACTGGCGTTGACTTGACCCGTGATCACCCCCACCCGATTCCTGGCCGTCGTGGGCGCGCTCACGCTGCTGCTCGCGGGCTGCGCCACGTCGCCGTCCGGGGCCGGCTCAGCGCTGACCCGGACCGCGGCGCCGAGCGGACCGGACGCCGCGACGCCGTCCCGGCCGGCAGGCCCGGGCACCTCGGCCACACCCTCCCCGACCGGCCGCGCGGCGCCGTCCGTCGACTGCCGGAGGGTGACGTGCGTGGCCCTCACCTTCGATGACGGACCCGGTCCGCTGACCGGCGGCCTTCTCGACACCCTGGTCCGGGAGCGGGTGCCTGCCGCCTTCTTCCTGGTCGGCAGGATGCTGCGGCAGCACCCGGAGGTGGCCAGGCGGATCGCGAGCACGCCCGGGATGACGATCGCGAACCACACCCTCAGCCATCCGATGCTGACCCGTATCGGGGCGGCCGAGGCACGCCGGGAGATCGTCGGCAACACGGCACTGATCACCAAGGTGACCGGTGTCAGACCGCGCTACCTGCGGCCGCCGTACGGGCTGCACAACGCGGCGGTGGACGCCGTCGCCCGCTCTCAGGGCCAGGCGGTGGTGCTGTGGAGCGCCGGCGCTCTGGACTGGCAGTACGACAAGCCCGGCAGGATCGTCGAGGTGACCCTGCCGCAGATCGCCCCGGGCGCGATCGTGCTCGCCCACGACATCCATCCGTGGACGGTCAAGGCGGTGCCGACGCTGGTCGCCAAGTTGCGGGCCAAGGGCTACACGCTGGTCGGACTGGACGACATCCTCGGCCCGACCAAGGCCGGCCGGACCTACGCGCGGGCGGCACTGACCGTTTCCGGTTGCCGCGCCGCCCGAGCCACGAGACCTTTCGTCTCAGTGAGGGCGAGTTTCGGTTGCCGGCCAACACGGCCGTCGCAAGGGGATTATGGTGACTCTCGTGGCGACGACGACTCTTTCCCCACGCGCTCGGGCCGTCCGCTCATCAGTGGCCATGAAGGTCCTGATGGCGGTGACGAACCTGATCATGATCGGGTTCCTGCTGATGCACATGTACGGCAACCTGAAGGTCTTCTTCGGTGCCGAATCCTTCGACCACTACGCCCACTGGCTCAAGGGGACATCCTGTACCCCATCGTCCCGGCGGGCTGGTTCATCTGGATCTTCCGTGCGTTCATGCTCGCGGCGATCGTGCTGCACATCTGGTCGGCGGCCACCCTGACCGTGCGGGCCCGCCGGGCGCGGGGCACCAAGTACGTCAACTCCAAGCCGATCCAGCAGACCTACTCGGCGCGCACCATGCGCTGGGGCGGGGTGATCCTGGCCGGGTTCCTGGTCTTCCACATCCTCCAGTTCACCTCTCAGACCATCAAGACCGGCTTCACCAGCGAGTCGGGGCCGTATGAGATGTTCGTGCTGTCGTTCCAGCAGTGGTGGCTGGTGCTGGCCTATGCTGTGGATGGTGACGGTGTGCATGCACATCCGGCACGGCTTCGAGCGCCTTCGCGACGCTCGGGGCGAACACCTCGGCGACCACCCGCCGATGGTGGAACATCGGCGCCTACGCGGTCGCGGTGTTGTTGTATGTCGGATTCATGATCGCGCCGGTCGCGGTGCTGATCGGAGTCGTGCGCTGATGGCGATCCCGATCCTGGAGCGGCTCGGCCTGCGTGGACGCGGCTCCGCGGCCAGCAGAACAAGCAACGGACCGTTGAGAAGGATGTTAGCGATGGCGACGCAGACGATCGAAGAGGCCCCGGCGACCAGCGCCGGCAAGGGGCGGCCCTGGATCGAAGGGTCCGAGCTGCGCGACACGAAGGCCCCGCCGGCCCCATCGAGGGCAAGTGGGCCAAGCGCCAGTTCGAGGCCAAGCTGGTCAACCCGGCCAACCGGCGCAAGCTGACGGTGATCATCGTCGGCACCGGCCTGGCCGGCGGGGCCGCTGCGGCGTCCCTGGGCGAGGCCGGCTACAACGTGCTGAACTTCTGCTACCAGGACAGCCCGCGCCGGGCCCATTCGATCGCGCGCGCAGGGCGGCATCAACGCGGCCAAGAACTACCGCAACGACAACGACTCCACCTACCGGCTGTTCTACGACACGGTCAAGGGCGGCGACTACCGGGCCCGCGAGACCAACGTGTACCGGTTGGCCGAGGTGAGCGCCAAGATCATCGACCAGTGCGTCGCCCAGGGCGTCCCGTTCGCCCGCGAGTACGGCGGCCTGCTCGACAACCGGTCGTTCGGCGGCGTCCAGGTGCAGCGGACGTTCTACGCCCGCGGCCAGACCGGCCAGCAGCTGCTGATCGGCGCCTACCAGGCGCTGAGCGCCAGGTCGCCGGCACGGTGCAGATGTTCGCCCGGCACGAGATGCTCGAGCTGATCGTGGCGGACGGCCGGGCCTGCGGCATCGTCGCCCGCGACATGGTCACCGGCGAGATCGAGACCCACCTGGCGGACGCCGTGGTGCTGGCCACCGGCGGCTACGGCAACGTCTTCTTCCCGTCCACCAACGCCATGGGCTGCAACGTGACGGCCGGCTGGCGGGCGCACCGCGCGCCTACTTCATGAACCTGCTACACCCAGATCCACCCGACCTGCATCCCGGTGCACGGCGACACCCAGTCCAGCTCACCCTGATGAGCGAGTCGCTGCGCAACGACAGCCGGATCTGGGTGCCGAAGCGCGCCGAGGACTGCGACAAGGACCCTAAGAGCAGATCCCCGAGGAGGACCGCGACTACTACCTGGAGCGGATCTACCCGGCGTTCGGGAACCTGGTGCCCCCGCGACATCGCCTCCCAGCAGGCCAAGAACATGCGACGAGGGCCGCGCGTCGGCGACGGTCGCCGAGAAGCAACCCGGACTGGCTCGGTCACGATGGTCCGGCGCGGCGTCTACCTGGACTTCGCCGAGGTGATCAAGCGGATCGGCCGCGACGGGGTGAGCGGCCAAGTACAGCAGCCTGTTCGACATGTACGCCCAGATCACCGCGGAGGACCCTACGAGGTGCCGATGCGGATCTACCCGGCGGTGCACTACACGATGGGCGGCGTCTGGGTCGACTACGACCTGATGACCTCGATCACCGGCCTGTACGCGGCCAGCGAGTGCAACTTCTCCGACCACGGCGCCAACCGGCTCCAGGGCGTCCGCGCTGATGCAGGGGTGCGTGGCCCTCACCTTCGATGACGGACCCGGTCCGCTGACCGGCGGCCTTCTCGACACCCTGGTCCGGGAGCGGGTGCCTGCCGCCTTCTTCCTGGTCGGCAGGATGCTGCGGCAGCACCCGGAGGTGGCCAGGCGGATCGCGAGCACGCCCGGGATGACGATCGCGAACCACACCCTCAGCCATCCGATGCTGACCCGTATCGGGGCGGCCGAGGCACGCCGGGAGATCGTCGGCAACACGGCACTGATCACCAAGGTGACCGGTGTCAGACCGCGCTACCTGCGGCCGCCGTACGGGCTGCACAACGCGGCGGTGGACGCCGTCGCCCGCTCTCAGGGCCAGGCGGTGGTGCTGTGGAGCGCCGGCGCTCTGGACTGGCAGTACGACAAGCCCGGCAGGATCGTCGAGGTGACCCTGCCGCAGATCGCCCCGGGCGCGATCGTGCTCGCCCACGACATCCATCCGTGGACGGTCAAGGCGGTGCCGACGCTGGTCGCCAAGTTGCGGGCCAAGGGCTACACGCTGGTCGGACTGGACGACATCCTCGGCCCGACCAAGGCCGGCCGGACCTACGTGCGCGGGCGGCACTGACCGTTTCCGGTTGCCGCGCCGCCCGAGCCACGAGACCTTTCGTCTCAGTGAGGGCGAGTTTCGGTTGCCGGCCAACACGGCCGTCGCAAGGGGATTATGGTGACTCTCGTGGCGACGACGACTCTTTCCCCACGCGCTCGGGCCGTCCGCTCATCAGTGGCCATGAAGGTCCTGATGGCGGTGACGGGCCTGATCATGATCGGGTTCCTGCTGATGCACATGTACGGCAACCTGAAGGTCTTCTTCGGTGCCGAATCCTTCGACCACTACGCCCACTGGCTCAAGGGGGACATCCTGTACCCCATCGTCCCGGCGGGCTGGTTCATCTGGATCTTCCGTGCGTTCATGCTCGCGGCGATCGTGCTGCACATCTGGTCGGCGGCCACCCTGACCGTGCGGGCCCGCCGGGCGCGGGGCACCAAGTACGTCAACTCCAAGCCGATCCAGCAGACCTACTCGGCGCGCACCATGCGCTGGGGCGGGGTGATCCTGGCCGGGTTCCTGGTCTTCCACATCCTCCAGTTCACCTCTCAGACCATCAAGACCGGCTTCACCAGCGAGTCGGGGCCGTATGAGATGTTCGTGCTGTCGTTCCAGCAGTGGTGGCTGGTGCTGGCCTATGCGCTGTGGATGGTGACGGTGTGCATGCACATCCGGCACGGCTTCTGGAGCGCCTTCGCGACGCTCGGGGCGAACACCTCGGCGACCACCCGCCGATGGTGGAACATCGGCGCCTACGCGGTCGCGGTGTTGTTGTATGTCGGATTCATGATCGCGCCGGTCGCGGTGCTGATCGGAGTCGTGCGCTGATGGCGATCCCGATCCTGGAGCGGCTCGGCCTGCGTGGACGCGGCTCCCGCGGCCAGCAGAACAAGCAACGGACCGTTGAGAAGGATGTAGCGATGGCGACGCAGACGATCGAAGAGGCCCCGGCGACCAGCGCCGGCAAGGGGCGGCCCTGGATCGAAGGGTCCGAGCTGCGCGACACGAAGGCCCCCGCCGGCCCCATCGAGGGCAAGTGGGCCAAGCGCCAGTTCGAGGCCAAGCTGGTCAACCCGGCCAACCGGCGCAAGCTGACGGTGATCATCGTCGGCACCGGCCTGGCCGGCGGGGCCGCTGCGGCGTCCCTGGGCGAGGCCGGCTACAACGTGCTGAACTTCTGCTACCAGGACAGCCCGCGCCGGGCCCATTCGATCGCGGCGCAGGGCGGCATCAACGCGGCCAAGAACTACCGCAACGACAACGACTCCACCTACCGGCTGTTCTACGACACGGTCAAGGGCGGCGACTACCGGGCCCGCGAGACCAACGTGTACCGGTTGGCCGAGGTGAGCGCCAAGATCATCGACCAGTGCGTCGCCCAGGGCGTCCCGTTCGCCCGCGAGTACGGCGGCCTGCTCGACAACCGGTCGTTCGGCGGCGTCCAGGTGCAGCGGACGTTCTACGCCCGCGGCCAGACCGGCCAGCAGCTGCTGATCGGCGCCTACCAGGCGCTGGAGCGCCAGGTCGCGGCCGGCACGGTGCAGATGTTCGCCCGGCACGAGATGCTCGAGCTGATCGTGGCGGACGGCCGGGCCCGCGGCATCGTCGCCCGCGACATGGTCACCGGCGAGATCGAGACCCACCTGGCGGACGCCGTGGTGCTGGCCACCGGCGGCTACGGCAACGTCTTCTTCCTGTCCACCAACGCCATGGGCTGCAACGTGACGGCCGGCTGGCGGGCGCACCGCAAGGGCGCCTACTTCGCGAACCCCTGCTACACCCAGATCCACCCGACCTGCATCCCGGTGCACGGCGACACCCAGTCCAAGCTCACCCTGATGAGCGAGTCGCTGCGCAACGACGGCCGGATCTGGGTGCCGAAGCGGGCCGAGGACTGCGACAAGGACCCTAGGCAGATCCCCGAGGAGGACCGCGACTACTACCTGGAGCGGATCTACCCGGCGTTCGGGAACCTGGTGCCCCGCGACATCGCCTCCCGGCAGGCCAAGAACATGTGCGACGAGGGCCGCGGCGTCGGCCCGGCGGTCGCCGAGAAGCAGCCGGACGGCTCGGTCACGATGGTCCGGCGCGGCGTCTACCTGGACTTCGCCGAGGTGATCAAGCGGATCGGCCGCGACGGGGTGGCGGCCAAGTACGGCAACCTGTTCGACATGTACGCCCAGATCACCGCGGAGGACCCCTACGAGGTGCCGATGCGGATCTACCCGGCGGTGCACTACACGATGGGCGGCGTCTGGGTCGACTACGACCTGATGACCCTGGCCGACGGCTACTTCGTGCTGCCCAACACGATCAACGACTACCTGGCCGATGGGCCGTTCCCGAAGCTGCCCCCCGACCATCCCGACGTGGTCGCCGCGGTGACCAGTGTCGAGCAGCGGATCGACACCCTGCTGGGCATCCAGGGCAGCCGCACGGTGGACTCCTTCCACAAGGAGCTCGGCCAGATCATGTGGGAGTACTGCGGCATGGAGCGCACCGAGGAGGGCCTGAAGAAGGCGATCAGGCTGATCCGCGAGCTGCGCGGCGAGTTCTGGCGCGACGTCAAGGTGACCGGGCAGAACGAGGAGTTCAACCAGACCCTGGAGCGGGCCGGACGGGTCGCCGACTTCCTCGAGCTCGGCGAGTTGATGTGCATCGACGCCCTGCATCGGCGCGAATCCTGCGGCGGCCACTTCCGGGCCGAGTCGCAGACCCCGGACGGCGAGGCGCTGCGGCACGACGACGAGTTCCTCTACGTCGGCGCCTGGGAGTTCACCGGCGAGGCCCCGGTGCTGCACAAGGAACCACTGGAGTACGAGTTCATCGAGCTGAAGCAACGGAGTTACAAGTGAACATCACCTTGCGGGTCTGGCGGCAGGCGAACGCCGACGCCAGGGGGGCCATGCAGACCTACCAGCTGACCGACGTCAGCCCCGACATGTCGTTCCTGGAGATGCTCGACCTGCTCAACGAGCAGCTCACCATCGAGGGCATCGAGCCGGTCGCCTTCGACCACGACTGTCGCGAGGGCATCTGCGGCATGTGCGGCGTGGTGATCAACGGCTCGGCGCACGGACGGGCGTCCTCTCCGGTGCCGACCACCACCTGCCAGCTGCACATGCGCTCCTTCGCCGACGGGGCCACCATCGACGTCGAGCCGTGGCGGGCCGGCGGCTTCCCGGTGATCAAGGACCTGGTCGTCGACCGGACGGCGTTCGACCGGATCATCCAGGCCGGCGGCTACATCTCGGTGAACACCGGTGCCGCCCAGGACGCCAACGCCACCCCGGTGCCCAAGGTGGACGCCGACCGGGCCTTCGACGCGGCCACCTGCATCGGCTGCGGCGCCTGCGTGGCGGCCTGCCCGAACGGGTCGGCGATGCTGTTCACCTCGGCCAAGATCACCCACCTGGCGATGCTGCCCCAGGGCCAGCCGGAGCGCTGGTCGCGGGTCAAGGGCATGGTGGCCCAGCACGACATCGAGGGCTTCGGCAACTGCACCAACATCGGCGAGTGCGCCGCGGTGTGTCCCAAGGAGATCCCGCTGGACACCATCAGCCAGCTGAACCGCGACCTGATGCACTCCCTGTTCAAGAAGGACAAGTAGGCCACACACCCAGCGCTCGCCTAACTATTTGGGGCTCGCTGAATTCAGCGAGCCCTAAATAGTTAGGCGAGCGGTCAAGTGGTGAGCGAGGGCGTCCTGTGGGAGCGGTCCGATTTCGGCCCGGGGGAGGGGTGTGGCAGACTTGATCCTCGGTGCCGAACGCCCCTGCCACAGGGGGAAGGCGTCCGCACTCACGCTTTGATCAACCACGAGGTGTCCTGTGGCACCGGCGAGGAAACAGACAATGAACAAGCTCGTTGCCGAGGTCACCGAGGCTTCCCTGCGCTCCGACATCCCCGAGTTCCGCCCGGGCGACTCCGTGCGGGTGCACGTGAAGGTCGTCGAGGGCAACCGCTCCCGCATCCAGGTCTTCGCCGGCGCCGTGATCGCCCGCACCGGCAGCGGCATCGGTGAGTCGTTCACCGTCCGCAAGGTGAGCTTCGGCACCGGCGTCGAGCGGACGTTCCCGCTGCACTCCCCGATCATCGACAAGATCGAGGTCGAGCGCCACGGCGACGTCCGGCGCGCCAAGCTGTACTACCTGCGCGGCCTGCGCGGCAAGGCGGCCAAGATCAAGGAAAAGCGCGACCGCTGAGCCGTCCGTCGTACTGCGGGCACGATGACAGGCAGGAGGTCCGCGGTGGGTGACTCACCCCCGACCGAGAAGCCGCCGACCGAGAAGCCCTCGGCCGGCCGGGTCGCCGGCATGTGGGCGAAGGAGATCGCCATCGTGGTGGTGGGCGCGCTGGTCGCGTCCACCCTGCTGCGACTGTTCATCGCGCAGATGTTCGTGATCCCGTCCGGATCGATGGAGAACACCCTGCTGATCCGCGACCGGGTGATGGTGCAGAAGGTGGCCGGCTGGTCCCGCGGCGACATCGTCGTGTTCCGCGACACCCAGGGCTGGCTCGCCGATCCCGAGGAGGAGACCGACCCCGTCCGGAAGGCGCTGATCTTCATCGGACTGGCGCCCGACGAGAGCTCGAACCACCTGATCAAGAGGGTGATCGGCCTGCCCGGCGACCACGTCAAGTGCTGCGACGCGGCCGGACGGGTGACGGTGAACGGCCAGGCCCTGGACGAGGGCGACTACCTGTTCGACAGCGGCGGCCAGACGGTCGAGCCGTCGGCGATGCCGTTCGACGTCATCGTCCCCAAGGACCGGATCTGGGTGATGGGTGACCATCGCGACAACTCCCAGGACTCCCGCTGCCACCTCAACGAAGGCACCGGGGGGATGGCGGCGTTCGTGCCGACGGCGAACGTGGTGGGCTCCGCCATCGCGATCGTGTACCCCTTCGACCGCTGGCGCGGGCTGGGGCGTCCCGACACGTTCGCCCGCGTCCCGGCCTCCACGTCGGCCCCGCCCGACCGTCCGGTGATCACCGGCCCGATACCGCTCTGCTGAGGTCGCGATGGCGTTCGTGCTGCGCCGGGACGCGGGACTGTACGGCTACGAGCGGGCACTCCGCCGGGCCGGATTCCCGCTGATCGCCGGCGCGGACGAGGCCGGACGCGGGGCGTGCGCCGGCCCGCTCGTGGCCGCCTCGGTGATCCTGGGCAGCACGCCGGGCGCGCAGGTGACCGGTTTGAGGGACTCCAAGCTGCTCACGCCCGGCCAACGGGAGCGCTGCTACGACGAGATCCTGGTCAAGGCGGTGGCCTGGTCGGTGGTGCTGATCGAGCCGGGGGAGTGCGACCGGCTGGGCATGCACGTGGCCAACGTCCAGGCGTTGCGGCGGGCGGTCTGGCGGCTGGGTGTCGCCCCGGACTTCGTGCTCACCGACGGTTTCGGTGTCGACGGGCTGGGGGCGCCGTCGCTGGCGGTCTGGAAGGGTGACGCCGTGGCGGGCTGCGTCGCTGCGGCGTCCGTGATCGCGAAGGTGACCCGCGACCGGATCATGCGGACCGCCCACGAACACTGGCCGCACTACCGCTTCGACATCCACAAGGGGTACTGCACCCCGCTGCACCAGCAGCATCTGGACGCCAACGGCCCGTGCGAGATCCACCGGTTCCGGTTCGAGAACGTCCGCCGGGCGGCGGCGCTGCTGGTCGGGTCCGGGCACGGACTCGGGCCGGTGACGCCGTACCGCTCGTCGACGCCGGTCGCGGAGCGACCTTCGTATAAAGTGGCCACGCTATGAGCGCCGAAGATCTTGAACAGTACGAGAGCGAACTCGAACTCCAGCTGTACCGGGAGTACAAGGACGTGGTCGGGATCTTCACCTACGCGGTGGAGACGGAACGGCGCTTCTACCTGTGCAACGCCGTCGACCTGAAGGTGCGCACCGAGGGTGGCGACGTCTACTACGAGGTGTCCATGGGCGACGCCTGGGTGTGGGACATGTACCGCCCGGCCCGGTTCGTGAAGTCGGCCAAGGTGCTCACCTTCCGCGACGTCTCGATCGAGGAGATCGCGCACAGTGAGCTGAAGGTGCCCGACAACCTCTGAGCCGTCGCCGCCGGCCGGCCCCGTGCCCCGGTCGGGCCCGGACGGCGCTCGATCCGCGGTCGGTGCCCGAGGTGGCCGAGACCCGTTGAGCCGGTGCGGTGACCCCGGAGATTCCCGGACCCGCCGGGACGGTTGTCCCGTGACGCCCGGGACGTCGCCGTCCGATGGTGGATGCCATGAACGCATCGGAGAGCCCCGCAGTCTCAGCGGACGCGGGCCCGCACCCCGCCCCCCGGGCCGGCACCGACCCGATCGCCGTCGTGGTGCTCGGGCCCGATCCGGATCGTCGCCGGGGCGGCTGGTCGATGCTGCTCGGGGTGGTCAACCTGGTCTCGGGCGCGTTCCTGCTCGTGATGTTCGTGTCCCTCTCCCGGGGCGGAGACGCGGCGCCCTGGGGGCCGATCAACGACGTCCTCGGTGCCGCCGGCAACCTCCTGCTCGCCGCGCTGCTGCCGCACCTCAGCCGCAACGCGGCCCGGTCGCGGTGGGCTCGCCGGCTGGTCCGGACGGTGACGGTCGCGAGCCTGGTGGCCGCCGCGTCCGGGCTGGCGCTGGTCACCGGCGTGCTGCCCTTCGAGCCGTCCACCGCGATCTCGATCGTGGCGATCGTCCTGCAGTGCGGCTGGATGGTCTGGCTGAACCGCCGGTGGTCGGCGGACCCGGGGGTGCCGCGGGTGATCTGGCGGTCCGGGCAGGCCATCGGGGTCGCGCTGCTGGCCGGGTTGATCCTGACCGGTGCCTCTCTGCTGCTGCCGTTCGGCTCGCTCGCCGCCAACAGCCTGCTGATCCCGGCCGTCGCTCTGGGCGGCGTCGCCTGGATCCTGTGGCCGGTGTGGTATCTGCTGGTCGGCCGCCACCTGCGGCGGGACGACGCCGACCGCTGACCCCGTTCCCCGGACGCCGCGGCGTCCGTCGCCGAAAGGACTCGAACGATGCTGACCACCTACCGGATACTCGCCTACACGATCGCCGTCCTGGTCGGGGTGCAGGCCGCCTCGCACGCCTGGGCGTCCGCCGGCCTCGGCCTGTTCGTGAGCAACGGCGGCGTCGTGGACAAGTCGATGATGGAGGACACCGGCGGCCCGCTGCCCTTCCCCGAGGTGCTGGGCATCATCGTCCACGCCATCAACGGGGGCATGATCATCCCGGCGGTCGCGCTGGCCCTGCTGGTGGTCTCCTTCTTCACCCGGGTCAAGGGCGCGATCCGCTGGGCCGTCATCGTGCTGGCCGCCGTCGCGCTCCAGCTCACCCTCGGCTACGAGGGGCATGCGTTGCCACTGCTCGCCATGTTCCACGGCCTGAACGCGCTCGTGCTGTTCGGATGTGCCGTGATCGCCGCCCGCGTGGTCGGCCATGGGGCCGCCCCGGCAGGCTCCGGCAGCGAGGCGAGCGACGACCTGGCGAAGGCATGAGGTGACCGCTCCGGCCGGCCGGGCAGCGCCGATGCGCCGGCGCCGGTGGCCGGTCGTGGTGGCGGTCGCCGTCGCACTGGCCGGCGCGACCTGGATCTGGTCGGCCAGCCTGCTGCCGGCCAGCTACTCGATGGCCTCGATGGGGTACGCCGACCATGGCGGCGGACCCGCGTCGTCCGCCGGCCCGGGCGGCCACGACCACGGTCACACCGGCTCCGGGATCCCGATCACCCAACTGGTCCCCGATCCGGACCGTCCGGCCGACGTCCGGGTCGACCTGGTCGCCCGGGCGCAGCGGGTCAGCCTGCCGGGCGTCCCTGAGTTCGACGGCTACACGCTGAACGGCACGACCCCCGGCCCGACGATCCGGGCGCGGGCCGGTGAGCTGGTGGAGGTCCGGGTCACCAACGACAACGTCCGGGACGGGATCACCCTGCACTGGCACGGCGTCGACCTGCCCAACGGCATGGACGGCGTGGCCGGGGTCACCCAGGACGCGGTCCGGCCCGGCGGCAGCTACGTCTACCGGTTCGTCGCGCAGGCGGGCAGCTACTGGTACCACTCCCACCAGGTGTCGCACCCGCAGGTGTCCGGCGGGCTGCTCGGTGCCCTGATCGTCGCCGACGCCGACGCCCGGCCGGCAACCGTCGAGGTACCCGCCCTGGTGCACTTCTACGGCGGCCTGCGGACGATCAACGGCGTCCCCGGCCAGCTGCGGTTCCCGGCGGCCGTCGGGAGCACCGTGCGGGTCCGGGTGATCAACACCGACCAGGGCCCGATGCCGGCCTGGGTGACCGGGGCCGAGTTCCGGGTGGTGGCGGTGGACGGTCGCGCGGTGAACCGGCCGCGAGCCGTCCGCGGCCAGGCGGTCCTGATCACCGCCGGCGGTCGGGCCGATCTGGAGCTGCGGGTGCCGGCCGGAGGCGCCCGGGTCGAGCTCGCCGGCGCCTCGGTGGCGCTGGGAGACGCCGGCGCGCCGTCCGGACCGGCCCCGCGACAGTTCGTCGACCTGCTGCACTACGGCACTCCGCTGCCGCCCGCGTTCGACCCGCAGCGCCCGGACCGCTCCTTCGACTATCGCATCGGACGCCGCTTCGGGCTGCTCAACGGTCGCCCCGGCGCCTGGTGGACGATCAACGACGGCATCTTCCCCGCCGTGCCGATGTTCGTCGTCCGTCGCGGCGAGGTCGTCCGGTTCACCGTGTCCAACGCCAGCGGCGAGGTGCACCCGATGCATCTGCACGGGCACCACCTGCTGGTGCTGGCCCGCGACGGGGTCGAGGCCACCGGCAGCCCGTGGTGGGTCGACTCGCTCAACGTGGAGAACGGGGAGAGCTACCAGGTGGCGATGGTCGCCGACAACCCGGGTATCTGGATGGATCACTGCCACAACCTGCCGCATGCCGCCGAGGGGCTGATGACGCACCTGGTCTACGAGGGCTACACCACCCCCTTCGTGGTCGGCGGCGACCACGCCAACCATCCCGAGTAGCCGGCCTCAGCCGAGGCCGGCTCGCCTGGCCTGCTCGACCGCCGCCACCCGGTCCGCCACCTGGAGCTTGACCAGGATGGTCGAGACCAGGTTGCGGACGGTCTTGTCGGCGATGCCGAGCCGGTCCGCGATCCGCGGGTTGTCCCACCCCTTCGCGAGCAGCTCGAGCACCTCGTGCTCCCGCGTGGTCAGCGCGGCGAACGGCGACCGGGCCCGGGCGTTGGCGGAGAGGAGCTCGGTCAGCCGGGGCGCCAGGGTGGCCGAGAAGGTCACGTCGCCGGTGGCGACCGACCTGATCGCAGCGATCGTCGCCGCCGGGCTGGAGGACTTCACCACATAGCCGCGTGCCCCGGCCCGGAGCGCCTCGACCACCGTCTCGTCCTCGAGCATGGTGAGCATCAGGACGCGGACCTGCGGGGCGGCTGCGACGATCCGGCGGGTCGCCTCGATGCCGTTCAGCACCGGCATGTTCACATCCATCACCACCACGTCCGGGTTCAGTTCGGCGGCCAGCCGCACCGCCTCGGCGCCGTCCGCAGCCTCGCCGACCACCACCAGCTCGGTCGTGCCGATCAGTCCGATCAGCCCCTCCCGGTAGAGCGGGTGGTCGTCGGCGACGACGACGGTGACCGGGTCGCCGGCCATCATCGCTCACCCACCGGCAGGACGGCGCGGACCAGCGTCCCGCCCCCGGGCCGCTCCGCGATCGTGCAGGTCCCGCCCAGCTCGGCGGCGCGCTCCCGCATCCCGGTGATGCCGATCCCGGACCGCAGGTCCGGGGCCGGCCCCGCTCCGTCGTCGGCGATGGTGACCTCCAGTCCGGTCGCGCCGCGGTGGAGCCCGACCCAGCAGGTCGCGGCGCCGGCGTGGCGGACGACGTTGGCCACGGCGGCGATCGCGATCCGGTAGGCCGCCACCTCGACCGCGGCCGGCAGCTGGCCGGTGCCCAGCGACCCGGCGTCCAGCTGCACCGAGGGTGTCGACACGCCCGCGAACTGCTCGCGGAGCGCCTCGGTGAGTCCGCGTTCGTCGAGCACCGGCGGCCGCAGGTCGTAGGCGAGCCTGCGCACCGTCTCGGCCGCCTGGGTGGCGTCGCGCTCGATCCGGTCCAGGACGTCCGCGACCTCGGCCGGCGGTGCGGGCCGGGCCACCAGGTTCCGCACGGTCTCGGCTCGCAGCGCGATCGCCGCCATGGTGGGGCCGACCTCGTCGTGCAGGGTGCGGCGCAGCATACGGCGTTCCTCCTCCCGGGCCAGCACGAGCCGTTCCCGCGACGCGCGGACTTCGCGATCGAGCATCTCCTCGCGCAGCGCGACGGTGATCTGGGTGGCGAGATCCTGCAGCAGCCGCCGCTCGGCCGAGGTGAAGCGCTCGCCGCGTCCCCGGGTGCCGACCTCCAGACGCCCGACGGGTGCGCCACCGTGGCGCAGCGGCTCGACCACGACCCGGGCGGCGTCCGCCGGCACCGACCCCGACCGGACCACCGTCCGGGAGCCGTCCAGGATGGCGACGAACGGGACGCGGACGGCGCCGCGCAGCGCCCGGGCCACCTGATCCCAGGCCACCTCGCGCGCCGCGAGGAGTTCGGCGACCCGGGTCAGCGCCCGGTAGGGGTCGTCCCGATCGCCGTAGAGCGCCCGGTTGACCAGCCGCTCCAGCCGGACCCGCATCGGGTTCACCAGGATGGCCACCGTGACCGCGCCGGCGACGGCGATCCCTCCGGGCTGCTCGGCGACGAAGCCGGTGAGCAGGCTCACCGTGACCAGGTAGACCACCACCGCGGCCAGGGTGAGCGCCGCGTATACCAGCGTCCGGGCCAGCACCACGTCCAGGTCGAACAGGCGGTAGCGCAACATGGCGATGCTCAGGCCCACCACGAAGACCAGCCCGGGCAGCCCGATCAGGTCCTCGGCCAGCAGCGACCGGCCGAGCAGCAGCGAGGGGACGATCCACAGGGCGAGGCCGAGCAGCCCGGCGACGATGGCCGACCCGCCCAGCCAGACCAGCTGCTGCCGCTGGACCGGATCGCCGCCGGGCCGATGGGCGCGGGCCATCTGCAACCCCACGACGGTCAGGATGGCGGCCAGGCAGACCACGGTGATCGCGGTCTGCAGCGGCACCGCCACCGACATCCAGGCCGGGAAGGCCTGACCGGCGCCCAGCACGGTGGCCGTCGCCGCCCAGGCCAGCGCCGGCAGCCAGGTGAGGGCCACCCGGGCTCGGACCCCGCCCAGCCGGCGCAGCAGTGGCGTCGGGAACTGAACCGCCCAGGCGGCCATCGCACCCCAGGCCAGGCTGTAGACGAATCCGACGTTGGCGACGAACAGCCAGCGGGCCGGACCGTCGAAGGCCGCCGAGGGCGGCAGGCCGATCACCGTGACCAGCGTGCTGCCCAGCAGCGCCGAGGAGTACACCACGCCCGACCCGGCGGCGGCGTCGTGGCGGCGGCGGCTGAGCGCGTAGCCGCACAGCCCGAACAGGGCGGTGACGAACAGCAGGGTGCCGGCCGTGTGCCAGAGCCGCAGGCCGAGCGGACGCCGATCCAGGCTCAGCTCCAGCCCGAACGCCCGATCGCCCGGCTGCGCGAGGTAGCGGACGCCGTCCGGCACCGCCTGCGCGTCCACCACCAGCGTCCCGGCCGGCAGCGGGCAGCCGTCGGGCACCCGGGGGATCACCCCGGCGGAGACGAAGACGTCGGGGTGCGGCGGGAGCCAGGCGCACTCCGACGGCGTGGAGAGCCGCCAACCCAGGAAGATCACGGCGAGCCCGAGCGCGAGCACGGACGCCACCAGTGCGTCCCACTGCGGATCCTGGGCTGGCTGCGACGGCCCCACGGCTTCCCTCCCGGTCAAGGTCACCATGCCAGAGGCGCGCGCCGGTGGCGAGGGCTGGCCGCTCGGCGGCGCCGGCGTTCGCCGGATTGTCCACAGGTCGCCGTGAATCTGAACACTTTCGCGTCCCGGTGCTCACAGTGAGGGCGTGGAACGACATGCGGTGTGGCGCGCGGGTGAGGTGGCGGCCGTCCAGCACCTGGTGCGCCAAGGCTGGACGATCATCGAGCGCAACTGGCGCTGCTCGCTGGGCGAGGTGGACATCATCGCGCACACGGCCGACGCCGAGCCGGTGCTGGTGTTCTGCGAGGTGAAGTGCCGCAGGGGCACCGGCTTCGGCGACCCGCTGGAGGCGATCACCGCCGACAAGCTCGCCCGGCTGCGAAGGCTGGCGCTGACCTGGCTCGGCGGGCAGAGCCGATGGGTGCCGCACTATCGGCTGGACGCCATCGGCGTGCTGCTGCCCCGCGACGGCCGACCGCGGATCACCCACCTGGAAGGGGTCGGCCAGTGACCACGGCGCGGGCCTTCTCGGTCGCCCTGGTCGGGGTCGAGGGCACCATCGTCGAGGTGGAGGCGGCGATCGGCGGCGGGCTGCCGCGCATGGTGATCGTCGGGCTGGCCGACACGGCGCTCGCCGAGGCCCGCGAACGCTGCCGGGCCGCGGTGCACGCCCGCGGGCTGGGCTGGCCGGCCCAGCTGGTCACCGTCAACCTGTCGCCGGCCACGCTGCCGAAGGCCGGCTCCCACTTCGACCTGGCGATCGTCACCGCGGTGGCGGCGGCCGCCGGCAAGTTCGACCGGGCCGTCCTGGAGCGTATGGTGCTGTTCGGCGAGCTCGGCCTCGACGGACGGGTCCGCCCGGTACGCGGGCTGCTGCCCGCCCTGCTCGCGGCGGTGACGGCCGGGTTCAGTGCGGCCGTCGTGCCCGCCGCGCAGCTGCGCGAAGCACAGCTGGTCGAGGGGCTGACCCTGTGGGGTGTGAACGATCTGCTCGACCTGGTCGCGGTGCTGGTCGGCGACGTGCCCCAGCCGCCGCCGGAGGCTGCCGCGGTCCCCGCGGCCGAGCCGGCAGCGGCGAAGGATCTGAGCGATGTGGTCGGTCAACTGGAGGCCAAGTGGGTGCTCGAGGTGGCCGCCGCCGGCCGGCACCACCTGCACCTGCACGGCCCGCCGGGCGTCGGCAAGACGCTGCTGGCCGAACGGTTGCCCGGCATCCTGCCCGACCTCGACCGGGCCGAGGCGCTGGAGGTCTCGGCGATCCACTCGCTGGCCGGGGTGCCGTTGGAGGGTGGCCTGATCCGGCGTCCGCCCTATGCCGACCCGCATCACACCGCCTCGCTGGCCAGCATCGTCGGTGGTGGGGCCCGGGTCGCCCAGCCGGGCAGCATCAGCCGCGCCCACAAGGGGATTCTGTTCCTCGACGAGGCCCCCGAGTTCCCCCCACGGGTGCTGGAGGCACTCCGGGTGCCGCTGGAGTCGGGTCGCATCGTGCTCGGCCGGGCTGCCGCACAGGCCGTGTACCCGGCCAGCTTCCAGCTCGTGCTGGCCTCCAATCCGTGCCCGTGCGGCAACGCCGGGACGCCCGGCGCGCAGTGCCGCTGCGCGCCGATGGCCGTGCGTCGCTACGCCGAGCGGATCTCGGGGCCGATCCTCGACCGGATCGACATCAGGCACCATCTGCGGCCGATGTCCAGGAGCTACCTGAGAGCGGCGGAGGGCGGGGGCGAGACCTCCGCCGCCGTCGCCTCGCGGGTGGCCGAGGCGCGCGATCGGCAACAGCGCCGGCTCACCCCGCACGGCTGGCGGACCAACGGTGAGATTCCCGGACCGGCCCTGCGCCGCCGGCTGCCGCTGCCTCGCGGCAGCGATCTGCTCGACGAGGCCGTCGCGCGGGGCCGGCTGTCCGCCCGCGGCGTCGACAAGGTCATCCGGCTGGCCTGGACGATCGCCGACCTGGCCGGTGTCGACCGGCCCGAGCGCAGCCATCTGCACACCGCCCTGGCGATGCGTCACGGGCTTGAGCTCACGGAGGTGGGAAGTGGACGAGCGTGAGGCCCGAATGGCCCTGTGCTGCGCCGTCGAACCGGGCAACCTCGCCGCGACCGCGGCGGTCGCGGAGCACGGCGCCGCCGCGGTGTTCGCGGGGCTGCTCCGGGAATCCTCGCGCTCGCGGTGGACGCGCCGGGCACAGACCGTCGACCTGGCTGCGGTGCGCCGGGCTTCGCAACGGAACCGGCTGCGGTTCGTGATTCCCGGTGACGACGAGTGGCCGCCGGCCCTCGACGACCTGACCACCGGCGAGCCGGTCCAGGAAATGGGCGGAATCCCGTTCGGGCTCTGGCTGAAGGGCGACGCCGACCTCGCCGAGGCGTCCGTTCGTGCGGTGGCGGTCGTCGGGTCACGGGCCGCAACGCCCTACGGACAGTCGGTGGCGTCCGACCTGGCCGCCGGCCTGGGCGGGCACGGCATCAGCGTGGTGAGCGGCGGCGCGTACGGCATCGACGCCGCCGCGCACTCCGGGGCGCTGGCCACCGGTGCACCGACCGTCGCGGTGATGGCCGGCGGGCTCGATCACCCGTACCCGCCCGGCAACGCCGCCCTGCTGCAACGGGTCGCCGGGCAGGGGCTGCTGGTCAGCGAACTGCCGCCGGGGGAGCATCCCACCCGCGCCCGATTCCTGGCCCGCAACCGCCTGATCGCGGCGCTGTGCCCGGCCACGATCATCGTCGAGGCCGCCTGGCGCAGCGGGGCCAGGAACACGGTGAGCTGGGCGAGCGCCTGCGGCCGGATCGTGCTGGCCGTGCCGGGACCGGTGCACAGCGCCACCTCGACCACCCCGCACCGGCTGATCCGCGACGCCGAAGCGGTGCTCTGCACGGGGGTTGCCGACGTCCTCGAGCTGGTCGGCCCGCTGGGTCGGCAGCCGCCCGCCCGGCCAGATCAGCATCGCCGGCTGGACGAGTTGGACGCCGAGGAACTGGCCGTCTACGAGGCGTTCCCGGCGCGCGGAGAGATCGACGCCGGCGAGGTCTCGCTGCGGGCCGGCCTCGCCCTGGGCGCCTGCCTCGCGCTGCTGGATCGACTCGTCGAACGGGGGCTGGTCGACCACGGCGCAGTCGGCTGGAAACTGGGCCGACGGGCTGTCACTCCCGCGGGTGACTGATGTGGCAGCTACACCCCGATAAAGTACCGCTGTCGGGGGGACATCGAGACGCTGTTGACCGAATCGCTCCAGGTCTGGGGGGAGCGGAGTGATTCGGCCATCGGCGCTTTCCAGCCATTGCCGCCACCGCGTGTTCTTGCTCGCGCCG
>JBGALC010000023.1:0-48548 GCA_044224095.1 Micropruina sp. | reverse complement strand
GCCCTCGATCGATGACCAATTGCGGCCCGGACACCCCCTCGAATGGTCGATTTCCCAATAGTCGAGACGGTCATCTCACATATTGGGCAGTCGATTTGCATCTGGTACAAGCCGCGAGAGATGTTGGTGCCACGAAAAAAGCGCCGGCAATGGAGCCGCAGGACATGTGACGCAAGAGAGGCACATCATGACCGCTCCAGCCTTGGTGATGGTGGGAATGGGCAGCACCGATGCCCGAGTCGCCCAAGTCGCACACTCCTTGAGGCAGGGTCTCCAGGGCATGCGTCCGGGCCTGTCCGTGCACTGTTCCTTCCTCGATCACTGCTCCCCCTCGACCGCTCAGGTGGTGTCGCAGCTGATCAAGCAGGGCATCACCGAGGTGGTGCTGGTGCCGCTGCAGCTGACCCACGCGATCGATCCGGACCAGCGGGTGATCGCCCAGTCGGTCAAGCTGCGCAACCTCTACCCCGACCTGCGGGTCAGCGTGTCGCGTCCGATCGGCCCCGAGGTCAGCCTGCTGACGGTCCTCGACCAGCGGTTGCGCGCCTCGCTCGCGGTGCAGCGCGTGCTGGAGCTGGACGGCCTGGTGCTGTCGTCGGCCCGCAGCGGCGACGTCCGCGGCAACGCCCTGCTCGCCCGCCGGGCCCGCCAGTGGTCCACCCACCACCGGCTGCCCTGCCTCACCGCGGTCGCCGACGGCTCGGGTCCGTCGGTGTCCCAGGCGATCCAGGGCCTGCGTGCGCAGGGACGCCGGCACATCGCGGTCGGCTCCTTCTTCCTGACCGCGACCGAGCTCTTCCACGCCCAGGCCGACCTGGCCGAACGGTGCGGCGCGGTGTCGGTGAGCGAACCGCTCGGCTCGGCGCACGAGGTGATGGACCTGATCCTGGCCCGGTACGCGTTCGCCGCGATGGACCTGCTCGACTTCGGCTTCGAGGAGATCGAGGACGAAGTACCCGCCCGGCATCTCACCATCGCCTGACCTCGGCGGCGGCCTCGCCCGGCCCGGGTCAGTGGAAGACGCTGACGCCTCCCGGGCCGACCAGCAGGCCGACGACGATCAGCACGATGCCCCACAGCACCTGCTTGCGGACGATGGCCAGGATTCCCGAGATGACCAGCACCGCGGCGATGATCCACAACACCGTTGACATGACAACCTCCTGAGTCCCCTCGCCGGGCGGCCCTTGCGGCTGCCAGCGGCGATCGTCGGGGATGTTCGCTCCGATCACCCATGCCTACGCCAGGTGACACCGGTGCGAATACCCAGCAAAGGGTGGAGTGCACGCTCCGCAGGCTGTCCGGGTGCCCGGACGGCGGGTCAGGACTTCGCCACCCTCGCCTTCTCGGCCGCCACGTCGAAGGTGGCCTCGGGCCAGGAGAGGTTGAGCCCGATCAGGTGCTCGCGCAGCAGCTGCGCGACCGCCCAGTTGCGGTACCACTTGCGGTCGGACGGGATCACGAACCACGGCGCGTGGTCGGTGTTGCAGCGCTCCAGCGCGTCGGTGTACGCCTCCTGGTAGGCGGGCCACTTGGCGCGGGCGTCGATGTCCTTCGGGTTGTACTTCCAGTACTTCGCCGGGCTCGCCAGCCGGTCGGCCAGCCGCTGCCGCTGCTCCTCGAACGACACGTGCAGGAAGCACTTGATGATCGTCGTCCCGGCGTCGGCCACCTCCTTCTCGAAAGCGTTGATCTCGTCGTAGCGACGGTTCCACTCGCTGACCGGCACCAGCTGCTCCACCCGGACCACGAGCACGTCCTCGTACTGGGAGCGGTCGAAGATGCCGATCATGCCCGGGTCGGGCAGCGCCCGCCTGATCCGCCACAGGTAGTGGTGCTTGCGCTCCTCCTCGGTGGGCACCTTGAACGAGGTCAGCTGAATGCCCTGCGGGTCGACCAGGCCCATCGCGTGCCGGATCACGCCGCCCTTGCCCGAGGTGTCCATGCCCTGCAGCAGGACCAGCACGCTCGGCGCGCCGGGAACGGCGGAGCGGCCGTTGGCGTAGAGCCGCTCCTGCAGATCGGACAGCTCCGGCGCCAGCGCCGCGGTGAGCGCCGGGGCGTCGGTCTTGCCGGCGCCGGGGTACCCGGGCGAGCCGGCGGCGTCGATCGCGGTCAGGTCGACCGGGCCCTTCGGCAACCGGAGCAGCCTGCTCAGCGGCTGGGTGGGCCGGGTCGGGTGGGACTCGACGGTCGTCGACGACTTCTTCTTGCCTGCCATCCCCGTAGTCTGGCGCACCTTCGCGGACGGCACTAGGAACGCAGCCAAACCCGGTCGCGTCGCGGTCGCGGGCACCGGGTCCAGGCGGCCGAACGGGACCGGCCGGCGTGCGCGCAGGCTCAGTCGGCGTCCGGACGGGTCGCCAGGATGTCGGCCAGGTCGTACCTGACCGGTTCCTCCAGTTGCGCGTAGGTGCAGGAACGCGGATCGCGGTCGGGACGCCAGCGGTTGAACTGGGCGGTGTGCCGGAACCGGACGCCCTCCATGTGCTCGTAGCGCACCTCGACCACCAGTTCGGGCCGCAGCGGCACGAAGGAGAGATCCTTGCCGTTGTTCCAGCGGCTGTACTCGGAGTTCCGCGGGGTGCGGGCGCCCTCCTCCTGCCGGGCCCAGGCCCAGGGGTGATCGTCGAAGGTGGTGACCAGCGGCTGCAGTTCGGTGAACAGTTCCTTGCGCCGGGCGAGTGGGAAGGCCCCGATCACGCCGACGGACGCCAGCTCGCCGGCGTCGTTGTACAGGCCGAGCAGCAGCGAGCCGATCACGTCGTCCCCGCTCTTGTGCACCCGATACCCGGCCACCACGCAGTCGGCGGTGCGCTGGTGCTTGATCTTGAACATGGTGCGCTTGTCCGGCTGGTAGCTGCCGGCCAGCGGCTTGGCGACCACGCCGTCCAGCCCGGCACCCTCGAACTGCGCGAACCACTGCTCGGCGAGCCCGGGGTCGCGGGTGATCGGGGTGAGGTGGATCGGCGGACGCGCACCGGCCAGCGCCCGCTCCAGCGCGGCGCGGCGCTCGGCGAACGGCCGCTCGGTGTAATCGACGTCGTCCAGGGCGAGAAGGTCGAAGGCGACGAAGCTGGCCGGCGTGTGCTCGGACAGCATCCTCACCCGGCTTGCCGCCGGATGGATGCGCTGCTGCAGCACCTCGAACTCCAGCCGGTCGCCGACCACCACGATCAGCTCGCCGTCGACCACGCAGCGCTCGGGGAGATTCGCCCTCACCGCCTCGACGACCTCCGGGAAGTACCGGGTCATCGGCCGCTCGTTGCGCGAGCCGATCTCCACCTCGTCACCGTCGCGGAAGATGATCGACCGGAAGCCGTCCCACTTCGGCTCATAGGACAGCGCCCCGCGCGGAATCTGGGGCACCGCCTTGGCGAGCATCGGTTTCACCGGCGGCATCACGGGCAGCTGCATGGCAGCCATTGTGCAGGCTACTTCTCGATCCGGTTGCCCTGCTCGTCCCAATGCGCCGCCACCTTCTTGGACGGCTGCACCCGCGGGGGCTCGCCGGGCATCTTCGGGTAGTCGGGCGGGAAGTTCAGCTCGCCGCCGGGCAGCGTCTCCCACAGGCTGAGCAGCGGTTCCAGCGGGAACGCCTCGGCGTCCATGTCGGCCCACGGGTCGCCGTGGGTCAGGTAGTCGGGCACGGTCGCCAGGTTGAAGTCGCGCGGGTCCTTCACCTCGGCCAGCTGCGCCCAGGTCATCGGGGTGCTGACCGGCGCACCCGGCCGGGCCCGCAGGCTCCAGGCCCCGGCGATGGTCCGGTCCCGGTTGTTCTGGTTGAAGTCGATGAAGATCCGCTCACCGCGCTGCTCCTTCCACCAGGCCGTGGTCACCCCGGCGTCGCGCCGCTCGAGCTCGCGGCCGAAGCCGATCGCCGCGTGCCGGACGTCCTCGAAGCTGTGGTCGGGGCGGATCCGGAGGTAGATGTGGATGCCGCGGTTGCCGGACGTCTTCGGGTAGCCCCGCAGCCCGACCTCCTCCAGCAGCTCACGGGCCACCGCGGCGACCCGCTGGGCGTCGGCGAACCCGGTGCCCGGCTGCGGATCGAGGTCGAGCCGCAGCTCGTCGGGATGGTCCACGTCCGGACGCCGCACCGGCCACGGGTGGAAGGTCAGCGTCCCCATCTGTGCCGCCCAGACGAAGGCCGCGGGCTCCGACGGGCACAGCTCGTCGGCGGTGCGTCCGCTCGGAAAGGTGATCCGCACCGACTCGACATAGTCGGGGACCCCCCGCGGCAGCCGCTTCTGGTAGAAGCCGTCGGCGTCCCGGTCCTGAGGTCCGGTGGCCAGCCGCATCCCCTCGCGCCAGCCGTCCGGCCAGCGCTCCATCGCCGTCGGCCGGTCCCCCATCGCCCGCATCAGCGCCTCGCCGACGGCCGCGTAGTACTCGCAGACCGCCAGCTTGGTGATCGTCGGCGTCCGTTCGGTGGGCTCGTAGACGACGCGGTCCGGGCTGGTGACGCGCACCTCGCGTCCCGCGGCCTGCACGACGGTGGCGGGGTTGGTAGCCATCCGCACAGGCTAGTCCGCGCCACCGGTCGCCGAAGCGCCGCCGGGCTCGGACTACCCTGGGGCCGTCACCCGACACCGAGGAGATCGCTCCATGCAACTCGACCCGAAGCAATTCCGGACGCCCGAGCAGTGGCGTGCGATGCTGACCCCCGCGGAGTACCACGTGCTGCGCGAGGCCGGCACCGAGCGTCCGTTCACCGGCGAGTACACCGACACCACCACCCCCGGCACCTACCGCTGCCGCGCCTGCGGGGCCACGCTGTTCACCAGCGACACCAAATTCGAGTCGCACTGCGGGTGGCCGTCGTTCTTCGCCCCCGAGCTGGACAGCGTCCGCTACGTCGAGGACCGGTCGCTGTGGCAGGTCCGCACCGAGGTGCGTTGCGCCACCTGCGACTCCCACCTGGGTCACGTGTTCACCGGCGAGGGTTACGACACGCCGACCGACAAGCGCTACTGCATCAACTCGATCTGCCTGGTGCTGGAGCCCGAACAGCCCGGGTGATCGTGACCGCCGACCGGCGAGTCACCCATCCGGGGTACGCCGCCGCGGCTAGATTCACCTGCGTGGGAGGAGCGCGGAAGACCATGGCGGGTAGTCCCGGGTTGTTCGATGACGCGGTGGCTGCGTTGCAGGCCATGCACTGGCGCCCCGAGTTGGTGATCGAGGAGATACCGGCGCCGCAGCGCATCGCGCCGCACGCGGTCGCGGTGGCGGCCGAAGTGGTCGCCGGCGGCGAGGACCTGGGCAACGGACGCCTGGTGCTGTTGCACGACCCGGCCGGCAATCCGTCCTGGGACGGCGACTTCCGGTGCGTCACCTACGCCCGCGCCGAGGTGGACGCCGAGATGGTGGTCGACCCGCTGCTCACGGAGGTGGGCTGGTCGTGGCTGACCGACGCCCTGGCCCGCTACGACGCCGCCTACACCGCACCGAGCGGCACCGTGACAGCGGTCTCGTCGCGCGCGTTCGGCGCCATGTCGGCCGATCCGCCGCGGGCCGAGATCGAGATCCGGGCCTCCTGGACGCCGCTGGTC
This sequence comes from Micropruina sp., assembly GCA_044224095.1. Taxonomy (GTDB): domain Bacteria; phylum Actinomycetota; class Actinomycetes; order Propionibacteriales; family Propionibacteriaceae; genus Micropruina. Next base: position 42,993 of record JBGALC010000023.1, on the reverse strand, counting down.
GGCTCGGCCGAGGACGTCACCCGGCACCTGATGAGCTGGTCCGAACTGTTGTGCACCACCGCCGGGCTGCCACCCCTGCCCGAGGGCGTGGTGGTGATGTCGGCGCGGCGACGTCGGTGACCGAGCAACCCAGCAGCGACCTCGTCGTCCTGGAGGCACCCGCGGACGGCGTGCCCGAGTTGGTGTGCACCCCGGAGGCCCTGAGCGTCGCCACCGCCGCGCTCGCCGCCGGCACCGGGTCGGTCGGCATCGACACCGAACGCGCCCAGGGTTTCCGCTATTCGGCCAGGGCGTACCTGATCCAGCTGCGCCGGGAGGGCGCCGGCACCGTCCTGGTCGACCCGATCCCGTTCGCCCCCCGCGACCGCCCCGCCGACTTCTCCGAGCTGGCCGACGCGCTGGCCGACGCCGAATGGGTCCTGCACGCCGCGAGCCAGGACCTGCCCTGCCTGGCCGAGGTGCGGCTGCTTCCCCGGCGGCTCTACGACACCGAGCTCGCCGCCCGGCTGCTGGGCATGCCGCGGGTCGCTCTCGGCACCCTGCTGGAGGAGGCGTTCGGGATCACCCTGCGCAAGGAGCACTCGGCCGCCGACTGGTCGCGGCGTCCGCTGCCCGACGAATGGCTGAACTACGCCGCCCTCGACGTCGAGCTGCTGGCCGAGTTGCGCGACTGGCTGGACGCCCGGCTGCAGGCCGCCGGCAAGGCCGAATGGGCGGCCCAGGAGTTCGCTCACCTGGTCGAGCGAGCGAGCGTCGCGGTGCCGGTCCGCAACGAGCCGTGGCGGCGGACGTCCGGCCTGCACGCGGTGCGGACGCCGCGCGCCCTGGCGGTGGTCCGCGAGCTGTGGCAGGTGCGCGACCAGCTGGCCTCGTCGATCGACCGGGCACCGGGCAAGGTGCTGCCCGACCGCGCGATCACCGCGTTGGCGGCCCGCGCGAACCCGGCCCAGGTGAGCCGCCTCGGCCCCGCCGACCTGGCCGCCGTGCCCGAGTTCGCCTGGCGCACCCCCGCCCGCTACCGGGCGCGCTGGCTGGCCGCGCTCGACCGGGTGTCCTCGCTGCCCCGCGACCAGCTGCCCACTCGACAGCAGCCTCCTGAGGGGCCGCCGCCGACCCGGGCCTGGGAGTTGCGCAACCCCGAAGCGGCCGCGCGCTGGGACGCCGTCCGACCCGCGGTGGTGGAACGCGCCGAACAGCTGGAGGTGCCGGTGGAGAACCTGATCAGCCCGGACGCGCTGCGCCGGCTGCTCTGGGAGCCGCCCGCCGAGCTGACCACCGACGCCGTGGACGCCGCCCTGGCCGCCGAGCTGGTTCGGCCCTGGCAACGGGACCTGCTGGTGCCGCTGATCATCGAGCGGTTGACGGCGAGCTGACCGGAGGCTGTTTATAGTGAGCGGGTGTCTGACCCGGGTCACCTGCCGAACGGTGTGTTCGGCAACCAGCCACCGGCCTTCCCGCCACCCCCACCCGCCCGCAGGCGAGGCTGGATGGCGGCCGCCCTGACGGTCGGCGTGGTCGTGGCGCTGGTGGTCTCGGCGGCGGTGATCGGACGGCCGAGCGCCGGCGAGGGCTTCGCGGTGATGCGCTTCCTGCCACCCTCCGGCGGGCGGGTGGTGCTGGGCAATGAGACCGATCCGGACGAGGTCCAGGAATGGGCGACCCTGGTCGGCCTGGCGCCCCTGGTCGGCGGGCCCGCCGCCTACGTGCTGGCCGGGCCCGATCTGGACGCCGTCACCGCCACCACCTGGGCACGGCTGAGCGCGGTCACCGCCGACTCCGCCGGGCGGGTCTCCGCCCGCTCCACCCAGCTGTTCGCGGTCGGGGACGGGCTGGAACTGCGGGTGACCAGCGGCCCGGCCGGCTTCACGGCGTTCACGCCGGGACTCAGGCTGCTGGGCGGCGACGCCGACGGGTCCTGGACGGCCACCGGAACCGTCCGGCGCGGAACCACCGGCCTGAACGTGACCAGCACCCTGCCCTACTACGCGGAGGTCACCAGCCGCCGCGCCGACGGCGGATGTGTGGCGGTCTCCAGCCGGCTGACGATCGCCCGCGAGCCGGTGACCGAGGCCGAACAGACCTGGTGTCCGGGCCGCGGGATCACCGCCAGCCGCCGGGAGGGGGTCGGCCGGACCGCGGTGGACCGGCCGCCGCGCTGGCTGGGCCGGGTGACGCCGTCCGACCCGGCGCCCCCCGCCCTGGACGGCGGCTGGTCCTTCGAGCGCCGCCGGCTGCTGCGCTCGGTTGCCTACTCGGTGCGCCCCGCGGTGCTCGGCAACGGCCTGGTCGCCTACGCGAGCCAGGCCTCGCGCGATGTCATCGCCCGCGACGGCGGCGGCGACGAGACCGCCGACCCGCGCTGGACCGCCCACCCCGGCGGCACGATCACCTCGATGCTGAGCGCCGGCTCGGTGCTGGTGGTGACCACCACCGAGCGCCGCGTGGTCGGCTACGGCGCCGACGGCCAGTACCTGTGGCAGGGCGCGCTGACCGACGTCAACGCCGTGCCGATCACCCGCCTGGGCGGCCTGGCGGTGGTCGCCTCGCTCGACGGCACGGTCACCGCGTTCGACCTGGCCACCGGCCGCGTCGCCTGGACCGGTTCGACCCCGAACGAGATCCGGCAGCCGCCGGCGGTCGAGGGCGGTGGCGTCACGGTGCTCGACCAGGCGGGCAACCTGGTTGCCTTCGCCGGCGACGGCACCCTTCGCCACACCCTGCAGCTCGACCAGCCGGAGAGCTTCGCCGTGCTCGGCGACCTGGTGGTGGTGGCGTCCCGGCAGGACCGGTTCGTCCGCGGCTACCGGCTGGCGGACGGCGGCCTGGCCTGGCGGCGTCCGGTCCCGGGCGGCCGGTCCTCGATCACCCCCGCCGGCGGACGCCTGCTGGTCCGCCAGTCCGACCAGGTCCTGGCGTTGGCGTCCGAGGACGGCCGGACGCTGTGGACCGCACCGTTCCGGGCCACCGACCTGGCCGTGATCGGGGACCGGGTGGTGTTCACCGACCGCACCGCGATCAGGCTGTACGACCTGGCCGGGGCCGAGCTGGCCTCCCACGCCACCCAGGAGCCGGACCTGTCGTCGTCGCCGGGGGCCATGCTGACCCCGGCCGAGGGCCGGCTGGCGATGTTCTTCGGCGACTTCGTCTACCGCAGGGAGCAGCGATGAGGACGCTGAGCGGCGTGGCCACCGTGCTGCGGGACCTGGTCTGGCTCACCATCGTCCAGCCCGTCCGCGAGGGACGCCCGCGCGCGGCCGGCTGGCCGGCCGGCCTGGCCGCCATCGTCGCCACCTCGCTCACCCTGTACGTCGCCGTCGGTGCGGCCGTGGTCTTCGCCGGTCCGCTGCGCTCGGCCGACGTGCTGGTGATCACCTCGCAGGGCTTCACGCTGCCCGACCTGGGTGCCTGGCTGTGCATCGCCGGCGCGGTGCTGTCGCTGGCGCTGCTGCAGACCGCCGCCCTGCACCTGCCCTGGTGGGTCAAGCTGATCGCGCTGATGGTGACGGTGACCGTGCTACTCTCCATCACCGCCAGCCTGCTCTCCGACCCGCTCGGCCTGCTTCCCGGCCTGCTCAGCATCCTGGTGCTGCTGGCCATGGTGATCGCCCGCTGGCGCTCCGCCTTCGCCTGGTGGGAGTTCGTGGTGGTCACCGCCGCGATCGGCGTCGCGTTCTTCACCCCGATCGCCACCAGCAGCACGCTGCGTGGCTTCAACGTCGACCTCCGCGGCACGGTGGCCGAGGGCGCGCTCGGCTTCATGGGTTCGCTGGCGGTTCCGGCCCTCCTGGTCGCCGGCGCGGCGCTGGCGCAGATCGCGGTCAGCGCGTCGTTCGCCGGCGTCGCCTCGAGCCTGCGGTCGCTGCCCCGGGGCGCCCTGCGGGGCGCCGGCGTCGTCCTGGTGATCGCGGCCGCCGCACAGCTGGTGACCGCGTTCGCCGGTCAGGAGTCGGGGGTGCAGGGCTGGCTCGGTTCGGCGGCCTGCCTGGTCCTCGCCGGATCGCTGGTCGCGGTGGTGCTCGGCGTCGCCCGGCGTCCGCCGTCCTGGACCGACCTCGACGAGGACTCGACCCGGCTGAACTATCTGATCGCGATCTGCGTGGTGGGTCAGCTTCTGGTCACCCCGCCGCTGCTGGTGCTGCGCGAGGTGGGCCGGTTCGCCGGGCCGGAGTGGCTGTTCGCGATCACCGACGGTTTCCTGACGGTGGCCAGCTCCGACCGGGCGTTGTCGATCAGTCGCCTGGTGGTGGCCGTCGGCGGTCTGCTGCTGTCCCTGCGGCTGGCCCGGCGGGGACGGCCCTGGGCGGCGATGTTCCTGAGCTGCCTGACCGCGCTCACCACCTTCACCCTGCTCCGGTCGTTCGGCGTCCAGAGCTGGACCGACAACGACGTGGACCAGATGTCGGCGCTGCTGCTGGCCGTGCTGCTGGCGACCGCCGGCGCGACCGCGCTGACCGGGCGTCTGACCGTCCTCCGTTCGGCGGCGCTGGGCTCGGCCATCCTGCTCTGCCTGCTGTTCCCGCACCGGTCGATCCTGGACGACCCGGTCAGCGCGGCGCTCGGCTTCACCGGCCTCGGCGCGGTGCTGTTCGGCCTGGTCTGGCGGCTGCTGACCGAGGGAGACATCACCCAGGAGGGGACGCCCAAGTGGCCGGTGCCCGCCCGGGTGCTGCTCTACTGCGCGAACTCGCTGCTGGCGGTGTCGTCGGCCGCCTACGTGGCGCTCTCGCGCAGCAGCGGCTCGAGCCAGGACATCGCGGTCTTCGCCGACCTGGGCGACTTCCTGCTCGGCACGCCGCTGTTCCTCACCGCGGCGATCGGCTGCCTGGCGATCGCGCTGGCACCGTCCCGCCCGGTGATCGGCTGACCGTTCAGGCCGGCCGGTCGGACGCCTGCCGCGCGATCCCGTCCCGGTCACCGGCGAGGACCGCCTCGGTGGCGAACCGGGCGATCTGCTGGGCGGTCAGGCCGAGGTCGGCGAGGATCCCGGGCCGGGTGCCCTGCTCGATGAACCGCTGCGGGACGCCGAACTCGCGCACGGTGGCACCGACGCCGGCCAGCCGGCACTCCTGGGCCAGCCGGGAGCCGAGCCCGCCGGCCAGCCCGCCGTCCTCGATGGTGACGACCAGCGCGTGTTCGCCGGCCAGCCGGATCAGGTCGGCGCTGACCGGCAGCGCCCAGACCGGGTCGACCACCCGGACGCCGATGCCCTGCTGGGCCAGCCGGGCGCCGACCTCGACCGCGATGCCGGCGAACTGCCCCCAGCCGACCACCAGCACCCGCGGCTCGCCGTCCTCGAACAACACGTCGACGTCGCCCTCGGCGCGGACGGCGGGCAGCGCGGCCGGTAGCGGATCCTTGGAGAACCGCAGCGCGGAGGGGCCGTCGTCCACGTCGACCGCGAGGTCGAGGGCCTCCTGCAGCCGCTGCTCGTCGCGCGGCGCGGCGAGCCGCAGGCCCGGCACCAGGCCGAGCAGTCCGAGGTCCCACATGCCGTGATGGCTGGGGCCGTCCGCGCCGGTGATGCCGGCCCGGTCGAGCACGAAGGTGACTCCCTCCCCGTGCAACGCCACGTCCATCAGCACCTGGTCGAAGGCGCGGTTCAGGAACGTCGAGTACAGCGCCACCACCGGGTGCAGGCCGGCCCTGGCCAACCCGGCGGCGGACGCCACGGCGTGCTGCTCGGCGATGCCGACGTCGAAGGTGCGGTGCGGGAAGTGCCGGGCGAACCGGGTCAGCCCGGTCGGGTGCAGCATCGCCGCGGTGATCGCCACCACGGAGTCGTTCGTGGCGCCGATCCGGGCCAGGTGTTCGCCGAAGGCGTCGGTCCAGGTCCGGGCGGGCGCGCTGCCCAGCGGCGTCCCGGTGACCCGATCGATCGGCCCGACCGCGTGGAAGCGGTCCTCCTCGTGGGCCTCCGCGGCCGCGAACCCGCGTCCCTTCTCGGTGATGCAGTGCACGATCACCGGCCCTCCGCTGAACTGCCGGGCCTGCTCCAGGGACCGCTCCAGCGCCTCCAGGTCGTGACCGTCGATCGGACCCAGGTACTTGATGCCCAGGTCGGAGTACATCCCCTGGGGCGCCAGCACGTCCTTCACCCCGGCCTTGACGCCGTGCATCAGGCCGTAGGTGGGCTCGCCGACCAGCGGCGTCCGGCTCACCCAGCGCTTGATCGCGGCCAGGGTGCGTTCGTAGCGCCGGTCGGTGCGGATCGCCGCGAGCTGCTGCCCCAGGCCGCGCAGCCGGGAGGCCAGCCCGCCGATCGTCGGGGTGTAGGAGCGTCCGTTGTCGTTGACCACGATCACCAGCCGCAACTCGGGCTGGACGGCGATGTTGTTCAGCGCCTCCCAGGTCATGCCGCCGGTGAGCGAGCCGTCCCCCACCACGGCGACCACGGTGCGGTCGTCCTCCTCGCGCAGCGCGAAACCCTTGGCCAGGCCCTCCGCCCAGGACAGCGACGAGGAGGCGTGCGAGCTCTCCACCCAGTCGTGCTCGGATTCCGCCCGGCTCGGGTAGCCGGACAGCCCGCCGGGCTGGCGCAGCGTGTCGAAGCCGCCCTGGCGTCCGGTCAGCATCTTGTGCACATAGCTCTGGTGGCCGGTGTCGAAGATGATCGGGTCGCGCGGGGAGTCGAACACCCGGTGCATCGCGATGGTCAACTCGACCGCACCCAGGTTCGGGCCCAGATGGCCACCGGTGCGCGACACGTGCGCGACCAGGAAGTCCCGGATCTCCCCGGCCAACTGCTCCAGTTCGGCGGGTTTGAGGTCTCGCAGGTCGGCGGGCTGGGTGATCCGATCGAGCAGCGACATGGCCAGCAGTCTACGTCCGCGCCCCGGTGGACGGCCTGTTGTCGCGGTGTGCGTTGGCTGCCGAGCGGCGCCCGGCCGGTGGCGGCGACCGCTGGCGGGGCACACCCGCGCGGTCGTCGCCCGCCGCTTGGCGGGGTGGGCGTCACCGGGCAGGCTGAGGGGACGACCAGACCATCAGGAGGAACAGATGACCGCACCGGCCGTCGACATCGTCATCGTGCTGGACTCCGTCGACCCGTACGCGCTGGCGCCGTTCTGGTGCGAGGCGCTGCGCTACCGGCAGTTGGACGGCGTCGAGCAGTACGCCGTGCTGGTGCCCCAGGAGGGCGCCGGTGGCCCGATGATGCTGATCCAGGGGGTTGCCGAGCCCAAGCGGGGCAAGAACCGGATGCATCTGGATCTGCACGTGCCCGACCTGGCGGCCGAGGTGGATCGCCTGGTCGGCCTCGGTGCCCGGCGGGTGGGCGACGGGGCGATCGGCGAGTCGATCCGCTGGGTGCGGATGCTCGACCCCGAGGGCAACGAGTTCGACCTCGGCAGCTCCTGAGCAGGCCCGCTCATCCGGTCGTGTCCGGACGGGACGGTGCCGCGCGACCGGCTGCTTTGAGGTGTCACAGCTTGGGTACGAAGCGACGGCCCCGCAGCGCCTCCTCGACCATGCCCACCTCACGCCGCAGCCTGGCCAGCTCGGCCTGTTGCCGCGACCAGACCTCGACGGCGTCGCCGACCACGTCGGGTTCGACGAGTTCGGCGAGGCTGACCCGGACGCCGGCGAGCCCCTCCCGGCTCGCCCGCTCCTGTGCTTCGACGAAGACGGCGGCGAACCGCGCCAGCACCACCGGGTGCCGCCGCAGCAGCCGGTACCGGCGGTAGTCGGCGGGGCAGCAGTCCAGCAGGAACTCGGTGGCGGTGACCTCCCAGTCCGGCGCTCCCGGCGGGCGGACCCGGTCGGGCCAGCCCGGCGGCACGTGGATGGCCGACTGCCGCTCGGCCCGCGGCCACGGATGTCCCTGCGCTGTCATCACCCCTCCAGCATCATCGAACGTATGTTCGATTCTAGCTCGCGGCGGTGCGTCCGGTCCAGGGGCTTTCGGGGCAGAGGTCAGCGCAGGCCGGTGACCAGCCAGGCGTCCCCGCGCTCGCGGACCCGCAGCATCACCGCCCGGATCAGCATGAACGCCGTGAAGCCCAGCCAGAGCGCGGACGTCGCGACGACCGGCCCACGGGCGGCCAGGGCGTCCGCGTTCAGTCGCAACAGCGCGACGACCGGCAGGTAGCCGAGCAGCACCAGCGCCATCCCGCCGGCCAGCCAGCGTGCGTCGCCGGCCCCGATCAGCACGCCGTCCAGGACGAACACGTAGCCGGACACCGGTTGCCCGACCCCGACCACGATCAGCGCGGCGATCACGGCCGCCTGCACCCTGGGGTCGGCGGAGAACAGCGGCGCCAGCAGCGGGCCGGACAGCGCGACGATCAGGCCGACCAGGACGCCGCCGCCGATCCCCCAGCGCACCATGGTCGCCGTCGCCGCCCGGACCCCGGCGACGTCCGCAGCCCCCAGCCCCTTGCCGGTCAGCGCCTGCCCGGCGATGGCCAGGGCGTCCAGGGCGAAGGCGAGCATGGTCCAGACGGTGAAGGCCACCTGGTGGGCGGCCAGCGGCACCTCGCCCAAGGCGGCGGCGACCCAGGTGGTCAGCAGCAGGATCGCCCGCAGCGCCAGCGTCCGGACGATCAGCGGGACGCCGTCGACGGCCGCGGCGAGCACGCCGCCGGGGTGCAGCCGCAACGTCGCGCCCGACGCCCGCAGCCGGACCAACCAGACGATCACCAGTGCGGACGCCATCGCGTACTGGGCGGCGACGGTCCCCCAGGCCGACCCGGCGATGCCCCAGCCGAGCCCGTAGACCAGGGCGACGTTCAACACGGCGTTGAGCGTGAAACCGACCACCGAGACGACCAGCGGCGTCCGGGTGTCCTGGACGCCTCGCAGCGCCCCGATGATCGCCATCATCACCAGCATCGCCGGGAGTCCGAGCGCGGAGATCCGCAGGTAGACGGTCGCCTGCTGCAGCACCTCGCCACTGGCCCCCAAAGCAGCGCACAACGCCTCTGCCCCGAAGCCCACCCCGATCCCGGTCAGGATTCCCAGGATCGCGGCGAGCACGGTGCCGTCCAGGCCCGCCGCGACCACCTTCCCGGCGGCACCGGCGCCGAGCGCCCGGGCGACGGTCGCGGTGGTGCCGTAGGCCAGGAAGACGAACACTCCGGCCGCGGTGGCCAGCACCGAGCCGGCGACGCCCAGTCCGGCGAGTTGCGGGGTGCCCAGGTGCCCGACGATCGCCGAGTCCACCAGCAGGAACAGCGGTTCGGCGACCAGCGCGAAGAACGCCGGCACGGCCAGACCGAGGATCTGCCGGGTCAGAGTGGGACTGCGCACCCGATCAACGTAACGCCGACCGTGGCGCGGTCACTCCGCCGTCCGCGGGACGTGGTCCGTTCCCGGACTCCGTCACCCGCTCGAACCGGATTCTGGTGGGTATCGCGCCCGAGAAGCAGGCCGATTCGGACTGGAACCACTTTGTGGTTGATCTGGGCCCCCGCGGGCGCATCCATACCCACCACAAGGTGGTTCGAGCTCCAGTGGAGCGCTAGCACCGCCGCCATAACCACCAGAACCCGGCACTGGTGGCAGCTGCCGCACTCCCGAAGCCGGCCACTGGCTACCGGCGCCGTCCCAGCAACACCATCAACACTGCCGACACCCCGATCGCGGCAACCGACGACCCCGGCCAGGACGGCGCCACGAACCCGATCGCCCCGGCGACCGCGACCCAGAACGGCGACCAGACCGGCACCGTCCCCGGGTTGATCAGCTGGTAGACGAGGAACCCGGCGGCCCAGGCCAGCACCGGCACCCAGCGCAGCCGGGAGTGTTCGCCGACGTCCCACCGCCGCCTGCTGACCCACAGGAAGTCGGCGGCGGCGACGGCGAACAGCGGCACGAACACCGAGCCGATCAGGAACAGGAACGACTGGTACTGGCCGAAGTCGAGCAGGCCGGCCAGCAGGGTGGCGAGGACGCCGACCGCGATCGCGACCACCCGCCGGTCCAGGTTCGGCGCGAGGTTCTGGATCGACATGGTGGTCGAGTAGACGTTGGCGAACGCCTCGTCCACCTCGTCGATCAGCAGGATGCTCAACGCCACCCCGCCCGCCGGCAGCGCGATCAGGGCCGCCAGGACGTCGGTGGCGCCCAGGTGGGCGACGGCGAACACGCCCAGCGTGTAGTAGGCGACGGCGGCGAGGCCGTAGCCCAGCGCGGAGCCCCAGAAGGCCGCCCGGCGGGTCCGCGAGTGCCGGCTGTAGTCGGCGGCCAGCGGCGCGAAGGACACCACCCCGGCCACCGCCAGGTCGACCGCGGGCCAGAAGCCCAGGACGGCGTCCTGGCCGATCTCGCCGGCCGGCTGCAGCAGCACCTGAACGAAGAGCACCACCGAGGCGACCAGCACCAACCACACCATCACCTTGCGCAGCAGCCGGACGCTGCCCAGCGGACGCACCGCCATCACGGTGGCCACGGCCCCGGCCAGGACGACGAACGGCCAGCGCCAGGCGTCCCCGACGATGGCGGTGGCGGCGGTGGAGATGACGATGATCTCCATCGTCGCCCAGCCGATGTTCTGGCCGATGTTGAGCACCGTCGGCACGATCGAGCCGCGGCGTCCGAGCAGGCCGCGCAGCGACACCATCGCCGGCATGCCGGTACTGGCGCCGAACACCGCCGAAGTCCCGAGCAGCGCGGCACCGATGCCGCACCCCAGCACGATCGCGGCGATCGCCATCCAGACCGAGCCGGTGGTGGCGGCGATCAGCGCGCCGGTCAGCGGGCCGAACAGGCTGATCCCGAGGTTCGCCCACATCGCGAACTGGTCGAAGAACCGCAACGGACGCGGTGGGCTGTCGGTGAGCACCACCGGCGCCTCGACGCGGTCGTCGGCGACGACCCGGGGGCTCACGGTGGACACGATGGTCGGATCGGACGTCGCCATGGGGCGCAACCTCCCTACGCCGGCATTACCCGGACAGGTTCAGTCGGTCGGCGGACCCGCGATCACCCGGATCGGCACTCCGCCCTCTCAGCCCGCCATCTGGTGCGAGCTCCCGAAGTTCGTTGGTGTGCACACGTTAGCCGCCGCGCGCCTTCCGCTTCGCCGGTCTCAGACTGGATGCCACGTGCATCGCGGAAGCGCCCCGTCCCGACCAGGCCGGGGTCGGCTCCCGCACGCAGATGTCGTGGCGATGTCGAGATCGCCGCCGGATGGAGGGAAAGCCGTCCGATTTCGCGTCAGGACCCGAAACCGCCGAGGCATCCCCCCATCGGAGAGCGATGTCGAGATCGCCGCCGGGTCGAGGGAAAGCCGTCCGATCTCGCGTCAGGACCCGAAACCGCCGAGGCATCCCCCCATCGGAGAGCGATGTCGAGATCGCCCCCCCGGGGCAGCCTTGAGGACTGAACTGGGTGCACCGACGGAATCCCCGAGGTTGACGAAGACCTCGGCCGACCGGACGCGGGTGACGACATGCCGGACGCCGTCGACAGGTCCTCATCTGGCCGCGAGGGCGTACCACCAGATGACCGCGATCAGGCCCATCCCGGAGATGCCGAGCAGCCCGAACCGTTGCTGGGCGGGCAGCCGGTCATGGCCCAGCGGGGCGCTGGCGATCGCCGCCAGCGGGGGCAGCAGGACGAGCGCCGTCCACCACCACCAGTCCCCCACCGCCGCGACCATCATCAGCGGCGAGTAGCCCGCCAGGTAGGCGACCCAGAACCAGATGCCTAGGCCGCCGATCGCGCAGGCGGGCAGCAGCGCGAGGACGTAACCGGCCATGCCGATCAGCACCATCCAGCCCAGCCCGCAGCTGCCGTCGTCGGTGGGACAGAGCACCGGCAGCAGCGCGCCGCCGATCGCCAGCGCGATCCCGGCACCGGCCAGGGCCGCGAGGGCGGCCAGCATCGACCAGGCGGTCCGTTCCGCCAGCTCCGAGCCGATCCCCCGGTGGGTGACGCCCACCCGGGCGGGCCTCGCGGGCTGCGCCTTGGGCCGCGCCACCGGCTTCGCCTTCGGTGATGCCGCAGGCTCGGGACGGGGCTTGCCCACCGTCGCCGAGCGTGCGGCGATCTCGCGCTCCCTGCGGGCGCGCTCCGCCTTGTCCAGCCGCTTCGCCAAGGTCAGGACCGCAGCAGGCTCCGCAGCACGTACTGCATGATGCCGCCGTTGCGGTAGTAGTCGGCCTCGCCCGGGGTGTCGATCCGGACGACGGCGTCGAACACCTTGTCGTCGGCCTGGACACGCACGGTCTTGGGAGTACTGCCCGAGTTCAGCTCCTCGATGCCGGTGAAGGTGAACGTCTCCTCACCGGTCAGCCCCAGCGACTCGGCGTTCTCGCCCTCGGGGAACTGCAGCGGCAGGACGCCCATGCCGATCAGGTTCGACCGGTGGATCCGCTCGTAGCTCTCGGCGATGACCACCTTGACGCCCAGCAGCGCGGTGCCCTTGGCCGCCCAGTCGCGAGACGACCCGGAGCCGTACTCCTTGCCCGACAGCACCACCAGCGGGACGCCGGCCGCGGCGTAGTTCTGGGCCGCGTCGTAGACGGTGGTGACCGGGGCATCGTCCAGGGTGAAGTCACGGGTGAAGCCGCCCTCGGTGCCCGGCGCCAGCTGGTTGCGCAGCCGGATGTTGGCGAACGTGCCGCGGATCATCACCTCGTGGTTGCCGCGCCGCGAGCCGTAGGAGTTGAAGTCCTTGCGGGCCACACCGTGCTCGGTGAGGTACTTGCCGGCCGGGCTGTCGGCCTTGATCGAACCGGCCGGCGAGATGTGGTCGGTGGTCACCGAGTCGCCCAGCTTGAGCAGCACCCGGGCGTCGGCGACGTCGGAGACCGGGGCAGGTTCGGCCGGCATGTTCTCGAAGTACGGCGGCTTGCGCACGTAGGTCGAGTCGGCGTCCCATTCGAAGACCTCACCGGTCGGGGTGGGCAGCGAGCGCCAGGTGTCGTCGCCGGCGAACACGTCGGCGTAGCGGCTGGAGAACATGTCGGCCGAGATCGAGCTGCTGACCACCTGCTCCACCTCTTCGGTGGAGGGCCAGATGTCCCGCAGGTAGACCGGCTGTCCGTCCGAGCCCTCGCCCAGCGGCTCGTTGAGCAGGTCGATGTCCATCCGTCCGGCGAGCGCGTAGGCGACCACCAGGGGCGGGCTGGCCAGGTAGTTCATCTTCACGTCGGGGTTGATCCGGCCCTCGAAGTTGCGGTTGCCGGACAGCACCGAGGTGACCGCGAGATCGTTGTCGTTGACCGCCTGGGACACCTCGGGGATCAGCGGACCCGAATTGCCGATGCAGGTGGTGCAGCCGTAGCCGACCAGGTCGAAGTCGAGCTTGGCCAGGTACTCGTCCAGGCCCGAGCGGGCGTAGTAGTCGGTGACCACCTTCGAGCCGGGCGCCAGCGACGTCTTCACCCACGGCTTGCGGGACAGACCCTTCTCCACCGCCTTCTTGGCCAGCAGCCCGGCGCCGATCATCACGCTCGGGTTCGAGGTGTTGGTGCACGAGGTGATCGCCGCGATGGTGACGGCGCCGTGGTCGAGGTCGAAGCTGGTGCCGTCGGCCAGCGTGACGTGGGTGAGGTGCGACGGGCGGTCCGGCTGGGCGGACGGCACCGCGCCGTAGTGGTGCGGCTCGGGCGCGTCGTCACCGTTTGCGTGGCTCGGGGCGTCCGAGGCCGGGAAGGTCTCGGCGACCGCCTCGTCGTAGCCGTCGATCTCGTCGTCGCCGACGTAGTCGCGCAGCGCCTCGTTGAAGCCCTCCTTGGCGTCGGCCAGCAGCACCCGGTCCTGGGGACGCTTCGGGCCGGCGATCGAGGGCACGATGGTGCCCAGGTCGAGCTCCAGGTACTCGGAGTAGCGCGGCTCGGCGTCGTCGGCGTGCCAGAGCCCCTGGGCCTTGGCGTAGGCCTCGACCAGCGCGATCTGCTGCTCGTCGCGTCCGGTCAGCCGCAGGTAGTCGGTGGTCTTGGAGTCGATCGGGAAGATCGCGATGGTCGAGCCGTACTCGGGGCTCATGTTGCCGATGGTGGCCCGGTTGGCCAGCGGCACCTCGGAGACGCCGGGGCCGTAGAACTCGACGAACTTGCCGACCACCTTGTGCTGGCGGAGCATCTCGGTGATGGTCAGCACCAGGTCGGTGGCGGTGGTGCCCTCGGGCAGCCTGCCGGACAGCTTGAAGCCGACCACCCGCGGGATCAGCATCGACACCGGCTGGCCCAGCATGGCGGCCTCGGCCTCGATGCCGCCGACGCCCCAGCCGACGACGCCCAGGCCGTTGACCATGGTGGTGTGGCTGTCGGTGCCGACGCAGGTGTCGGGGTAGGCCTGCAGGACGCCGCCCACCTCGCGCGGGAAGACCACCCGGGCCAGGTGCTCGATGTTGACCTGGTGGACGATGCCGGTGCCCGGCGGGACGACCACGAAGTCGTCGAAGGCGCCCTGGCCCCAGCGCAGGAATTGGTAGCGCTCGCGGTTGCGCTGGTACTCCAGCTCGACGTTGCGGGCGAAGGCGTCCGGGGTGCCGAACAGGTCGGCCACCACGGAGTGGTCGATCACCATCTCGGCCGGCGACAGCGGATTCACCTTCTTGGCGTCACCGCCCAGTTCGGCGATCGCCTCGCGCATGGTGGCCAGGTCGACCACACAGGGGACGCCGGTGAAGTCCTGCATGATCACCCGGGCCGGGGTGAACTGGATCTCCCGGTTGGGCTCGTCGGACGGCTCCCACCCGCCCAGCGCGCGGATGTCGTCGGCGGTGATGTTGGCACCGTCCTCGGTGCGCAGCAGGTTCTCCAGCAGCACCTTCAGGCTGAACGGCAGGGTGTCCGACCCGGGCACCTGGCCCAGGTCGAAGATCTCGTAGTCGGTGCCGCCGACTTCCAAGGTGGTCCTGGCGCCGAAACTGTTCTTGCTCATGCGTGCCTCCTTGGATCCCCGGACAGATATCTCGATGTCGAGATATTACCGCAGTCACCTGCGTGTCGCAAAGCCTAGACCCGACGGGCCGGGCGGGGCAGCCACGCGCGGCTCGGCGCACCTGGCGCATCACGGACGGCGCCTACCGGGATGGTGTCAGGGGTGAGGACATCCGGTCGGCGAGGGTACGCAACTCGCCGATCAGGTCGTCCAGCTGCAGGTCCTGGCCCAGCCGCGAGGACAGGAAGGTGACGCTGACCGCGAACCGGGCCGGCTGCTGCGGTGGCCCGACCGGCACCGCGAGGCAGGTGACGCCGATCGTGGTCTCCTCGTCGTCCGCGGCCCAGCCCTGGGCGCGGATCCTGGTCAGCTCGGCCATCAGCTCGGGCACGCTGGTCAACGATCGGGGCGTCAACGCCGGCAGGGCGCTCACCCGGCTGTACCGGTCGGCCAGGACGGCGGGGTCCAGGTTGGCCAGCAGCACCTTGCCGGTCGCGGTGCAGGACGCCGGGAACCGGTCGCCGATGTGAGAGGTCAGTCGCAGCGGCTGCACCCCGTCGTAGCGCGCCAGGTAGAGCACCTCGGTGCCGTCCAGGATGGCCGCCCGGGCCGTCTCCCGGCTGAGGATCGGCGAGCGCCGGCAGGACTGGTAGAACTCCGACACCTCGTCGAGCGTGGACAGGTAGCGTCCGCCGAGTTCGGCCAGCTTGCGGCCCAGCTGATAGCCGGACTCGCGGCGCTCGATCAGGCCGACGCTCTCCAGCGCGGTGCACAGGCTGGCCGTCGAGCTCTTGGGCCGGCCCAGCCGGCGCGCCAGGTCGCTCGCCGAGACCGTGACGCCCTCGGAGGCCGCCAGCGCGTCCAGGATCGCGGCGGCGCGTTCGATCGCCGGAACCGACGACTGCCCGTTGGTGGGCATCGCGCACCTCCTCCTGCCGGCTCGGACGCGGACGCCGTGCGGCACCCCACCCGCGGCTCGGGTCGAGGCGGGTGCGCACATCGTCCCACACCGCCCCCGGTGCGCCGTGGCACCGGCTCGGCACGACACCGGCGACGGTGGCGGACGGCTGCTCGCGGCGAGCTGCCCGCAGCCAGTGCCCGCGTCCCCATCGACATGGGCGTGATCGTACACAATGCGGGACGCCGTACAACATCTCGTGCAGAAGGAGGAGCTAACTTCCCGGATTGGCGAGTCATGGCTTGCAATCCTGGACGGCGTCCATGATTTTGTCCGTGTCAATGATGACGACCCACGGAGGTTCACGTGAGCACGAGTGCATCGAGCACGGCCCCAGACCAACCCGTCCGAGGTGATCGAGCTGATCATCGGCAGCAAGCCGATCCCACCGCCGCCACCGACCATCAGGGACGGCCAGAGCGTGCTGATCGAGCTGCGCGACGTCGTCGGTGAACGGGTCGGTCCGGTGTCGCTGGCCGCCCGGGCCGGCGAGGTGGTCGGCATGGTGGGCCTGGCCGGTGCGGGGCAGGAGGAGGTCGGCCGCACCATCGCCGGCGCCGCCACCCTGTACGACGGCACCCTGGAGCTGGCCGGCGAGGCGTTCGTTCCGCGCGATGTGCACACCGCGGTCACCCGCGGCGTCGGCTTCATCACCAGCAACCGGGCGGACGAGGGCCTGGCGATGCCGCTCACCGTGGCCGAGAACCTGTTCCCCAACCCCGCCCTGCACGGCAAGGCAGGGCTCAGCTACATGGCGCACGGCCCGGAACAGCAGCAGGCGGACCAGCTGGTGGTCCGGTTCGGGGTGAAGCCGCCGGACGCCACGCTGCCCGTCGAGGGCCTCTCCGGCGGCAACCAGCAGAAGGTGATCATCGGCCGCTGGCTGTCCACCGACGCCAAGGTGCTGGTCCTGGAGGAGCCGACCGCCGGCGTCGACGTCGGCGCCAAGCGGGAGATCTACACCCTCCTCGACGAAGCGCTTGAGCGAGGAATCGCCGTCCTACTTGTTTCCACCGACTTCGAGGAGGTTGCTGCCGTGTGCCATCGAGCACTGGTGTTCCGCGACGGGCAGATCGTCGCACAGATCGACCGGGAGAACCTGACCGTGCCCTCGCTGGTCGCGGTGGCGAGGGTGTCGCCGCCCTCGGCGGCGCCCAGTCGGCCGGGCAGGGCCGGGTCGATGGTCAGCTCGTCCTGGAAGTGGCGAATGGTCTTGGGCATGGCAGCCTCCCGCTGGTGAATCGGTCTCCGCGCGTCACGGCACGTCCCCGTGTCCCGGCACGCCACCACTCAGGTGGCGGCCCGCCGGCCGGGTGATACCGGGGCCGGCTCGTCTCACACCCGGGAGCGGCCCGATCCGGCCGCGCCCGGTCAGGGGTGCAGGATGGCCACGGCCTCCAGGTGCTGGGTCATCCCGAACAGATCGAACGCCCGGATCGAGGACGCCTCGAGCCCGCGTTCGCGGGCGAACCCCAGGTCGCGGGCCAGGGCGGCCGGATCACAGGCGACATAGGCGACGGCACGGGGGCGCAGCCGGGCCACCGCGTCCATCACGGCGCGACCGGCGCCGGTGCGGGGCGGGTCCAGGACGACCAGGTCGGCCCGGCCGGGCAGCCGGGACAGGGTGCGGTCCACGGTGCCGGCCTGGAAGCGCGCCCGCGGCACGTTGGCCCTAGCCAGGTCGATCGCCGCGCGGTTGCCCTCGACGCCCCAGACCCGGCAGCCGGCGTCGATCAGGGCGCCCGCGAAGACCCCGACCCCGCAGTACAGGTCGAAGGCGCGCTCCCCCGGCTGCGGGCGCAGGCCGTCCAGCACGGCCGCGGTCAGCACCGCCGGCGCCGACCGGTGGGCCTGCCAGAAACCGTCCGCGGCCACGCTGAAGACGCGGTCGCCGACCGCGTGGGTGACCGTGGCGTCCGTGCCCGGTGGGAACAACCGGCCACCCTCGCGGCTGACCACCCCCAGCACCTCCGTGCCGCCGGACGGTGCGCGATCCGTGCCCGCGGACGCCTCCGCCGGGCCGGACGCCGCAGCGAGCCCCACTCCGCGGGCATCGGACGGCATCGCCGGCTCGGCCAGCGGGCAACCGCCGCCCGGGACCGGCACCACCTCGTGGGACCGGTGCGCACGCAGCCCGAGGCGTCCGTCGGCGGTGGTCACGAACCGCATCCGGCAGCGCGACCCCAGCAGCGGCTCGATCGGCTCCACCACCCCGTCCCAGGCGATCCCGGCCAGCCGCTGCAACTGCTCGGCCAACACCCGCCGCTTCCACTCCAGCTGGAAGGACGGCGCCACGTGCTGCAGGTCGCAGCCGCCGCAGCGACCCGCCACCGGGCAGGGCGGTGTCACCCGGTGCGGTGAGGCGTCCAGGACCGCGACCGCATCGGCGCGGGCGAACCGCTTGGTCACCTCGGTGATCCGCAGCCGGACCCGCTCCCCCGGGAGCGCATGCCGGACGAACACCACCTGTCCGTCCACGCGCGCGACGCAGTGCCCGCCGTGCGCCACCGGCCCGACCTCGACCGAGCCGACGAGTTCGTCGACCCGCACGTCAGTCCGACCTCAGGTGCTGCCCCGAGCGCACCGCGCCGGTGCCCGGACGCCGCCAGGCCGCCGGATTGTCGCGCTTGGCGCGGTCGATGGCGTAGCGGGACGAGGCCAGCAGGTACGGCACCGAGGTCACCATCACCCCGGCCATGAAGTTCAGCCGCGCCTTCAGGATCAGGGCGGTCTGGTTGTGCAGGATCTGCTCCCACCAGTGCCCCACCACGTATTCGGGAATGTAGACGCAGACCACGTCGCGAGGACTGTCCGAGCGCACCGCCTTGACGAAGGACAGCACCGGAGAGGTCACCTCCCGGTAGGGCGAGTCGATCACCCGCAGCGGCACCCCCAGGTCCTCGGCGTGCCACTCGTCGAGCAGCGCCTTGGTCTCGTCGGGATCGACCGACACCGTCACCGCCTCGATCGAACTCGGCCGCGAGGCCTTGGCGAAGTTCACCGCCCGGACGGTGGGCTTGTTGATGCCGCTGACCACGATCACCGCCCGCACCCGGCTGGGCAGCACGTTGCGTTCCCCCGGCTCGACGGCGATCTCGTTCTCGACGCGCCGGTAGTGGGTGTTGATCCCGCGCATCATCACGAACAGCACCGCCATGGCCAGGATCGCGATCCAGGCGCCGAGCAGGAACTTCACCGCCAGCACGATGCACAGCACCACGCCGGTGCAGGTCAGCCCGATCGCGTTGACGATCCGGGACCGCTGCATGCGGCGCCGCAGCTGCGGGTCGGTCTCGGTCCTGAGGTGCCGCGTCCAGTGCCGCAGCATGCCGGCCTGGCTGACCGTGAACGACACGAACACCCCGACCACGTAGAGGTTGATCAGCGCCGTGACCGAGGCGTTGAAGGCGAGCACCAGGCCGATCGCGGCAACCGCGAGCAGCACGATGCCGTTGCTGTAGGCGAGCCGGTCGCCGCGGGTGTACAGCGCCTTGGGCAGGAAGCCGTCCTTGGCCAGGATCGAGCCGAGCACCGGGAAGCCGTTGAAGGCGGTGTTGGCGGCCAGGAACAGGATCACGAAGGTGACGATGATCACGAAGTAGAGGCCGGGCGCGAAGTTGTCGAAGACGGTCGACGCCAGCTGTCCCATCGCGGTGCCGACGTCCGCCTCAACCACCCTGCCGTCCTGCACGAAGTGGCTGTGGCCGTCCGGATCGACCAGCTTCAGGCCGGTCAGGTTGGCGAGCAGGATGATCCCGCCCAGCATCGACACCGCCACGGACGCCAGCAGCGCCAGCGTGGTCGCCGCGTTGCGGCTCTTCGGTTCGCGGAACGCCGGGACGCCGTTGCTGATCGCCTCGATGCCGGTCAGCGCGGCACAGCCGGAGGAGAAGGCGCGGGCCAGCAGGGCGACCATGGCGAACCCGACGAACGGGTCGTAGCCGGCGGCGCCGACCACGTCCAGGTGCTTGCTCGGCGCCTCCAGATTCTCGCCGTTGGCGAAGATCCGGTACAACCCCCAGCCGGTCATGCCGAGCACGGCGATCATGAAGCCGTAGGTGGGGATCGCGAAGACGGTGCCCGATTCGCGGACGCCGCGCAGGTTCATGCTCATCAGCAGCAGGATCAGGACGGCCGCGACCCAGCCCTCGTGACCCTCGATCCAGGGCAGCAGCGCCTTCGCGTTCTGCACCCCCGAGGAGGTCGACACCGCCACGGTCAGCACGTAGTCCACCAGCAGGGCGCTGGCCACGGTCAGGCCGGCGGTGGGGCCGAAGTTGACCGTGGCCACCTCGTAGTCGCCGCCGCCGGACGGATAGGCGTGCACGTTCTGCCGGTAGGACAGCACCACGATCAGCATGACGAAGGCCACCGCCACCGCGATCGGCCAGGAGTAGGCGAAACCGACCACGCCCGCCATGGACAGGGTCAGCAGGATCTCGTCCGGGGCGTAGGCCACCGAGCTCAGCGCGTCCGAGGCGAAGACCGGCAGCGCGATCCGCTTGGGAAGCAGGGTCTCGCCGAGTTGCTTGCTGGCCAGCTTCCGCCCGACCAGCAGCCGTTTGACGGCACCGGTGATGCTCACGTCCGCTGACTATATGCCGCACGGCGCCGAATCGTGCCGCGGTGGTGAAGGCGTCCGTTTCGCCCTGTCGTCGCCGCCCCCGGCGACTCCGGTCGCAGGGCGATCCCCGGGTCTCGTCGACGCCGGTGGAAGGCGGTCTCCGGATATCGTCGCTGCGCTCCTCAACTCCGGTCGCGAAGCGACCTCCGTATATCGTCGCTGCGCTCCTCAACTCCGGTCGCGGAGCGACCTCCGTATACTGAGCGGCGGGCGATCGGTCGTCCACCAGGCAGGAGGCGCGGTCGTGCACATCGTCATCATGGGCTGCGGACGGGTGGGGTCGTCCCTGGCTCGCAGCCTCGAACGACGTGGCCATTCGGTGGCGGTGATCGACGCCCTGCAGGACGCCTTCCGCCGGCTCGGCCCCACCTTCCAGGGCAAGACCGTGAAGGGCATGGGTTTCGACCGCGGCGTGCTGATCAAGGCCGGCATCGAACGGGCGGACGGCTTCGCCGCCGTCTCCAGCGGTGACAACTCCAACATCCTCGCCGCCCGGGTGGTGCGGGAGACCTTCGGCGTGCACAACGTGGTCGCCAGGATCTACGACGAGGGCCGCGCCGAGGTGTACGAGCGGCTGGGCATCCCGTCGGTGGCGACGGTGCGGTGGGCGTCCGACCAGGTGCTGCGGCGGCTGCTGCCCGAGGGTGCCGAGCCGCAGTGGCGCGACCCGTCCGGCAGCGTCCGGCTGTCGGAGATGCATGTCGACGCCGGCTGGGTGGGCACGACGATCGGGGCGATGTCGGCGGCGGCGCACTGCCCGATCCCCTTCCTGATCCGCTTCGGCGTCGGCCAGGTGCCCGCCGAATCGACCATCTTCCAGGACGGCGACCTGCTCTACGTCGCCGTCCACAACGAGCGCGAGGCCGCCGTCGAAACCCTTTTCGGCGCGCCGCCCGCACAGCACTGAGAGGGGACGAAGATGCGCGTGGTGATCGCCGGGGCAGGCAACGTGGGACGCTCCATCGCCCGGGAGCTGATCGGGAACGGGCACCAGGTGCTGCTCATCGACCGGGCGCCCGAGGCGATCAAGACCGCCAGCGTCCCGGACGCCGAGTGGCTGCTCGCCGACGCCTGCGAGTTGGCGTCCCTGGAGGAGGCCGAGCTGGAGACCTGCGACGTCGCGATCGCCGCCACCGGCGACGACAAGGCGAACCTGGTGCATTCCCTGCTGGCCAAGACCGAGTTCGGCGTCCCGCGCACCGTGGCCCGGGTGAACCATCCCAGCAACGAGTGGATGTTCGACGACCTGTGGGGCGTCGACGTCGCGGTCTCCACCCCCCGGCTGATGTGTGCCCTGGTGGAAGAGGCGGTGACGGTGGGCGACCTGGTCCGGCTGTTCAGCTTCCGCGGCGGCCAGACCAACCTGGTCGAGATGACCCTGCCCGAGACCAGCCCGCGGGTGGGCGTCCGGGTGGCCGACCTGGCGTTGCCCGGCGACGCCGTGCTGGTGGCGATCATCAGGGACGGCACCGCCCGGTCCCCTGAGCGCGACGGCGCGGTCGAGGCGTCCGACGAGCTGCTGTTCGTGGTCGACCCCGATTACGAGGCCGACCTGGCGCACTACCTCAGCCCCCGGGGACGCGCCGCCCTGGTCGACGCCCGCGGCTGAGCGCGCCCGCAAACCCCTCCCTAACTACCTGTGCCCTCCCACTGGTGGGAGGGCACAGGTAGTTAGGGAGGGCCTTGTCAGGTCGGGGTCGGGGCACGGGCGGCGGATCAGAGCAGCTCGTAGTACGGGTTGTACATCCGGCGGCGGCCGTCCACCCAGGACACCCGGCCGGTGACCTTCAGCTCACGGCCGGCGATCAGCCCGGGAATCTCCCGGCGACCCATCCAGATCAGCGTGATGCTGCCCGAGCCGTCGTTCAGCTCGGCCTCCAGCCACGGCGTGCCGCTGCGCGGCCGGAGGGTGAGCACAGCGATCCGTCCGCGCAGGGTGGCCCGCTGCCGGTCGACGCACTCGGCGACCGTCTGGGCCCCGGACGCCTGCGCGGCGCGCACCGCCGCCTCGGAGTCGAGCTCCTCGGTCGAGCGACCGAACCAGCGCAGCGCGCGGGCGAACGGGTTGCGGGCCACGGCTCAGCCCTGCGGCACCGTCGGCATGGTCATCTCGATCAATTCACCGGGCACCATCGGCCCGTCGCCGCGGCGCACCACGACGTTGCGGAAGAACTCGACGAACGGCGCCGACGGGCCCTCGTCGTCCTCGGTCAGCCCGGCCTCGCCGAGCAGGGTGCCGCGCAGCAACCAGCGCGGGCCCTCGGCGAACCAGGTCCTGCTGACCTGGAACAGCTGCTCGCCGGACGGCCCCTCGGCCGGCAGGACGCGACGCAGCTCGGGCCCGAACGGCCCGACGGTCGTGGTGGCGCTGCCGCCGGCCTGTTGAGCCTCCTCGGTCAGGTCCTCGAGCAGTTCGTCGGCCAGCCCGCCACTGGTCGGCGCGGCGAGCAGCGCCAGCTCGAGACCGGACTGCTCCCAGAACGCCAGCGCGGCCACCACCCGCTGGGTGGCCTCGTTCACCTGCAGCTGCAGGCCCATGCCCTCCCAGGGAGTGAGGATCAGGGCACCGAGGTCGAGCCGCTGCACCTCGTCCGCGGCCAGGTCCACCTCGTCATGGTCGAACGGACCGTCGGCGCGCCAGTCGACGTCGTCGGCCTCCTCGTCGTCGTCCTCGTCCGCCTGGTCGTCCTCGGACAGCTCGGCCGGCAACTCGTCGTCGGCGCCCGGGTCGTCGGTGTCCGCGAGATCATCGTCGGTGCCCGCTGCCTCGGGCTCGGATTCCGCCGGACCGGTGTCGTCGGCCAGCTCCTCGGGCTCGTCGATCGGCTCGTCCTTGCCCTTGCGGCGAAAGATCACGACTGCTCCTTCATCGGTTCGGCGGCCTCCAGCCACCCCTTGATTCCACCGGTGGATCCGTGCCCGCCCGCGCCGCGATCGCTGCTCGGCAGTTCCGCCACCTCGACGAAATCGGCCTGCGCGACCCGCTGCAGCAGCAGCTGGGCGATCAGGTCGCCGCGCCGCAGCCGGACCTCGGCCCGGGCGTCGGTGTTCAGCAGGCACACCTTGATCTCGCCGCGGTAGCCGGCGTCCACGGTTCCGGGGGCGTTCACGATGGTCAGCCCGTGCCGGGCCGCCAGCCCGGACCGCGGATGCACCAGGCCGACCCAGCCGGCCGGAATCGCGACAGCCAGCCCGGTGCCGACCAGCACCCGCTGCCCGGGTTCGATCGTGACGTCCTCGGCGGTGGCGAGATCGGCGCCCGCGTCGCAGGGATGGGCGTAACGCGGCACCGGAACTGAGTCGTCCAGCCGCCGCAACAGCACCTGGACGTTCTCGGGCGGGTTCACTCGCCGGAGTCTAGTCGCGAGCGCTCCGCCGATTCGGCGACGCCCGAGGGCCGGTTGTCCTCGATCGCGCGCAGCAGTCCGGCGGGGTTGCGGGTGGACACCAGCCAGCACAGGTGGGGGTCCGCATCGTCGGCGACGCCGATCAGCACTAGCCCGGTGGTGTACGGCCGGAGCGCCAGGAAGGCGTCGTCGCGGGCCAGCACCCGGCCCCGCAGCGCGCGGTCGGCGGCGCTGACGGCGCCGACGTAGGGCCACTCCAGCAGGCTGCGGCCGACCCGGACGCCGTCGGCGTCCACCCTGATCCGCAGCGATCCCCAGGCGAGCAGCGTCCAGACGATCACCGCTGCCACCGTCAGCGTGCTGATCACCAGGATCAGCTCGCCGAGCATGAAGGTCACGGCGCTGACGAAGCTGAGGCCGAAGAACAGCCCGATCCCCCAGTACGCCGCCGGCACACTCAGGCGTTCGGAATAGCTCGGCGTCGGCTCGCTGCGGGTCACCCGCCCAACCTAACGGGTCGGACGCCCGGCCCCGTCCGTGCCCGGCCGGCAGCCGAGGCTCGACGAGGCGGAGGCAATACCCAGGGGTGTGCCCGGGCCGCAGCTGCCGCGCCTAGACTCGCAGCGATACCCGCAAAACCCGAAAGGACCACGGATGAGCATGTCGCAGCGGCTGGTCTGGAACCTCTACGCGGGCGCGGTCGGCGCACTGAGCGCGATCGTCGCGCAGAAGGTGGTCCGCGGAGCCTGGAAGCTGGCGACCGGGGACGAACCGCCCGATCCCAACGACCCCGCCACCCCGCTCGGCGAGGCGCTGATCTGGGCGCTGGCGGGAGGCATCGGCATCGGGGTCGCGCAGCTGCTCACCAACCGGTTCGCCGCCGCCCGCTGGGAGAAGGCGATGGGGACGCCGGCACCGACCAGCTCGCGGGTCAACTTCCACCTCTGACCTGGTGCTCCCCCGGACGTCGAAAGCCTCGCCCGGCCACTGCCGGACGAGGCTGACTCAGGTGCGTGGGGCGGCCGTCAGTCGGCGCAGTCCACGCAGTAGGAGTGACCGTTGCGGGTCACCGCGATCTGGCTCCGATGCTTCACCAGGAAGCACGAGTAGCAGGTGAACTCGTCCGCCTGGCGCGGCAGCACCCGGACGGTGAGCTCCTCGTGGGAGAGGTCGGCGCCCGGCAGTTCGAAGGATTCCGCAGCCTCGACCTCGTCCTCGTCGACCTTGCCGGAGTTCTTGTCGTTCCGGCGGGTCTTGAGTTCCTCGATGCTGTCTTCGCTCTCCTCGTCGGTCTTGCGCGGAGCGTCGTAGTCGGTTGCCATAGTGCTTCGTAACTCCATCCCTGAACGCCCGCCGACAGGCGGCCACGCTCAGCGTTCTCACTTGGTCCTCAATGCGTCGCAGGCATACATATCACACGACTCCAAACATCGCGGGGCGACCCGTGCCCGTCTCAGCCACGGGAACGCGGACGGCCCCGTTGCCGGACGCCTGCGGCGTCCGACCCGGTAGGTTACGCACTAGCACGAACACAGGAGAGCGATCGAGCGATGCGCACCGCCCACCCACTCGGGTTGAGCCCCGACGGGAGGACCCTGATCGTCGTCATCGAAGGCGGCGAACAGGTGGGGATCCCCGCCGACGAGCGGCTGAAGGCGGCGCTGCGCAACGACCGACCCCGCATCGGACAACTGGAGATCGACATGGACAGTGCACTGCGGCCTCGCGACATCCAGGCCCGGATCAGGGCCGGGGAGTCGCTCGAGGCGGTTGCACAGGCAGCGGGGGTCCCGGTCGCGAAGATCGAGCCGTTCGCCGGCCCGGTGATCGCCGAGCGCGAGCACATCGCCGGCCTCGCCCAGACCAATCCGGTGCGCCGGGCCGGCGACGCCGTCGCGCATCGCAGCCTGCGCAACGTGGTCGCCGACCGGTTGCTCTCCCGCGGGGTCGACGGCGATAGCGTGGAGTGGGACGCCTGGCGCACCGAGGACCGCCGCTGGACGGTGCGACTGTCCTATGAGTCGGGCTCGGTGCAGCGCCAGGCCGAGTTCGTCTACGACCAGACCGGGCGGTTCTCCACCGCCGCGAACGACGACGCCCGGTGGCTGACCGGCGAACAGTCGAGCTCGCACGGTCCGCAGCCCGGACGCAGGCGGCGCACCGGCGAGCCGGACGCCGGTGCGGGGCTCGACCTCAACGACGAGCTGGCGATCGTCCGGGCCATCCAGCCGCAGTTCGCGGTCACCCCCGACATCGAGGAGGAGGATCTCCTCGACGAGCCGGAGGACGACGAGGCCGACGACGGCTCGTCCGACAGCGAGGACGCCTTCGCCGAGGGCGACCTGGCCGAGGTGGACGGCGTCTACGACATCGTCCCCGGCGACCGGTCGAACATGGACGTGCTCTACGAGATGCTGTCCAGCTTCGACGAGGACTCGGTGCAGATCTACGCCGGCCTGGTTCGGCCGCGCCCGGAGCAGTCGGCGGCACCGGTCCTGGACGAGGGTCCGGTGAACTCCGAAGCGGTCACCGAGGAGCTCGACTTCGACGGCGGCGAACCCACCGAACGACTCGCGGACGCCGAGTTCGAGGAATCGTTCGAGCTCGCCGGCGACGAGGATGGCGACCTGATCGGCGCCGAAACGGCCGTCGACGGTCTCCGCCCGGCGGTGGACGACGACCTGGCCGCGGCCGAGCCGGAACCGGCCGACGCCGGGCACGACGACGCGGAATCCGAGGCCGCCCCGTTCGAAGCCGAGCCGGACGGCCACGTCGCCACCGAGACCGGCACCGTCCAGGAGGGCGTCGCGTCCTTCGACGAGCAGCCGGGCGGCGAGGCGCCGACCGAGGACGCCGAGCCCACCGAACCACCCGCGGACGCGGCGGAGGCGGAACCGGAGGCGCCGTCACCGGGGGCCGACGAGGACGCGCCGGCGACCGAGGCAGAACCCGAGCCCGCCGCCGGGGCCGAGCTGGGTCAGGAGCCGTCTGCCGACGCCGAGCCGGCCGCCGCGGGAGCGGACCCGGAGGGTGCCCAGGCCGCCGAGGACGCCGAGGAACGCCGACCGCGTCCGGGACGGGTGAGGCCCTCCCCCGCCGAGCCCGAGCAGCCCAGCCTGGTCGATGAGGCCGGCAACGAGCCCTCGCGTCCGGTGAAGCGCAAGCGGGCCAGCGTGCCGAGCTGGGACGAGATCATGTTCGGGGCGCCGAAGCCCAAGGACTGACCGGCTGGTCCCGAGCCCCGGCCGGCCCGGAGACAGCCGACCGATCGGTCGGCGGTCGACCCCCGACCCGGGCTTTCTTGAAGTTTTCGGCACAAAGGCCGAGGCGTTGTGCCACCCTTCCTCCAAGCGCCTCGTCGCGCCCCTCGGGTCGCGGCGGACGTCGATCGACGCCGACGGGCGGCGTTCAGCGACAGCCCCGCGCCGGAGCGGGTGGAAGAAGGAGGGACCCTGATGCGGCTCACGCCGGAATCGGAGCGGATCGTCACGGCCACCGCAGCGGTGGTGGCCACGCACGCCGAGCAGATCACCTCGGTGTTCTACCCGGACATGTTCGCGGCCCACCCCGAACTGATGCGGGTGTTCAACAAGGCCAACCAGGCCATCGGCGAGCAGCCCCAGGCGTTGGCCGCCTCGGTGGTCGCGTTCGCCGTCCAGCTGGTCGACCCCGAGGCGCCCGACTTCACCCCGGTGCTGCAACGGATCGCCCACAAGCACGTCTCGCTCGGGATCAAGGCCCACGAGTACACCATCGTCGGCCAGCACCTGCTGAAGGCGGTCAAGGCCGTGCTGGGGGACGCGATCACGCCGGAGGTCGCGGCCGCCTGGGACGAGGTGTACTGGCTGTTCGGCTGTTCCCTGATCGCCGAGGAGGCCAGGCTGTACGCGCTGGCCGGCACCGATCCGGCCCGACCCTGGCGGAGCTACCGGGTGGTGGAGCGATTCGAGGAGTCCGACGACGTCTTCTCGCTGCTGCTGGCACCGGTGCGCGGCGATGTCCCCTCCCACCGCACCGGCCAGTACGTGGCCATCGCCGTCGATCTTCCCAACGGTGAGCGGCAGCCCCGGCAGTACACGATCTCCTCGGGTCCGCGCGGCGACTCGCTGCGGGTCACCATCAAACGGGTCCGCGGCGTCGCCGGCGCACCGGACGGCCAGGTGTCCGGCTGGCTGCACGCCAACGCCCGTCCCGGGTCGATCCTGGACGTCTCCCAGCCGGCCGGCGACCTGGTCCTCGAGGGCTCCGAGGACACCCCGCTGGTGCTGGTCTCGGCCGGCATCGGGATCACCCCGATCGCGGCGATCATGGAGGACCTGTCCCGTCGCCAGCCCGACCGCAAGGTGCGGCTGTTCCACGCCGACAAGTCGCATGACCACCACGCCCTGTACGCCAGCCTGCGCCGCCAGGTGCTCGCCATGTCGGACGCCCGCTGCCAGATGTGGTACGAGGAGGAGGCCGAGGAGGCCCCGACCCTGCACCCGGCGCGTTCGGGCTTCATGGACCTGTCCGACATCGAGGTGCCCGCGGACGCCCAGGTGTTCATGTGCGGACCGCTGCCGTTCATGCGGACGTCCCGGCTCGCCCTGATCGAGAAGGGCATCCACAGCGAGAACATCCACTACGAGGTGTTCGGCCCGGATCTGTGGGCGCAGAACCCGGAGACCGCCGCGGTCTAGGTTCTCGTCGTCCTGGCGGAGCCGCCGGGTGCGGCTCAGTTCAGCGCATGCCCGTCGACCGGGCGCGGGGCGTCCGCCTGATCGGCGAACTGGGTCCGGTAGAGCTCGGCGTAAAGGCCGCCGGCGGCCAGCAGCTGCACGTGGGTGCCCTGCTCGACGATGCGTCCGTCGTCGACCACCAGGATGCGGTCGGCGCCCCGCACCGTGGAGAGCCGGTGCGCGATCACGATCGACGTCCGGTCCCGCAACGCGGCGTCCAGGGCGTGCTGGACGGCCGCCTCACTCTCGCTGTCGAGGTGCGCGGTGGCCTCGTCGAGGACCACCAGTCCGGGTCCCTTGAGCAGCAGCCGGGCCAGCGCGAACCGCTGCTTCTCACCGCCGGAGAGCCGGTGGCCGCGATCGCCCACCACCGTGTCCAGGCCCTCGGGCAGGGACTCCACCAGCCGCCACACCTGCGCGGCCCGCAGCGCCGCCTCCAGCTCGGCGTCGGTGGCGGACGGCTTGGCGTAGAGCAGGTTGGCACGGATGGTGTCGTGGAACAGGTGCGCCTCCTGCGTCACCACGCCCACCCGGTCGTGCAGCGAGGTCAGGGTGGCATCGCGCAGGTCGACACCGTTGATCCGGACGGCGCCGGCGGTCGGGTCGTAGAGCCTGGCCACCAGCGAGGTGATGGTGGTCTTGCCGGCCCCGCTGGGGCCGACCAGCGCCACCAGATCACCGGGCTGCACCGTGAACGAGATGTCGTGCAGCACGTCGCCGCCGCCCCGGCGGTCGCCGCTCGCCGCGCCCTCCAGGGACACCAGCGAGATCTCGTCGGCCGACGGGTAGCGGAACCCGACGTGGTCGACCTCGACCCTCACCGGCGCGTCCGGCACCGGGACCGCGCCGGGCCGTTCGGCCACCAGGGGCTTCAGGTCGAGCACCTCGAAGACCCGCTCGAACGACACCAGTGCCGTCATCACATCCACCCGGACGTTGGACAGTGCGGTCAGCGGTGCGTACAGCCGGGCCAGCAGCGCGGCCAGGGCGAGCAGCGTGCCCACGGTCAGCGCCCCGTCGACCGCCATCACGCCGCCGACCCCGTAGACCATCGCGGTCGCCAGCGACGCCACCAGCGCCAGCGCCACGAAGAACACCGACCGGTTCACGGCGAGGCTGATGCCAGTGTCGCGCACCCCGGCGGCGTGCCCGGCGTATTCACGGTCTTCGCGCCGCGGGTCGCCGAACAGCTTCACCAGCAGCGCGCCGGCGACGTTGAACCGCTCGCTCATCTGCGCGCCCATGTCGGCGTTCAGCACCATCTGCCGGTGGGTCAGCGCCGCCAGCCGCCTGCCCAGGATGCGGGCCGGGACCAGGAACAGCGGCACCAGCAGCAGTGCGCCGATGGTCAGCTGCCAGGACAGCGACGCCATCGCGACCACGATCACCACCAGGCTGATCGCGTTGCCGACCAGGTTCTGCAGCACCGAGGTGAACGCCTGTTGGGCCCCGATCACGTCGCTGTTCAGCCGGGTGACCAGGGCGCCGGTCTGGGCGCGGGTGAAGAAGGCGATCGGCTGCCGCAGCACGTGCCCGAACACCTGGGTGCGCAGGTCGAAGATCAGGCCCTCGCCGATCCGCGCCGAGTACCAGCGCTCGACCAGGGTGAGTGCCGCGTCCGCCACGGCCAGCACCGCGACGACGACAGCGAGCCGGACGACCAGGCCGGCATCGCCCGGGATCACCCCGTCGTCGACCAGCCGCTGCAGGATCAGCGGCGAGGCGACGACCAGCACCGAATCGACCACGGTGAGGCAGAGGAACATCGCGATCAGGCCGCGGTACGCCCCCGCATAGGCCAGCACCCGGCGCCAGGTGCCGGGCGCCAGTCGGTGCTCACGAACGGACGCGTCCCGCGTCATCGAGTTCATGACCTGCCATCCGGAAAGGCTCACGGTGCCACTCAACCACGCGGGGCCGACAGAGATTCCCGGGCGGCCTCCGGCTCGTCGGCAGCCGACTGCCCGCCCGGCGAGCCGCTGCCGCCCTGCAGAGCGGCAGTCGCTCCCGATCCCGGCAGTGACCGGCGGGTCGCCTGGGGACGCCTACTCGAACGGCAAGGGCTCGGGGCTGAGCGTGACCGCGGCGCGAGCCGCCGTCATCCGGCGCCGGTGATGCCGGCGGCAGAGCACCTCGTAGGCGGCCACCCGGCCGGCGCCCGGCAGCACGTCGCCGACCATCACCTGGTCGCCCTCGGTGACCATCGCCCCGTCGACCGTCCGGGCGTTGTGGGTGGCCGGCTCGCCGCACCAGCACCGCGGCCGGACCTGCAGCAACTCCATCCGGTCGCACAGCTCGACCAACCGCCGGGTGGCCGGGAACAGCTCGGTGCGGAAGTCGGTGAGGATCGCGAAGCAGTGGACGTCCACCTGCAACTCGTCGACGATCCGGGCCAGCTGGTCGATCTGCTCGGGCGTGTAGAAGTGCGCCTCGTCGCAGATCAGATAGTCGACCCGCCGGGCCTGGGTGAGCTCACCGATCACCAGCCGCCAGAAGTCCAGGTCGTCGGTGACCTCGATGGCGTCCTGCTCCAGCCCGATCCGGGAGGACAGGGTGGCGGAGCCGGCCCGGTCGTTGCGGCTGAACACCCGCCCGGCACGGCCGGCCTGGGTCTCGGTGAAGTCGGTCTGCAGCGCCAGCGTCGACTTGCCGCTGTTCATCGGGCCGGTGAAGAAGATCAGCTGCGCCACCAGGCTCAGCCGATCAGCAGCGGGACGGTGAGCTCGGCGGGGGTCAGCGAGCCGTGCATGCCGACCAGGTTGAACTCGTTGGGCTGGCTGCGGGTCATCAGCGCCCGGTCGGTCGCCATCGCCACCAGGACGTCGCCGAACCGGTCCGCGAGCCGCGGCTGCAGCGGCCCGAACCAGCCGGCCTCGGCGGCCTGGTCGCGGGTCAGCACCCAGGCGTCCGCACCGAGCCGGTCCGCCCATCGCGCGGCGACCGCCGGGGCGTCCCGGCTGACGTACAGCTGGCGGAAGCGGCCCTCGCCGCCGATCAGCCCCACCCCGGCCAGCAGGTCGGGCTCGTCCTCGATGGTGATCCGGCGATCCACCGCGATGTCGACCATGCCGTGGTCGCCGGTGATCAGCAGCCGGACGTCGTCGGGCAGCATCGCGCGCAGCGCGGACGCCAGCGCGTCGATCCGGACCAGTTCGGTGGCCCAGGCGTCGGAGTCGGTGCCCTGCTTGTGGCCCGCGTGATCGAGGTCGCGATCGTAGAGGTAGACCACGCTGCGCGGACCGGACAGGGCCGCCTGCACGGTCAGCTCCACCCGGCGGGCGGTGTCGGATTCGTCGGCGTAGCCGAGGAAGTCGGCACCGCGCAGCGCGCAGGTGGTCAGGCCGGTGCCACGGAACCGGGACGGCGTGACCGTGGCGCACCGGACGCCGGCCTTGGCCAGCCGTTCGAAGGCGGTCAGCTGCGGCTGCACGTCGAGGCCGTCCAGGCCGTCCTCCCAGAGCAGCGCGTTGAGCAGTCGCCCGCCGAGCCGGAAGGTGTACCCGGCCAGGCCGTGCTGGCCGGGGGTGAGGCCGGTGCCCAGGCTGGTCACCGAGGTGACGGTCGTGCTCGGCGCCCCCGCGGTGATGGTCCTGGACGCCGGTGCGTCCAGCAGGCCGGTCAGGAAGGGGGCGAGCCGTTCCCGGCCGCGCAGCAGGTCGCGGCCGAGCCCGTCGACCAGCAGCACCACGAACCGTTCCGCGTCCGGCAGGCCGAGGGCGTTCTCGCGTCCGGGCAGGCCGAGCACGGCACCGATGCTGGGCAGCACGTCGGCGAGCGTGGAACTGCCGTAGGCCGGCGGCTCGGGACGACTCACCGGCCACCGCCGCTGGCGACCTGGAGGGCGGTCGCGAACGACATCAGCCGCGCGACGTTGTCGGCACCGTCGGCCGCCGCGCTCATCCGGACGGTCAGGTCGTCGGCGGCCAGGGTGCCGGAGTAGCCGTGGTCGGCGTCGCACTCCGGGTCGCCGCAGTGCGCCGGCTCCAGATCGAGGCGGCGGGCCGTTCCCCAGCCGACACTCAGCCAGGTCTCGACGGTCGACGAGCGGTTGCTGCCGTGCCGTTCGGGATGGGCGACCACCCGGGTCAACGCGACCGAGGTGATCTTCTCCAGGGCGACCGACTCGGTGGTCGACATCGCCTGGCCGGCCTCGCCGGGGGCGTCCGATTCGTCGGTGTGCCCGACGATGAACCGGGTCGGGGTGAGCACCAGCACCGACAGGTGCCGCTGGATCTCGTCACGGGCGAAGGTCGCCTCGTGATGGACGACGTGATCCCGCACCGTCTCGCCGGCGATGGCCATCGCCACCGTCTCGGCGATCAGATCGGGGAAATACCCGCAGGCATCGATGTCCCTGCGCAGCGCGGCGGGCAATGCGAGCAAGGTCACCGGCTCATCTTCGCACCGCAGGCGGCAGCTGCCCAAGTTCACCCTTCTGGCGGTGCGCGGGTGCGGCGGCTCGCCCCCGACCGGGGTGGCGTCTACGGTGGGGCCGGTGAGCACCAAGCCGTTCATCGCCGCCCGGATCGAGGAATTCCTCGACCGGCGGATCGAAGCGGCGTTCCGGGCCCTCGGCTGGCGCGAGCAGGTGATCGGCTACACCGGCTACGGCTCGGGCGACTTCCTGCGGGTGATGGCCCGGGTGAAGCTGGTCCCGCAGTGGTCACGCAGCCAGCTCGGCCGGGCGACCAAGGAGTTCGTCAAGCGCCGCGGCTGGCGCAGCTTCCTCACCGCGCCGTGCGTCCGGGTGCGGACCACGATCACCGTCGGCGAGCGGGTGGTGAACGCCACCACCGACCGTGGCGGCTACCTCGACCACCGGATCGTCGGGCACGGCCTGGAGCCGGGCTGGCAGACGGTCACCGTCCGCAGCGACGGCTCGGCGCCGGTCGCCTGCGACGTCCTGATCATCGGCGACGACGCGCGCTTCGGCCTGCTCTCCGACATCGACGACACCGTGCTGACCACCTGGCTGCCGCGTCCGATGATCGCGGCCTGGAACAGTTTCGTCCGGGACGAGTCGAACCGGCAGTCGATCCCCGGCATGGCCCGGTTCTACCACCGGTGCCTGGAGGCGCATCCGGGTGCCCCGATGGTCTACCTGTCGACCGGCGCCTGGAACACCTACGACTTCCTGAAGCGCTTCCTGGAGCGCCACAACTACCCCAAGGGCCCGCTGCTGCTCACCGACTGGGGGCCGACCAACACCGGTTGGTTCCGGTCCGGGATGGAGCACAAGCGGACCAGCCTGCTGCGGCTGGCGGCCGAGTTCCCCCGGATCGCCTGGCTGCTGGTCGGCGACGACGGCCAGCACGACCCGGAGATCTACGCCGAGTTCGCCAACTCGCATCCGGCCCACGTCGCGGCGGTCGCCATCCGGCAGCTCTCCCCCGCCGAGCAGGTGCTGGCCCACGGCACCTACCTGCCGCTGGACGAGTCGGACGAGCTGCCCGGCACGGCCTCCTCCTGGGTGGAGGCGCCGGACGGACGCGGGCTGGTCGCCCAGCTGCGGACGGCGCTGAAACCGCCCGCCGCGGGCTGAGCCGCACCGGCTCAGGTCGAGCCGTCGCATCACCGCCGCCGCGGACACAGGGTGTACCCGCCGATCACGGTGGCACCGGCGCAGACCCAGTTCGCGTCGATGACGGCGAGCAGATCCTCCGGCGCACCCTTGCGGGGCAGCCAGTCCCGGTCCCAGATCAGCCAGCGCGCCGCGGGATCGGTCAGGCAGGCCAGGCTCTCGCCCCGGTTGGCGGCCGAGACCTTCTCCTCGGCCCGGCCGCGCTGCAGGAACAGCGGCGACGGGTAGCGACAGCGGGTGGGGTTCCCGAGCACGTAGGTGGCGTCGCCGAAGGTGAGGTAGGCGACCCGGGTATCCGAGCCGATCAGCCGGTGGAGCCTCTCGGCGTCGGCGAGCTCCACCCGCAGCGCGGCGGCCTGGCCCCGCGACGTCCGACCGGCCGTCCGCAGGGTGAGCGACTCCGCCGACAGCGGCGTCTGGGTGGCGAGCATCGCCGCCATCACCAGCAGCGCCGCCCACCAGGCGGCCGTGCCCGGTGACCGGCGCGACCGACGACGCAGCACGACCCACTGCCAGGCGACCAGGACGAGGACCCAGCTGACAGTGATCAGGTAGAGACCGACCCAGTGGTCGATGCGCCAGGCCGACGGCAGGGCGAACAGCACCAGGGTCCAGGCCGTCAACGCCAGCAGCGGCCAGCGCAGCGCGGCCCGGGAGCGCCGCACCGTGCGGACCGCCAGTACCGCGCTGAGCACCACCAGCCCGAGCGCGTGGTACACGAAGTACTGGCCCTGGTAGACGATGCCCAGCCCGGTCAGGGCCAGCCCCGCGCCGGCCGTCCAGGCCTCCGCTCGTCGGGCGCCGACGAAGAAGGCGGGCAGCAGCGCGACGGTGGGCCACCGGGCCGCCAGGTTCACCAGGTAGTGGCCGGCGTCCGCCGCGTTCTCCCAGGTCCACGGGTCGGGTTGCAGCGCCCGGATGTCGAGCAGCCAGCCGATCTCGAACGGCGCCAGCCACCAGATCAGCCCGATGCCGAGCAGCCCGGCGCTGACGGCCGCGAGCAGCGCGCTCCATCCCCGCCGGCGATCGATCGCCCACAGCATCAGCAGCGCCGCGGCCGCCACCGGCGCGGTGCTGACCTTGACCAGCGCGGACGACGCCAGCAGCACCCCGGCGGCCGCGCCGCCGGTCCCGGGTCGCAGCGTGAGCCCGGCACCGACCGCCGCCACCGCCAACAGCGCCGCCATCCAGTCCGGCTCACCGGTGGCGGGGGCGGTGAACATCAGCGCCGCGTAGGCGGCCAGCGGGTAGGCCCAGGCGACCGGCGTCCGGTGCCGGCGCAGCCCCGCCCAGAGCAGGGACGCCGCGGCGGCCGCCAGCACGCCGGCCGTCAGCCGGAAGCCGGCCTCGAACATCCACACCCGGGTCCAGGATCCCGGCGGACCCGCCGCCGTGCTGACCAGCTCGGGCAGCCAGGACTGGGCCGCGGACAGCAGCCGGAACGCGATCGGTCGATGGGTGAAGGTGTCGGCCGCGGAATGGCCGGAGACCCGCACCACCCCCACCTCGTAGCGGATGTTGCCGTTCACCAGGTAGCCGAGCAGTGCCGCCGTGGCCAGGCCCGCGGCGACGAGCAGCCAGGCCACCGGCCGCCCCCGACGTCCGCCGCCGGTCGGGGCGCTCACCGGGCGGGTCCGCGCGGCATCCGGCGGCGTCGGCACGTGTGCGGCAGGCACCGCACACCGGCCGCGACCCTCCTTGCCTGCATGGCGCTGCTCCAGCTCGTCGGGGACGGGATCCGCCCCGAGTAGAACCGGCGGAGATGAACCGCGGTTGGACGCCAGCCGCCCACCGCCTGAACGCGCGGAGGCGGGCCGGTCTCCGCTCCGATCGCCCCCGACCTGGGTCCGGCCGCGTGTCAGCCGTCGCCAGGCGTCCTGTCCGGGGCCACAATCGGGCCTGAACACTGGCAACCGAGAGCGAGGCAGCGGTGGCGCGTCCCCCGGCCGACGACGACCTGATCGAACGCATCGTCGACATCGACATCTCCGACGAGATGGAGACCAGCTACCTCGAGTACGCCTATTCGGTGATCTACAGCCGGGCCCTGCCGGACGCCCGCGACGGCCTGAAGCCGGTGCAGCGCCGCATCCTCTACACGATGGACGACATGGGCATCCGCCCGGATCGTCCGCACGTGAAGTCGGCCCGCGTGGTCGGCCAGGTGATGGGCCTGCTGCACCCGCACGGGGACGCCGCCATCTACGATGCGCTGGTGCGGCTGGCCCAGCCGTGGGCGCAGCGGCTGCCGGTGGTGGACGGGCACGGCAACTTCGGTTCGCTGGACGCCGGGCCCGCGGCGATGCGCTACACCGAGTGCCGGATGGCGCCGGCCGCGCTGGCGATGACCGCCGGGCTGGCCGAGGACACCGTCGACTTCCGGCCCAACTACGACGGCAAGGAGACCGAACCCGTCGTCCTGCCGGCGGCGTTCCCGAACCTGCTGGTCAACGGCTCCACCGGCATCGCGGTCGGGATGGCCACCAACATCCCGCCGCACAATCTGATCGAATGCGTCCAGGCGCTGAAGCATCTGATCGGCCACCCGGAGGCCGACGCCGAGGAGCTGATGCGGTTCGTCCCCGGCCCCGACCTGCCGACCGGCGGCAAGATCGTCGGCCTGGACGGCGTGAAGGACGCCTACCTGACCGGACGCGGCAGCTTCCGGATCCGGGCCACCGCCCGCGTCGAGCAGGTGCACCCGCGGCGCA
Organism: Micropruina sp.; assembly: GCA_044224095.1. Classification (GTDB taxonomy): domain Bacteria; phylum Actinomycetota; class Actinomycetes; order Propionibacteriales; family Propionibacteriaceae; genus Micropruina. The sequence continues at coordinate 6,222 of JBGALC010000023.1, read as the reverse complement.
AGGGCATCGTGGTCACCGAGCTGCCCTACATGGTCGGCCCCGAGCGGGTGATCGAACAGATCAAGACGGCGGTGCAGTCGAAGAAGCTGACCGGCATCGCCGACGTCAAGGACCTCACCGACCTGGCCAACGGCACCCGGCTGGTGATCGAGATCAAGAACGGGTTCAACCCGGACGCCGTGCTGGAGCAGCTGTACCGGCAGACCCGGCTGGAGGACTCGTTCGGGATCAACGCGGTCGCCCTGGTCGACGGCCAGCCGCGCACCCTCAGCCTGCGCGAGATGCTCACCGTCTATCTCGACCATCGCCTCGAGGTCACCCTGCGCCGGACGAGGTTCCGGCTCGGCAAGGCGTCCGACCGGCTGCATCTGGTCGAGGGCCTGCTGATCGCGATCCTGGACATCGACGACGTGATCGCGATCATCCGTGGCAGCGACGACGCCGGGATCGCCAAGGCCAAGCTGATCGAGGTGTTCGACCTGTCCGACGTGCAGGCCACCTACATCCTCGACATGCAGCTGCGCCGGCTGACCAGGTTCAGCCGGATCGAGCTGGAATCGGAGCGGGACGAGCTGCAGAAGCGGATCGCCGAGCTGCAGGCGATCGTCGACGATCCGAAGCAGCTGAGCGCGCTGGTCTCGAAGGAGCTGGACGAGGTGGCCCGCACCCACGGGACGCCGCGGCGCACTGTGCTGCTGGCCTCCGGCGGGGGCTCGGTCTCCGCCGCCAAGGCGGCGGCCACCCCGCTGGAGATCGCCGACGATCCGTGCCGGGTGCTGCTGTCGTCGGCCGGGCTGCTGGCCCGCACCGACAACGCCGAGCCGCTGCCGGCGTCCGGCGGCCGGGCCGTCCACGACGTGATCGTCAGCAGCTGCGCCTCCACCGCGCGCGGCGAGTTCGGGCTGCTGACCAGCCTGGGCCGGGTGATCCGCGGCCAGACCATCGACCTGCCCTCGGTGCCGGCCACCGCCCAGGCGCCCAATCTGCAGGGCGGCTCTCCGGCGTCCGAGCTGTTCGCGCTGGAGTCGGGCGAGCGCATCCTCGGGGTGACCGGCCTGGGCGAGGACCTCGTCGGCTGGGCGCTGGGCACCGAGCGCGGTGTGGTGAAGCGGGTCAATCCGGACCTGCTGAACAGGGAGAGCTGGGAGATCGTCCGGCTCGACCAGGGCGACCGGGTGGTCGGAGCGGTCGAGCTGCGCGACGACACCGGCGAGCTGGTCTTCGTCACCTCGGACGCCCAGCTGCTGCACTTCCCGGTGGCCGGGGTGCGCCCGCAGGGCCGCTCCGGCGGCGGCATGGCCGGGGTCAAGCCGGCCGCCGGCGCCAAGGTGGTGTTCTTCGGCGTCAGCCCGGCCTCGGACGCGGTGGTGGTCTCGGTGGCCGGCTCGTCGACGGCGCTGCCCGGCACGGACGCCGGCAGCGTCAAGGTCACGCCGTTCGAGGAGTATCCGGGCAAGGGCCGCGGCACCGGCGGCGTCCGGTGCCAGCGGTTCCTGAGGGGCGAGGACGTGCTGCTGCTGGCCTGGGTCGGACCGGCCCCGGCGGTGGCGGCCGCGGCGAGCGGTGCCCCGGTCGACCTGCCCGCGTTCGATCCCCGGCGGGACGGCTCCGGGGTCTCCGTCGGTCAGCCCATCGCCGCGGTGTCGACCCGCACCCACCGCTGAGCGACCCGTCCCGCGATTGGGTGGCGAAGCCCGGTGGCCGGCTGCCGATAGGGTGATCGGCGTGACCGATGAGTTCGACGACCTGCTGGAAGCCAATCGACGCTACGCCACCTCCGCTCCCCGCAACTTCGACGGCTACGCGCACGCCGGCGTCGCCGTCGTCACCTGCATGGACTCCCGGTTGCAGCCGCTCGAGATGCTCGGGCTGATGCTCGGCGAGGCCAAGATCCTGCGCACCCCCGGGGGCCACGTCACCCCCGACGCCCTGAACGGCTGCGTCCTCGGGGTCAACCTGCTGCGTGTCGACCGGATCCTGGTGATCGCGCACACCCGGTGCGCGATGGCCGCCTGCGACGACGCCGAGATGCGGCGCCGGGTTGCCGAGGCCAGCGGACGCGACACCTCAGATCTCAGCGTCGGCGCCACCACCGACCAGGAGGGCAAGCTGCGCGGCGACGTCGCGCTGCTCGACGAACATCCGCTGATCGCGGGCAGGGCCAGGATCGGCGGTTTCCTCTACGACGTCGACACCGGTCTGCTCAGCCAGGTCTGCTGAGCGCCGGAGACTCCCGGGGTGCCGCGCGGGTGATCGCGCGATCCGCCACAGCTGACCGCAACCACCTGTGGTTTCGGGAAATATGCCGAATGCTGTTGCCGATCCCGTCACCAGTGGTCGATCGCGCGATCGAGCGCCGCAGGACCGAGCCCGACGAAACCCGGACGCCGGGAACCCGCGGTGGCTCCGGCGTTGCCCGGCGTTCGAGGACTGTCGGTCCGGCATGAGACGGTGGCTGGCATGACCGACTCCCCCACCGGTTCCACGGCCGGTTCCGCCGACCTGCGCGGCCGTGCCACCGCGATCCTGGCCGACCTCACCGGGCGTCCGGACGCCGCCTTCCACCCCGGCCAGTACGAGGCCATCGAGGCGCTGGTCGCCGACCGCCGCCGGGCGCTCGTGGTGCAGCGCACCGGCTGGGGCAAGTCCGCGGTGTACTTCATCGCGGCGCTGCTGCGGCGCCGCGAGGGTGCCGGCCCGGCGCTGATCGTGTCGCCGCTGCTGGCGCTGATGCGCGACCAGGTGCGCGCCGCCGAGCGGGCCGGCGTCCGGGCCGCCGCGATCAACTCGGCCAACGTCGCCGAATGGCGCGACATCGAGCAACTGCTCGACGACGACGCCGTCGACGTGCTGTTCGTGTCACCGGAACGCCTGGTCAACCCCCGGTTCCGGGCCGAACAGCTGCCCCGTCTGGTGGCCTCGCTCGGCCTGCTGGTGATCGACGAGGCGCACTGCATCAGCGACTGGGGCCACGACTTCCGGCCCGACTACCGGCGCATCCGCGACCTGATCGGTGAACTCGGCGACGGCGTCCCGGTGCTGGCCACCACCGCCACCGCCAACCAGCGGGTGGTCGACGACGTCGCCGAACAGCTCGGCACCGGCGGGCGCGACGTGTTCACCCTGCGCGGCGCGCTGGCCCGCGACTCGCTGCGGCTCGGGGTGCTCGAACTGGGCACCGCGCACCGGCGACTGGCCTGGCTGGCCGAACACCTCGACGCCCTGCCGGGCAGCGGCATCGTCTACTGCCTGACCGTCTCGGCCGCCGAGGACGCCGCCACCTTCCTGGCCGGCGCCGGGCACCGGGTGCTGCCGTACACCGGCCGGACGGACGCCGCCGAGCGGCAGTCCGCCGAGGAGGCGCTGCAGACCAACCGGGTGAAGGCCCTGGTCGCCACCTCCGCGCTCGGCATGGGGTTCGACAAGCCCGACCTGGGCTTCGTCGTGCACATCGGCGCGCCCAGCTCGCCGGTGGCCTACTACCAGCAGGTCGGACGCGCCGGCCGGGCCACCGAGCGGGCCGACGTGCTACTGCTGCCCGGCGTCGAGGACCGCGACATCTGGCACTGGTTCGCCACCAACGCGATGCCCACCCAGGCCCGGGCCGACGCCGTGCTCGGTGCGCTCGCCGACGCCGACCGGCCGCTGTCGGTGCCGGCTCTGGAGGCCCGGGTCGACCTGCGCCGCGGACCGCTGGAGCTGTTGCTGAAGGTGCTGGCCGTCGACGGGGCGGTCGAGTACGTCTCCGGCGGTTGGGTGGCGACCGGACGCCGCTGGCACTACGACGCCGAACGCTACGAACGGATCGCCGCCGCCCGGGTCGCCGAGCAGGACGCCATGCTGGCCTACGAGGAGCTCGACGAGTGCCGGATGGCTTTCCTGACCCGCCAGCTGGACGATCCCCATGCCGCGCCCTGCGGCCGCTGCGACGGTTGCGCCGGCCACTGGTACCCCACCGACGTGACGGTGCGGACCGCTCGCACCGCGTCGGAGGCCCTCGACCGGGTCGGGGTGCCGATCCCGCCGCGGGCGCTGTGGCCGACCGGGCTCGACCGCCTCGGCGTCCGCGCCGACGGCAGGGCGGTCACCGGCAAGATCCCGGCCGCCGACCAGGCCGCGGAAGGCCGGGTGGTGGCGCGGCTCACCGACCTCGGTTGGGGCGGCCCGCTGCGCGAGCTGTTCGCCACCGACGCCGACGGCCTTCCGGTCGATGCCGAGGTACCGGCCGAACTGGGCCGGGCCTGCCTGCGGGTGCTGAAGGCCTGGGACTGGGCCGAGCGTCCCGCCGCCGTGGCCTGGGTGCCGAGCGTGGGGCGTCCGCGCCTGGTGGAATCGCTGGCCACCGGCCTCGCCACCGCCGGACGGCTCCCGCTGCTCGGCCCGCTCGCCCTCGATCCGGACGCCGGGCCCGGCCGGGGCGCCAGCAACAGCGCCTACCGGGTCCGTGACCTGTGGGAGCGGTTCGTCGTACCCGACGAACTGGCAACGCGACTGCGCGACCTGCGCGGCCCGGTACTCCTGGTGGACGACCTGGCCGACTCCCGCTGGACGATGACCGTTGCCGCACGCCTGCTGCGCCGCGCCGGAGCGGACGCTGTGCTGCCCTTCGCCCTGGCCCTTGCCGGCTAGCCGCGGCTCAGCTGCTGTCGAGGTGCCAGGTGATCAGTCGTTCGAGTCGCGAGTGATGGACGAGGTCGGTGGTGCCATCCGGGCCCACCCGGTATCGCTGGCCGGACGGCGATCGCCACCAGAAGATGCCGTCCCTGGGTTGTCTCAGTCGCCAGCGGCCGGCTGTCTTGGCGCGGTGCGTCGTGCGGGTGAGCGGCCCAAGGTTGCCGGGGGTGGTTTGTCCTTCGGCACCGGCGACGTAAGGGCGGGTGTGGTCCAGATCGAGGCCGCGGGCCGTCCGCGACGAGTAGGGGAACACTTCGCAGCCATCGCGCAGTACGACCGCCTCCCGGATTCGGTTGGGGATCTCATAGGCGTCGACCGCGGGCTCGCCATCGGAGTGGATCACCGGGGTGATGGTGATGCGGTGGGTGCCGAAGAGTTCGGCCAACTGGGCCTTGGCCAGGGGGCCCAAGGTCTCGGAGCGGGCCGCGAGCCCGTCGCCGCTCCCGGCGAGGAACTCGGGGGTGATGTGCAGATACGCCTTAGTTCGCGGAAGATACCGATCGTCATCGGCGCCGAACAGCAACGCCTGGGCACGGCCCGGCGTGGCGAGGATGCCGAGCGCCCTGGCCCGGCGCACATCGAGCGTGTCGGTGTCGCCGCCAAGGCGGAGCTTCTTCGCGACCGCCTGGATGGTCGCCTCCAACTGCTGGGCGTCGGTGGTGTCGAGCCGGGCCCACACCTCGGTGACGACACCCTCCTCGCCGGTCTGGCTCCGCACGAACCTGGCCTCGCGCGCCCGCTGCGCGGCGGCCCGGATCTTGTCGGCGGCGATCTGGCCGATGTAGCCGCGGCACAGGCGCTGCAGGCGGACCCAACCGATCCGGCCGATCTTGTTTGCCAACCGGGCATCGACCTCCATCGCCTGCGCCTGTGTCAGCTCATGACACGCCGCGAGCTGGGCGAGCCGGAATGCCTTGTAGGGCGGCACATTCCCGGCCCGGACGGCCCTCCACAGGTGCGGGTGGCGGGCTTTCAGGTTGAGCACGTCGCGGATCAGGAACGTCGCCGCGGTCACCGAGATTCCCTTGATCGCCGCGATCTCCAACGGAAGGAACTCCCCCACCAGCCGGCTCCCGTCGGCACCCAGCCGGACCGGCCGCTCCCCCACCACGTCGTACTCGTCCGTCGTCGTCCAGGAGTGCTCGACGGCAAGGTCGGCGAGCGCCCGCATCTCTTCGACGTCCGCCTGACGGCGCAGTTCCATCGAGCGCCGCAGGCGATCCACGGCGGTTCCCTGGAACGGGGTTACGGCGTGGATCATGTGTTCTATTATAGCCGTCGACTACCTAGTTGACAAGATTTCTATCGGACATAATATCCGCCCGTCGGCCTACCTGGAGCCGACACCCTGGTGGTCTCTGGGATGCCCGACCGACCCGAACAACGCGGGGTGCTGGACCGGTTTGGGGTCTTCAGCCGAGCTCCTCGACCGCCTTGTCGAACGTCTGGGCCGCTCGCGCCCACACCGCTCCCCCGGTGAACAGGCTCGGCAGCACCGGCACCAGTCCCTTGGAGAAGTCCTCGCTGGCCTGCACCGGCAGCAGCGAC
>JBGALC010000022.1:0-49070 GCA_044224095.1 Micropruina sp. | reverse complement strand
GACCGCGACACCAGCTCGGAGACGGTGTGGATGCCCTCGCGCTTGAGGCAGTTGTAGCTGCGCATGGTCAGCTTCAGCTCCTCGACCGGCAGCGCCAGGTCGGCGGCCAGCTGCTCGTCGACCGGCGACGGGCCGATCTCGACGCCCTCGGCGTCCACGTTCAGCTCGCGGGCCAGCCCGAACAGCTCCACCAGGGTCTTGCCGGCGGACGCCACCGCGTCGCGCGGGGTCATCGACGGCTTGGTCTCGACGTCCAGGGTGAGCCGGTTGAAGTCGGTGCGCTGCTCGACGCGGGTGGCCTCCACCTTGTAGGTGACCTTCAGCACCGGGCTGTACAGCGAGTCGACGGGCACCCGGCCGATCTCGGCGTCCAGGTTCTTGTTCTGGGCGGCCGACACGTAGCCGCGGCCCCGCTCGACGACCAGCTCCATCTCGACCTTGCCGGTGTCGTTCAGGGTGGCGATGTGCATGTCGGGGTTGTGGATCTCGACCCCGGCCGGGGGCGCGATGTCGGCGGCGGTGACCTCACCGGGGCCGGCCTTGCGCAGGTACATGACGACCGGCTCGTCCTCTTCGGAGGAGAGCACCAGGCCCTTGAGGTTGAGGATGATCTCGGTGACGTCCTCGACGACCCCTTCGATGGTCGAGAACTCGTGCTGGACGCCCTCGAGCTTGATGCTGGTCACGGCCGCGCCCGGAATGGACGACAGCAGCGTGCGCCGCAGCGAGTTGCCGAGGGTGTAGCCGACACCCGGTTCCAGGGGCTCCACGACGAAGCGGGAGCGGTAGTCGTCGACGACCTCTTCGGTCAGGGTCGGACGCTGTGCGATGAGCATGGAGTTGTGGTTCCTTTCCTGCCGACCGCTATATGACGGCAGTCATGGCGACCGCCCGGGTCGGTCCCGGGCGGGTTTCGGGGACGCCGGCGAACCGGCGTCCCCGAGGAGGCTTACTTGGAGTAGAGCTCGACGATCAGCTGTTCCTGGACGTCGATCGTGATCTGGTCGCGGACCGGCAGCTGGTGCACCAGGATGCGGCCCTTGTTCGGGCGGACGGTCAGCCAGCCCGGCACGGAACGCTCGTGATGGGTCTCACGGGCGATCACGAACGGCAGCGTGTTCAGCGACTTCGGGGCGACGTCGATGATGTCGTACGGGCTCACCCGGTACGACGGGATGTTGACCTTCTTGCCGTTGACCAGGAAATGGCCGTGGACGACGAGCTGGCGGGCCTGCCGACGGGTGTTGGCCAGGCCGGCGCGGTACACGACGTTGTCGAGGCGCGACTCGAGGATGATCAGCAGGTTGTCACCGGTCTTGCCGGCGAGCCGGTTGGCTTCCTCGTAGTAGCGGCGGAACTGCTTCTCGAGCACGCCGTAGGCGTAGCGGGCCTTCTGCTTCTCCTTGAGCTGCAGCAGGTACTCGCTCTCCTTGGTGCGGCCGCGGCCGTGCACACCCGGCGGGTAGGCGCGGCGCTCGAACGCCTTGTCGTTGCCGACCAGATCGGTGCCGAGCCGGCGCGACTTCTTGGTGATGGGTCCGGTGTAACGGGCCATGGTTCAGTCCTTCTTTCTTCGGCTCGGGCTCAGACGCGACGGCGCTTGGGCGGACGGCAGCCGTTGTGCGGCACCGGGGTCACGTCGGAGATCGGGCCGATCTCCAGGCCGACGGCGCCGAGCGAACGGATGGCGGTCTCGCGGCCGGAGCCCGGACCCTTGACGAACACGTCCACGCGCTTCATGCCGTGCTCCATGGCGCGGCGTCCGGCGGCCTCGGCGGCCATCTGGGCGGCGAACGGGGTCGACTTGCGGGAACCCTTGAAGCCGACGGTGCCGGCGGAGGCCCACGCGATCACCGCGCCCGTGGGGTCGGTGATGGTGATGATGGTGTTGTTGAACGTCGACTTGATGTGCGCCTGACCGGCGGTGACGTTCTTCTTCTCCTTGCGGCGCAGCTTCGTCTTGGACGCCGCCTGAGCCTTGGTGCGGCCTGCAGTAGCCATGTGTTCTCAGTACTCCTGGTATCTCGTGTCGAGGAGACCCGCGTCAGCGGGTCTTCTTCTTCCCGGCGACGGCCTTCTTCTTGCCCTTGCGGGTGCGGGCGTTCGTCCGGGTGCGCTGACCCCGCACGGGCAGGCCCATGCGGTGACGACGGCCCTGGTACGAGCCGATCTCGATCTTGCGCCGGATGTCGGCGGCGACGGTGCGGCGCAGGTCGCCCTCGGTCTCGTAGTTCGCCTCGATGTGATCGCGAAGCGCGACGAGCTGGTCGTCGGTGAGCTGATGGACACGGATGTCGCCACTGAGGCCAGTGGCGGCCAGGGTTTCGGCGGCGCGGGTACGGCCGATGCCGAAGATGTAGGTGAGGGCGATCTCCAGGCGCTTCTCGCGCGGCAGATCGACCCCGATGAGGCGTGCCATGAGGCGTTTCCTTTCAGTTCCGGACGGGGCGTCGGCCCGGCCCGCGGAGGTGTCTGGCGTGATGCGTCCCCTCGCCGCCTCGGCGTGGGCCCCGGCCTCCGACCGGGGGTGGCAGCTGGATTGCTCCGGCTGGTGCGATCACCTTGTTCTGTTGGCCCACCCCGCGCCCTCGGGTCAGGGGTGGTGGACGGCGGACCGTCCGGTGCTGCGGCCTACGGCGCAGCCCAGGTCAGCCCTGGCGCTGCTTGTGCCGCGGGTTGTCGCAGATCACCATCACGCGACCGTGCCGGCGAATGACCTTGCACTTGTCGCAGATCTTCTTGACGCTCGGCTGAACCTTCATCGAGCAACTTTCTGACTCGTCGCTCCGGACAAAGCTGTCCCCGGGCACAAGGCTCGGGGATTGCGGCCGGAACCGGTGGTGGATGATGTCGTGCGGGTCACTTGTGCCGGTACACGATGCGGCCACGGGTCAGGTCGTAGGGAGACAACTCGACGACGACACGGTCGGCCGGGAGGATACGGATGTAGTGCTGCCGCATCTTGCCGCTGATCGTGGCCAGCACCCGGTGGCCGTTGGCGAGTTCCACCCGGAACATCGCGTTCGGCAGTGCTTCGACGACCTGGCCCTCGAGTTCGAGGGCGCCTTCCTTCTTCGCCATTGCTCCCAATCTGAATGTGGACGCACCTGAGACACAGGTGACCGAAGGTCGAGTCTAGTCCAGGACGCCGCAGCCGCCCAAATCGGCGGCCGCACTGCCCCGTCCGGATCAGGTCGGCCGTGCCGGTGGAAGCCTAACCATCCGACCGTTGGTGAATCAGCGACCGATTCGGCACCCCCGTGCAGCGGATCAGGCGGAAGGCCTGCCGAATGCGTCGCCGTTTCGCGACGCGCTGCGCCCGCGTCCGATCAACCGGCCCGCCCACGAACCGAGCGTCGCGCCGCGCGCCGTCGACCGCGGACACTTCGTCGCCGCTGCGTGACAATGAGCCCGTGAATCTCGTGCTGCAGACCCTGGACGCCGCCGGCGAGAGCTACCGGGTGCACACCCACCCGGCGATCCGCGGCGAGGACGACCTGCACCTCACCGGTCTGGACTGGACGACCTCGGTGAAGACCCTCGCGTTCGGGCTGCCGGACGGCACGCTGGCGCTGGTCGGCGTCCCCGGCCCGGCCCGGGTGCAGTACGGCGCCATCGCCCGCGCCCTCGGGGTGTCCCGCTCCCAGTTGCGCCCGGCGTCCGTCCAGGCGGTGACCGGGCTCGGCATGCAGCCGGGCGGCGTCAGCCCGATCTGCGCCGATCCGGGCGTCGTCGTCCTGCTGGATTCGTCGGTACCCGGCATGGGATCCGTCTATTGCGGTGGCGGAACGCCCGAGACCACGGTCGAATTGGACGCCGCCGCCCTGCTCCGGATCGCCTCCCGGCCGGCCACCGCCGACATCATCGGCTGAGCCCCCGTCCCCTAGTCGGTCGAGGAGTGCACCTCGCGGTAGCGGCTGTCGTCGTTGCAGTAGGCGTAGTAGAAGCCGATCAGGGCACCGCCGCCGATGTAGTTGCCGATCAGGGCGATCCCCACGTTGCCCATCGCCAGCCCGACGTCGATCCCCTCGCGGAACCCGGCGACGGTGAACAGCACCGTGTTGGCCACCGAGTGCTCCAGCCCGCCGAACGCGAACACGAAGACCGCCACCACCATGACCAGGCACTTCGTGATGTCCTCCTTGATCAGGCCGTTGTAGACCTGCAGCATCGCGATGTTGATCATGAAGTTGCACAGGATCGCCCGGGCCAGCAGGTCGGCCCACCCGGCCGGGCCGCTGGAGACGTACTCCAGCTTGTGGGAGACCGATCCGAGGACCTCGACCAGCACGTCGCCGGAGATCAGGCTGCTCATCGATCCGATCAGCGCGATCGCCAGGCCACCGATGAAATTGCCCAGGAAGCACAGGCCGAGCAGTCGCAGTGCCTGGACCCAGCCGGTCCGGCGGTAGTAGGCGCCGATCGACACGATCATCATGTTCGAGGTCAGCAGCTCTGACTTCGAGTAGTAGATGAACACCAGGGCCCAGCCGAAGGCCAGCCCGCCGACCAGGCGCCCGATCGGCCGGAGACCGGGGTCGACCTGCACGAAGCCCGCGATCACGGTGTAGTTGATCAGGTAGAAGACGCCGATGATGATGCCCGCCATCGCCGCCCGCTGCAGATAGCGCCGCATCATCTCGCCGCTCAACATCGCGGTCTTGGTCTCCAGCGCCTCCAGGACGGTGGAGATGAACTTCTTCCCAGGGAAGAGTTGGCCACTGTCTGGTGTCGGCATGTCGAGAACTGTGTCACGAGTCGCCCGTTTGCGCAGCCCTATTCGACAGCTCGTCCAGCCCCGCACCGGACGGACGACCGCATCCCAGCGACTGCGGCCCAGCGCCGAGACCCCGAGCGGCGGACCGTCTATCGTCGCCGCGGGCGTCGATCGCAACCCGCGTGCCGCAAAGGCCACCGGTGGGAGCCCGGTCACCGGCCGAACCCCCGACGGCCCTCGGGCGGCGGCCACTAGACTCCCAGCGACCAGCCGCCCGCCTCGCGGGCGGGATCCCGCGCCGAGATGGAGACACCGTGATCGTCCTCATCGGATTCATGGGTGCGGGCAAGACCACCATCGGACGCCTGCTCGCCGCGCGGCTCGGCCTGCCGTTCGTGGACAGCGATCTGGTGATCGAACATCAGCAGCGGCGCAGCATCTCGTCGCTGTTCGACGAGATGGGCGAACCCGGCTTCCGCGCGCTCGAGGAGCGCACCATCGCCGACCTGCTCGACGGCCGGGCGTGCGTGCTGTCGCTGGGCGGCGGCGCCTGCGGATCGGCGGCCACCCGCGAGGCACTGCGCCGGCACACCGTGATCTACCTGCACGTGGAGTTGTCCGAGGCGCTGGCCCGGGTCGGCGGCGACAGCTACCGACCGCTGCTCGGCAAGCCCGGCCTGGACGCCCTGTACGCCGGCCGGCTGGACGTCTACGCCACCACGGCGTCCGTCACCTCGTTCACCACCGGACGCCGGGCCGAGGACGTCGCCTCCGAGATCCTGGCCAGGCTGACCGCGACCGCCTAGCTGCCCGGCATCGTGCCGCCCGCACACCGGACGCCGCGGCTGACTGCTCGCGGCGGATGCGACACGATGGCCCAGACCCGCAATCGAAGGAGGCCCGGATGTCCATCCTCGTCATCAACGGCCCGAACCTGAACCTGCTCGGCACCCGGGAGCCGGGGATCTACGGCGCCACCACGCTGGCCGATGTCGAGGCCGCCGCGGTCGCCCAGGGCGAGGCGGCCGGCCACCGGGTGGAGTGCTTCCAGAGCAATCACGAGGGCGCGATCGTCGATCGGATCCACGCCGCACGAACCGACGGCACCGAGTTCGTGGTGATCAACCCGGGCGCCTACACCCACACCAGCGTGGCGATCCGGGACGCCTTCTCCGGCGTCGCGATCCCGTTCTGCGAGGTGCACATCTCGAACGTGCACAAGCGCGAGGCGTTCCGGCACCACTCCTACCTCTCCGACATCGCCGTCGGCGTGATGGCCGGTTTCGGGGTGATGGGTTACACGTTGGCGCTGGAGTTCGTCATCGAGCAGCTGAAGCACGGCTGACGCGGCCTCCCGGCGCAGAGTTGGCGGCGCCGTGCGGCGTGCCGCTGCACAGCTGGGCGCCAGCGCCCGGGCAAGGCCGAGCCGGGTCGCTTCCGCGTACAGTGGCGGCCATGTCGGCCGAGCCAACGACCCACCCCCCTGCGGAGCCCGGCGCGCGAGTGGACGAGATCGCCGCCACGAACTCCTCCGCGAAGCGGATGCACTGCCTCACCGGCATGGTCTGCGCCCGGCTGGCGACGCCGTCCGGGGCGGAGCTCGGATGAGGCGACTCGTCGCCGCGCTGCTCGGCGGCGTCCTGGTCGCCGGCTGCACCGCCGAAGGGGTGCCGGCACCGAGCGAACCGGCCACGAGACCGGCGTCCGCGACCCCGATCGCCACGGTCAGCGACGACGCCGCGCCCGATCCGGAATGCCGGGCCGCCGACCCCCGCGCGGTGGGCTACGGGCTCGGCGTCATCGGGGAGGCCGGCGGCAAGCTCGGCTACGACCGGGGCTGGACGGCCGCGGTTCAGCACGGCGACATCGTCGCCATCCAGGGCCCGGTCTACACCGGCGACCGGCCGACCGGGGTGGTCGCCGCGACCGTCCGGATCAGGGGCGACCTGGTCGAGGACGGGTCCGGAGCGCTCGAGGTGGTGGACCCGTCCGACGCGGGCGCCGCCGCGATGGGCTGCCTGGAGCGGCTGGGGAACGGCCTGCCCCGCCGTCCCGACCTGGCCTGCCACCGGACGGCGCTCCCGGCGAAGCTGTCCGAGGCGGTGCGCGAGGTCTACGGACCCGCGGCCACCGTCACCGGCTCGGCAACCGTCGACGCCGGCGACGGCTACCGGGTGATCGCGGTGCGGCTGCGGAGCCCCGGTTCCAGCCGACCCGTCGATGCGGCCTGGGTGCGCGACTCCACCGGCCAGTGGCTGGCGCAGGTCACCCGCAGGTGGCGGGGCAGCGCCGCCGGCCCGCCGAACCACCGCGCGGTGGTCTGGGGGCAGCAGGCCCGGAAGGCGGCGCTCGGCTGCCTGTGACCGGCCGGCCGCCCCTGCCGCCGATGGCGGGCGTGCGCGGCCCGGCGTAGAGTAGGAGGTCTGGCAAAACGGCAAGCAGGAGGTTTCTTGACCCAGCCAGCCTCGGCCCTCGACCGCGAACTCGCCATCGAGCAGGCTCACGTCGACCTCGTCTATGCGCAGCTCTCCAGAGCGGCCGCCTCAGCCCGGCGGGCGGCGACCGCCGGACGCGCCATCTACACCTCCGACCGCGGCACCTGGGCGCGCGAGGAGGACGGCACCGCGATGTTCGAGCGGGACGCCTTCGCCTTCCAGGCGGCGAAACGGCTGGCCGTGCTCGACGCCGAACACGAGGGGCTGGTCTTCGGCCGGCTCGACCTCGCCGACGGCGACCTGCGCTACATCGGCCGGATCGGCGTCCGCGACGAGGAGTACGAGCCGCTGGTGATCGACTGGCGGGCCAGGGCGGCCGAGCCGTTCTACCGGGCCACCCCGTCCGACCCGATGGACGTCACCCGCCGCCGGGTGCTGCGCTGCCGCAACGACCGGGTGATCGGCATCGAGGACGACCTGCTGGATGCCGCCGAGGCCGGCGATCTGGTGATCATCGGCGAGGGCGCCCTGATGGCGTCCCTGCAGCGGGCGCGCGGCCGGCACATGCGCGACATCGTGGCCACCATCCAGGCCGAGCAGGACGAGGCGATCCGCGCCGACGCCCAGGGCGTCACGGTGATCTCCGGCGGCCCGGGCACCGGCAAGACCGTGGTCGCCCTGCACCGCGCCGCCTACCTGCTCTACTCCAACCGGCGTCGCTTCGAGCGTGGCGGCATCCTGGTGGTCGGGCCCTCCGCCCTGTTCATGAACTACATCGAACGCGTGCTGCCCTCGCTGGGCGAGGACTCGGTGACGCTCCGCTCGACCGGTGCGGTGGCCTCCGACGTGCTCGGCTTCGCCGCCGATCGCAACGACGACGCCGCCGCGGCCACCATCAAGGGCTCGCTGCGGATGGCGCCGCTGCTGAAGCGCCTGGTCGACCTGCCGCTGGTCGACCCCGGCCCGGACGGCGCCCGGCTGCTGCTCACCGTGAAGGGCGAACCGGTCGGCCTGGACGCCGCCGCCCTCGACCGGCTGCGCGCCGAGGTGCTCGCCCGGCACAAGGTGAACCGGGCCCGGGAGGCGGCCGAGAAGGCGCTGCTCGCCCAGCTCGCCGCCCAGGTGCCGGACGAACTCGAACTCGACCCGGAGACCGTCGACGACCTGATCACCGCCAGCGCCCAGTGGCGGATGTTCATCAACGCGTGGTGGCCGGCACTCACCCCGACCGAGGTGCTGCGCCGGCTGGACGACCCGGCCGTCACCCGGAAGGTGTCTGTGGGCCTGCTGGACGCCGAGGAGCAGCGCATCCTCACCGAGTCGTTCCATCAGGAGGCCTGGTCGGTCGCCGACGTCGCCCTGCTCGACGAGTTGGCGGCCCTGCTCGGCCCGGTGCCCGCCGAACCGGACGCCGAGGAGCCGGTGTTCATCGAGGGCGGCGAGGTGGCCGAGCTGGTCACCACCGCCGACCGGCTGTCCCGGCAGGTGGCCGACGACCCGGACGCCGACGCACACACCGAATACGCCCACCTGCTGGTCGACGAGGCCCAGGACATCACCCCGATGCAGTGGCGGATGCTGCGCCGCCGGGGCGCCCACGCGTCCTGGACCATCGTCGGCGACCCGGCGCAGAGCAGCTGGCCCGACATCGCCGAGTCGGAGCGGGCGGTCGCCGAGCTGATCGGCCACGCCCCCAGCCGCTCCTACCGGCTGAGCGTCAACTACCGCTCCCCCGCCGAGGTGTTCGCGCTCGCCGCGGACGTCGTCCGCCGCGGCTTCCCGGGTGCCGACCTGCCCGAGGCCGTCCGGCACACCGGGATCGAGCCCGAACTGCTCGCCACCGCCCCCGACCGGTTGACCGGCCTGGTCGCCGAGCGGGCCGCCGCCCTGCTCGACGAGCTGCCCGGCACGGTCGGGGTGATCGCGCCGCCGTCCCGGCTGGACGCCGTCCGCGCCGCGCTGGCGCCGCTGGCGTCCCAGCGGCTGGTGGTGGTGACCCCGCTGCAGGCGAAGGGCCTGGAGTACGACGGGGTGATCGTGGTCGCCCCCGACGACATCGTCGCCGAGTCGCCGGGCGGCGTCCGGGTGCTCTACGTGGCGCTCACCCGTCCGACACAGCGGCTGGTGTGCGTCGATCCAGACCCAGCCGGCGGAGATTGGCGAGAATCGCTGAGGTTGCCCGCGACCGGTTGAGGGTGAAGAACTGCAGCCCCGGCGCCCCGCCCCGCAGCAGTTCCGCGCTCAGCTCGGTGGCGATCTCGACACCCACCTGGCGCACCGCGGCCGGGTCGTCGCCGACCGCGTGCAGCCGGCGCACCACCCGCTCGGGCAGTTCGGCCCCGGACAGCGCCGCGAACCGGCTGATCTGGGCCAGGTTGGTGACCGGCTGGATGCCGGCCACGATCGGCAGGGTGCAGCCGATGGCGCGGACCCGGTCGACCAGCCGGAAGTAGGCGTCGGCGTCGAAGAACAGCTGGGTGACCGCGAAGCTCGCGCCGGCCTCCTGCTTGCCCAGCAGCAGCCGGGCGTCCAGGTCGGGGTCCCGGTTCTCGGGGTGGGCGTCCGGGAACGCGGCGACACCGATCTCGACATCGAAGTTGTCGGCGATCAGGGCGACCAGCTCGGTGGCGTTGGCCAGGCCGTCCGGGTGCCGCACCCAGGGCACCGTGGGCCCGCCGGGCATGTCGCCGCGGATCGCCAGGATGTGCCGCACCCCGGCGGCGGCGTAGGACGCCAGGGTCTCCAGCAGCTGGTCGACGGGCTGGCTGGCACAGGTCAGGTGTCCGACGGTCTGCGCGGCGGTCTGGGTCTTGATGAACTTCGTCGCCGTGATGGTCCGGTCCCGGGTGGCGCCGGAGGCGCCGTAGGTGACCGACAGCCAGTCCGGGCCGATGTGGTCGAGGTCGGTGATGGTCCGCCGCAGCACGTCCATCCCGGCCTCGTCGGCGGGCGGGAAGAACTCGAAGCTGAAGGTCGGGCGACCGGGATCGGCCAGCCGCCCGGCGATGCCGAGCGGGTTCGGCTGCCCGGCGGCGCCGGCGGGGTTGTGGGGCACGAGCGCCAACCCTACCCATCCGGGCCGCAGCGGGACCCGCGGTCCACCCGGCGTGCGGGGTGGCGGGCCGCGGCCGGGCGGGCGGGACCGGGTCGACCCGGTTAGGCTCGGGGAATGGCCACCTTCGCTGCGGACGACCCGATCGGCACGCCGTTCCGGGAGGCCGTCGGCGACGCACTGCGCGGCTTCATCGACGAGCAGTCCGGCAGGCTGAGCGGCGTCGGCGACCAGGCCCGGCTGCTCAGCGACCTGGCCGCCGCCTTCACCGCCGGCGGCAAGCGGCTGCGGCCCGCGTTCTGCTGGTGGGGCCATCTGGCGGTGGCCGAGCCGGCCGATTCCGGCGCCCTGCTGCGGGCCGCCGCCAGCCTCGACCTGCTGCACGTGTCGGCGCTGGTCCACGACGACGTGATGGACGCCTCCGACGTCCGCCGCGGGCTGCCGGCCGCGCATCGGCAGTTCGAGGCCTGGCACGCCGAACACGGCCTGACCGGGTCGGCCGAGGCGTTCGGACGCGCCGGCGCGATCCTGCTCGGCGACCTGCTGCTGGTCTGGTCGATGGAGCTGTTCACGGCGTCCGGGCTGGACGCCGCCGCGCTGGCCCGCGGCCTGCCGTTGCTGGACGCCGTCCGCACCGAGGTCACCTGCGGGCAGTTCCTCGACGTGTTCGCCCAGGCCGAGCCGATCGGCGGCATCGACCTGATGGACGTGGTGCCCCGGGTGGTCGAGTTCAAGACGTCGAGGTACACGGTGATCCGGCCGCTGCAGATCGGCGCCGCGCTGGCCGGCGGGTCGGCGGACGCGCTGGCCGCGCTGGCCGGCTACGGCTCGCCGCTGGGCCGCGCCTTCCAGTTCCGCGACGACGTGCTGGGCGTGTTCGGCGAGCCGGAGGTGACCGGAAAGCCAGCCGGCGACGACCTGCGCGAGGGCAAGCGGACGGTGCTGGTCGCGCACGCGCTGCAGCTGGCGTCCGAAACCGCCAAGGAGCGGCTGCTCGGGCTGCTCGGCAGCAGCGAACTGGACGCCACCGACGTGGCGACCGCCCGGGAGATCATCGTCAGTTCGGGCGCCCTGGCCGCCACCGAGCAACGGATCGCCGAGGATCTCGAGCGGGCGCTCGCCGCGCTCGCCGACGCCCCGCTGCGCGACGACGCCGTCGTCGCGCTGCGCCGGCTGGCCGAGTTGTCGACCAGCCGGGCCGCGTAGCGGATGCCGGCACATGGGTCGAGACAGACTGTCGAAGCCCGATGCGCATCCGGCGGCCGCGTCGTCCGGCGGATCTTTGGGTGCCTGAGGGTTATGCGGGCCCGAAGAGTCGATCGAGATGCTGGTCGATGGCCGCGAGAGCCGCGTTCGGTTCGATGACGTCGAGGTCGAGAAGCGGGGCGAGGCCGGTCAACGCGAGGACGAGGTCCGTCTCGATGATCGGGTCGCAGTCTTGACGGATCTGGCCATCGCTCATGGCTTGCCGGATGAGTTGTTCGACCAGTGCGCGTCCATCGCGGAGTCCGAGGCCAGCCTGCTCTCTCAGCGATGGGTCGTGCATGGCTTCGAGGACATAGGCTGCGTTCATGCGGCTGGTGGCACGAGAGTCGGGTCGGAGAGGGAGCAGCTCCGTGACTGCCAGTCGCAGCACGTCGCGGGGATGCGGGGGGGAGCTGAGCGACCTCAGGCCTCGTTCGACTCGACGGGAGGTCTGCTCCGAGGCGAACTCCATTGCGAAGGTCAGCATCTCGGCTCGTGAGGAGAAGTAGTGCTGTAGCTGTCCCAGTGAGACTCCCGCCTCGCGGGCGACTTCACGCATGGTTGCTTTCATCCAGCCCTGCTGGTCGACGACCCGCCACAGTGCGTGAGCGATCGACGTGCGTCTCTCGTGGTGATCAACCTGCTTCGGCATCTGGGCTCCCTCGGTTTCCAATACATGCGACATAATACGAGTGACCTACGAAACCCGCGAGCTGGAGCGCCGATGGCTGAGCACGAGTTGCCCCTCAGGTTCTACAACCCCTCCGCCTTCGCGTTCGATACGGAGGTGGTGATGGCGCTGCTCGCCGACATGCAGATACGCAGGGCCATCGAACGCGGGGAATTCGACGACCTACCCGGAGCCGGCAAGCCCCTCGATCTGCCAGATCACCACGACCCCGATTGGTGGCTCAAGAGCCTCGTGAAGCGCGAGGGGCTGGCGATGCTGCCGCCGTCCATCCAGCTCCGCAAGGATGACGCTGCACTGGATGTGCAGCTCGACCGACTCCCGAACGAGGCGGCGGTGCGCCGCGAGGTCGGGGAGTTCAACGAGCGGGTGATGTGGGCCCGCTACCAACTTCCCGCTGGGCCGCCTCTGATCACCATGCCGCGCGACATCGAGGCCACGGTTGCCGCGTGGTCCGATCGCCGAGCGGCCCGGGCCGAGGGAGCTCGCCAGAAGGCCGACGAGGAAGCCCGCATGCGCGAGGAAGCCACGATGAAGGAGCGCAATCGTCGAGGGTTCTTCAGCAAGCGCACCCGTCGACAGCCGCCCCACGGGCCCGAGCCGGGACCGACATCTGTCCAGCACTGACCCGAAACGTCAGCCAACGGTGGCCATGGCCCCTTCGGGTAGTCGTGGAATCAGGTGATGAACGGCACCTGGGTGGCGCCGGGAGGACGGACGGCGGTGCGGCGCTTCAGTTCGGCACGCACTGCCGGGTCGAGGGCCGCGTCGATGGCGGTCCAGGCCAGGATCACGGCGCCGTCCAGGGCGGCGTGATCGGCGGCCGTGGTGATCGCCGAGGCGGTGAAGTCCGGGCTGTGTACGGGTCCGACCTCGCCCAGAAAAGCGATCAGCGGATGGATCGCGGGCACCACCTGGGACACGTTGCCCATGTCGGTGGAGCCGCCGCCCAGTACGGACTCGGGCACGATCGTCCGGCCCCGAGCGACCAGGTTGGCGTCCCACAGGCCGCCCAGATCGGGGTCGCTGTCGACCATCGCGTAGGGGTGTTCGGTGGGCTGCCAGGACCACTGGCAGCCGGTGGCGATCGCCGCACCCTCGAAGCAGGCCAGCACCCGTCGCTTGAGGTCGCGCCACACCTCGAGGTCGTAGGCCCGCAGTTCGACCTGGACCACGGCCCGGTCGGGAATGATGTTCGTCGCCTGACCGCCCTCGGAGATGAAGGCGTTCATATTGGTCTGGTTGGAGACGTGCTGCCGCAGCAGGGCGAACGCGGTCAGCGCGACCGTGGCCGCCGCAGCAGCGTTGATGCCCTGCTCGGGCATCGCCGCGGCGTGCGCCGTCCGGCCGGTGAAGATCACCTCGAACCGCTCCACCGCCGTGCTCCGCATGCTGGTGGCCGAGCCGTCCACGCCGGTCATGCCGTGCACCATCATGGAGAAGTCGACACCCTCCCAGGCGCCGGCGTTGAGCAGTGCGACCTTGCCGCCGCCGTGCTCCTCGGCCGGGGTGCCGAGCAGCCGCACAGTGAGGCCGGCGTCGTCGGCGACCGGCGCGAGCGCGAGCGCGGCGCCCACCCCGGCGGCGGCGATCACGTTGTGCCCGCAGCCGTGGCCGATGCC
This sequence comes from Micropruina sp., assembly GCA_044224095.1. Lineage (GTDB taxonomy): Bacteria > Actinomycetota > Actinomycetes > Propionibacteriales > Propionibacteriaceae > Micropruina. The sequence goes on along the minus strand of JBGALC010000022.1, from coordinate 35,311 downwards.
CGGCAGCGCGTCGTACTCGGCGCAGAGCACCACGGTGAGATCACCGGAGCCGATGGTGCCCTCGACCGCGGTGGGCACCCCGTAGGCGGCCCGGGTCACCGCGAACCCGGCGGATTCCAGGAGGTCGGCCACCCGCGCCGCGGCCCGGTGCTCCTCCCAGGACAGCTCCGGATCGGCGTGGATGGCGTGGCTCAACTCCAGCAGCTCGGGGGTGCGCCGGCGAAGTTCCGCCTCGGCCCGCGCCTTCAGTGCGGCCAGGTCGTCGGCTGGTGCGGTGGCATCGGTCACGGGGTCGTCCTCACTCATTCCTGAATCGGATTCAGTGTGGACCACGAAACCGCGCCTCGCGTTACGAACACGCGAAGCCCCGGGGTCCGGACGCGCGGCACCTGCCCGGGCCGGCCCCGGGTCTCCGCTCGAGCGTTCGGCCGGCACGGGGATCCCGGCGTCCGCCGGGATGACGAAGAGTGCGGCGGCCTCTGCGAGTCGTCCGCCAGGACGGCGAAGGGGGTGCGGGGCCTGCGAGAGTCGTCCGCCGGGACGGGGAAGGGCTAGCCGCGACCCAGGGCGCCGAGGGTGAACGCCTCGAACTCATCGCCCCAGGCGGCTCGCAGCCGGTCGCCCAGCAGCCGGGCCGCCGCAGCCGGGTCGTCCGCCGCGGTGATCGCCCGGCCGACGGCCACCCGGCGGGCACCGGCCTCGAGCACCTCGTCGAGGTTGTCGCCGGTGATCCCGCCGATCGCGAACCACGGCTTGGTGCCGGGCTCGGACGGCACCGCGACCCGGGCGGCGTGCCGGACCAGTTCCAGCCCGGGCAGCCCGGGAGTCCATGGCATCGCGCTGTGGACCGGGCCGACGGTGAGGAAATCGATGCCGTCGTCGGCGAGGGCGGCGTCCACCTCGGCGGGGGTGTAGCAGGACCGGCCGACCAGCGCCCACCGGCTCAGCCGGCGCCGCACCCGGGCCGGATCCGGGCCGCCCTTCGGCAGCTGCAGCACGTCGGCGCCGAACTCGTGAGCCAGCGCCGGGTCGGCGTAGACCGACACCAGGCCGCGACCGCGGTCGGCCGTCCGCAGGGTGTCCAGCGCGGCCAGCTTCTCGGTGTCGGATGCCGAGTCGTCGCGCAACTGGATCAGATCGACACCGGCGTCCAGCACCCCGGACGCGAAGCCGGCCAGGTCGCCGGTGCGGAGCCGGGCGTCGGTCACACAGAACAGCCGGGCCAGCCGGAGCCGCACATCGAGTCCACGAAGAACTGTCACCGCGCCAGCTTAGGGTGTTGGCTGCCCGCGGCGGCCGTCCGCCTGCCGACCGCCGGGTGGTTCTGCGCATGCGCTCGGCGGGTCGCCCCGGCTGCCGGCCGGCACCGACCTAGACTCACCGGCAGGTCTGGACGGCCTACTTCCCCTGACTTGTCCGGAGCGATGGTGACCACTGTGAGCGCGAGCGACCCCTTGGTGGGCGAGCTGCTGGACGGTCGCTACGTCATCCAGCGCAAGCTCGCTCGGGGCGGCATGGCGACCGTCTACCTCGCCGACGATCAACGGCTGACCAGGACCGTTGCGGTCAAGGTCATGCACGAGGGCCTCGGCGACGACCAGGACTTCATCGGCAAGTTCGACCGTGAGGCGCGGGCCGCGGCCCGGTTGTCGCACCCCAACGTGGTGTCGGTGTTCGACCAGGGCCTGCACCGCGGGCGTCCCTACATCGTGATGGAGTACGTCGAGGGCTGCACGCTGCGGCACATGATCACCCGCGAGGGCTCGTTCAGCCCCGAGCGGGCGCTCGACCTGCTGATCCCCGTCACCGCCGCCGTCGCGGCCGCCCACGAGTCGGGACTGATCCACCGCGACATCAAGCCGGAGAACGTGCTGATCTCGGACCGTGGCCAGATCAAGGTCGCCGACTTCGGGCTGGCCCGGGCCATCTCGGCGCAGACCGCCACCGCGACCGGCATGCTGATCGGCACGGTCAGCTACATCGCCCCGGAACTGGTCACCCATGGCCGCGCCGATCCGCGCTCCGACGTCTACGCCCTCGCCGTGGTCCTCTACGAGATGCTCACCGGCGCCAAGCCACACACCGGGGAGAATCCGATCCAGGTCGCCTACGCGCACGTGCACAAGGCGATCCCGGCGCCCTCCAGCGCGGTGAAGACGTCCTGGCGCGAGTCCCGCAACGGCATTCCGCCCTACCTGGACGCCCTGGTTACCACCGCGGCGGCGCGGCGGCCGTCCGATCGGCCGATGGACGCCCGGGTGCTGCTCGACCACCTGCGCCAGGCCCGCGAGGCGCTGGCCCGCGGCGTGATGGACGACCCGGCGCTCACCGAGCGGATGCGGGGCACCACCCTCGACCCCGAGAACCACATCACCGAACCGGTGCCGAGCCTGCGCAGTCCCAGCGAGGGCGACCGGACGCCGACGCTGCGGTTCACCCCGTCGACGCCGGTCAGCCCCGGCTTCCCCGAGATCACCGACGGCATGCCCTACTACGACGGACCGGTCGAACAGGCCGTCGCCACCGGCCGACCGCGCCGGCGCTGGCCCGCCGTGGTGGCCCTCGTGCTGGCCGTGCTGCTGGTCGGGTCGGGGTTGTGGTGGGTGTTCGCCGGCCAGTACACCGCGACCCCCGCGCTCGGCAAGCTCAGCCAGGCGCAGGCCCAGGCTGCCGCCGACCGGGCCGGCCTGCGGATCACCTTCGACAGCGACTACTCCGAGGACGTCCCGGCCGGCCTGGTGGCCCGCACCGACCCCGGCTCCGGCGAACGCATCGTCCAGGGCGGCACCGTCCGGGCCTTCCTGTCCAAGGGCCCGCAGCGGTTCAACGTGCCCGCGCTGCGCGGCCTCGACCTGGCCCGGGCGACCGACGCACTCACCCGGATCGGCCTGCAGCTGGGCGTGGTCACCGAGACCTTCGACGACAAGGCCGCGGCCGGCACCGTGGTGAGCAGCTCCTACGCCGAGGGCACACCGCTCAAGGGAGGCACGCCGGTCGACCTGGTGATGTCGCGCGGACCCGAGCCGGTGACCCTGGCCGACTGGACCAAGAAGCCGTACGCCGACGCCAAGAAGGCCCTGACCGCGCTCGGGCTGACGGTGAAGAAGACCGAGCAGAACGACGCCGACATCGACAAGGGCGCCATCATCAGCCACGATCCGCCGGCGGGCGAGGTGCACCGCGGCGACACCGTCACCTTCGTGGTGTCCAAGGGCCCGGTGATGAAGGCGGTCCCGAACGTCCGCGGCTACTACCTCGCCCGGGCCCGCGAGATCCTCACCAAGGCGGGCTTCAAGGTGGGCGTGAACCGGCTGATCAACTTCGGCTTCGACCGCGTGGTCGGCACCAACCCGCGGGCCGGCAGCAAGGTGCCGGTCGGCTCCACGGTGACCGTCAACCTGGCCTGAGGACCGCGTCGGGGCGGTCTCCGGACCCGTCGCTCAGTAGCCTGAACGGGTGCAGCTCAACCTCGGTCAGGTGCTCGTGATCCTCCTCGTCGCCGGTATCGCGGTCGGGGTGTTCTTCCTCGTCCGCCGGCAGCGGTACGTGAAGTCCCTGCGCGACCAGGGCTGGACCTTCGAGGGCTCCCCGACGCTGGCCAGCACGTACGGGCTGAACTGTCCACCGTTCGGCCTCGGCTACCACCGCAAGATCGACGACCTGATCAGCGGCCACACCTCCTCGGGCGTGCCGTTCGCGGTGTTCGAGTACGGCTCGCTGGGCTACCTCGCCGCGCTGGTGCTGCCCCGCCCGCTGCCCGAGCTGTTCCTCGCCGGCACACCGCGACCGGGCGCCGAGGGCCTCCGGAAGGTGACCGGCCGGTGGACGGTGACCGCCAAGGACTCCGCCTGGGCCGACTCCGCCCTCGCCGCCATCGGTGGCGCCGTCGACGCGATGGCCGCCGCCCACCCGGTAGACCTGTCGGTGGACGGCGCCCGCCTGATCGCGCTGGGCGTCCCCCGCGAGGCGTCGGCGATGCGCGCCTTCCTGGAGGCGCTGGCACCGATCGCGCACGAACTGGCCTCGCCGGCACTGGCCGGCTTCGAGGCGCCGCCGCCGCCGGCCGAGCTCAGCCTGTACCAGCGTCCGGACTGGATCTACCGTCCGGCCGACGACCGCGTCCTCACCGATGTCGTGGCGGCCGGCGGCGGCTACGGACACGAGGCGCGCGACGTGGTGCTCGGCACCGTCCAGGGCATCCGGATGATCGGTCTCACCCACAACTGGAAGACCGACCGCACCGAGACCACCACCGACGCCAACGGCAACACCAGCACCCGCACGGTCACCGACAACCACAGCGAGGAGATCCTGGAGTTCCACCTGCCCTGGCGGTTCGGCAACCTCTCGGTGAACTGGCCCGGCTGGGGCAACCGGGTGCGGTTCGAGTCCTCCGACTTCGACCGGGCGTTCAAGGTGCGCAGCGCGCAGCCGAAGTTCGCCTCGGACGTCTTCCACCCGCGCCAGCTGGAGTTCCTGCTGCGCGCCCAGCCGTTGCCGTTCGCGATCGATTCCGGACGGGTCCGGTTCGCCCTGGGCAGCAACACCCCGGAGCGCATCATGCACTGCGCCGACTTCCTGGTGGCCTTCTTCGCCGGCGTGCCCGGCTTCGTCTGGGCCGACCTCGGCCACACCCGAGCGCCGATCAGCCGCGACCTGGACGGCTTCTGACCGGCGCCTGCCCGGGCATTGCCGGAGCTCCGGTCGAACCGTTGGCGATCCGAAGTCCGGTGGCCGGGGGCAGCGACCGCGGGGTGGCCGGAGTTCTCGCCCTGGGTGCGCGCCACGCCGGCGTCGGACAGACCGGGGCCGAGCCCCGGACCGTGCTGGCCGATCCCGAGGACAACGTCGTCTGCGTGCGGGACACCCCGCTCGCCGCGCAGTGACCGGCCCCTTGCCGGCCGTCCGGACCAGCCCGGCGCCCGGGAACCCCCTCAGGCCGGGGTCCACGAACTCCCGTCACGCAGGTCGTGCATCGTCATCGGAGTCATCGTCTCCAGCCGCCCGTAGATCAGCTTCACGCCGCGCTCGTGCAGCAGGCCGTCGTGGATCGGGAAGCCGTGCGCGGCGTCGACCGCCCGGGCGAAGTCGACGGTCTCCTTCATCGCCGCCCACGGGCCGTAGGCGGGCACCGCCAGGACGTCGACGCCGGAGGGCACCGTGGCCAGCGAATCGCCCGGATGGAACAGGGTCGGCTCGCCCTCGGCCGTGATCAACAGCCCGACGTTGCCGATCTGCGGGATGTCGCGGTGGATGACCGCGTGCCAACCCCCCACCGCGTTCACCGAGACGCCGCCCAACTCGATGCCGGTGTCCGCGGCCAGGCCCCGGCCGCGGGGCAGGTCGACCGCCTGCAACACCTGCGGCTCGACCCAGACCTGGGCCTCGGGATTGTTGTCGACCAGGGCCCCCACATGCTCGGGGTCGACGTGATCGGGGTGCTGATGGGTCACCAGGATCGCGTCCAGGTCGCGCACGTCGTGCCACGCGCTGGAGAAGTTGCCGGGGTCGATCAGGAGGCGCCGGTCGGCGACCTCGACCAGGACGGCGGCATGTCCGAGGTGGGTGATCTGCATGCTCGCAGCGTAACCCCGACCCTCGCCCGGCCGCAGCGCCCGCAGCCGGGTCAGCCCAGCCGCGGCGGCGCGGCGTACTCGTCGCGCTTGCTGGTGCCGACCCGCATCCGCACCATGGCGGTGACCAGCCCGACGCCCGCCGCGACCCCGTCCACCACCGGGACGCCGACCCGCTCGGTCAGCCGGCGGCACAGGTCGGCCATGCCGGCGCAGCCCAGCACCACCACATCGGCGCCGTCGCGACGCACCGCCCGCTCGCACCAGCCGGCGATCTCGTCCAGCGCCTCGCCGGTGGCGTCCTCCAGGTCGAGCACCGGGATGCCGGTGCCGTAGGCGGCGACGCAGGCCCGCTCGAAGCCGTGGCGGTGCAGCAGGTCCTGGGCCCGGCCCAGGGTGCGGGACAGCGTGGTGACGATGCCGAAGGTGCGGCCCGACAACACCGCGACATGCATCGCCGCTTCGGCGATGCCGACCACCGGCACGTCGACGAGCTCGCGTGCCGCGTCCACGCCCGGGTCACCGAAGCAGGCGATCACGTAGCCGTCGCTGCCGCCCGCCGCCCGGTCGGCCAGGATCAGTTCGGCGATCGCGACGGCGGCATGGGCTTCGTCGTAGTGGCTCTCGATGGCCGCCGGGCCGCTCTCGGGGCAGACCGCGACGATCTCCACGTCGGGGCCCGCCGCCTCCCGGGCGGCGACCGCGATCTTCGCGGTCATCGCCCGGGAGGTGTTCGGGTTGATCAGCGTGATCCGCATCGGCTCACTTCGCCGCGGGCTGCAGCTCGATCGTGCCGCCGGCCACCTCGACGGCGCCGTCCGAGACGCCGGTGGTGAGGTCGTCCAGCGAGGGCACCTGCGGGTTGCTCCGCTCCAGCAGCACGAACAGCAGGTAGCCCAGTCCGCAGCCGATGAACCAGGTGTAGTTGCCCAGCCACGAGACGTCGAAGCCACCCAGGTCGGCGATCAGCTTCGGCAGCACGCCGACCAGAACGGTCGGGATACCGGCGCCCAGCATCGTGTACACCGCGTTCTTGTTGTAGCCCTTGGTGTACCAGTAGGCACCCTTGTCGGACATCGTGAACATGTCGTCGACGAGAATCCGCTGCTTGGCCGCCACGTAATAGCCGGCGATGAGAATGCCGAACAGCGGGCCGATCATGGCGCCGAGCACCCCGAGGGTGTAATGGATGGCGTCCGCATTGGAATACCAGTTCCAGGGCAGCAGGATGACCGAGCCGACCGCCGCGATCATGCCGCCGGCCCGCCAGGAGATCTTGTGCGGCGCGACATTCGAGAAATCGAAGGCCGGCGAGATGAAGTTCGCCACGATGTTGATGCCGACCGTCGCGGTGACGAAGGTGAGGCCGCCGAGCAGGATCGCGAACGGGGTGTCGATCCGCTCCACCGTGTGGATCGGGTCGGTGATCAGCTCGCCGAACACCGGGACGGTGGCCGAGGCGGTGATCACGGTGAGCAGCGAGAAGAACAGGAAGTTGACCGGCAGGCCCCAGAAGTTGCCCTTCCTCACCGCCGTGAACGACTTGCCGTAGCGGGCGAAGTCGCCGAAGTTGAGCATCGGCCCGGAGAAGTAGGAGACCACGATCGCGATCGCCGTGATCATCACCGGGATGGACGCCCAGAACTCCATCGGCTCGCCGGCGGACAGGTCCAGGCTGATGTTCTGCCAGCCGGCCTGCGACACCAGGTAGCCGGCGAGCACGATCATCACCACGTAGACGGCGGGACCGGCCCAGTCGATGAACTTCCGGATGCTCTCCATGCCGTTCCAGAACAGGGCGGCCTGCGCGCACCAGAGGATCGCGTAGGAGATCCAGCCCAGCGCCGACAGGCCCAGGAAGCCGAAATCGAGCAGCGCCGCGCTGCCCGGCCAGAACTTGAGGAAGATGATGTTCAGCGACTCGGCGGCCAGGAAGGTCTGGACGCCGTACCAGGCGATCGCGATCAGGCCGCGGATGATCGCCGGGATGTTCGCCCCCTTGATGCCGTAGATCGCCCGGTTGATCACCGGGTACGGCACCCCGGTCTGCTGGCTCGGCTTGGCCACCAGGTTGGTGAACACCTGCACGATCACGATGCCGATCAGCAGGGCGACCAGCACCTGCCAGCTGGCGATGCCCAGCGCGAACAACGAGCCGGCCGTGACGTAGCCGCCGACCGAATGCACGTCCGACATCCAGAATGCGAAGATGTTGTAGGACGTCCACTTCTGCTCGCGCAGCGGCGCCAGGTCCTCATTGGCGAGTCGCGGATCGTATTCGGGTTTCATATTCCCCGAGCCGACCGGCATGCCGGCGGCCTCGACGATGTCTTCAGGTTTTTCGCCCGCCACCGGCGGGTTTTCGATGCGTGTCATGGGGAACCTTCCGGCTTCGCTCCACAGACCCGGGTCGGGAGGCCCGGGCGAGCCACCGTTCTCGAACTGCGGTGGCGATACGACACGCTAGGACCCGAAATGGCGGCGCCCTTTTCCGCCATGTAACACGCATGTGAAACTGGTCCGGCCGGTTTTCCGGGCGCCGCCGGAGAGCCGTGTTCCCGGCGTTAGAAGTCCTCGGCGCGGTACTCCTGCACCGGGTTGGTGCGCCTGATCCGGCCGTCGGTCAGCCGCTCGGCGATCTGGAAGGCCAGCTCCAGCGACTGGTTGCGGTTCAGCCGCGGGTCGCAGGCCGTCTCGTAGCGGTTGGCCAGGTCGGCCTCGGCCAGGGCGTCCGCGACGCCGCCGACGCACTCGGTGACGTCGTCACCGGTGAGCTCCATGTGGACGCCGCCGGGCCAGGTGCCCAGCTCCTCGTGGACGTCGAAGAAGCCGTTCACCTCCTCGACCACCTCGCTGAACGCGCGGGTCTTGTAGCCGAGCGCGGTCTCGAAGGTGTTGCCGTGCATCGGGTCGCAGATCCAGGCGACCTTGCGGCCGGTGGCCTCGACCGCCCGGACGATCGGCGGCAGGGCGTCGCGGACCCGGCCGGCGCCCATGCGGGTGATCATGGTGAGGCGCCCGGGCTGGTGAGCGGGGTCGAGCGCCTCGGCCAGTGCGACCGCGTCGGCGGCGGTCGTGGAGGGGCCCACCTTGACGCCGATCGGGTTGCGCAGGTGCCGGACGAACTGGACGTGGGCGCCGTCCACCTCGCGGGTGCGCTCCCCGATCCACACCATGTGCGCCGAGGTGTTGTAGGGCGTCCGGGTGCGCGAGTCGATCCGGGTCATGGCGTGTTCGTAGGGCAGCAGCAGCGCCTCGTGGCTGGAGTAGAAGTCGACGGTGCGGAACGCCTCCTTGTCGACCCCGCAGGCGACCATGAACGCCAGCGCCCTCTCGATCTCGTCGGCCATCGCCTCGTAGCGTGCCTCGACCCCGGAGTTGCGGACGAAGTCCTGGTTCCAGCTGTGCACGGCGCGCAGGTCGGCGAAGCCGCCGGTCACGAACGCCCGGATCAGGTTGAGGGTGGCCGCCGAATGGTTGTACGCCTCCAAGAGCCGCTTCGGGTCGTGCACCCGCGACAGCTCGGTGAAGTCCAGGCCGTTGACCGCGTCCCCGCGGTAGGCCGGGAGGGTGACGCCGTCCCTGGTCTCGGTGTCCTTGCTGCGCGGCTTGGCGTACTGGCCGGCCAGCCGGCCCAGCTTCACCACGGGCACCTGCGCGGCGTAGGTCAGCACGACCGCCATCGACAGCAGCACCCGGAGCTTGCCGCGGATGTCCTGGGCGGTGCCGGTGTCGAAGGTCTCGGCGCAGTCGCCGCCCTGCAGGATGAACGCCCGGCCGGCGGCCGCGTCGGCGATCTTCTCCCGCAAGTCGTCGCACTCACCGGCGAACACCAGTGGCGGACGCCTGCGCAGCTCCGCCGTCACAGCCTCGAGTTCTGCGGCGTCGGCATAGGTCGGCTGCTGCAACGGATGACGGGACTGGAGCTCTTCGAGCGAGGGGATCGGCTGCGACACGCCGGTCAGGATACGCGGTCGGGCGGCGCCGCCCCGCACCGCCGCCGGGCCGTGGGACGCGAGCTTGACGGCCGCGGATACCGCGATCAGGCCGGCGGCTGGGGTTCCTTGGTGTTGATGCCGGGACGCTCCAGGATGCGGGCGTCGGCCTCGGTCGGGGTGAGCGAGCCGCTCTTCACCGAGGTTCCGTAGGCCTCGACGTAGGTCTGGCCGGAGAGCTCGTGGATGGCGGCCATCACCTGGTCGGTCACCCAGCGCAGGGTGCGGGGGTCGTCCACCCGGCCGTAGTAGCGGCTGAAGTCCAGCGGCTCGCCGATCACCACCACCGGATGGTCGATCCAGGGCAGGCCGGCCCGCCGGGTGACCTGGCTGTTCCTCATCGCCACCGGAACGATCGGAACCTGCGCCGCCAGGGCCATCCGGGCCACGCCGGTCTTGCCCTTGTAGAGCCGGCCGTCCGGGGATCGGGTGCCCTCCGGATAGATGCCCACGCAGCCGCCGTCGGCGAGCACCTCGAGGACGGGGGCGAGTCCGTCCAGGCTGGCGCGTCCGCCGGAGCGGTCCAGCGGCACCTGGCCGACGGCGCGGAGGAACCAGGCGACCAGCTTCGAGAACGGCCCGCGGTTGCCCTGGAACAGCTCGGCCTTCGCCGGGAAGGTCACCTGGCGCCTGATCATCGCCGGCAGCACCACCGTGTCGCCGGCGTCCAGGTGGTTGCTGGCCAGGATCACGCCGCCGGTGGCCGGGATGTGCTCCTCACCCTCGACCCGGGCACCGTAGAAGTACTTGATGACCGGCCGGAACGCCGCGTTCTTGAACAGGGAGTAGAGCACCGCACCTCCATCGCATCGCCGTGTGCTCGCTCACTTTAGTGGTCCGATCGGCCCCCGTACGATGGCGCCATGCAGGTGCACGAGTTCGCCCAGCCGTTCCGCGCCGGAACCGACGGCGAGGTCGGCGTGCTCTTCCTGCACGGCTTCACCGCCAGCCCCTGGACGCTGCGCGAGTGGGCGTCGGCGACGGCCGCGGCCGGCTACCGGGTGTCGGTGCCGCGGCTGCCCGGGCACGGCACCAGCTGGCGCGAACTGGAGATCACCGACGGACGCGACTGGTACGCCGCCGCCGAGCGCGCCTTCCTCGACCTCCGCGCCGAATGCCCGACCGTCATCGTCGCCGGACTGTCGATGGGTGGCGCGCTGGCGCTGCGGCTGGCCGAGCACCACGCCGACGAGGTGGCCGGCCTGGTGCTGGTGAACCCCGCCCTGGTCGGCGGAGCCCGGCTCACCCTGGTGCCGCTCGCCGAGCGGCTGGTCCGCACCACCGACAGCGTCGGCAGCAGCATCCGCAAGGCCGGGGTGACCGAGCACAGCTATCCGCGGACGCCGCTGCAGGCCGTGCACGCGATGCTGCGACTGTGGGCCGACGTGCGGGCCCGGCTCGACCTGGTCTACTGCCCGATCCTGCTGATGCACTCCGGCCACGACGACGTCGTCCCCGTCGCCTCGAAGGACATCGTGCTGCGCCAGGTGTCGTCGGAGGAGATCACCGAGGTGGTGCTGCCCGAGAGCGCGCATGTGGCGCCGCTGGACAACGATGCCCAGCTGATCGTCTCGCGCACGCTGGACTTCCTGGCCAGGTACGCCCGCCGATGAACCGCAACGAGGCCGACGACGCGCGCTTCCAGGAGCTGATGGCGCGCGAGTTCCCCGGCGGCCTGCTGCCGGCCGGGGAACCCGACGCTCACCGCGTCCGGCCACCCGGCGACGAGCCGGGCCCATCGACCGGAGCAGACCCGGACCTGCCCACCGGCGACGAGCAGGGCCGGCCGGGCAGCGGAGGCCCATCGCCCGCCGGCCGGCCGGATCGACCCCTGCACGGCGCGTCGCCCGACGACGGGCCGCACGATCGGCCCACCGAGCCGCGGCAGCCCCCGCGGGCCACCGACGCGGCGCCCGCCGCCCCGGTCGCCGAGCCTTCCCCGGCCCGGGCCCCCGGCTTCCGGGACTGGGCGCCGGCCGAGGAACCGGAGGAGCCGTTCGTCCCGCCACCCGCGCCGCCCGCCCGACCGTGGAGCGCCGCCGGCATCGCCGGCACCGCGCTGGTGGCGCTGCCGATGCTGCTGGTGTTCGCCGCCGCCCTCGGCGTCCGGTTCCCGATGCTGGTGTCGGTGCTGGCCGGGCTGGGTTTCTTCGTCGGGATCGTGCTGCTGCTGCACCGGCTGCGGCAGCGGCCGCCGATCGACGGCGACGGCGCGGTGGTCTGAGCGACTCAGGCCAGCCGGGCGAGCGCGTCCCGGTACCAGCTGAGCACCTTCGCGTCGGCGATCCGCACGCCGCCGCCGTGGGTGCGGGCGTCCGCTTCGTCCAGCACCGCCGGCCAGCCGACCTCTGCCACCATCGCCTGCACCGCGTGCTGGGCGAGGGCATACGCCGCCGGTGTGGCCGTGCCGAGATCCGGCAGCTCCCGCGGCAGGCCGCCCTCGATCGCGTCCCGCGCCAGCCGCCGGTTCGTCGCGGCGACCTGCGGGTGGGCGTCCGCGGTGAACGCCTCGGCGATCCCCTCCACCAGCCAGCCCGGAGTGCCGGTGAGTCGCGGCGAGCGCATCCAGGCGTGCACGGCCTCGTGGGTGAGCAGGATGCGGTCGTCGGCGGACTTCTGCCTCACCGTCGGGTTCACCACCACCCGGACGCTCTCGCTGCTGGCCAGGCCGGGCACGACGGTGACGGCACCGAGCCGGTCGGCGCCCGCGCCGGCATAGCTCGAGAAGCCGACCAGGCTGTCCGGCACCATCACCACCACCGGTTCGGCCCACGCGCGCCCGGGCGGGGTCACCCCGCGCAGCGCGGTCAGGGCCGCCTCGGCCGCTCGGGACCAGCGGCTGAGGTGCTCCGCGGTGCCGGCGGCGACCACCAGTGCGGGCGCCGCGTGCACGCCCGGCGGCGGGCCGAGCCATTCGGTGCCCGACGTGGTGGCGACCAGGTTGGCGATCAGGCCACCGACCAGGTCGGCCCTCGCCTCGGTGTAGACCCGCGGTTCACCGGTCAGGCTCCAGGCGACCCGCAGGCGCCCGGCGTCCCCGGCGGTGATGTTGGTGGGTGCCTGGGACAGGGTCGCAAACATCCGGTGACCCAACGCCTGGGCACCGGCGTTCGGCGCGAAGCCCGCGAGGAAGCCGCGCTCGTCCTCGGCGGCTAGGCGTTCCGTCAGCGACCGTGCCAGCTCGGCCAACCCGCTGCTCGGCGCAGCGGCGCAGGCGCCGACCAGCAGAGCGGGTGCGGCCAGCAACAGGCTGCGCCGGAACCGGTCAACCGACGACGCGGCGGGCACCCTGATAGGCGGGGTAGGAGGAGAGTTTGGTGATCTCCAGGTCGTTGCGCGGGTTGCGCGCGTGCACGAACAGGCCGTTGCCCATGTACATGCCCACGTGGTGGATCGGGTTGTAGAAGAACAGCAGGTCACCCGGCTTCAGCTGATCCCGGGAGACCGGACGCCCGATACCGAACTGGGCCCGCGACGAGTGCGGCAGCGAGACGCCGACCGAACGGTAGGCCGCCACCATCAGCCCCGAGCAGTCGAAGCTGTTCGGCCCCTCGGAGCCCCAGACGTACTGGCCGGTCGGCACCTTGGAGACCGCGTACTTCACCGCGCGCAGTGCCCGCGAGTCCGCGGAGCCGCCGTCGTCGATCAGGCCGTCGCCGTCGACGGCGTCGCGAGCCATGTCGCGGGACGCCGCGTCGTCGGCGTTCAGGCGCTGCCGCTCCTGCTCGGTCAGCTGATCGACCAGGGCCTGGCCCTCGCGGATCTTCGCCTCGATCTGACTCTTCAGCGAGGCCAGCCTCTTCTCTTCGGCGGTGATCGTGGTGACCTGGTCGCGGGCGGCGCGCTGCAGATCGGCCAGGTTGGCCTGCTGGGCCTGGAAGTCCTGCAGCAGCGAGTTCAGGTTCTGGTCGACCTTGCCCATGGTGGACACGTCGGAGAGGAAGGCGTCGGGGTCGGACGAGGTGACCAGCTGGATGGTGATGTCCAGGCCCCGGTTCTGGAAGCGGCTGATCGCCACCTGCTGGGCCTGGCTGCGCAGCGCATCGACCTTGCGCTGCTGGGCGGCGACGTCGGCGTTCAGCGTGTCGACCTTCGCCCTGCCCTGGGCCAGCTGCAGCTTGACCTCGGCCCACTGCTCGCCGATCTCGCTCTGCTCCTGCTCGATCGCGGCCAGCCGGTCCTTGGCGTCGTCGAGGGTCGGGTCCGCGGCCGCCGGTCGGGCCGTCGGCCCGGCGAGCACCACCGCCGCTCCGGCCAGGGCCACCAGGCTGCCACGAGCAGCCGCGCGCAGACGCACCATCGCCTCCTCGACGACTCGGGGAAAGGGGTCACTGCGGGGAAGCCAGCGGACCAAATCTGAAAAAATGCTAAACGACGCCCTCGTCGGAGGCAAACCAGTGGTCGTCCGATTCCGGCGGCAGGCGCCATGATACCGGGCGCACCAGGCGCAGCGGGGGCAGCAGACCCTCCGAGGTCATCGCCCGCAGCGCGCTGACCTCGTCGGAGCACAACTCGACCACACCGCGTTCGGCGCCCAGCAGCGCCGTCACCATGCAGTCGCCACAGGCGGGACCGCGCACTGCGCACGTTCCGCAATCGATCCTGAGCATGTCCATGACGGCAGTGTGCGGATCGCCTCCGACAGTTTTCGCGACCCTCCCGGCGCCCCCGGCCCGCCGCGCCCGCGGGTGGCCCGAAACCGTCGGAGGCGGCCTCTAGCGTCCCGGCCATGAGTACGCCGACCGACCAGCCCACCTTCGACGACCTCGGCACCCCGCTCGCGCTGGTGCCGTTCTGCGTGGTCGACCTGGAGACCACCGGCGGCGGCGCCGACGACCGGGTCACCGAGATCGGAGCGGTCAAGGTCGCCGGCGGCGAGGTGCTCGGCGAGTTCCAGACGCTGGTCAATCCCGCCACCCACATCCCTCCGCTGATCGCCGTGCTCACCGGCATCACCGACACGATGGTGGCCGGCGCGCCCAGGCTGGCGTCGGTGCTGCCGAGCTTCCTGGAGTTCGCCGCGGGCTGCGTGCTGGTCGCCCACAATGCCGGCTTCGACGTGGGCTTCCTGAAACGGGCCTGCGCCGAGCACGGCTACCCCTGGCCGGCGCCGGCGGTGGTCGACACCGTGGCACTGGCCCGGCAGGCGCTGCGGCGCGACGAGGTGCGCAACCACAAGCTGGCCACCCTGGCGCAGCACTTCCGCGCCGAAACGATCCCCAATCACCGCGCCCTCACCGACGCCCGCGCCACGGTGACGGTGCTGCACGGGCTGCTCGAGCGGGTCGGGAACCTCGGCGTCGACACCGTCGAGGACCTGCTCGAGTTCACCCGCCGGGTGTCGCCGCAGCGGCGCGCCAAGCGGACCTGGGCGACGGGCCTGCCCGCGGCACCGGGGGTGTACTGGTTCGTCGCCGACGGTCGCGATCAGGCCGGAGGGCCGCGGCGCCAGGTGCTCTACGTGGGCAAGAGCCGCAACCTGCGCACGCGGGTGCGCAGCTACTTCACCGCCGCCGAGACCCGGCCGCGGATCGACGAGATGGTCCGGGTGGCGACGGGCGTCGAGCACCTGGTCTGCAGCACCGAGCTGGAGGCCGAGGTGCTCGAGCTTCGGCTGATCGCCGCCCACTCGCCCCGGTACAACCGGCGTTCGAAGTACCCCGAGCGGCAGCTGTGGCTCAAGCTGACCCGGGAGCCCTACCCGCGGCTGTCGATCGTCCGGCGCTGCCTTCCCGACGGTGCCGACTACTTCGGTCCGTTCAGCCGGCGCAGCACGGTCGAGGCCGTGCAGGCGGCGCTCTACGACGCCTTCCCGATCCGGCAGTGCACCACCCGGCTGTCGGCGAAACGTGCCTCGGCCTCCTGCGTGCTGGGCGAACTGGGCCGCTGCTGCGCGCCCTGCGAGCTCGCGGTCACCCCCGAGCAGTACGGCGAGGTGGTCGAACGGCTGCGGGCCGGGCTGGCCAGCGACATCCGTCCGGTGCTCAGCGCGGCCCGCGGCCGGCTGGCGAAGCTGATCGCGGGTGAGCGCTTCGAGGACGCCGCGGTGGTCACCGACCGGTTGGCGAGCTTCGCCCGCAGCACGCTGCGGCACCATCGCCTGGCGAGCCTGGCGGGCTGCCCGCAGATCGTCGCCGCCTACCGCGACCGGTTCGACTGGGAGATCCATGTCATCCGGTACGGCCGGCTCGCGGGTGCCGCCCGGGCCCGGCCCGGCGACGTTCCGCAGGCTGTGGCGCGCGCGGCCGTGGCGTCCGCCGAACAGGTGCGCCCGCCCGCCGGGCCGCAGCCGGCGGCCACCGCGGAGGAGACCGAGCGGATCGCCGCCTGGCTGGAGCGCCCCGGCGTCCGGCTGATCGAGATCGACGGGCAGTGGAGCTGGCCGCTGCACATCGGCCTGGCCGAGGGCGAGCTGGCCCGGCACGCGCTGGCACCGGTCTAGGATTCCGCCATGATCACCGCCATTGTCTTCGTCGAGGCCGAGGTCGCCCGCATTCCCGAGGTGGCGGCGCAGATCGCCGACCTGGACGGGGTCTCCGAGGTGTACTCGGTGACCGGGGGTGTCGACCTGATCGCGATGATCCGGGTCCGGTCGATCGACCAGGTCTCCGAGGTGGTCACCGAGCGGCTGAACCGGGTGCCCGGAGTGCTCGGCACCGAGACCCACATCGCGTTCCGGGCCTACTCCTCGCACGACCTGGAGGCGGCCTTCTCGCTGGGGGCCGAGTGACCGGACGCCTCAGCGACCGCACCCTGACCGCCGTGCTGGTGGCGGCCGCGGTGCTGCTGCTCGGCGCGATGGCCTTCGCGGTGTGGATCAACGCCGGCGGGCCGCCGGTGCCGGTGCCGGTGCCGTCCAGTCCCAGCGCCTGATCCGGGCGGAGTTCAGGCGATTGTGACGGACTCGATCACCACCGGCTGGACCGGACGATCCCCGTAGCCGGTGCGCACCTGCGCGATCTCGTCGACCACCTTGCGGCTCGCCTCGTCGGTGACCTCACCGAAGATGGTGTGCCGGCGGTTCAGGTGCGGGGTGGGCGCCACGGTGATGAAGAACTGCGAGCCGTTGGTGCCGGGGCCGGCGTTGGCCATGGCCAGCAGGTAGGGACGGTCGAAGCGCAGGTCGGGGTGGAACTCGTCGGCGAAGGTGTAGCCGGGACCGCCGCGCCCGCTGCCCTGGGGGCAGCCGCCCTGGATCATGAACCCGTCGATGATCCGGTGGAAGGTCAGGCCGTCGTAGAAGTTGCCGGTGGTCGCCGCACCGGACTCCGGGTCGGCGTACTCCTGGGTGCCGTTCGCCAGTCCGACGAAATTGGCGACCGTCTTGGGAGCCTGGTCCTCGAACAGCTCGATCACGACGTCCCCGTGATTGGTGTGCAGGGTGGCGGTCTGGGCCACGGTGATTGTCCTTTCCTCCGGCGGCGGCAGCGACGCCGTCCACCTGGGTTGTCCGCTGTGCGTGCCGCCCATCCTGACATACCGCCACGGAGCGGACGCCCGGACCCGGGCGGTCCGGTCAGTGCGCGATCAGCAGGCCGATCCCGAGGGCGACCATCACCACCGCGATCACCGCGTCGAGGACCCGCCAGGCTCGGGCCGTCGCCAGCAGTCCCGACAGCAGCCGGGCGCCCAGGGCCAGTCCGAAGAACCAGATCAGGCTCGCCGTGGTCGCACCGGCGGCGAACACCCACCGGCCCTCGCCGTGGGCGTTGGCGACGGCGCCCAGCAGGAACACGGTGTCGAGGTAGACGTGCGGGTTCAGCCAGGTGAGCGCCAACGCGGTCAGCGCCACCGGGGCCACCCGGGTCCTGGTGGTCACGGCCCCCTCGCCGGCGGCGGGCGGGACGCCATCGGCGCCCGCCGGGGACCGGGGATCGACGCCGACCTGCAGCGCCTCACCCTCGCCCCGCCAGGCGCGGCGTCCGGCCAGCGCCCCGTAGCCGACCAGGAACGCGGCCCCCGCCCAGCGGACGGCGTCGAACAGCCAGGGCACCAGCTGCAGCACCAGCCCGATGCCGGATACCCCCAGCACGATGAGCAGGGCGTCCGAGACGGCGCAGATCGTCGCGGTGAGCAGCACCTGCCGGCGGCGGATCCCCTGCCGCAGCACGAACAGGTTCTGGGCTCCGATGGCCACGATCAGCGAGAAGCCGAGCCCGAGGCCGGCGAGGAAGGAGGACACGGCTTCGACGCTACGGGCCGGATCGTATGCAGTCCAGCTCATGATTCTTCAGCTGCATTAGAATGGCTAATGATGCGCATTCCGCCGGAGCTGGCCGAGACCCTCGCCGCCATCGTCGACGAGGGCACCCTGGACGCCGCCGCTGCGCGCCTCCACCTCACCCCCAGCGCGGTCAGCCAGCGGCTCAAAGCGCTGGAGCGCCAGGTCGGACGCGTGCTGCTGATCCGCAGCAAGCCCGCCCGGCCCACCGAGGCCGGCCGCGCCGTCGTCCGGCTGGCCCGGCAACTCGCCCTGCTCGAGCACGACACCCTGGCCGGACTCGGCGCCGGCGAGCCCGCCGCCGCCCCGATCAGCGTGCCGCTGGCGGTCAACGCGGACTCGCTGGCCACCTGGTTCCTGGAGCCGCTGGCCGAACTGGCCCGGACCCATCCGGTGGTCTTCGACCTGCACCGTGACGATCAGGACTTCACCGCCGGCCTGCTCGAATCGGGCACCGTGATGGGCGCTGTCACCTCCCGCGCGCGTCCGGTGGCGGGCTGCCGGGTGGTCCCGCTCGGCGTCATGCGCTACGAGGCGACGGCCACGCCCGGCTTCGTCGACCGGTGGCTGCCGCAGGGAGCCACCTCCGCGGCACTGGCCCGCGCACCCGTGGTGGACTTCGACCGGCGCGACGACCTGCAGACGAACTGGCTGGCCGAGCGCGGGGTCGATCCGGCGCTGCCGCCCCGCCACTTCGTGCCGGCCTCGGCCGACTACGCCCGCGCCGTCCGGGCCGGACTGGGCTGGGGCCTGCTGCCCCGCTTCCAGTCCGCGGACGCCCTCGCCGACGGCCACCTGGTGGGCCTGGGCGGTGCCGCGATGGACGTGTCGCTCTACTGGCAGCAGTGGAACCTGCGCTCGCCGCTGCTCGACGCCATCGCCGCCGGAGTCGTCGAGGGCGCCCGCCGACTGCTCCGGCAGCCCTCCCGCTGAGCGGGTCTCACAGGCGTCCGAACCACCACCCACAACGGTGGAAAGGCCGCGCAAACCTGTTCGCCGCCGACCCGGGCCGGGTAGTTTGGGGAGCGCGGTACAGCCGTGACCATCCCAACCACTGGAGGAACAGTGAAGCGTAAGAAGCCGCTGAAGGCCGTCGAATCGACCGCCGGATCAGCCGCAGACGCCAGCCGGGCGGCCCTCGACGAGGCGGTGCAGAAGCTCACCCCCTTGGTCGAGCAGGCCGGTGACTACGTGGAGGAGGCCCGCAAGCGCGGCGTGGAGTTCGCCTCCGACGCCTACGACCGGGTCCAGCCCCACCTCGAGAGCGCCCGCAAGCGCGGCGCCGAGCTCGCCTCCGACGCCTACGAGCGGATCGAGCCGAGCCTCAAGGACGCCTACGACCGGGTCGAGCCGTCCTTCAAGGAGGCCGGACGGAGAGCCGCCGAGGCCTACGAGCGGGTGCAGCCGAGGCTGGTCGACGCCGGCAAGCGTGGCGCCAAGCTCGCCGCGGAGACCCTCGACCGGGTCCATCCTGCCCTCGACGACGCGCTCGACAAGGTCACCCCTGCGGTGGACAGCGCGGTCAAGAAGGTGCGTCCGGTGGTCGACGACACTCTCGAGCGGGTCGCCCCGACCGTCGACCTGGCCCGCGACAAGGTGCAGAACGACTTCCTGCCGTGGCTGATCGCCGCCCTGTACAAGGCGGCCGACCTGGCGAAGGAGGAGGCGGCCGAACTCGTCGACGACGTCGCCGAGCTGGCGCCCTCCCGCAAGCGGCGCAGCGTCGGCAAGACCCTCGGCCTGATCGCGCTCGCCGGTGCCGTGCTGGCCGGCGTGGTGTACGCCGTCCGCAAGCTGCTGGCCGGCCCCGAGTCGAGCTGGGAGACCCACGAGCCTTCCCGGCCCTACGTGGCCGATCCGGTGGCCGACGTGGTCGACAAGGTGAAGGACGGCGTCTCCGACGCGGCGGAGAAAGCTTCCGGCGCCGTCGACAAGGCCAAGGACGCCGCGGCCGCGGCAGCCGGGGCGGCCGCTGAGAAGGCGGCCGAGGTCAAGGACAAGGTCGCCGACACGATCGCGGAGGTGAAGGACGTGGCAGCCGACAAGGTGGAACAGGCCAAGGACGCGGTGGCCGACAAGGTCGACGAGGTCAAGCAGACCGCCGCCGACGTGGCCCAGGACGCCGAGGAGGCCGGCGACGAGGCCCTGGAGAAGGCCGGCGAGGCGATCGACGAGGCCAAGCAGGCCGCGGCCAAGGTGGGCGACGAGGTCGCCGACGCGGCCGAGGACGCCGTCGACAAGGCGTCCGACGCCGTCGAGGACGTCAAGGACGAGGCGAAGGACGCAAAGGGTGATGCCTCCCCTTTAGCTGACAGCCCCTACGGCGAGGGTTCGTACGTGGGGGCCGAGCCGCCCGAGGATTACCAGATCAAGGGCAATGAGCGCTCGATGAAGTATCACCTGCAGGGTTCCGGTGGATACGAACGCACCATCACCGATGTGTGGTTCAACTCCACCGAGGCCGCCGAGCGAGCGGGTTTCGTGCGCGCGCAACGCTGAGCGCCACTCCCGGATCGGGGGCGACCGCCAACCGGCGGCCGCCCCCGATCTGTCGTATGCCCTCACCGGTTTCGGTCAATTTCCGTCCGCGACTCACAAAACACCCCTCGAAAAGTGCCTTCTAGGGTGTGAGAGCAATTGCACGGGAGCCCCTGCCCGTCCGACGGTCCGCCTGGGTCGATGCCGCGCCGTTCCGCGCGCACGTCCGGCACGCGATGGCGCTCGCCGACGTGCCCTGGCCGGTGGTGGCCGTCGCCGCCGGCGTGTCGGTGCCGGCCGTCCGCACCCTGCTGGCCGGACGCGCCGGGCGCCGGCAGACGCGGATCGAGCCGCGCCTGGCCGCTCGCCTGCTGCGGGTCGACGCCGCCGACCTGACCGCGATGCGCACCGTCCGGGTGCCGGCCACGCGGACCACCGAACGGCTGCGCGACCTGCTGGCCGGCGGCGCCCCACCCTTGCGGCTGGCGCAGTGGTGCCAGATCGGCCCCGATGAGCTGACCCTGCTGGTGGAGGGCGACGCCACCACCTGTACCCAGCTCACCGAGATCCTCGCGCTGGCCGCGGAACGGCTCCGCGAGGCCGGCCCGCAGCGCCCGGACCTCGCCGCCTAGGCTGCCCGCATGGACTGGGTGCTGGCGCTGCCGACGCTGTTCGCGGCGGTCGTCGCGCTGGTCACGCCCGCCGTGCTGCGCCGGCTGCCGGCGCCGGTCGACGCGCCCCGGTCCGATCCGTACCGGCCGCTGGCCACCACCGGGGTCGCGGCCGCCGTGTTCGCACTGTCCGCGGCCGCGGGCACGCTGGTGGTCGCGACGGTGCCCGGCCAGGCACCGATCTGGCTGGGTCTGGTCGGCCCCGGTGTGCTCGCCGCCGTGGTGGACGCCCGCACCGGCTTCCTGCCCACCCGGCTGATCCAGGCCTGCTGGCTGGCCACCGCAGCCGGCCTGGTGGTGGCCGCCGGCCGGCTGGGCACCGACGGGCTGGTGCGCGGGTGCCTGGGTGCGCTGGCGTCCGGAGCGCTGTTCTGGCTGTTCTGGCGGCTCGGCGGCGGGTTCGGCTTCGGCGACGTCCGGCTGGCGCCGGTGATCGGCGCCGCCGCGGCCGCGGTGAGCTGGGCGCTGCTGGCCGGCGCACTGATCCTGGGTGGCCTGCTCGGCGTCGCCTGGGGGCTGGTCTGGCGGGCGACCGGCCGGGGCCGTGCGTTCCCCTACGGTCCGGCGCTGGTGGCCGGCCCGTTCCTGGCGTTGGCGGCCTCCGCGGCGCTGCCGGCCGTTCCGGGCTGAGCCTGCGGGTCAGGCCTGCGCGGCGAACCGCCGGCTGGTCTCCACCCAGTTCTCCAGCGCTGCCGACGCGGCCCCGGAGTCGATGGCGGCCCGGGCCGCGGCGAGCTGGGTGTCGAGCTGTTCGAGCAACCGGCGTCCGAAGTCGGGGCCGTGGTAGGCGAGCAACCCGGCGGCGGCGTTGAGCACCACGATGTCGCGCACCGGTCCCGGCTCACCGGCCAGCACCCGGCGCACCACGGACGCGTTGTGGGCCACGTCGCCGCCGACCAGGTCGGCCGGCGAAGCCGGCGCGAGACCCAGCTCGGCGGGGTCGAGGCTGGTCGCCCTGATCTCGCCGTCGCGGATCAGCCAGATGTCCGAGGTGGTGGTCGTGGTCAGCTCGTCGAGTCCGTCGTCGCCGTGGAACACCAGCCCACGGGTGCCTCGCCGGGCCAGGACGCCGGCGACCAGGGCGGCCATCCGGGGGTTGGCGATGCCGACGGCCTGCGCGACCGGCCGGGCGGGGTTCGCCAGCGGGCCCAGGAAGTTGAACGGGGTCTGGATGCCGAGCTCCCGCCGGGCGGTGGCGGCGTGCCGCAGCGACGGATGGTAGAGCGGGGCGAACAGGAACACGATGCCCGCCTGCGCCAGCACGCTCGGCTGATCCGCCGGCTTCACGTTCAGCGCCACCCCGAGCGCCTCCAGGACGTCGGCCGCGCCGCACGCCGACGACGCGGCACGGTTGCCGTGCTTGACCACCCGGGCGCCCGCCGCCGCCGCGACGATCGCCGCCATCGTGGAGACGTTGACGGTGTTCGCCCGGTCGCCGCCGGAGCCGACCACGTCCACGGCCTCGGTGTCCAGCGCGATCGGGGTGGCCCGGTCGCGCATCGACTCGGCCAGGCCGGCGATCTCCTCGACCGTCTCGCCTTTGGCCCGCAGCGCAACCAGGAAGCCGGCCAGCTGCACGTCGGTGGCGTTGCCGGCCAGGATCTCGTCCATCGCCCAGGACGCCGCGTCGGCGCTCAGGTTCTCACCGGCGATCAGCCCGGTGAGCACATCGGGCCAGGTGTAGGTCACCCTCAGACCGCCTGGCTGAGCCGGGCCCGCAGCAGTTCGGCGACCGCCCCGGGCAGCCGTACCGGGTCAACCGGGAACATCGACACGGCGTCCGCGCGCGACCAGGTGGCCAGCCAGGAGTCCGCCACCCGGATGATCAGCACCAGGATCGGCGGGCAGTCGGCGATCTCGTCCTTGAGCTGCTTGCACAGCCCGATGCCGCCGGCCGGGTTGGCCTCGCCGTCCAGGATCAACAGATCCAGGCCGCCCGCGTCGGCGGCCGCCAGCACCGCCGGCTGGGTCGCCGTCTCGTAGATCTCGATCTCGGGCAGATCGGACGCCACCCGGCGGCCGAGCGCCAGGCGCACCTGTTCCCGGGTCGTCCGGTCATCGGAATAGACCAGGATCTTGGCGGTGGGCTGACTCATGCGCGTTCCTCGTCTGCGGGGAGCTGACCGGGAGTGTGGGCAGCATCGTACCCCGCCGCCGCAGCCCGGGCGGCCAGCCTCTCCTCCCGGTCCAGTTGCCGGTCGATGCGGGCCGCCTCGCGCTGTGAGTGCTGGAACCACTGGACGAAGAACACGGCCAGGATGATCAGCGAGATCAGGTCGCCGGCCCCCCACATGATGCCGCCGGCGATGTTCTGGTCCTCGACCGGGCTGGGCGGCCATGCCCGGTTGAAGGCCAGGTACCAGTCCTCGGCGATCAGCTCGGGCGAGCCCATGATGATCACGCCCAGGAAGGCGTGGAACGGCAGGGTGATGAAGATCAGCAACATCCGCAGGTAGTGCGGCAGCCGGGTGGGCATCGGGTCCAGGCCGAGCAGCGGCCAGAAGTAGAGGCAGCCGGTGATCACGAAGTGCAGGTGCATCCAGGCGTGCAGCCAGTCGTTGGCCAGCGTCAGCGGGTACAGCCCGGTCATGTACAGCAGGTAGGGGTTGGCGATCATCAGCGCGGTGGCCAGCGGCGGCCAGGTGAGCACCCGCACCGGCCACGAGTGCAGCACGGCGACCACCCGCTTGCGGCCCGGCGTGCCCAGGTTGCGCAGCAGCAGCGTGATCGGCGCCCCCACGGCCATCAGCACCGGCGCCACCATCGACAGCAGGATGTGCTGGACCATGTGCACGCTGAACAGCACGGTGTCGTAGGTGCCGAGCACGCTCAGCATGGCGATCGCCAGGACGCCGGCGCCGCCCACGCACCACGACAGCGTCCGGCCCAGCGGCCAGCGGTCGCCGCGCGCCGCCAGCCGCCGCACCCCCCACAGGTAGAGGCCGACCATCACCACCAGCGCCGCGACCACCCACGGATCGAAGGTCCAGGCGGTCAGCAGCCGGTCGGGGGTCAGCGGCGGTGGCTGGTTTCCCGGATCGGCGTGCAACGGCAACATCGGGACCATGCCCGGCATTATCCCCCCGCGATGCACGGCGGCGGGTACCCGCGGGCCGCGCGGGCATCGTCCGCCTGCTTGTAACGGCGCGAGAAACAACGCCTGTCAGAGGGTGACCAATCCGTTCTGAGCAGCCATAATGACCGGGTGACTCACTCTCACTCGAGCGCCGCGGCAGCCGTGCCGCACGGGGCGGTGCACCCGATCGCGCCGTCCCGCCTGCATCCCGCCAAGGGCCGGCCCGACATGGTTGCCGTGGGCACCTGGATCTGGCTGGCCTCCGACCTGATGTTCTTCGCCGCGCTGTTCGCCGCCTACTTCAACCTGCGGTCGATCACCAACGCGGCGGCGGCCCAGGCCGGCACCGAATCGCTGTGGGAATGGGGCACGGCCCACTTCAACATGCCGTTCGCGGTGACCAACACGCTGATCCTGATCCTGTCCTCGGTGACCTGCCAGATGGGCGTGTGGAAGGCGGAACGCGGCCAGGTCGGGCGCACCGGGTCGATCCTCCAAGTGGGCCAGTGGGGTCTGCGCGAGTGGTACATCCTCACCTTCGTGATGGGCGCGGTGTTCATCGGCGGCCAGGCGATCGAGTACGCCACCCTGTTCTCCGAGGGCTTCACGCTCTCCACCAACCCGTACTCGTCGGCGTTCTTCCTGGCCACCGGCTTCCACGGGCTGCACGTCACCGGCGGTCTGATCGCGTTCCTGTTCATGCTGGGCCGCACCTACGTCAGCCGCACCTTCACCCATGAGCAGGCGGTGCACGCCGTCGTCACGTCCTACTACTGGCACTTCGTCGACGCGATCTGGATCATCCTGTTCGGCGTCATCTACATCCTGCGCTGAGCAGCCCGACCTAGGAGGAATCCTCGTGCGTTTCCTGACCGCCAAGCGGCGAGGACGGGCCGCCCGGCCCGCGCTGCTGGTACTGGCACTGCTGCTCATGGGTGCGTTGTACGCCGCCGTGGCGCCCGCCGCCCGCGTGTCGGCCGATACCGGCAACAGCCAGCAGGTGGCCGAGGGCAAGTCCCTGTTCCGGGTCACCTGCTCGTCCTGCCACGGCATGAACGGTGAGGGCACCGGGCAGGGGCCGTCCCTGGTCGGGGTCGGTGCCGCCGCGGTCGACTTCCAGGTGAGCACCGGGCGGATGCCGATGGCCAACCCCGGCGCCCAGGCCCCGCGCAAGAAGAACATCTACTCCGAGTCCGAGATCGCCGCCCTGGCCGCCTTCGTGGCGTCCCTGGGCCCCGGCCCGGCGGTTCCCACCAGCGAGCAGTACAGCGGCGAGGGACTCAGCGCCGAAGAGCTCGCCAAGGGCGGCGAACTGTTCCGCACCAACTGCTCCGCCTGCCACAACTTCGAGGGCGCCGGCGGCGCACTGCCCAACGGCAAGTACGCCCCCAGCCTCAACGGCGTGAGCGGCAAGCACATCTGGGAGGCCCTGCGCACCGGGCCCCAGCAGATGCCGGTCTTCAGCAGCGGCGCGCTGCCCGACTCCGACGTCCGTGCGATCGTCGGCTACCTGGAGACCCTGCACGCCCAGCCGAGCAGCGGCCTGACCTTCGGGGCCCTGGGCCCCGTCGCCGAGGGCCTGTTCGCCTGGATCATCGGTATCGGCGGGCTGTGCCTGCTCGCCGTCTGGATCGCCGCGAAGGGAGCCCGGGCTCGATGAGCATCGAAACCAGGAAGGAAGGCGCCGACCTCGAGCGCTTCCCGGTGCCCGATCCGGGCATCGAGGAGCACGTCGAGCGTTGGACCGATGTCGACAAGGCCGCCGGAGACCGTGCCTACCGGCAGGTGCTGCTGATGCTGGGCGCCGTCCCGGTGCTGGCGATCGCGTTCGTGGTGCTCTACTTCGCGCTGCCGCGCAACTCGTTCATCACGATCTTCGGCATGGAGTGGGACGCCACCACGTTCCTGCTCGGACTCACCGGCGGGCTGGCCACGCTGCTGATCGGCCTCGCCTGCGTGCACTGGGCGAAGACGATCATGGGCGACGAGGAAGTCGCCGAGGACCGGCACTCCGCGGCGTCCGCGGCCGCCGACCGCGAGGTGTTCGCGGCCGAGTTCGCCAAGGGTGCCCAGCAGTCCGCTCTCGGACGCCGCAAGCTGATCGGCGGCGCCCTGGGCGGCGCGCTCGGCGTGATCGCGGTGCCCGCCGTCGTACTGTTCGCCGACATGGGCCCCTGGCCGACCGCCGAGGTCCGCAAGCGCACCATCGAGCGGACCATCTGGGCCGAGGGCGTGAAGCTGGTCAACGACGTCACCCGGCGTCCGCTGAAGGCGTCCGACCTGGAACTCGGCCAGCTGGTCAACGCACAGCCGGAGAACCTGTGGGAGCACCACGGCGCCGAGTTCCAGATCGAGAAGGCGAAGGCGGCGATCATCATCGTCCGGATGGACCCCTCCCGGATCAAGATCCCCGAGTCCCGCCGCGACTGGCAGGTCGGCGGAATCCTGTGCTACTCGAAGATCTGCACCCACGTGGGCTGCCCGATCAGCCTGTGGGAGCAGCAGACCCACCACCTGCTGTGCCCCTGCCACCAGTCGACCTTCGACCTCGGCAACTCGGGTGTCGTGGTGTTCGGGCCGGCGGCCCGGGCGCTGCCCCAGCTGCCGATCACCGTGGACGCCGACGGCTACCTGGTGGCCCGCAGCGACTTCACCGTCCCGGTCGGCCCGAGCTACTTCGAGCGCGACTCCAACGGCGACTTCAAGGAAGGTGATCGGTGATGGCCAAACCTGCTGACATTGCCGGCGACTCGCCCGCGCTCGCCACCGAGCGCCCGCCGAAGCCGAACGTCCCGGCCGGGGTGGCCGGGGTCGCCGCCTGGGCCGACGACCGGCTCGGCCTGGCGTCGCTGCTGAAGAAGAACCTGCGCAAGATCTTCCCCGACCACTGGTCGTTCCTGCTCGGCGAGATCGCCCTGTACTCGTTCATCATCCTGCTGCTCACCGGCGTCTTCCTGACCATCTGGTTCAAGCCGTCGATGGCCGAGGTCGAGTACCAGGGCACCTACCAGCTGATGCGCGGCCTGCCGATGTCCGAGGCGTTCGCCTCGACGCTGGCGCTCTCCTTCGACATCCGCGGCGGCCTGCTGGTCCGGCAGATCCACCACTGGGCGGCCATGCTGTTCGTGGCCTCGATGACCGTGCACATGCTGCGGATCTTCTTCACCGGCGCCTTCCGCAAGCCGCGCGAGCTCAACTGGCTGATCGGTGTCGGCCTGTTCTCGATGTCGCTGATCGAGGGCTTCGCGGGCTACTCGCTGCCCGACGACCTGCTGTCCGGCACCGGCCTTCGGTTCGTGGACGGCCTGATCCGGTCCATCCCGCTGATCGGCACCTGGGCCGAGTTCTTCGTCTTCGGCGGCGAGTTCCCCGGTGAACTGGTCATTCCGCGGCTGTACATGGTGCACATCCTGCTGGTGCCCGGCCTGCTGCTCGGGCTGATCGCCGCGCACCTGGCGCTGGTCGTCTACCACAAGCACAGCCACTACCCCGGCCCGGGCCGCAAGGACGGCAACGTCGTCGGCTACCCGCTGTTCCCGGTCTACATGGCCAAGGCCGGCGGCTTCTTCTTCGTGGTCTTCGGCGTGTCGATCCTGATGGGCGCCACCATGCAGATCAACCCGGTCTGGAACTTCGGTCCCTACAACCCGGCCCAGGTCACCGCCGGATCCCAGCCCGACTGGTACATGGGCTGGGTGGAGGGGGCCATCCGGATCATGCCGAACTGGGAGTGGCACCTGGGCAGCACGACGTGGTCGTGGAACATCGTCCTGCCCGGCGTCGGCCTGATGACCGCGCTGTTCGTGCTGCTCGGCCTGTATCCCTTCGTCGAGGCGTGGATCACCGGGGACAAGTCCGAGCACCACGTGCTGGAGCGCCCCCGGAACAACCCGACGCGGACGGCGCTGGGCGTGGCCGGGATGACCTGCTACGCGATGTTCTGGCTCGCCGGCGGCAACGACATCCTGGCCACCCAGTTCCACGTCTCGCTGAACGCGGTCACCGAGTTCATGCGGGTCGCGGTCTTCGTTGCGCCGGTGCTCGCCTTCATCATCACCAAGCGGATCTGCATCTCCCTGCAGCGCGCGGACGCCGAGCGCGTCCTGCACGGCAGCGAGACCGGCATCATCGAGCGGGCACCGGACGGCGGCTACTCCGAGCCGCACCGCCCGATCCTGGTCGACGAGAAGTTCGCCCTCACCCAGCATGCGCAGGGCAAGGCGCTGCAGGTCGCCCCGGCCACCGACGCGCGAGGGGTCGCCGCGAAGGGCTCAGGCGTGAGCAGGCTGCGCGCCCTGCTGTCCCGCTGGTACTTCGCCGGGGTGATCAGCAAGCCGACCGCCGGCGAGATCGCCGAGGCCGATCATCACGCCGAGGGTCACGATGCCGACCATGAGGTGACGGCCGGGGACCACCCGAGCGAGCTCACCCGCTGACCTCCTCCGATCGACCCAGTGATGCCGCCGGTTCCCCGGCGGCATCACTCGTTTCCGGACCGCGGTGCCGCGCCGGCGGGCACCGGCGACAAAGGTCAGCGGCGGCGTCCGTTGCGGGCGACCCGGTCCCCCGCGGGCAGCGTGGCCCCGGCCGCGATCCGGGCGTCGGCCCCGATCAGCAGCAGCTCGTCGTCGGTCGGCAGGTCGCCGGCGATCCGTCCCTCGGCCCGGGCGTTCGCCCCGATCACGGCCCGGTCGTCCACGATGGCGTGCCGGATCCGGGCACCGGCCCGGACCACCACATCGGCGAACAGGATGGAGTCGCGCACCACGGCACCCTCCTCCACCACGGTGCCCGGGCCGAGCACGCTGCGTTCCACGCGTCCGGCGACCCGGCAGGCGGGGCTGATCAGGCTGTCCCGGATCCGCGCGCCGGGCTCGATGTAGGAAGGCATCCGCGGCACGTCGTGGGTGAGGATCGGCCACGACGCGTCGTCGAGCTGGAGATCGGAGTTGTCGTTGCGTCCCCGCGCCACCAGCACGTCGTGGTGGGCCTCGAAGTACGCCTCCGGACGTCCGACGTCCTTCCAGTAGCCGGGCAGGTCGAACACCCGGACCTTGCCCCGCTCGATCAGCTCGGGGAGCAGCCGGTCGCCGAAGTCGCCCAGCTCGCCGCCCGCCTCGGCCAGCTGCTCCAGGACGGCCAGCATCACCTCGGTGTCGTAGACGAACACCTCGGTCGCCACCCGGCCGTGGCCGGGCCGTTCGGGCTTGACCGCGACGCCGGTGACCCGGCCGCCGGTGACGTCCAGCACCGCATGGTGCCGCGCCTGCGCGGGGGTGACGGTGGTGGTCACCACGGTCGCCTCGGCCCCGCTGGACCGGTGTGCCTCGATCACCTCGGCGTAGTCGAGCTTGTAGACGTGGTCGGCGCTCATCACCAGCAGGATGCCCGGCGACTCCCGGGCGATCAGCGCACGGTGGGCGTACAGCGCGTGAGCGTTGCCCTCGTGCCAGGACGCGTCGCCGTCCGACTCCTGCTGCGGCGAGACGATCCGCAGCCCACCGTGGCTGCGGTCGAGGTCCCAGGCACGGCCGCCGGCGAGCACGTCGAGAATGCTCTGGGTCTCGTACTGGACGAAGACCCAGACGTCGTCGATGCCGCTGTGCCGCAGGTTGGACAGGGCGAAGTCGAGCAGCCGGTAGACGCCGGCGAAGGGCAGGGCGGGCTTGGCCCGATCGTCGGTGAGCAGCTCCATGCGGCTGCCTTGGCCGCCGGCGAGAACCAGCGCCAGCACATCGGGTCGGGGCACCTCGCAATCCTAGTGCCGGCGCAGAGTGCGCGCCCGCGGCAGGCGATCGCCCTGTACCATCCGGGGCGTGCGTTTCCTGAATCCGATGCCGTCCTATGACCTCACCTACGACGACGTCTTCATGGCGCCGCGACGCTCGTCGGTGACCTCGCGGCTCGATGTCGACCTGACCAGCACGGACGCCCTGCGGCTGCCGCTGCCGCTGGTGGTGGCCAACATGACGGCGATCTCGGGCCGGCGGATGGCCGAGACGGTCGCCCGCCGGGGTGGCATCGCGATCATCCCGCAGGATCTGCCCACCTCGATCGTCGCCGAGACGATGGCACGGGTGAAGGCCGCCCACACCGTCTTCGACACACCGGTCTACGTGGAGCCCGGGATGACCATCGGCGAGGCGCTCAACCTGCTCCCGAAGCGGGCCCACGGGCTGGTCGTGGTCGTCGAGGACGGCGTCCCGGTCGGCCTGCTCGGGCCGTCCGAGACCGCCGGGCTGGACCGTTTCGTGCAGGTGCACGAGGCGATGTCCACCGACCTCACCCTGGTCGATCCGGACACTCCCCCGGCCGAGGTGTTCGACCTGCTGCACTCGCGCCGGCACCGGGTGGCGCTGGCCGTGCGCGACGGACGGCTGGCCGGCCTGATGACCGCCAGGGGCGCGCTGCGGGCCACCCTGTACCCCCCGGCCGTGGACGCCTCCGGGCGGCTCCGGGTCGGTGCCGCGGTGGGCATCTCCAAGGATGTGGAGCGGCGGGCGTCCGAGCTGCTGGACGCGGGCGCGGACGTCCTGGTGATGGACACCGCGCACGGCCACCAGGAGCGGATGATCGAGGGCCTGCGGGTGGTCCGCGCGATGCTGGACTCCCGCTGCAGCTCGGTGCCGCTGGTGGCCGGCAACGTGGTGACCGCCGAGGGCACCGCCGATCTGATCGAGGCCGGCGCCGACGTGGTCAAGGTGGGCGTCGGGCCGGGCGCGATGTGCACCACCCGGATGCAGACCGGCGTCGGCCGTCCGCAGTTCTCCGCCGTCCTCGAGTGCGCCGCCGAGGCGAACGCCGCCGGCAAGGCGATCTGGGCCGACGGCGGCGTCCGCCACCCCCGCGACGTGGCCCTCGCGCTGGCCGCGGGTTCGGGCGCGGTGATGATCGGATCCTGGTTCGCCGGCACCCACGAGTCGGCCGGCGACCTGGTCACCGACCACGACGGGCGTCCGTACAAGGAGTCGTTCGGGATGGCCTCCGCGCGGGCGGTGCGGATGCGGACCCGCGAGCAGTCCCGGTTCGAGCGGGCCCGCGCGGCGCTGTTCGAGGAGGGCATCTCACACTCCCGGATGTACCTCGACCCGGCCCGTCCCGGCGTGGAGGACCTGATCGACTTCATCGTCGCCGGCGTCCGCTCCAGTTGCACCTACGCGGCCGCCCGCACCCTCACCGAGTTCGCCGACAACGCGGTGGTCGGCATCCAGTCGGCGTCCGGATTCAACGAGGGACGCCCCCTGCACTCCAGCTGGTGATCCTGCCCTTCCCGGCGACGACCGCACCGTAGACCCCTGCCTAACTACTTCTGCCCTCCCACCGGTGGGAGGGCAGAAGTAGTTAGGCAGGGCCTTTCCTGGGCAGGGTCGGACGACGACACCGGCGCGCCGGGCTACGGCAGTGCCCGACGGAACGGACGCGCGGCGAGCGCGCGCCGAATGCGGGTCTCGACCAGGCCCGCCGACTGCAGATCGTTCCAGCCCCAGCGGACCACTGTGTACCCCTCGTCGACGAATGCGGGTCTTCATACCTGAGGTGGGTCAGAGGTTGAGTCCGCCTCCGATGAGGAGCATGCGTAGGCGGTAGTTCTCGCGGTTTCTGAAGCCTCGGGCGACTCTGCGGTGCAGCTCGATCAGGCCGTTTATCGCTTCGGTGCCGCCGTTGTTCGCGCCGCCGGTGCTGAAGTAGGCCAGGAACGCCTCGCGCCACTGGGTCAGGGTGCGCCCGAGCCGGGCGATTTCCGGGATCGGGCAGGACGGGAACGAGGCGAGGATCTTCTCCGCGACGGTGCGCCCGGCGGCGTGGTTGGCCTGGTGGTAGGCGGAGCGGACCTGTTGTGCGCACTGGTAGGCGACCCAGACCTCGTCGTGCCGCTCGTCGGCGGCGATCGTCTGCTCGAGTCGCGCTTGTTGGCGTTCGGTCAGGTGCTCGGCGCCGGCGTGCAGGATGTTGCGGATCCGATAGAGCGGGTCGTTCTTTCGGCCGCGGTGGCCATGGATCTCCTGCTGGATCCGGCGGCGCACCTCGTCGACGGCGTGCCCGGCGAGCTTCACGACGTGGAAGGCGTCGAGCACGGCGACGGCGTCCTCGAGCTGCTCGTCGATCGCGTTCTTGTAGCCGCGGAACGGGTCCAGGGTGGCCACCTCGACCCGCGCGCGGAACGCCTTTCCGCGCTGGGCGAGCCAGCCGGCGTAGGCCGGACCGGAGCGGCCGACGACCAGGTCGAGCAGCCGCGCCCGCACGACCATCTTGCCGGGGTTCTTCGGGTCCGGCTGTCGGGTCAGATCCACCATCCCGGTCAGCTCCTTCGGGCCGCGCCGCAGCGGGTTGACGTGATGCCATACGTGCTCGTCGACGCCCAAGGTGGTCACCCCTTCGAAGCGGGACTCGTCAGCGTCCGCGGCCTCGAGCAGCGGCTTGATGGAGCGCCACACCGTGGGCCAGGTGCAGCCCAGCTGCCGGGCCAGCCCGTGGATCGAGGCGTGCTCGCGGCGCAGCTGCTCGATCGCCCACCGGCACGCCCGCGTGGTCAGCAGCGCCCGCGGCCGGGCGACCCGCTCGTCCTGCTCGGTGAACACCCCGATCGGGCACACCGGCTCTCGGCACGCCCACCTGCGCTTGAGCCAGCGGACCCGGGTCGGCCGACCGAAGCAGGGGCTGTCGATCAGCTCGACCGTGCGCCTACCGTGACTGTGTGCCACGACCCCGCACGAAGGACAGCCCATCACCCCCGGCGCGGACTCCACCATCACCACGAGACCACCGCCCTCGTCCCGCTCGACGGTGACCACATGGAGCCCGTCCAAGCCGACGAGCAGGTCGCAGTTGTCACAGTAGGCATGGGTCGATGAGCAGCGCTCAGCAGGGCACGCCGTAGGCTCGGACATCGTCGAGGTCCTCGGGTCACGGAAGCTTGGTCGCTACCGATCCTGAGGGCCTCGACCCCGAACTGCGCGCAACATCCATCCCGCGTGTCCCGCTCAGACCCACCTCAGGTACGAAGACCCACGAATGCCTGCTGCCGTTGCTTCTCGGCCTCGATCACCTGCCGTGGGTCGGCTCCGTACGTTCCGTCGTACTTGCTGCCGCCGTCGTACTCGCCGACGATGCCCGCGCCCCAGTCGAAGTCCGGCCTGCCCAGGAGACGTCCGTCGGCGGCGAACTGCTCAACCTGCAGCTCCGGGATCGGGATGTTCGCCAACCACATGCGGGCCCGGCTGTGGGACTCGCCGAAGCTCTCGCTGGCGCCGTTCCCGAACGCCACCGCCCGAGCGGCCCGCGCATGGCCGTAGCCACTCGTGGTGGCCAGGTCCGCGCGGTCCACTCCTCGACGGAGTGCGGCGTCCACGACGGCCACGGCGTCCGGGAAGGCGAGGCGACGAGCCAGGTCGGTCACCGTTCGGCGCAGGCTGGTCACCGGCAGGCCATCGATGACCTCGGCGTCCGTCTCGTCGAGGACGGCTGGGCTGGCCTGCAGCAGCCGGTTCCTGGTGTGCCGGCCACCCATCGTCCGGACGACCTGGACCGGAAGTGCGTCCACGATGCGCACCGGCAGCCCGTGGATGAGGGCTGCCGACTGGAACGCGAAGTAGGTGCCGTGGTTGATGGTCAGCGCGGCGGCGTGCAGCCGGCGGCGGTGCAACTCCCAGGGTGCGAGGCTCTCTGCCGGCATCACGACTCCACGCCTCAACCGCACCAGCACACCGGCACGCAGCGCCCGGTCCATCCCCTTCCGGTCGGAGGAGTTGTCGTTCATCCAGGACTTGGTGGTGAATACCGTCATGCCCTCACGATGGGCACGAGTCGACTCGATCGTTCACCAACGGGGAGAGCCTGTGGATAAGTCCGAGGCCTCCGCCAGCCCCGCCTCCCTGCCCCGCGGGAAGGCCCTGCCTAACTAGTTCTGCCCTCCCACTGGTGGGAGGGCAGAACTAGTTAGGCAGGGCTTTGTGGGCCGGGGCAGGGCCGAAGCACCCGGGCACGGACTCAGTGCTGGTAGTCACCCCGGTAGTATTCGAACACCCAGCCGCTGAGCGCCCAGATGCCCAGGCAGACGGCCAGGATGCTGATCCACCAGCCGAAGACAGGGCCCAGCGCCAGCAGCTGCACGGTGAGCGCCACCCAGAACGGCCAGATGCTCTTCGGCGGGAAGAAGCCCATCGCACCGGCACCCTCGGCGATCTCGGCGTCCTTGCGGTCCTCGAGCCGCGCGTCCATCTTGCGGGACAGGTTGAACATGTAGACCGAGATCATGGCGAACAGCAGCACCGACATGATCAGCGCGACGGTCCCGATGATCTCGTGGGACATCAACCAGTAGATCGGTGCCACCACCACGAGGAAGATCGCGATCGCGGCGAACATCCAGCCTTCGACCTTCATGGAGTCACTCCCCCCTTGGGATTCTCGATGGACGACGGCGTGGTCGACCCGTCGGCGGTGCTACCGGTGATCAGGATGTCCAGCTCCTCGGCCCGGTCGACGCTGTGGATCTCGGGATGGTGCAGGTCGAAGGCCGGGGACTCGGAACGGATCCTGGGCAGCTTGCTGAAGTTGTGCCGCGGCGGCGGAGAGGACGTCGCCCACTCCAGCGAGCGGCCCCACCCCCACGGGTCGTCGGTGTTCACCAGCGGCGCGTTGCGGCTGATCCAGAGGTTCCAGAAGAACGGCAGCATCGACATGCCGAGCAGGAAGGCACCGACCGTGGAGACCTGGTTGAGGAAGGTGAAGCCCTCGGTCGGCAGGTAGTCGGCGATCCGCCGCTGCATGCCCTCGATGCCCAGCCAGTGCTGCACCAGGAAGGTCAGGTGGAAGCCGAAGAAGAGCGTCCAGAAGTGCACCTTGCCCCAGCGTTCGTTCAGCGCCCGCCCGGTGAGCTTGGGCCACCAGAAGTAGAACCCGGCGAACATCGCGAAGACCACGGTGCCGAAGACCACGTAGTGGAAGTGCGCGACGACGAAGTAGCTGTCGGAGACGTGGAAGTCGAGCGGCGGGCTGGCCAGGATGACGCCGGTCAGGCCGCCGAACAGGAAGGTGGTGAGGAAGCCGAGCGCCCACACCATGGGTGTCTCGAAGGTGATCGAGCCACCCCACAGCGTGCCGATCCAGTTGAAGAACTTCACCCCGGTGGGCACCGCGATCATGAACGTCATGAACGAGAAGAACGGCAGGTTCACGGCACCGGTGACGAACATGTGGTGCGCCCAGACCGCCATGCTCAGGCCGCCGATGGCCAGCGTCGCCGCCACCAGCCCCACGTAGCCGAAGATCGGCTTGCGGCTGAACACCGGCAGGAC
>JBGALC010000021.1:0-50334 GCA_044224095.1 Micropruina sp. | reverse complement strand
GACTCGAACCTGCGATCTCCTGCTCCCAAAGCAGGCGCGCTAGCCACTACGCTACGCCCCGTTCGGCCGCCGCGCGTCAGTGGGCAACCTGGACGAGTGTATGGCAGCCCGGCGACCGTGGGAAACCGGCGGCCGCAGCCCTCACGCAGAGGCCAGACCCGTAGCCGTACTAGGGTGAGGCAGATGCAGACGCCCTTTCACGACATCGACGTCTACCTCGGGCTGCCGCGCTGTTCGGGCCTGGCCCTCTCCCCCGATGGGACGCGGCTGGTCACCACGGTGGCGACTCTGAACGCCAAACGCACGCAGTACCGCAGTGCGCTCTGGGAGATCGATCCGACGGGCGGCGAGCCCGCGCGCCGGCTGACGCGGTCGCGCAAGGGCGAGGCGTCCGCCACCTTCACCGAGACAGGCGACCTGCTGTTCACCTCCGCCCGTCCCGACCCGGACGCCGACGAGGACGAGGACACTCCGGCGGCCCTGTGGCTGCTCCCGGCCGGTGGCGGCGACGCCCGACTGATCGGCGGCCGGCTGGGCGGCTACGGCAAGGTGCTCGCCCGGGGTGGCCGGCTGCTGGTCGCGACGCCGCAGCTGACGGCGTCCACCGACGAGGCGGACGACGACCGCCGCCGCAAGGAGCGCAAGGACCGTGCCGTCAGCGCCATCCTGCACAGCGGCTACCCGGTGCGGGACTGGGACCACGACCTCGGCCCCGGGGCCGTCCATCTGATGGCGGCGTCGGCGTCCGATCTGGCCGAACCGGACGCCGGCACCGGCCCCGTCCGCCTCGACCTGCGCGACCTCACCCCGGCGGCCTCCGCGAATCAGTTCGACGAGTTCGACCTGGCCGCCGACGCCGGATTCGCCGTCGCCGTCCAGACCCGGACGACCACCGCGGGCGACCGGCGCAGCCGGCTGCTCCGCATCGACCTCGGCGACGGCGCCACCGCCGTCCTCGTCGACCATCCGGACGCCGACGCGGACGCCCCGCTCATCTCGCCCGACGGCACCCGGCTGCTGTTCACCCGCTCGCCGCTGACCAGCCCCGAACGCCCGGCCCACCAGGAGCTGCAACTCCTCGACCTGACCACCGGTGAGAGCCGGCGGGTCGCCGCCGACTGGGACCGCTGGGCCACCGGACAGGCCTGGCTGCCGGACTCCACCGGCGTCGTGCTCACCGCGGATTCCGATGGGCGCGGGCCGGTCTTCCTGCTCGACCTCGCGACGGACGCCGTCACGCAGCTGACCAGCGATGACGCCGCGTTCACCGACCCGCAGGTCTCTCCCGACGGACGCTGGGTGTACGCATTGCGCACCTCCCACGCGGCCCCGTCGGAGGCGGTCCGGATCGATCTGGACGCCGTCCGCGCGACCGGCGCGGCGGTGCCGTCCGAGCCGTTGCGGAACCCCGCCCCGGCCCCGGAGCTGCCCGGAACCCTCACCGAGATCAGCACCACGGTCGCCGACGGCAGCACGGTGCGCGCCTGGCTCGCCCTGCCCGCCGACGCCGGCCCCGGCCATCCGGCGCCGCTGCTGCTGTGGATCCACGGCGGCCCGCTGAGTTCGTGGAACGCCTGGAGCTGGCGCTGGTGTCCGTGGCTGCTGGTCGCCCGGGGCTACGCGGTGCTGCTGCCCGATCCGGCGCTGTCCACCGGATACGGGGAGGCGTTCCTGGCGCGCGGCTGGAGCCGCTGGGGAGCCGAGCCGTTCACCGACCTGATGGCGATCACCGACACCGCCGTCGCCCGCGACGACATCGACGCCTCCCGCACGGCGGCGATGGGCGGCTCGTTCGGCGGCTACATGGCCAACTGGGTGGCCGGCCACACCGACCGCTTCCGCGCCATCGTCAGCCACGCCTCGCTGTGGTCCCTCGACCAGTTCGGACCCACCACCGACTACGCCTACTACTGGGCGCGCGAGGTCGGCGAGGCGATGCTGCGTGACCACTCCCCGCACGACTTCGTCGACCGGATCCGGACGCCGATGCTGGTCGTGCACGGCGACCGGGACTACCGGGTGCCGATCGGCGAGGGGCTCCGGCTGTGGTGGGAGCTGCTCTCCCGCTCCCAGCTCGCCCTGGACGCCGACGGCCGGACGCCGCACCGCTTCCTGTACTTCCCGGACGAGAACCACTGGGTGCTCGGCCCGCAGCATGCGGCGATCTGGTACGGCACCGTGATCGCCTTCCTCGCCGACCACGTTCTCGGCGAGCGGCCGAGGTACCCGGAACTGCTCGGCTGAGCACGGCGTCCGGGCCCGGAGGAGATCTCGACCATCGACGATCACCGGACCCGCCACGCACCCGCCCAATAGCGTGGACCCATGGCGGACGACCCGGTGGACCCGATCGACGAGCACGAGAACGACGAGGACCGGCTGGAACCCACGCATCTGGTCCGGCGTTCCCGGGTCGTGCTGCGTGCCGGGGTGCTGATGCTGGGTGCCGGCACCAGCGGGCTGCGGGTCCGTGAGGTGATGAGCGCGGTGGCCCGGTCCGTCGGCATCGAACAGCTCGACGCGCAGGTCACCTTCACCCAGATCGTGCTCACCGTCGGACGCCGCGGCCTTTTCCGCACCCAGGTCGGCGAGACCCGGCCCGGGGTGAACGCCGACCGGATCGCCCGGCTGCACCACCTCAGTCACGACCTCCGGCCGCACGAGCGGGCCGAGGACATCGAACGGCGCCTCGACGACATCGAGCAACATCCGCGCTGCTACCCGGCCTGGCTGCTGGTGCTGCTGGTGGCCGTCGCCTGCGCCTCGGTGGCGGTGCTCGCCAACGGCGGCTATCGCGAGGTGTTGGCGGTGCTGCCCGCCTCGGCGATCGCCTACGGGTTGCACCGGCTGTTCACCAGGCTGCAGTTCAACCAGCTGGCGGTGGTGCTCACCTCGGCGGCGCTCGCCTCGGCCCTCTACGTCGCCTTCGCCCAGCTGCTCACCCTGGCCGCCGGCGCGCCCAGCCCGCGCTTCGCCGCCGGCTTCGTGTGCGCCTCGATCTTCCTGATTCCCGGCTTCCCGTTGGTCACCGCCGGCCTCGACCTGACCCGTCTGGACATCGACACCGGCCTGCCGCGGATGACCTACGCGGCGATGATCGTTGTCGCGATCGCCATCGGGGCCTGGCTGGTGGCGTCCGTCACCGGCATCTCCCCCGACCCGGTGGGGCCGCTGGACGGGCCGCCCGCCGCGGTCTGGCTGGCCCTGGTGGTGGCCAGCTTCCTGGCGGTGTTCGGCTGGGCGACCATGTTCAACGTGCCGCCGTCGACCGCGGTGGCGTCCGGGGTGGTCGCGATCACCGGCAACGTGCCGCACCAGCTGCTGCTGGAGCACGGCGTGAAGCCGCACATCGCCACCTTCGTGGCCTGCGTCGTCCTCGGCCTGGGTTGTGCGCTCGCCGCCCGCTGGTTCGGGATGACCAAGATCATCATGACCGTGCCGACCCTGCTCGTGGTGATTCCCGGATCGTCCGCGTTGCGGACGCTGATCTACTTCGACCGGGCCGACATCAACGCCGCGATCGAGTCCGGGGTGTCGACGGCGCTGGTGGTGGTCGCGATGGTCGCCGGCCTGTCCGGCGCCCGGATGCTCACCGATCCCGAGTGGACCTTCACCCGCTCGACGAGCGCCCCGCCCGCCCGGTGACCCCCCGGGGACGGCTGGGTCGGTCAGCACGACCGGGCCCATCCCCCGCGGCCGCCGGCCCGCCGGTGCCGGGATGTTCAGTCGCTCAGCCCCTAGTCAGCACGCCCAGCCACTAGTCAGCGTGCTCGGCGCCGGGTGGCTCGTTTCAGACCAACGACTGCCCCAGCGCCAGCCAGGCCAGCACGTCCAGGTCGTCGGGCTGCCCGAACTCGGAGGCCGCGACCGCGGCGAGCAGTCGCCGCGAGTTCTTCGTGGCGGACACGGCTGCCTGCTGCGCCATCGGCCACTCCTCGGGACACAGCTGCAGCAGCCCGACCAGCTGGGCCTGCCGGACGGCGTCCAGGCCGACGGGCTCACCGGGCAGGTCGCCGCCGAGCGCGTTGATCAGGCCGGCGAACGACCCGCCGGACACCTCCTGGCTGCGCAGGTGCAGCACGTTCAGCTCCAGCGCCACCCAGGGCGACCCGCTCGGACGCGACAACAGCGCAAGCGCCTCGTCCCCGGCGTCCTCACCGAGCGCGAGGCTGGCCAGCCAGGCCGCCATCACGACCCGTCCGTAGCCGGGTTGGGGGTGCACCATGCCCAGCCGGCGCAACGCCGTCCGGATCATCCGGGCATTGCCGGACCGCTGCCCGCGGACGATGCCGGTGGCGATCGCCAGCAGATCGGATTCGTGGCTCCAGTCCCGGTCGTCGAGCAGGCGCTCGGCCGCCGACGGCTGGCTGATCAGCGCCCGCCCGAGTGCCTCGGCAAGCACGAACGCCCCGGCGGGGGTGACGGGCGCCGGGCTGCGCAGTACCGAGGACGCGCCGGCCGCGAGCACCGTGTCGAGCATCGGCGCGAACGAGAGGGTGAGCGAGGTGAGTCCGCGCGGCGAGTGCACCATCACCCCCGCCCGACCGGCCTCGCCGATCACCTGGATGGTGTCGCCTTCGGCACGGGTGGTGGCCGGTGGCGAGACGACGAGCGCGTGATCGGGCTCGCGGAACTCCCACGGCTGGCCGGCGGTCAACTCCAGTGGCTGCAGCCACCCGGGAAGCCGGGCGCCCAGCGCGTCCATCGACGGATACAGCTCGGCGCGCAGGGTGCCCACCCAGCGGCGTCCGGCGGCCAGGGTGAGGTCGTCGGGTGCCAGCGCGAAGCCGTCGGCCGCGCGTTGCAGCCAGCCCTGGGTCAGCCGCAGCCCGACCACCGGCGCGGGGCGTCCGGCCGGAGCGATCGCGATCAGGCCCTCGGCACCCGCCGCCCACACCCACACCACGCAGTGCGCGCCGGGCCGGATCCGCACCCGGGGCGGCTCGGGGAGCCGGACGCCCGCCGCGGCCGTTGCCCCGGGAGGCGACACGTCCCGCGAACCCGCAGGGGAACCGTCCGCTGAACCCGATACGGAACCGCCACCCGACCCGGAGAGCCGCTGCTCCCCCGGACCGGGAGTCGAACCGTCCCCCGAACCGGAAGGGGAACCGTCCCCGGGTGCCTCCGCCATGGGTGTGCCCGCGCGGAGGGCCCAGCGCAACGTCCAGGCATCTCCGACGGTGTGACGCACCGAACAGGTGGCGCCGCCGAGTGCGAAGCCGTGCTCCACCTCGTCGGCGTCGTCGGTGAAGCGACCGGTGGGCAGCGGACCGTCGAACTCGAACTCGGCCCAGCTGTCCTCGCCGTGCAGCAGAGCGAAGCCGGTGCCGTCGGCCCCGACCCTGACCGCGAACGCTCCCCAGCGCATCATCCCGACCCCGTCAGCTCCGCCGCCGGCTGCGGCGCCGTCGGCCCGGTGCACCTCGGCCTGGGACCCATCATCGCCGCCGCTGGCAGCGCGGGCACCAGTACAGGTTGCGGCCCTCCAGCACCTGGGTGCGGACCGGCGTGCCGCAGACCAGGCAGGGCAGCCCGGCCCGGCGATACACGTACACCTCGCCGCCGTGCCGATCGACCCGGGGAGCCCGTCCCATCGCCTCGGGCAGGTGCTCGTCGCGGACGGTGTCGATCCGTCCGTCCTGCACCCCGAGCCGCAGCAACACCACCAGATCGGCCCAGACCGCGTTCCAGGTCCGGCGCGAGATCGTTCTCCCTTCCTTGAACGGGTTGATCCGGTGCCGGAACAGCACCTCTGCCCGATAGATGTTGCCGACCCCGGCCGTCACGGCCTGGTCCATCAGCAACGAGGCGATGCTGCGGCCCGAGCGCGAGATCTTCGCCCACGCCTTCTCGCCGGTGCATTCCGGCCGGATCGGGTCGTCGCCCGCGGCGGCCATCACCTCCGCCTGGGCCTCGTCGGTGATCAGCCGGCACCATTGCGGCCCGCGCAGTTCGGCACGGTGGACGTCCCGGCTGATCAGCAGCCGCAGGGTGCCGGGTCCTGCCGGTGAGGTGGGCGGGCCGTCCAGCAGCCACAGCTTGCCGATCAGGCCCAGATGGATGTGCACCACGCGGTCCGGGCCGAAGTCGACGAACAGGTGCTTGCCGTAGGCCTCGGCCGCGTTGAGCAGCCCGCCGTCCAGCAGTGCGGCCTCGTCGGCGAAGCGTCCCTGCGGACTGCTCACCCGCACCGCCCGGCCGCCGAAGCGCTCGGTCAGCCCGTCGGCGAGCCGGTGGATCACGTGCCCCTCGGGCATGGCAACTCCCCCGCTCGGACGCCGTCAGCGGGCGTGTTGCGCTTCGTACTCGTCCAGCATCGCGAGCCGGCGGGTGTGCCGGGCATCCCCCGAGAACGGCGTCTCGAGGAAGACCGTCACCATCGCGAGGGCATCGCTGAGCGACTGCATCCGGCCGCCGAGGGCGACGATGCGGGCGTCGTTGTGCTCGCGGGCCAGCCGCGCCATCACCGTGTTGTAGGCCAGCCCCGCCCGGACGCCCTTGACCTTGTTGGCGGCGATCTGCTCGCCGTTGCCGGAACCGCCCAGCACGATGCCGCGGCTCTCCGCGTCGGCCGCCACGGCTTCGGCGCAGGGCAGCACGAAGACTGGATAGTCGTCGGCCGCGTCATAGGAATGCGCGCCGTGGTCGATGACCTCGTGGCCGGCGCCGGACAGCTCCTTGGCCAGGAACTCCTTCAGGTCGTAGGCCGCGTGATCGGCCGCGATGTGAACGCGCATGCGGTCAACATAGCCGACCCGGCGGATTCGCCGAGCCCCTCGGAACCGGCTGCCCAGAACCACCGGACGGGCCGGGCGCCCTCGCCGGTCGAGCACCTCGAGAAACCCGATTTCGACACGCTCACCGGCGTCCGACGTCCGGCGTCAGTCGAAGATCGGGCCCACCGTCCGCGTCCGTTTGGCCTCGAAGAAGCCCGGGTACGCGGTCAGCTTCGCGAACCCGTCGAACAGGTCGCCGGCCTGCTCGCCCTTCGGTGCCGGGGAGATCACCGGTCCGAACAACGCCATGCCGTTGAGGTGGATCACCGGGGTGCCCACCTCATCGCCGACCGGATCCATGCCCTCGTGGTGCGAGCGCTCCAACTCATCGTCGGCGGCGTCGGTGTGCCCGGCCTCGATCAACGAGGCCGGCAGCCCGGCCTCGGCCAGCGCGTCGGCGACGGTCTCGTCGGACAGCTCGCGGCCTCCGGGGTGCACCAGCGTGCCGATCGCGGTGTAGTACTCCCGCAGCTTCTCGGAATGGTCGCGCTGCACCGCGAGCGCCACCCGGGCCGGAGGGAGCGCCCGGTCCATCAGCCGCCGGTAGTCCTCGGGGAGGTCGCGGCCCTCGTTCAGCACCGAGAGGCTCATCACATGGAAGTACACCTCCACATCACGCACCTTCTCGACCTCGAGAAGCCAGCGGGAGGTCATCCATGCCCACGGGCAGGCGGAGTCGAACCACATGTCCACACGTTGCGTCATGCGGCCCACCGTAGTGCGGGCCGCGAGCGTCCTCCGGGTCCGCCCACGGGCTGACTCGGTCGCCCCGGCCGGGGGATCCGCCGCGGGTCAACGGGCTGAAATCGACCTCAGAGTTGCGGCCCATCCGCCGCCGTCCGCCGCCTGCGACCGCTCGGGTCCACCGGCACCTCGACCAACGCTGAGGTCGATTTCAGACTCCAGGCGCAAAGAAACCTTGACCGGCGGCTCACAAAACGGGTGCCCAGAAGTGCCTTCTTGAGTGTGAACGTCATTTCCGAACTGCTTCAGGCCGAGGGCGGCATCCTCACCCGTCACTCGCACCATTCCATCCGCCGCCAACTCGACTACTGCTTGCGCCGGGGCACCCTGTTCCGGCTCCTGCCGGGCATCTACACAGCGCCCGATCCCTCGTGGCCGGCGCGGGTGCTGGCTGCTGCATCCTTCCGCCCCGACTGCATCATCACGGGAGCAGCCGCCGCACGCCTGCTGTGGTGGCCGGACTGCCCGATGACTACGATCTCCGCCGCGATCGTCCAGCAGGTCAAGGCGCCTACAGCCGGATACGCCTGGGAGCGGCGGGTGATTCCCGACGACCTGGTCGTCAATCGTGGCCAGCTCCGCATCGCCTGCCCAGCTGTCTCCGTCCTCGACCTGATCCCCACGCTGGGTGGACAGGTGATCGACGAGGGTCTGCGACGGAAGGCGGTCGACGTGCCGGCATTGCATCGCGCCCTGAAGTTGATGCCGCACCGTCCGCACAACAAGCTGCGCAGGCAGCTTGTCGACGACTCACGAGACGAGCCATGGTCAGAGGCGGAACGCCGTGCGCACGGACTGCTCCGCGCCGCAGGAATCACCGGCTGGGTCACCGCGTCGTGATCGAGATCGACGGCTGGCAGTACCACAAGGCCCGCGGCGCATTCGTCGCCGATCGCTGGCGCTACTCCCGGCTCGCGGCCGCCGACTGGCTCGTCCTGCCGTTGGCCGCGACCGCCATCGAGGACGAACCCGACGAGTTCGTGAGCCTGGTCACCGCGGCCTTGCAGAGCCGGCGGTGAGCCGTGCCGGACGATCGTCCGAGATCGACCTCAGAGTGGTCGCCCCGGGAAGGCACCTCCGCCTTCGCCTCGTCGCCGAAGTCGCTCACTCTGAGGTCGATCTCAGAACCTTGCCGGGTACCGCACCGGCAACTGGCCCGACCCCGGCCGCACCCGCGACGATGGCGTCATGACGGCCGCCGTCGGGATCGACATCGGGACCAGCAACACCAAGGTGGTGCGGGTGGCACGCGGCGCCGCCGTGACCCTGCTGAACCGGCCGACCCCGGCCGGTCTCGAGCAGTTGCTCGAGGTGGTGCGCGCCGGCCTCCGGTCGGCCGCCGCAGCGGGTCCGGTCGACGCCGTCGGCATCGCCTCGGTCGCCGAATCCGGTTACCCGCTCGCTGCCGACGACCGGCCGCTCACCCCGCTGCTGTCCTGGCGGGACTCCCGCGACGACACGGAGATCAGAGCGCTGGCGGACCGGCTCGGCGCCGACGCGCTGTTCGAGGCGACCGGCGTCCGCCCCGGGCCGAAGCCGCCGCTGGCCGTCTGGCTGTGGCTGCGCAGCCGGCACCCTG
Organism: Micropruina sp.; assembly: GCA_044224095.1. Taxonomy (GTDB): domain Bacteria; phylum Actinomycetota; class Actinomycetes; order Propionibacteriales; family Propionibacteriaceae; genus Micropruina. The sequence goes on along the minus strand of JBGALC010000021.1, from coordinate 41,235 downwards.
CAACATTCGCCGGCATGCACCGCTGGGCGGGCGTGGCCGACGCCGTCCACCTTGCCCTGACCGGAGAGCTCCGGACCGACCACACCCTCGCCGGGCGGACCCTGGCCTACCGTCTGCCGGCCGCGGGCGAGCCACTCGCCGACGGCTTCGACCGTGACCTGCTGGGCGAGGCGGGTCTGAGCCCCGAGCGCCTCCCGCGGGTGGGCCGCCCGCAGGACCCGGCCTCCCGCCTGCACCACGCTGCGGCAGCGGCCAGCGGGCTGGCCGAGGGCATCCCGGTCGTGGTGGCCGGGCACGACCACCAGGTCGCCGCCTGGGCGGCCGGCGTCCGCGCCGTCGGGCAGGTCGCCGACTCGGTTGGCACCGCCGAGGCCATCCTCAACCTGGTCGGCCGGGTGCCCGATCGACGCGCCGTCCGGGCCCAGGGGATGAGCGTGGTGCGCGCGGTCGACGGCGTCACCGAGGCGCTGCTGGCAGGCACCGGGACGGCCGGCGGCTTCCTCCAGTGGCTGGCCGACCGGCACCTCGCCGGCGACGTCGACCACCTGCTCGCGGGTGCCGCAGAAGACGGAACGGCGCTCGCCGGCGCGTCCTGGCTGCTGCCCTACCCGTCCGGACGCCAGTGCCCCGAACCCGACGCCACCGCCGGGGTCCGGCTGATCGGCCCGCCGCCGGCACACCTCGGGGTGGCCGCGCTGGAATCGGTCGGCTACCAGGCGCAATGGGTGCTCGACAGCCAGGCGGCACTGTCCGGACGCCCCGTCGCGCAGCTCAGCCTGAGCGGCCGGCCCCTGCACCGCACCCGGCTCTGGGCCCGGATCAAGGCGACCCTGGCCGACGTCCCGGCCGTCCTGACCGCCGCGGTCGAACCGGTGGCCACGGGTGCGGCACTGATCGCCCTGCAGCGAGCCGGGCTGGACGACCCGGCACCGCTGGCGGCGCTGCAGGTCGAGCCCCTGCCCGGCCTCCGCGATCGTTACCGCGAGCGGCTGCAGGCCTTCATCGCCTCGGCTCGAGCGAAGGCGACCGAGCCGTAATGTCACCCCTTCGGACACCTTGTGCCCCCGGGGCTGGCGCGGCGCTGCCTCCGCGCAAGACGCTGGAGTACTGTGACCGACTGGCGCGACTCGCAACCTGGAGGACCATGTACCCGGCCAACATCACCCGCGACGAAGCCATGTCCCGCTCCCGGCTGCTGAGCACCAGGGGCTATCGCGTCACGGTCGATCTGACCGGTTCGCCGAGCACCTTCACCTCCACCTCCACGATCACTTTCGGCTCCACCGCGGGCGCCACGTTCATCGACCTGATCGCCGACTCGATCGTCGAGGCCACCCTGGACGGTGCGGCCCTGGACACCGCCGGCTTCAACGGCGAACGGCTGGACTTCGAGGTCGCCGAGGGCGACCACGTGCTGGCCATCACCGCGGTCTGCCGCTACAGCAACACCGGGGAGGGGCTGCACCGTTTCGTCGACCCGGTCGATTCACGGGTGTACTGCTACACCCAGCTGGAGGTCGCGGACGCCCGCCGCGTCTACGCCTGCTTCGACCAGCCCGACCTGAAGGCGTCCTTCGAGTTCTCGGTGATCGCCCCCGCGCACTGGACGGTGCTGTCCAACTCGCCGGAGATCGAGCCGACAGTGGCCGGCGACCTGGGCCGCTGGGACTTCGCCCCGACACCACCGATCTCCACCTACATCACCGCGCTGATCGCCGGCGAGTACCACACGGTGCGCAGCAGCTACGACGGCCGCGAGGCGGAGATCCCGTTCTCGCTGTCCTGCCGCGCCTCGATGGCGCCCCACCTGGACGTCGACCGGCTGTTCGCCACCACGGCGCGCGGCTTCGACGTCTTCGAGGAGCACTTCGGCGAGCCCTACCCGTTCACCGACTACGCCCAGGTGTTCGTCCCCGAGTTCAACGCGGGCGCGATGGAGAACGCCGGCTGCGTCACCATCCGCGACGAGTACCTGTACCGGTCCCGGGTGACCTCGGCCGCCTACGAGTCGCGGGACAACACGATCCTGCACGAGCTGGCGCACATGTGGTTCGGCGACCTGGTCACCATGACGTGGTGGGACGACCTGTGGCTCAACGAGTCGTTCGCCGAGTGGGCGTCCCACTTCGCCCAGGACGAGATCCGCAAGCAGCACGGCGGCGAGGACCCGTGGGCCACCTTCTGCAACCAGCGCAAGACCTGGGCCTACCGGCAGGACCAGCTGCCGTCCACCCACCCGATCGCCGCCGACATGGTCGACCTGGAGGCGGTCGAACTGAACTTCGACGGAATCACCTACGCCAAGGGCGCCTCGGCGCTGCGCCAGTTGGTGGCCTTCGTCGGGCTGGAGCCGTTCCTGGCCGGCGTCCGGACCTACTTCGCCCGGCACGCCTGGGGCAACACCCAGCTGGCCGACCTGCTGCGGGCGCTGGAGCAGGCGTCCGGACGCGACCTGGCCTTCTTCACCGGGCAGTGGCTGCAGACCGCCGGGGTGAACACCCTGACCAGCGAGTTCGAGCTGGACGAGCGGGGACGGTTCTCGCGGTTCACGGTCGTCCAGCACGCCAGCGAGCAGTGGCCGACCCTGCGCCGGCACCGGATCGGGATCGGCTGCTACGACGCCACCGATGACGGCATCGAGCGGGTGCACCGGGTCGAGCTCGACATCGACGGCGAGCGCACCGACGTGCCGGCCCTGGTCGGCGTGCCGGCGCCGGCGGTGGTGCTGCTCAACGACGGCGACCTGTCCTACGCGAAGATCCGGATCGATCGCGGCCTGGACGTCGTGGTGGACCGGATCCACGAGTTCCTGGATCCGGTCGCCCGAGCCCTGCTCTGGGGGGCCACCTGGGACATGTGCCGCGACGCGCAACTGCCGGCGTCCGACTACGTCGACCTGGTCACCCGAGGGGTGGCCGTGGAAACGGACCTGACCGCGGTCACCGCGGTGCTCGCCCAGGCCGAGACCGCGGTGCGCTACTACGCGCCGCCGGTCGCTCGGCCCGCTCTGGCCACCCGCTGGACGGCTGGGCTGGTCCGGCTGCTGAAGGAGGCCGAGCCGGGCTCCGACCACCAGCTGGCGATCGTCCGGGCGCTGGCCACGTCGCTCACCACCGCGGCCGGGGCCGACCTGCTGCGGGCCTGGCTGGCCGGCGACGAGGTGCCCGACGGGCTCGTGGTGGACACCGACCTGCGCTGGCGGTTCGTCACCCAGCTGGCCCAGCTCGGCGGCCTGGACGACGACGGCATCGCCGCCGAACTGGCCCGCGACAACACCGCTACCGGGGCCGAGAAGGCCGCCGGCGCCCGCGCGGCGCGTCCGGACGACGAGGCGAAGGCCGAGGCGTGGCGGCTGGCGATCGAGGACGCCTCGGTGCCGAACTCCACCCACACCCAGATCTGCGCGCACTTCTGGGCGCCCGACCAGGAGATCGTGCTCAAGCCGTATGTGGACGCCTGGTTCGAGGTGATGGCCGACATCGCCGCGCAGCGCAACGGGTGGGGTCAGCGCTCACTGGCGATCCGCAAGAACGTCGGCGAACTGCTCTTCCCGCGGCCGTTCGGCGATCGCGCCCTGCTGGCCCGGATCGACGAGTGGATGGCCAGCACCGAACTCAGCGACTCGGTCCGGCGGATGGTCAGCGAACGCCGCGACGACGTGGAACGCGCCCTGCGCTGCCAGGAGGCGGCGGGCTGACCCCTGGCACCACAGGGCCCTCCCTAACTACCTGGGCCCTCCCACCGGTGGGAGGGCCCAGGTAGTTAGGGAGGGCCCTGTGGTGCGGGTCAGGAGTCCTTGCGGACGACCTCGGTGCCGCGGCGGCCGGCACCGAACCAACTCGGCGCCATGCCGAGGATCAGGATGACCGCCGCTATGGCCGCCGGTAGGCCGAGCAGCACGGTCAGCGATTCGATCGCGGTGGGATCGGGCGCCTCGGGCCAGCCCGGCAGGGTCTTGAGCGGGATCAGTCCGAACATGGATCACAGGGTATTGCACCGGGTCGCCCACGTCACGGCCCGATCCCGGGTGACTGGTCCGCCGGCCGGACCGGTCTCGATAGAGTGGCCCGGGGCCGTTCGCGGCGACGACCGGCCCGTCCCGATCCCTACAGGAGCATCCGCGTGACCAAGAAACCCGCCCACTTCACGTGGGACGGCCATCACATCGCGCGCGCCGTGGCCCGGATGGCTCACCAGATCGTCGAGGCCAACGCCGGCAGCGACGACCTGTTGTTGCTCGGCATCCCGACCCGCGGCGTGCTGCTCGCCCGGCGACTGGCGGACGCGATCCGCAGCATCGAGGGCACCGAGGTAGGCGTCGGCGAACTGGACATCACCATGTACCGCGACGACCTGCGGCGGCAGCCCACCCGGGCGGTGGGTCGCACCTCGATCCCCCGCTCGATCGACGACCTGACGGTGGTGCTGGTCGACGACGTGCTGTTCACCGGACGCACCATCGCGGCGTCCCTGGACGCCCTGAAGGACGTCGGGCGTCCCCGGATCGTCCAGCTGGCGGTGCTGATCGACCGCGGCCACCGGCAGCTGCCGATCCAGGCCGACCACGTCGGCAAGCAGGTGCAGGTGCCGCCCGACGCGCGGGTGAACGTCCGGCTCGCCGAGATCGACGAGGCCGACGCGGTCACGATCAGCCTGATGGAGGTCTGATGCGACATCTGCTGAGTGCCGGCGACCTGAGCCCGGCCGAGGTCACCTCGATCCTGGACGTCGCCGAGGAGATGCACGCCATCCAGGGCCGGCCGATCAAGAAGCTGCCGACGCTGCGCGGCCGCACCGTGATCAACATGTTCTTCGAGGACTCCACCCGCACCCGGACCAGTTTCGAGATGGCCGGCAAGTGGATGTCCGCCGACACCATCAACGTCACCGGCAAGGGCTCCTCTACGTCCAAGGGCGAGTCACTGCGGGACACCATGCTCACCCTGGACGCGATGGGCACCGACTGCTTCGTGATCCGGCACGGCTCCTCCGGCGCGGTCGCCCAGGCGGCCGGCTGGGTGAAGGCGCACGTGATCAACGCCGGCGACGGCACCCACGAGCACCCGACCCAGGCGCTGCTGGACGCCTTCGCCATGCGGAGGCACTTCCGCGGACTGACCCGGTCCGGCCGGCCCGCCGGCGGCGACGAAGGTTTCGAGGGCAGGACCATCGCCATCGTCGGGGACCTGCTGCACAGCCGGGTGGTGCGCTCCAACGTGCTGCTGCAGCGCACCCTGGGCTCCAGGGTGATCCTGGTCGCGCCGCCGACCCTGCTGCCGACCGGCGTCGAGCAGTGGGGCTGCGAGGTGACCGACGACCTGGACGCGGCGCTGGAGGCGTCCGACATCGTGATGATGCTGCGGGTGCAACGGGAACGGATGCGGGGCGGGTTCTTCCCCACGGCAAGGGAATACACCGAGCTGTACGGGCTCACCCCGGAACGGCTGGCCCGGCTGCGACCCGGAGCGGCGATCTGCCACCCCGGCCCGATGAACCGGGGCCTGGAGATCTCGTCCGAGGCCGCGGACGCCGCGAACTCGCTGATCCTCGACCAGGTCACCGCCGGCGTCTCGGTGCGGATGAGCGTGCTGTACCACCTGCTGGGAGGAAGCCCCGAATGAGAGACCTGCTGATCACCGGTGCCGCGCTGGCCGACGGCACGACCGGTGACCTGGGCGTCCGCGACGGGGTGTTCGTGGCCGCGGACGACGTCCGCGACGCCGAGCGGATCGACGCCGACGGGCTGCTGGCGCTGCCCGGACTGGTCGACTCGCACACCCACCTGCGCGAACCCGGCCGCGAGGACGCCGAGACCATCGCCACCGGCACCGCCGCGGCGGCCCGGGGCGGCTACACCGCCGTCCACGCCATGGCCAACCTGGACCCGGTCACCGACTCCGCCGAGGCGGCCGAATACCTGGCCGCGCTGGCCGGGCGCACCGCGACCGCCGAGGTGATCGTGGTCGGCGCGGTGACCAAGAACCTGGCCGGCGAAGAGCTGTCCGAGATGGGCCTGATGCACCGCTCCGCGGCCGGCGTCCGGATGTTCTCCGACGACGGCCGCTGCGTGATGGATTCGCTGGTGATGCGCCGAGCGCTCACCTACGCGAAGACCTTCGACGGGGTGATCGCCCAGCACGCCCAGGACACCCGGCTGGCCGGCACCGGCGCCTGCTGCCACGAGTCGGAGATCTCCGGCCGCCTCGGGCTGCCCGGTTGGCCCGCCCAGGCCGAGTCGGCGATCATCGCCCGCGACGTCGAACTGGCACAGCTCGCCGGTGGCCGGCTGCACGTCTGCCACGTCTCCACCGCCGAGGGTGTCGAGGTGATCCGCTGGGCGAAGGCGCGCGGGGTGAACGTGACCGCCGAGGTGACCCCGCACCACCTGTACCTGGCCACCCGGGAGGTGGAGGGCTACGACACCACCTTCAAGGTGAACCCGCCGCTGCGCACCGACGAGCACATCGAGGCGGTCCGCGAGGCGCTCGCCGACGGCACCATCGACATGGTCGGCACCGACCACGCCCCGCACGCCCGGCAGGACAAGGATCACCCCTTCGACATCGCACTGCCCGGCATGCTCGGCCTGGAGCAGTCGCTGGCGGTGGTGCTCGAGACCATGGTCGATCCCGGACGCCTGGACTGGCCGACCCTGGTCGAGCGGATGTCGTACGCCCCGGCCAGGCTTTCCCGGACGGCCAGCCAGGGACGTCCGATCGCCATCGGCGAGCCGGCCAACCTGGTGCTGGTCGACCCGGCCGCCCGAGCGGTGGTCGACCGCGACGAGTCGGCGTCCAAGTCGCGCAACAACCCGTACCATGGCCGCGACCTGCCCGACCCGGTGGTCGCCACCATCTGGGCCGGACGCCCCACCTATCGCCGCTGACGCCGCGCGGTTCGCCCCCTGGTCATCCCGGCCCACCGTCATCCCGGCGAACGCCGGGATCTCGTCCCGTCGGAGAGATCCCGGGGCAAAGCCCGCGATGACGAAGGCGGGGTCAGGAGAACAGCGTCCGGACCTCGTCGTAACTGGCCAGCAGCGGCGGGATGCCGGCCCGGACGGCACGGTAGGCCGCCACGTCCTTGGGGTCGGGCACGAGTTCGTCCGAACCCGCGTCCGGATCCTGGCCCAGGGCGATCAGCGCCTCGCGCAACGACGCCGCCTCGCCCAGCCCGTACAGGGTCAGGGCGGCCGCACCCAGGGCGGTCCCCTCGGCGCCGTCGGTGACCACCAGCGGACGCCCGAGCGCGGCGGCCAGGACGTCGCGCCACAGCGACGAGCGGAACACTCCCCCGGTCGCCCGGATCTGCCGGATCGGGCTCACCCGGTCGAGTTCGTCGACCACGGTGGACAGCATCAGCGCCACCCCCTCGATCGCCGCCCGGACGAAGTACTCTCGCGTGTGACTACGCCGGACGCCGAAGAACGCGCCCGGGATCGTCGGATTCCACAACGGCGCCCGCTCCGCCATCAGGAACGGCAGCGCGACCAGCCCCTCGGCGCCGATCGGGACGTCGCGGGCCAGCTCGAGCAGCATGCCGTCCGGATTGCCGCCCGGCTCGTCGGCGAAGTCCACGCCGAACACGTCGCCGCCCCAGCGCACCACGATGCCGCCGTTGCTGATCGCGCCGCCGATCACCCAGGCGTCCTCGGCCAGGTTGTAGCAGAACAGCTTTCCGGCCTCGTCGACGTAGGGGCGGTCGGTGACCATCCGCACCGCGCCGGAGGTGCCCAGCGACATGCCCACCACTCCGGGTTCGAGGGCGCCCACGCCGAGGTTGCCCAGCGGCCCGTCGCCGGCGCCCAGCACCACCCGGACGCCCGGCGGCAGTCCCAGGCTCTCCGCCAGCTCGGGTCGCACCGGCAGGGCGTCGGTGGTCGCGCGCACCGGCGGCAGTTGCTCCCGCCGGACGCCGGCGACCTGCAGGGCCTCCTCGTTCCAGTCCCGGGTGGCCAGATCGAGCAGCCCGGTGCCGGACGCGTTGGACACCTCGGTGACCAGCTCGCCGGTCAGCTGGAGCAGCACGAAGTCCTTCAACCCCACCCACCAGCGCACCGTGGCCGCAGTCTCCGGATCCTCCTCGGCGAACCAGATCAGCTTGGTCAGGTGCGACATCGAGTGGATCGGGGTGCCGGACGTCCGGTGCAGCCGGCGTCCGAGCTCGTCGTCCCGCAGCCGCATCGCCTGCGCCGCGGCCCGGGAGTCGGCCCAGGTCAGCAGCGGCGTGATCGGACGGCGGTCGGCGTCCAGGCCGATCAGCCCGTGCATCGCGGTGGAGACCCCGATGCCGATCACCTCGGCCCCGCCGATCTCGCCGGCGATCTCGGTCAGCCCCTCGGCCAGCGCCCGCCACATCACCTCGGGTTCCTGCACCTCCCAGCCCGGCCGCGGCTGCTGCAGCGGGTACTCGTTGTCGACGCTGGCGCGCCACCCGCCGCCCAGTGCGAACGCGGACACCTTCGCGGCGGTGGTGCCGACGTCGAGCCCGATCACCACCCGAGCGTCCGCCGGTGCCTGTGCCATCTCAGCCCTCCATTCTCGCGGCCAGGGCCAGGATGCTGGCCCTCGAATCGCGGTCGGTGATCTCCAGGAACTCGCAGACCCGGTCCACGGAGTGCTCCAGGCTGCCGTCGCCCAGCGCACGGATCGTGTCGCCGCGGGCGTCGTTGAACGGGGCGCCGCCGCCGCGCAGGTGCAGCGTCCAGGCGGCCACGGCCCGCTCGGCACCCAGCGGGCTGTTGCCCGCCTTCCGGTCGGCGAGCAGTGCCGGCACGATCCGCACCGGGAGCTTCTGCGAGCCGTCCGCGGCGATCCGGCTGAGCTGGTCCCGCAGCCGCGGGTTGCCGAATCGCTCCAGCAGCGCGGCCCGGTAGCCGCCGACGACGTCCTCGGGAAGATCCAGCTGGCGTTGCGCGACGTCCCACCATTCGTCCACCCAGCCGCGGACGATCGGGTCGGCGATCGCCTCGTCGACCCGCCGGTGACCCCTCAACGTCGCGGCGTAGGCCATCAGCGAGCGGGCGCCGTTGAGCAGCCAGAGTCGGCGCCGTTCGTACGGGACGATGTCGTCGACGAACTCGGCGCCCGCGCTCTCCCAGGCCGGGCGCGGCCCGCGGAAGTCGCCGGCCAGCACCCATTCACTGAACGGCTCGGTGGCCAGCGCGGCCTGATCGTCGACGCCCTGCTCGTCGAGCACGGCCTGGCGGACGGAGTCCGAGGCGCGCGGGGTGATCCGGTCGACCAGCGTGGTCACGTAGCCGACCTCCTGCTCCAGGTAGTCGACCAGCTCGGGCGCGGCGCGCCGGGCCAGGTCGCCGAGGACCACCGACAGCACGGTGCCGTTGTCGGGCAGGTTGTCGCAGCAGACCAGGGTGATCGGCCCTGCTCCCGCGCGGCGGCGTTCGATCAGGCCGGCGACGAGCCGGCCGGGCGCCGTCCGGACGACGTGCAGGTTGCCGGCCTCGATCGCGGCGATGTCGGACGCGAGATCGTCGTTGTCCAGGTCGAGCCGGCCCAGTTCGTTGCGCAGGTAGCCGGCCTCGGTGATGGTCAGGGTGACGACGCTCACCTGCGGGTCGGCGAGGTAGCTGAGCAGCGCGTCGATGTCGGTGCCGCTGTGCACGGCCGCGATCGAGCTGATCACCCGGTACTCGTTGCGGTCCGGGCCGAGGGTGACGAGCGTGTACAGGTTCTCCTGCCGGGCCAGTTCCGAACCGATGCCCACCGATCGGCCCGAGAAGGCCGCGATCCCCCAGCCGTCGGCGTCCGGGGCGCGGTCGGTGTACCAGGCCTGGTGGGCACGGAAGAAGTTGCCCAGCCCGAGGTGCACGATGCGCACCGGCGGGGCTGGGCGGCCGTCCTGGGATCGGACGAGTCGACGGGCCACGATGCCTGCCTTTCTGCTGACCGGACTGCCGAGCCTAGTGGTTCACTCGCGCGAACAACCTGTCCATGGTGACGCTTGCCCTACCTGCCACCGGCGACGGTTCTGGTGAAATGATCGCTGGAAGACTCCCCGAGCAGTGAGGAAGCAGATGAGCGACAAGACGGGCAGCGCGCAGATCGGCGTCGTGGGCATGGCGGTGATGGGGTCCAACCTGGCCCGGAATTTCGCCAGCAAGGGTTTTGCCACGGCGATCTTCAACCGCACCTACGCCAAGACCGAGTCGGTGCTGGCGGCCCATCCGGAGGCCGATTTCATCGCCTCGGAGACTGTCGAGGAGTTCGTCGACTCGCTGGAGAAGCCGCGTCGGATCATCATGATGGTCAAGGCCGGCCCGGCCACCGACGCCACCATCGACTCGCTGCTGCCGCACCTCGACCAGGGCGACATCATCGTCGACGGTGGCAACACCTACTTCCCGGACACCCGCCGGCGGGAGAAGAAGCTCTCCGAACTGGGCTTCAACTTCATCGGCTGCGGCATCTCGGGCGGGGAGACCGGCGCTCTGCTCGGCCCCTCGATGATGCCCGGCGGCCCGAAGGACTCCTACGCGCACATCGGCCCGATCCTGGAGAAGGTGTCGGCGCAGTACGACGGCGAGGCCTGCTGCACCTGGATCGGCCCGGACGGCGCCGGCCACTTCGTCAAGATGGTGCACAACGGGATCGAGTACGCCGACATGCAGTTCATCGGCGAGGCCTACGACCTGCTCAAGGGCGCCGGGTTGTCCGCCGCCGAGGCAGCCGACACGTTTGCGCAGTGGAACACCGGCGACCTGGACTCCTACCTGATCGAGATCACCGCCGAGGTGCTGCACCAGGTGGACGCCGCGACCGGCAGGCCGCTGGTCGACGTGATCGTGGACGCCGCCGGCATGAAGGGCACCGGCACCTGGACGGTCCAGGAGTCGCTGAACCTGGGCGTCCCCGCCGCCGCGATCGCCGAGGCCGTGTTCGCCCGGGCCGCCTCCAGCAGCCCCACGCTGCGCGCCGCCGCCCGGGCCGCACTGAAGGGTCCGGACGGCGCCATCGCGGTCGACGACCGGGAGGCCTTCATCGCCGATGTCCGCCAGGCGCTGTGGTGCGCCAAGGTGATCGCCTACGCCCAGGGCCTGCACCTGATCAAGGTGGCCGGGCAGGAGTACGGCTGGGACATCGACGTCGCCGCCTGCGCCCGGATCTGGCGTGCCGGCTGCATCATCCGCGCGAAGCTGCTCGACCGGATCTCCAACGAGTACGCGGCCGGCAACCTGGAGACCCTGCTGGAGGCGCCCTCGATCAGCGCCGAACTGGCCGCCAGCAACGACGCCTGGCGCCGGGTGGTGGCCCGCGCCACCGAGGCCGGCGTCCCGATCCCCGGGTTCAGCTCGGCGCTGTCCTACTACGACCTGGTCCGGGCCGACCGCACCAGCGCCGCGCTCACCCAGGGGTTGCGGGACTTCTTCGGTTCGCACACCTACCGCCGGATCGACAGGGAAGGCACCTTCCACACCCAGTGGTCGGGCGACCGTTCCGAGATCGAGGCCGAGGACACCCACCGACGGTCACCCCGGCTCCGCGCTCGCCCGACTATCTAGGGCTCGCCCAGTTGGGCGAGCCCTGGATAGCTCGGCGAGCGCTTCGGTTCGGGAGACGTATGGCCCGCCCGACGCCAGACGCCCGAGGCGTGATACCCGGGCCCGGTAGCCTGGGGGCACGGAAGGAGCCCGGTGACAGTTTTCCTCACGATCGGCGTGGTGGGGATCGTGCTGTTGCTGGTGGCCCTGCTGGCCGACGATCTGGTCGACGGCGTCCTCGATGCCCTCGGTGGTGGCGAGTGGTTCACCGGTGCCGCGCTGGCCGGCTTCCTGGGCGGCCTCGGGTTCGTGGGTGCCGGCGTCCTCACCCTCACCGACCACGTCTGGCTGGCGACGGCGGCGGGCCTGCTCGCCGGCCTCGCGCTGGGCGTCGCGGTCGGCTGGGTGGTGCTGCGGCTGCGCGACGCGGGTGCCGACGGCACGCCGTCCAGCGCGTCGCTGGTGGGGCTGGCCGGCACCGTCGTCAACGACATCCCCGACGACGGCTACGGCGTGGTCCAGGTGATCAACGGCGGTCATCTGACCCGGCTGAACGCCCGCTGCATCGAGCCGGTCGCCGCGGGCACACCCGTCACCGTCACCGACGTGCTCTCCCCGACCTCGGTCAAGGTCATCCCGACCTATCGCTGAACCCGACCATCCGAAGGAGCCAGATGAACCCCCTGATCATCCCGATCGCCGGACTCGTCGTCGTCCTGGTGTTGCTCGGCCTGTTGATCGCCAGCCGCTACAAGGTGGCCGGCCCCAACGAGGCCTACATCGTCACCGGACGCCGCGGCAAGGAGATCCGCAACCTGGAGACGGGACAGGTCTCCACCGACCTGTCGGGCCAGAAGGTGGTGATGGGCGGCGGGGTGTTCGTGGTGCCGTTCGTGCAGCGCCTGCACGTGCTCGACCTGCAGAGCAGGCGGATCCCGGTGCAGATCCGCGGCGGAGTCTCCGGCCAGGGCGTCAAGCTGAACCTGGACGGTGTCGCGATCGTCAAGGTCGGCGGCAACCAGGATTCGGTCCGGGCGGCCGCGCAGCGTTTCCTGCAGCAGCAGGACGAGGTGGAGACCTTCACCCAGGAGACGCTGGCCGGCTCGCTGCGGGCGATCATCGGCGGCCTGAGCGTCGAGCAGATCATCCGTGACCGGGCCGCGTTCGCGCAGCGGGTGGCCGACGAGGCGGAATCGTCGCTGACCGGCCAGGGACTGGTGCTGGACACCTTCCAGATCCAGGACATCACCGACACCGGCACCTACCTGTCCGATCTCGGACGCCCCGAGGCGGCCCGCGTCCAGCAGCTGGCGGCGGTCGCCGAGGCGCAGGCCCGGCAGGCGGCCGAGCAGTCCCGGATCGCCGCCGAACAGCAGATCGCTATCGCCGAGCGGGAGCTGATGCTGAAGCGGGCCGAGATCAAGGCCGAGACGGACGCCGCGTCGGCGCAGGCCGCGGCGTCCGGGCCGCTGGCCCAGGCCGACCGTGACCAGGCGATCCTCACCGAGCAGGAGAAGGTGGCGGTCCGGCAGGCCGCGTTGAAGGAGCGCCAGCTGGACACCGAGGTGCGCAAGCCGGCGGACGCCGAGCGCTACCGGGTGGAGACCGACGCGGCCGCCAAGCGGCAGTCGGCGATCCTCACCGCCGAGGCCAACAAGGCGTCCGCGATCGCCGCCGCCGAGGCGGACGCCGAGAAGGCGCGGCTCACCGGTGTGGGCGACAAGTCCCGGCGTGCGGCCCTGGCCGAGGCCGAGGCCATCGAGGGCGCCAAGCGGGGCGAGGCCGAGAAGGCCCGCCGGATCGCCGAGGCCGAGGCGCTGCGCGCCGAGGGCGAGGCGCAGGCGGCGGCGATCCTGGCCACCGGCGAGGCCGAGGCCGAGGCGATGAACAAGCGCGCCGACGCCTACGCCCGGTACAACGAGGCCGCCGTGCTGGAGATGCTGGTCAAGGCGCTGCCCGAGGTGGCCCGCGAGGTGGCCGCCCCGATGGGCAACATCGACAAGCTCACGGTGGTGTCCACCGACGGCGCCGGCGCCCTGCCCAAGCAGGTCAACGACAACGTCGTGCAGACCATGGAGCTGCTGAAGAACACAACCGGCGTCGACCTGACCCAGCTGCTGGAGCGGTTCACCGCCGACAAGGCCACCGACGGCACCGTCCTCACGCGCTGACCGCCCCGCCCGCCAACGCTCGCCCAACTATTTCCGGCTCGCTGAATTCAGCGAGCCCGACATAGTTAGGCGAGCGCGGGTTGGGGCGAGCGCGGGTTGGGGCGAGCGCGAGTTGGGGCGGGCGGCACCCGGCCGCGGTCAGCGTCCTCCGAAGGGCTGGGCCGGCCAGGTCTGCAGGCCGTGCCGCAGCTCGTCGGGCACCGGGATCGGACGCCCCGAGCGGTCTCCGCAGACCAGCACGGTGCGCGCCCGGGCGTGCACCGTGCCGGCGCTCGGATCGGTCACCTCTGCGACCAGGGTCATCGAGGTACGGCCGATGTCCGCCACCGCGACCCGGCTCTGGTAGGGCTCGAGGCGGTGATCGAGCTGGGCCAGGTAGTCGACGTCCTGGCGCACCACCATCCACAGGTAGCCCGCCTCGGCGGCGGCCGACATCCGGTTGCCGGCCGGGTCGGCCTCGCTCGACATCTGCACCCGCGCCTCGGCGACGAAGTCGAAGAAGCGCACGTTGTTGACGTGGCCGTAGGCGTCCAGGTCGGTCCACCGCACGGTGAGCGGGGCGGTGTGCGCGTGCTCGCCGGGGCGCCACTTCCCCAGTGCACGCAGCGGTTCCAGCGGGCTGCTGTGGTCGGCGAACCAGCGCCGCTCGTCCGGGGTCATCCGGCGCGGGCGTCCGGCAGCGAAGTCGAAGATGCACAGCACCGTCCGGGCCCGGGCGGCGACCACCCCGCCCTGCACCACCTCGTAGCCGATGGTGAACCGGGACGCGCCGACGTCGCCGACCCACAGCCGCACCTCGACCGGTTCGGTGCGGAACTCGACCGGTGCCAGGTACTCCACCTGATGTCCGACGACGAGGGTGCCGTTGCCGAGCAGGGCGGCGTTGGCGCCCTCCAACAGGAACCGGACCCGCGCCTCCTGCAGGTAGTCGGCGATGATCGCGTTGTTGACGTGGCCCTGCGCGTCGAGGTCGACCCAACGCAACGGCACCCGGATCACCGCGGCCGGCGCCGCCGTGGGGTGGCTCACTCGTCGTCCGGCTCGCGCTCGTACATCGAGTCGATCTCGTCGGCGTAGTGCTTGGCGATCGCCGAGCGGCGGATCTTCATGCTCGGGGTCACCTCGCCCTCGTCGACGCTGAACTCCTGCGGCAGGATGACGAACTTCTTCACCGTCTCCCAGCGCTCCAGGCCGGTGTTGGCGCGGTCGACGAAGGACTGCACGGCCTGCCGGACCTTGTCGCTGGCGACGATCTCGGCGTAGTCGGCGTCGGCCATCCCGTTCACGGCCGCCCAGCGCTTGACGTTGTCGGCGTCCAGCGTGAGCAGCGCCGATATGTACTTGCGCCCGTCGCCGACCACGGACGCCTGGCTGACGAACGGGATCGCCGCCACCAGCGCACCCTCCACCTTCTGCGGCGCCACGTACTTGCCGCCCGAGGTCTTCATCAGGTCCTTCTTGCGGTCGGTCAGGGTGAGGTTGCCCTCGGCGTCCAGTTCGCCGATGTCGCCGGTGTGGAACCAGCCGTCGACGATCGCCCCGGCGGTCAGGTCGTCGGCGGAGTGGTAGCCGCGCATCACGCCCGGCCCCTGCAGCAGCACCTCGCCGTCGTCGGCGATCCGCACCTCGGAGCCGGGGGCGACCTTGCCGACGCTGCCGAACCGGGGCTCCCGCGGCAGGTTCACGAACGAGAACGCGGTGGTCTCGGTCAGTCCGTAGCCCTCGACGATGATCAGCCCGGCGGAGTAGAACCAGCCCTGCACCTTCTCGTTGAGTTTCGCCGAGCCCGACACCATGAACCGCATCCGGCCGCCCAGCCGGTCGCGCAGCTTGTGGAAGACCAGACGGTCGGCCACCTTGTACTGCAGCGCGAGCAACGGCGGCAGCGGGCGTCCGGCCAGCCGGTAGGGATGGGTGCTCTTGCCGACCCCGAACGCCCAGCGGGCGATGCCGCCCTTGAGGCCGGTCGAGTTGGACGACAGCACGGTGGCCCGCACCTTCTCGAAGATCCGCGGCGCCCCGCACATGAACGTCGGCTTGGTGACGCCGAGGTTCTGCACGATCCGGTCGACCCGGCCGTCCACCGCCGAGGTGAAGCCGATCGCCACCTGGATCGCCAGCAGGCACTTGCCGAAGACGTGCGACAGCGGCAGCCACAGGTACTGCAGGTCGCTGAAGTCGATCAGTTCCAGCTCTTCGACCGCGAAACCCTCATAGATCCAGTTCCGCTGGGTCAGTTCCACGCCCTTGGGGCGTCCGGTGGTCCCCGAGGTGTAGATCAGGGTCGCGAGGCTGTCCAGGCCGACGCCCGCCCGGGCGGTGGTCACACAATCCGGCTCTTCGCTGAGCCGCTGCTTGCCGCGGGCGATCAGCTGCTGCCACGACAGCGTCCGCTCACCGTCGCCGTCGCCGTCGATCAGCACGACCGCGCGCACACCGGCCTCGCCCCCCTCCAGCTTCGCGGCCTGATCGGCGTTCTCGGCGACCAGCACCTCCGACGCGGAGTGGGCCACGATGTACTGGAAGTCGTCGGGCGCGGTGTTGGGGTAGATCGTCGTGGTCGCCGCCCCGATCGCCCCGATCGCCAGGTCGGTCAGGATCCACTCCAGCCGGGTGGTCGCGGCGATCGCCACCCGCTGCTCCTGGCCGACTCCCAGGGTCAGCAACCCGGCCGCGACCTCATGCACCCGCTGCCGGGTCTGCGACCAGGTGAGCGATTGCCAGACGTCGTTGCCGTCGGGGTAGCGGAAGGCTTCGCTGTTCGGGGTCTGTTCCACTCGCCAATCCAGCAGTGCGCCGACCGAGGTGGGCTTGTTGTGCAGGATGGCTTCGGCCTGGGCGTTCATGTCACTCCTGTCTCACCACGGCGTCGTTGCCGAATTTCCGCCATTCTAGAGGCGAACCCCGCGATCCAGGCCGCCCCCGGGGCGCGCCGCGCACGACCTGGGCGGCGGCGAGCGGGCCCGCGTGGGTCGGGCCACCGGCGCGGCTGGTCGGAGAGGAACCTTAATCGCCGGCAAGGAGATCGTCTCCCCTAGCCAGCGTGCACACGAGAAAGACTTCGGCGATTTCGGTTTATCGTTCAACGAACAGTGTTAAACTTGGCGGGTGACCGCGACTACCGAGACCGTTCAGTGGCTGACCGCCGACCAGCAGGCGATCTGGCGCGCCTACCTGGCCGGGGTGAGCCGGATCAACGACCGCCTCGACGCGGAATTGCGCCCGTTCGGCCTCGATCTGGGCGAGTACGAGATCCTGGTCAACCTCTCCGAGGCCGATCAGCTGGAGATGCGGATGTCCGAGCTGGCCGACCACGTCCGGCAGTCCCGCTCGCGACTCACCCACACGGTGGCCCGGATGGAGACCAAGGGCCTGATCCTGCGCAAGAGCTGCCCGCACGACCGCCGCGGCGTGATCGCGGTGCTCACCGCCACCGGGCTGAACCTGCTGCGGACGGCCGCGCCGAACCATGTCGCCTCGGTCCGCGAGATCCTGGTGGACGCCGTCAATCCCGCCGACTACGAGGCCCTCGGCCGCGCCATGAACGCCGTGCTGGAGGTGGCAGACTGACCGGGTGGGCCGCCCAGCCTTTGATCGTTCCACGCTGAGTCGCGCCCTCTACTCCTCCGACGCCTCGCTGTACCGCGTGGTGCCCGAGGCGGTCGTCGTGCCCCGCGACCTGCCCGAACTGGACGCCGCCGTCGACGCCGCCCTCACCCAGCGGCTGCCGATCACCATGCGTGGCGCCGGGACGTCCTGCGCGGGTAACGCCGTCGGGCCCGGCCTGGTCATCGACACCCGCCGGCTGGACCGGATCGAGTCGCTCGATCGGGCGTCCGGACTGGCGGTGGTGCAGCCCGGCGTGGTGCAGGCCGACCTGACCGCCGCAGGCCTGCCGCACGGCTGGCGGTTCGGCCCGGACCCGTCCACGGCGTCCCGCTGCACGCTGGGCGGGATGATCGGCAACAACGCCTGCGGCCCGCGCGCCCTCGGCTACGGACGGACCAGCGATGCGGTCGTGGGCCTGGAGCTGGTCACCGGCACCGGCGAGTGGATCGACCTGGCCCCGGGCGCCGATCTGCGCACCCATCCCTCGGCCACGCTGCGCGCGCTGCACGAGCTGGTGGCGGCGAATCTCGGCGTCATCCGCACCGAGTTCGGCCGTTTCGGACGGCAGGTGTCGGGCTACTCGCTGGAGCATCTGCTGCCCGAGAAGGGCTTCGACGTGGCGCGCTTCCTGGTCGGCTCCGAAGGGACACTGGCGGTGGTGCGACGGGCCACGGTGCGGCTGAGCCGGGAGCCGCCGCACACCGTGCTGGTGGTGCTCGGCTTCGGGTCGCTGGCCGCCGCCGCCGACGCCATGCCCGAGGTGCTGCGGTTCGGCCCGCGGGCCTGCGAGGGCCTGGACGCCCGGATCGTCCAGCCGGTCCTGGAGGGCTACGGCGCCGGCCCGGTGCCCCCGCTGCCGCCCGGCCGGGGCTGGCTGCTCGTCGAGTTGGCGGGCGAGGATCGGTCCGGTTTGCGCGCCGCCGCCGACGAACTGGCGGTGCTGCCGTCGGCCCTCGGCGCCGTGGTCGCCGACGACCCGGTGATCGCTGCCGCGTGGTGGCGGCTGCGCGCCGACGCCGCCGGTTTCGCCGGCATCGCGCTGGACGCGCCGGCGCATCCGGGCTGGGAGGACGCGGCCGTCCCGCCGGCCCGGCTGGGCGGCTACCTGCGGGAGTTCGAGGCGCTGCTGGCGGCGCACGGGCTGCACGGGCTGCCGTACGGACACTTCGGCGAGGGCTGCGTGCATTGCCGGATCGACTTCCCGATCGGGTCCGGGGGCGGCACCGCCGGCTATCGCCGGTTCGTCGAGCAGGCGGCCGACCTGGTCGCCGCCCACGGCGGCTCGATGTCCGGTGAGCACGGGGACGGCCGGGCCCGCTCCGAGCTGCTGCCGCGGATGTACTCGCCGGCGGCGTTGGGACTGTTCGCGGCCGTCAAGCGGCTGTTCGATCCGGACGACCTGCTCAACCCGGGGGTGCTGGTCGACCCGGCCCCGCTCGACGCCGGGCTGCGGCTGGCGTCGGCACCGCACCTGCTGACCCGGGCGGTCGCGGACGTCCATCGCTGCAGCGGCGTCGGGCGGTGTGTGGCGTCCGGCGCGGCCGACGCGATGTGTCCGTCGTTCCAGGTGACCCGGCGCGAGCAGGACTCCACCCGGGGCCGCGCCCGGGTGCTGCAGGAGCTGGCCGACGGCTCGCTGATCGGTTCGCCGCGGGCGCCCGAGGTGGCGGCGGCGCTGGACCTGTGCCTGGCCTGCAAGGCCTGCGCCACCGAGTGCCCGACCGGCGTCGACCTGGCCCGGGACAAGGCGCGGGTGCTCGACCGGGCGCACGCCGGACGGCTCCGCCCGCTGACCCACTACACCCTGGGTTGGCTGCCCCGCTGGACGCGGCTGGTCACCGCGGTGCCCGGGCTGGCCGGCCTCGCGAACGCCGCGCTGCGGACCCCAGGGCTGCGCACGGCGCTGCTCGCCCTGGCCGGCGTGGACGCCCGCCGCCGGGTGCCGCCGTTCCGCACCAGGACCCTCGCCCGGGCGGCGGCCGTGCCACCCGACGCCGACCGCAGCACTGCGGGCCACGATCCCGGCCCGGGTCCCGGGCGGACCACCGTCCCCTCCACTCAGGCACCGGCTGCGGGCCGTACGGGGCCGCAGCGGGAACCTGCCACCGTCCCCGCCACTCAGGCACCGGGCACGGCCGGAGCGAGCCCGGCGTCCGAGCGCCCGCACGGCCGGGTGGCCGTCTGGGCCGACTCGTTCACCGGCGGGTTCGCCGGTGAACAGCCGGCCGCCGCGATGCGGGTGTTGGCGGAGGCCGGCTACCGGCCGGAACTCGTCGGGGCGGACGCCTGCTGCGGGCTGACCTGGATCACCACCGGCCAACTCGACGCCGCGGCCCGCCGGCTACGGGCGGCGCTGGACGCGCTCAGCCCGCTGGTGGACGCCGGGGTGCCGATCGTCGGCCTGGAACCGTCCTGCGTGGCGGTGTGGCGGGACGAGGCGTCCGAACTGGTCGACGACGCCCGGGTGGCGCGGGTCGCCGCCGGCGTCCAGACCCTGGCCGAGCTGCTCGGCCGCACCCCCGGCTGGCGTCCGCCACGGCTGGACGGGCGCACCGTCGTCGTCCAGCCGCACTGCCACCATGCCGCCGTGATCGGCTGGGGCGCCGACGCCGCACTGCTGGCCGGGACCGGTGCCCGGGTCGTCACGGTGACCGGCTGCTGTGGGCTGGCCGGCAACTTCGGGGTCGAGCGCGGCCATTACGAGGTCTCGGCGGCGGTCGCCGGACTGCACCTGCTGCCCGCCCTGGACGCCGCGCCCGCCGACGCCATCGTGCTGGCCGACGGGTTCTCGTGCCGCACCCAGCTCGCCGACCTGGCCGGACGCCGGGCGCTGACGCTGGCCGAACTGCTGGACGGCTGCCGGGACTGAGCCGCGGCGGCGCCCGCGCGGCCGGGGCTGCGTGGCTCGATATACTCGTGGGCGCTCTGTTCGACTCTCCCTTTCCCTGACGAGGTTCCGTATGCCCGAGTTCGTGTTCACCATGCACAACGTCCGCAAGAAGCTGGGCGAGAAGCTGGTGCTCGACAACGTCACCATGTCGTTCTTCGAGGGCGCCAAGATCGGCGTCGTCGGTCCCAACGGTGCCGGCAAGTCGACCATGCTCAAGCTGATGGCCGGGCTGATCCAGTCCGACAACGGCGACGTCTTCCTGAAGAAGGGCGCCACCGTCGGCATCCTGCTGCAGGAGCCTCCGCTGTCCGAGGGGAAGACGGTGCTGGAGAACATCGAGGAGGCCGTCGCCGACACCAAGCAGATGCTCGACCGCTACAACCAGGTCGGCATGGAGATGGCCGAGCCGGACGCCGACTTCGACGCCCTGCTGGCCGAGATGGACAAGCTGCAGACCGAGATCGAGCATCGCAACGCGTGGGATCTCGACTCGCAGCTCGAGCAGGCGATGGACGCGCTGCAGTGCCCCCCGGGCGACACCGTCGTCGACGTCCTGTCCGGCGGCGAGCGCCGCCGGGTGGCGCTGTGCAAGCTGCTGCTGCAGCAGCCCGACCTGCTGCTGCTGGACGAGCCCACCAACCACCTGGACGCCGAGAGCGTGAACTGGCTGGAAGGCCACCTGAAGAACTACCCGGGCGCGGTGCTGGCGGTCACCCACGACCGCTACTTCCTGGACAACGTGGCCGAGTGGATCTGCGAGATCGACCGCGGCCGGCTGCACCCCTACGAGGGCAACTACTCCACCTACCTGGAGACCAAGCGGCAGCGGCTGCAGATCGAGGGCAAGAAGGACGCCAAGCGCGCCAAGATCCTGGAGAAGGAACTGGAGTGGGTGCGGGCCAACCCGAAGGCCCGCCAGGCGAAGAACAAGGCCCGGCTGGCCCGCTACGAGGAGCTCGCCGCCGAGGCCGAGCGCAACCGCCAGGTGGACCTGGCCGAGATCAACATTCCGCCCGGCCCGCGGCTCGGGTCGGACGTGCTGGACGCCAACAAGCTCACCAAGGGCTTCGGCGACCGGGTGCTGATCGACGACCTGTCGTTCACCCTGCCCCGTGCCGGCATCGTCGGCATCATCGGCCCGAACGGCGTGGGCAAGACCACGCTGTTCAAGATGATCGTCGGCGAGGAACAGCCGGACGCCGGACGCCTCGACGTCGGCAAGACCGTCCAGATCTCCTACGTCGACCAGTCCCGCGGCGGGATCGACTCGTCGAAGAACGTCTGGGAGGTGGTCTCGGACGGCCTGGACCACATCAAGGTCGGCAGTTTCGAGATGCCGTCGCGTGCCTATGTCGCCTCCTTCGGGTTCAAGGGCCCCGACCAGCAGAAGCTGGCCGGGGTGCTGTCGGGTGGTGAACGCAACCGGCTGAACCTGGCGCTGACGCTGAAGATGGGCGGCAACCTGCTGCTGCTCGACGAGCCGACCAACGACCTGGACGTCGAGACCCTGCAGTCGCTGGAGGACGCCCTGCTCGAGTTCCCGGGCTGCGCCGTGGTGATCTCGCACGACCGCTGGTTCCTGGACCGGGTGGCGACGCACATCCTGGCCTGGGAGGGCACCGACGCCGACGAGGCCAACTGGTTCTGGTTCGAGGGCAACTTCGCCGACTACGAGGAGAACAAGGTCGCCCGGCTCGGCGTCGAGGCGGCCCGTCCGCACGCCAGCAAGCACCGGCGACTCACCCGCGACTGACCCTTCCGGGGCGGCCGGCCAGAGCACAGCCGGCCGGCAGCGACAGCCTCGGCGGGGTGGGGGCAGCCGGCCCGGAGCTCCGGGGGATGCGCACGCGGGCCGGCCGCCCGGATCGCCGCCGGGCGGTCAGGCCGCCTCGGTCTCCTGCTCGGGCCGGCCGGCGTCCTCACCGGCCGGGCCGCTCTCCAAGTGGTTGAAGACCGACGGGTCTTCGGCGGGCGGCTGTTGCGCCGTCCGTTCCACCCGGCTGAAGCTGGTGGTCCCCCGGCCCAGGTCGTGACCGACCGCCAGGGCATCGAGTACCAGCCGCTCGCGGACCTCGCCGGTCTCGGCGTTCGTCCAGCTCCAGGTGGTGAGGCGGCCGGTGACGATCACCGGATCGCCCTTGTTCACGCTCGCCTGCACGTTGAGCGAGAGCACGCGGTTGCGGCAGTTGACGTTCAACCAGGTGGTGTCGCCGTCACGCCAGGTGCCGTTGCGGACGAACCGGGGTGTGCAGGCCAGCCGGAACGCGGCGTAGGCCCATTCGTTGGTGTCGTCGGTACGGACGTCGATGTCGCTGCCGACGTTTCCGGTGACGGTGATGGTGGCGTCCATGCTGGCTCCTCGGGGACTGTGGGATTCGTCGCCCTCAGTGTGTGCACCTGCCGCCGAAAGTATTCAAAATCGTCGATGTCCCGGCCGTCGCTGGGGTGACGAGCCGTTCAGCGGGCGTTCCGGACGGCGGCGACCGCGCGGCGGTGCCGGTCGAGCTCCTCCTCGACGGGGGCGATCAGCTCGGCGTCGGTGACCCGTCCGATCGCCTGGTGCAGGATCCGCTCGACCCGGTTCGCCTTGGCCCGGGCGCCGATCGAGACCCCGAGCGCCGACAACCCGGCCAGCGCGAGCCCGCCCACCACGCCGCCGGCGAGCAGCACGAACTGGGCGGGCCAGCCCCACCAGTAGACCGTGGGGAGACCGGCCAGGCCGAGGGCCGGGGCGAACATCATGAAGAGCGTCCACAACCCGCCGGCGACCACCGCCACCATCAGCACCCACTGCAGGGCGCGCACCACCGACCACCAGCCGGTGCCGCGGTCCAGCTCCAGGTCCGCGCCGGCGATGGCGGTGTCCAGCCGGTCCATCAGCAGCGCCTCGTGGCCACGGGCGGCGGCGTTCACGGCAGCCGCCCAGCCCCGCGGCAACCCGGCCGAGGCGGCGTCCACCAGTTCGCGCAGGCCGCGATCGAGCCGGGCACGCTGCACCGGGCCGGCGTTCGGCAACGAGGTCCGGCTGATCGCCGTGGGTGCGAGCCGGCGGTCGCTCTGGTCGAGCCGCAGGGCCCGCAGCGGGTCGGGCTTGAACCGCGCCACCCAGCTCACGAACGGCCAACCGGTGGCCAGCCCGCCGCGCAGCTTCCAGGTGTCCCGCACCCCGTCGACGGCAAGGGTGACGCCGCTCGCCTCGGCCAGTGCATGCACCAGCGGCTCGCGGCGCTTCCGGTCCAGCACCGGCGTCGGCGCGGTGCCCAGCTCGGCGGCGAGCTCCTGGGCGGCCACGGTCACGTCGGCCGCGATCCGGGCGCTCACCGCCGCCTTGTCGGCCACCGCCTGGGCGAGCACCTGCCGCAGTTCGGGCACGCCGTCGCCGCGCAGCGCCGACATGGCCATCAGCCGCGCCCCGGCCAGCCCTTCGGCGTCCAGCAGTCCACGCAGATCGGCCATCGCCTCGGCGAGTTCCTCGGGCCGCAACCGGTCGGCCTGGTTGAGCACCACGATCATCACCTCGGCATACTGCGCCAGGGGCCGCAGGTACCGTTCGTGCAGCACGGCGTCGGCGTACTTCTGTGGGTCGACCACCCAGATCAGCATGTCGACCAGCGGAACCAGCCGGTCCACCGTCATCCGGTGGGCCGTCTCGGTCGAATCGTGGTCGGGCAGATCGAGCAGCACCAGGTTCGCGAACGCGCTGCGCCGGGCCGGCACCAGATGCCGCCGCGGCACGTCCAGCCAGTCCAGCAGCTCGCCGGGCAGCTCGGTGCCCCAGGCGACCGCCATCGCGGTCGAGGTGGTCGGACGCCGCACCCCGGTGGTCGCGAACTCGGTGCCGCTGATCGCGTTGAACGACGTCGACTTGCCGGAGCCGGTCGCCCCGGCCAGCGCCACCACGGTGTGGTCGCCGGCGAACGCGCCCCGCTCTCCGGCCCGCTTCAGCACCGCGTCAGCCCGGCCGACCGCCTCCGCCGCCGAGCGGCCCCGGCTCAGCTCGACGGCCTCGTCCAGCGCCCGCAGGCGTTGGGCCAGCGTCCGGCTCACCCGCGGTCACCACCGTCGTCGGCCACCAGTTCGGCGTCCACGACGTCGGCGCCGCGCCCGGCGGCCAGCTCCGGACGCTCCGGCAGCTGCCGCGCGGAGCCCGGGACACCCTCGACCTCGGCCAGCGTCGGCAGGCCGGCATCGGCCCCCGCGCCCCGGGCGGCCTCCACCGCGGCGACGGCCGCCCGGATCTCCTCGGCCGCCTCCTCGCGGACCCCGGCATCGTCGAGGGCGGCCTCGTAGCGGGCGAGCTCGATGGCCATCAGCGCCTCGACCCTCGCGTCCAGGTCCTGCTTGGCGCGCTTGGCGAGCCGGCGGACGGCGTCCTCACCGAAGACCGCCTCGAGCACCCGCTGGGCGAGCACCGCGGTACCGCCCGCGACCCCGACCTCGACCCCGGTGACCCCGCCGGTGGTGGAGAACACCACCATCATCAGCGCGACGCCGACGCCGTTGGTGCCGAGCGCCAGGAACCGGGCCCGGGACCTCTTCGACCCGCCCTCGCTGCCGACCAGCTCGAGCACATCGGCCTGCCAGTTCCGGATCGCCAGGGCCACCCGGCCGGGGAAGTCGGACGACGCGCGGCGCAGCGCGTCACCGGACGCCGCGGCCAGCAGCTGCCGGCCCGCGGGGTCGTTCTCCCAGGCGGTGGCGGCGCGTTCGGCGGCAGCCTCGCCCTCCTCGCGGATCAGCACCTCCATGCCCGACTCGACGGCCAGCTTCACCTCACCGGCCTGCTTGGGCTCGCCGCGCAGCGACGCGACCAGCCGGTCGCGCAGCCAGCCGATCTTCTGCTCCACCGCCCGGAAGAACTCCCCGGTGCCGACGAAGTCGTGCCAGCGGGCCAGCACCTCACCGCGCAGCAGGGTGCCGTCGGCGGTCTGCACGCCGACCGTGCGCACGCCCTCGCGGTAGGCCCCCTCGGCGTCCGCCCGCAGCTGCGCGACGGCGGCGGCCTGTTCGTCGATCGCCTGCGCCACCGCGGGCGCCCGCCGGCACTGGGCGGCGATCGCCCCTTCCAGGGTCTGCAGCACGACCGCCGCACGGGCCCGGCCGTCGGCCGCCAGCGCCGCCAGCCACTCGCGGATCGGAGCGACCGCCGAATCCGGCAACAACCCCGCGTGATCGGTCACCGTCTCCGGGACGGCGAACAGCGGCGAGTCGCCCAGGCCGCGCTCGGCCATCAGCTGGCCGAGGTGCGCCGGCACCTCGGTCATCGCCGCGGGCGGCACCCGCTGCAGCACCACCGCCAGGGCCGCGCTGCGCTCGGCGGCCGAGCGCAGGTAGTCCCAGGGCACCGCGTCGGCGTAGCGGGCCGCGGTGGTGACGAACAGCCACAGGTCGGCCGCCGCCAGCAGCTGCGCGGCCAGCGCCCGGTTCTCGGCCACCACCGAGTCGATGTCGGGGGCGTCCAGGATGGCCAGCCCCTGCGGCAGCGACGGCTCCGCCACCAGCTGCAGGGTGCGGGTGTCGCTGGCGGCCTGCAGCGTGCGGGCCAGGCCGGGCAGGATCCGGTCCGGACCGAACCAGTGCGCGTCGTCCGGGTGATGCACCAGGACCGGCGACCGGGTGGTCGGCCGGATCACCCCGGGCCGGCTCACGGTGCGGCCGATCATCGAGTTGACCAGCGTCGACTTGCCCGCCCCGGTGGAACCGCCGATCACCGCCAGCAGCGGGGCGTCCAGCCGGTCCAGCCGGGGCAGCAGGTAGTCGTTGAGCTGCGCGGTCAGGTCGCCGGCCAGCGTGCCGGCCGCGTCGCGTCCGGGCAGGTCCAGAGGCAGCCGGGTGCCGCCCAGGGCGTCCGCGAGCAGCCCGAGCGAACTCGCCAGTCGGCCAGCGCTCATGCGTCTCCCTTACCCGGTGGGAGGCCCCCATCTCGGGTCCACCCTGGAATACTGCTGCGATCCTAGTGGGGCGGAGCCCGGTCCTGCCGGCCAGTTCCCGCCGAGTCCGGCGGGCCCCGGATAGTTCGGCGGCGGATAGTCGACGGGCTGCTGTTTGCGCAGCGTCGGCAGGCTGAGCCGTTGGCCGCGCGGGTCGTCGACGGCCAGGCCGCGCAGGGATCGCGCCTGGTAGAGCAGCTCGGTGGCGCGGGCCTGGCCGGCCGCGTCGATGACGCCCTTGACCTCGGCGTCCCGCAGGTAGGCGAGTTCGGTCAGCGTCCGTTGCAGGCTCAGCGTGGCGCGCAGCACCGCCCAGCCGCGGGTGGCGGCCACCATCAGCGCCCAGGCCCGCCGGCGGACCCGTGAGGTGGTGTCGGGATCGACCGGCTGCAGCCAGCCCATCCGGACGTAGTCGGTCAGCCGGGCACGGATCTTGCGGCTCTCGACGAAGAGCTGCCGCACCGCGTAGATGGTCGCGGACGCCACCAGCGGCAGCGCGACCGCGAAGTAGATGACGAACCGCATCGTGCCCTGCGCGAAGGTGGCCTGGGAGTTGAACATCATGTGCAGCAGCGCCGCGAGCAGGTAGCCGATCAGCGGCGCCAGCACCCGCACCACCTTGCTGTGGGTGCGCAGCGCGACCATCAGGCCCAGCCCGGTCATCATGGTGAACAGCGGATGGCCGAACGCCGTCCAGAAGCCGCGCAGCCAGACCAGCTCGCGGACGGCCGCCTCGGCGTCGCCGGTGTTGATCTGGGAGCTGGAGTACATGATCGCGCGGGCGTAGTAGATGATGTTCTCGGTGAAGGCGAAGCCGGCCGCCGACAGGCCGGCCAGGGCCACCCCGTTGAGCTTGGTGACCACCTGGTAGCGCACCAGCATCGCGATCCAGAACAGCACCGTCGCCTTCGCCGCCTCTTCGACGAAGGGGGCGATGTAGATCGCCGCGCGGGCACCGGTGGTCGGGTCGCCGTCGCCGCCGATCGACAGCTGCTCGGACGCCCAGGTGTTGATGTGCAGCGACAGGAAGGTGGCCACCGCCACCCCCCAGCCGAGGGTCAGGTACCACAGCAGCAGCCGTTGCGGCCGGAACCGGTCGGCGAGCACGAAGACCACGATCCAGAAGATCAGCGTCGGCATCGCGAACCAGAACGAGTCACGGATGGCCGAGTGGTTGATCCCGGGCACGGTGCCGTCCCGGACCGGGATGTCGGCGGTCATCAGCGTGTACTGCGACCACAGGCAGGCCGCGTAGATCGCGGTGAAGACCACGCCGATCCAGGTCCAGGGGTTGGTCAGGATCCGCTTGGGCAGCGGCGCGGCCACGTCGGGCTGTGACGGAATGCCGTTGAGCAACCGGCGGTGCCGGGCAATGGTGTCCGTCGACATGCCGGCAAGACTACCGGGCACCGGGGACGGCCCCGCCGGCCGGCGGGCCGGTGGCAGCCGGGCCGGCCACCCCTACAGGTGGTCGGCCCGGCTGCGGCCCGCGCACTACAGTCGCGTATGGCCACCTACGAGCTCAACGACTCGGCCGTGCAGCACGTCAAGCGGCTGATCGGCGCCCGGCAGTACGTCCTGGACAGCGAGTGGGGCGAGGTGCAGCCGGACGCCGCCGCCGAGAACGCCTACCTGGAACGACACTCCTGGGACGACTACGCGGCCTGGCACCTGGGCCTCACCCAGGGCGCCAACGACGAGACCAAGGCCCGCTACGCGTTCGTCGTCGGCGACTTCCGCCGGGTGCACCGCAGCGCGCTGATCGCGTGCGTCTACCGCGCCTCGGAGTGGCACCACAAGAAGGTCGAACTCGCCGCCCACGACCTGCTGCAGCTGCTGGACGAGACCGCCGACTGACCCCGCCCGCGGCTCGGCGATCAGCCGGCCGGCGGGTGCCGCGGGCCACCGGGGGCCAGCGCGGCGCAGGACAGCCAGCCGAGGCCGACGATCAGCGAGAGCCGCTGCCACAGGCCCGCGTAGGGCATCAGCGCCGGGTTCTGGGCGAAACCGATGACGGCCAGCACGAAGCAGCCGAACAGCACCGCGGCGGCAGCACCGGACGCGCCCGCCCAGCCCCGCCGCCCGGCCCGGCCCCAGCGCCGCGCCATCACGATCATCGCGGCCGGCAGCGCGGTGAACACCGGGGTGGAGACGATGTCGTGGGCGATGCCGGGAGCCGTGCGTGGCGCCGGGATCGGCGAGCCGGGCGGGTAGCCGCTGATCGGGTCGCAGGGCAGGAAGCCGGCACCGATCAACCCGACGCCGACCAGCGCGAGCAGGATCGGGGCGGCCCGGCCGTGGCCGGCCCGCCGCAGCCCGACCGCGAAGCCGACCACCAGCAGGCCGGTCACCCAGAAGGTGATCATCTGCAGCCACCCCCCGGGCCCGAGGCTGAGCGCGCTGACCGGGTGCCGCAGCGGATCGTAGCCGGGCCGCAGCGCGCCCTGGATCAGGAAGGAGCCGACGAACACCGGTCCGGCGAGCAGGCCCGCCCACCGCGGCCGGGTGTCGGCGACGGCGGGTTCGGCGACGCTCATCGCCCCACCCCCGCGGCGGCCGCGAGCGCCCGGACCAGGTCGGCGTGATCGGCGTCGTCGAGTCCGGCGGCTCGCGGCTCGGCACGGTCCGACCGTTCCCAGGCGAGAGCGTCCCGCAGGGTCTGCGACGGCGGCCGGAGCGTCAGACCGGCGGCCGACGCCCGGTCGTTGCGGAGGTCCTGGAAGCCCCAGAGCGCGCGGTCGCCGCCGAGCCACAGCGGCAGGCTGCGCTCCCCCATCCACGGGTTGACCCGGTGCCCGGCCAGCCATTCCGCCGAGGCGGCCGGCACCGGCCCGTGATGGCCGGCGGCGGCGCGGGAGGCGTCCAGCACCTCACCCAGCGTGGTCGTCGAGCCGCAGGCGTTGAAGACCCCGGGGGTCCGGCCGGCGGCGCAGTCGAGCAGCCAGCCGGCCAGGTCGCGGACGTCGATGAACTGGACCGGCTGGTCCGGGTCGTCGGGCACCAGGACGGGGGCCGTCCGGTCGCGGCCGAAACGCCACGGCCAGTAGCCGACCCGCCCGGAGACGTCCCCGGGCCCCGCGATCAGCCCGGCCCGGGCGATCGTCCAGCTGTCGCCGCGACGGATCAGGTCCTCGCAGGCGGCCTTCGCCGCCCCGTACTCGGCCGGATCCGTCATCGTGCCGGCATCGAGCGGTGACACCAGCGGGGCCGACTCGTCCTGGCCGCGGGTGGCCGGGTCGGCGTACACGTTCGCGGTGGAGACGAACACGCGGTGCCGCGCGGTCAGCTCGCGGACGGCACGATCGACCTGGCCGGGCTGCCGGGCCACGTCGATCACGGCGTCCCAGCCGCGGTCGGTCAGCGGCCGCAGGCCGTCGGCGGCGTCCCGATCGACGGTGACCGCACGGACGCCGTCCGGGAACGCGCCGGATCTCCCCCGTGCCGCGCAGGTGACCGACCAGCCGCGGGCCACCGCCTGTCCGGCGACCTCCCGGCCGAGGAAGGCCGTGCCGCCCAGCACCAGTAGCTCCATGCCCCCAGCCCAGCACACGACGGACGCCACGGATAGACCGTGGACGTCACGCCTGCTGCCGGCCTGACCTCGCGCCCTCCGGGCCGGTCACGCCTGCTGCCGGGTCGTCCGCGCAGTCTCCGGCGGGGTCACGCCTGCTGCCGGGTCGTCCGCACGCTCTCCGGCCGCACGGCGGGCGGCGGGGCGTCCAGCGCCCTGAGCATGCGGTGCAGCGACTCGCGCAGCTCGCCGCGCGCGGGTTCGGCGAGGTCGGTGGTGTACTCCACGCCGGCGGGGATCCAGGACAGGCCGTACATCGTCTCCCGGAAGTCGCTGCCGCCGATCGGCCACCGGGTGTGGGTCTCATCCTCGGCCCGGGCGCCCTGTCCCCACTGGCCGAAGCGGCGCCGCATCTCATCCAGCGGCAGCTCCATCACGGCGTCCGCCTCGACGGCCTGCCGCACCCACGAGCGGGCCACCAGGATGAACTCCGCGATCTCTTCCGGCGTCAGCGGCTTGGGCGTGAACAGCAC
The DNA here is from genome assembly GCA_044224095.1 of Micropruina sp. GTDB lineage: Bacteria > Actinomycetota > Actinomycetes > Propionibacteriales > Propionibacteriaceae > Micropruina. Next base: position 11,091 of record JBGALC010000021.1, on the reverse strand, counting down.
CGTGGTGTGTTCGACGTCGGTGAGCCGGTCGACGCGGAAGGTGCGCCAGTCGTCCTTGTCGAGATCCCAGCAGAGCAGGTACCAGTGCCGCTCGGCCGGTGCCAGCGCATGCGGCTCGACCCGGCGCCGGGTCCACTGGCCGGACGCCGCGGTGTAACCGAAGCGCACCCGCTCGTGGTCGCGGGTGGCCAGCGCCAGCTCCCCGAGCACGTCGCTCGACACCGCCGCACCGGCGTTGAGGCCCGCCGGCTGCACGGTCTCGGCGAGAGCCTTGACCCGCCGGCGCAACCTCGCCGGCAGCACCTGCTCGAGCTTCGCGAGTGCCGTGACCGTGGTCTCGGGTCCGCTGACCAGGCGCTGGGACGCCGCCACCCGCAGGCCGATCGCCATCGCCACCGCCTCCTCGTCGGTGAGCAGCAGCGGCGGCACCGCGCTGCCCGCCTCGAGTCGGTAGCCACCGGCGGCGCCCGGCGTGGACTCGATCCGGTAGCCGAGGTCGCGCAGCCGCTCGACGTCGCGGCGCACCGTCCGCTCGGTCACGCCCAGGCGTCCGGCTAGCTCGGAGCCCGGCCAGTGCCGGTGGGTCTGCAGCAGGTTCAGCAGCGACAGCGCGCGCGTGGTGGTGTCCGCCATGCACCAAGATTGCCCGATAACGCGGACCGAATCTGTCCGCATTGGAATCTAGCCTGAGTCCATGGCCAGTGAACCGATCATCGAAGCGCAGGGGCTGACCAAGCGCTTCACCGTCCGGAAGAAGACCGTCGAGGCGGTCACCGACCTCACCTTCGGAGTGGCGCGAGGCGAACTCGTGGCGTTCCTGGGGCCCAACGGCGCGGGCAAGTCGACCAGCCTGCGCATGCTCACCACCCTCATGCCGCCGACCTCGGGCACCGCGCGGGTGGTCGGCTTCGACATCCTCGACCGGCCCGCCGAGGTGCGCGCCCGGATCGGCTACGTCGGGCAGTTGACCAGCGGCAGCTTCGCCCAGCGGGCCCGCGACGAACTGCTCAGCCAGGGCGCGTTCTACGGCATGTCGAAGGCGGCGGCGAGGACCCGGGCCGACGAGCTCATCGAGTCGCTCGACCTGGCCGGCTTCGCGACCCGCTCGGTGCAGCAACTCTCCGGCGGGCAGAAGCGCCGGCTCGACGTCGCACTGGGCCTGATGCACGCGCCGCCGCTGTTGTTCCTGGACGAGCCGTCGACGGGCCTCGATCCGCAGAGCCGGGCGAACCTGTGGCAGCACATCATCGATCTGCGCGCGAAATACGGCACCACCGTCTTCCTCACCACCCACTATCTGGAGGAGGCCGACCGCTACGCCGAGCGGGTGATGGTGATGGACAAGGGCCGGGTGATCGCCGACGACACCGCCGCACGGTTGAAGGCGAACCTGGCCGGCGATGTGGTCACCCTGGGATTCGCGAGCGAGTCGGACGCCGCGGCGGCGGTCCCGGTCGTCCAGCGGCTCACCGATCGCGAGGTGCGGCGCTCCGGTGAGGCGTCGGTCACCGTGACCGCACCGGAGGGCGACGCGCTGTTGCCGGCGATGGTGCGCGCGCTCGACGCCTCGGGCATCGGGGTGCGCACCGCGACCGGCGTCCCGCCGACCCTCGACGACGTGTTCCTCACCCTGACCGGGCGCACCCTGCGCGAGGCCGGCGAGGGTGCGGACGCCGATCAGGAGGACGACACCACCGACGCCTCGACCGAGGCGACCGGAGCCGCCGCCCCCGCGGTGGCCGAGAAGGCAGGAGCGAACCGATGATCACCACGCACACCGACGTCCGGCCCGACACCGCGGTCCGGGCGAACCCGGCCCGCGACACCTGGAACGTGCTGGTCCGGGAACTGAAACCCGTCGTCCGCGACCCGTTCACGCTGATCTTCAGCCTGGTCCAGCCGCTGGTCTTCCTCGGGTTGTTCGCGCCCCTGCTGATCGGCTCGTCCGGGCAGCCGGTCGGCGAGACGCTGCAGTGGTTCGTGCCCGGCGTCCTGGTGATGATCGTGCTGTTCGGCACCGGCGCGACCGGCTCGAACCTGCAGTACGAGATGATGACCGGCTCGCACGAGCGCACCCTGGTGGCACCGCTGGCCCGCTCGTCGCTGCTGGTCGGCCGGGCGCTGAAGGAGATCGCGCCGATCGTCGCGCAGGCGCTGATCATCGTGCTGATCGCCTGGCCGTTCGGCTTCACCATCCATCTGCTGGGGCTCCTGGTCGGCCTGGTGCTGCTCGCCGTGTTCGGGGTCGGGCTGGGCGCGCTGTCGTACACGCTGGCGCTGAAGACCAAGGACCGCGAGTGGCTGTTCTGGGGCGTCCAGCAGACGCTGATCTTCCCGCTGCTGATCCTGTCCGGCATGCTGCTGCCGCTGGACACGGCACCGGGCTGGATGCGCGCGGTGGCCGCGGTCAACCCGATCAACTGGGTGGTGCAGGCCGAACGCGCCCTGCTGGCCGGTGACGTCGGATCCATGGCGGTGCTCTGGGGCTGGGTCGCCGCCCTCGCGCTCGCGGCGGTCGGGCTGGTCGTCGGCGTCCGGGCGATCCGGAGGAGCAACTGAGCGTCCCGGGCGACAGGCCGGCGGTCAGCCGTGACGTTGCGCGGTCTCGGACACGTTGCGCGGGTTCCTTCGCGCGCAACGAGCGCGGGACCGCGTAACGTGCCCGCCGGCCGGGGATCCTGACGCGGCGTATCCGACTGGCGCCTCGGGCGAGACTCGAACTCGCGGCCAGCCGCTTAGAAGGCGGCTGCTCTATCCAACTGAGCTACCGAGGCCGGTCGCGGACCGCGCAGGTCTGCAAGGCCGTCCAGGCGCAGGGCCTGGCAGCGGCCCCGAAGGCTCCGCTCCACGAGTGATTCTAGGGCCATCAGCCTGAGGCGTTTGTCCGGACCCGCGTCGCGACAGCGACCCCGGACGATCGCCCAGCGACCTCGGGCTATGTTGCTCGGGTGAGTCCGAACGGTGGAAGCGGCGCCCCCTGGGGGCGTCTGGCGACCGCCATCTACCTGCCGACGGCGGTCTCCTTCATCGGGTTCGGCGCCATCGTCCCGCTGGTGCCGCTGACCGCCCGGGCGTTGGGCGCCTCCGTGGCCGAGGCGGCGCTGGTGGTCGCGCTGATGGGCATCGGCACCCTGATCGGGGCGCTGCCCGCGGGCGTCATCGCCGACCGGTTCGGCGAGAAGAAGTCCCTGGTCGGGACCCTCGTCGTCGACATCGGCTGCCTGTTGACCTGTGCCGTCGCGCCGAACACCTGGGTGCTGGCCGGAGCCGTCTTCGTCGTCGGGCTGTCCGGGGCGATGCTGAGCCTGGCCCGGCAGTCCTACCTCACCGTCGCCGTCGGGCCGGAGTACCGGGCGCGGGCGCTCTCCACGCTCGGCGGGGTGTTCCGGATCGGCTCGCTGCTCGGTCCGCTGATGGGCGCCGCGGTGGTCAGCGTGTGGGGGCTGCAGGCCGCCTACCTGGTCGCCGCCGGCACCAGCCTGCTGGCGGCCACGGTCACCCTGGCCCTCCCGGAGTTGCCCACGCCCGACCAGCCGCCGGCAGAGCCGGTCCGGATGCGGGGGGTGCTGCGCCGGCACGCCCGGACCTACGCCACCGCCGGCGTGGGCGCCGCGGCGCTGATGCTGGTCCGCACCTCCCGCGACGCCCTGCTGCCGTTGTGGTGCGAGCAGATCGGCCTGGACGCCGCCGCCACCAGCCTGATCTTCGCGCTGTCGTCCGGCATCGACATGACGCTGTTCTACCTCGGCGGTTCGGTGATGGACCGGTTCGGACGGCGCTGGGTGTCGGTGCCCTCCATGGTGGTGATGAGCATCTGCTTCGCGCTGCTGCCGCTGGCGCACTCGCTCGCCGCGGTGGCGCTCTTCGCGGCCGCGCTCGGGCTCGGCAACGGCATCTCGGCGGGCGTGGTGATGACCATCGGTTCGGACGCCTCACCCGCGGTCGGGCGTCCGCAGTTCCTGGCCGGCTGGCGGCTGACCACCGGGCTCGGCCAGGCGGCCGGACCGCTGCTGATCACCGCGATCGCCGCGGTCGCACCGCTCGGCGCGGCGGCGCTGGCGATCGGCGCCATCGGCCTGACCGGTGCCGGCTGGCTGTGGCGCTGGGTGCGCGAGCCGTCCCTGCAGGGGCGCTGAGGGCGTCCCTTGTGTCGCACGGAGGCCTTCGATAACGACCCTGCAACGACTAGGGGAATCGCCTTGACCGTCGCCGACGGGCGAGCCTAACTTGGCGGTAACGGGGCCCGTTCGGCGAGGCTCCCTCAAGCGATCCAACGGAGGATCCCCATGCGTGCTCAAGCACTTGTGGCCGTGGCATTCGCGGCCGCGTTATCGCTGGTCGGCTGCAGTTCCGGCGCACCCGCCGCGAGCCAACCCGCCACCACGTCGGCGTCGGCTCCCGCCGGCGGCGCGGGCGGTGAGGTCGGCGTCTTCACCTGGTGGGCCGACGGCTCCGAGAAGGTGGGCCTGGAGGCCCTGGAGAAGCTGTTCAAGGAGAAGTACCCGAACAACACCTTCGTGAACCTGGCCGTGGCGGGCGGCGCGGGCAGCAACGCGAAGGCGAAGCTGGCCACCGACTTGGCCAACGGCAACCCGCCGGACTCGTTCCAGGGGCACGCGGGTGCCGAGTTGCAGGACTACATCCGCGCCGACCAGATCGAGCCGGTCAACGACGTCATCGACACCCTCGGCGGGGCGTCGGTGTTCCCGCAGAACCTGCTCGACCTGCTGACCGTGCAGGGCAGCATCTACTCGGTGCCGTCCAACATCCACCGGGCCAACGTGGTCTGGGCGAACCCCGAGGTGCTGAAGAAGGCGAACATCACCGCCGAGCCGGCCGATCTGGACGCCTGGCTCGCCGACATGCAGAAGCTGAAGAACGCCGGGGTGTCCACGCCGCTGAGCGTGGCCGGAACCTGGACCCAGGTGCAGCTGTTCGAGACCGTGCTGATCGCCGACCTGGGCGTCGACGAGTACAACAAGCTGTTCGCCTCGGGCGCGAACTGGGAATCCGACGGCGTCAAGAAGGCGGTCGCGCACTACGCCAAGCTGCTCAGTTTCGCCAACACCCCCTCCGACGGCGACGACTGGCCGGGCGCCACCGACGCCGTGATCAACGGCAGGGCCGCCTACAACGTGATGGGCGACTGGGCGGTTGCGCAGTTCACCGCGAAGAACAAGAAGGACGGCGTCGACTACACCTACTTCCCGGTGCCCGGAACCAAGGGCGTCTTCGACTTCCTGGCCGACTCGTTCACCCTGCCGAAGAATGCCAAGAACCCGGCCGGCGCCAAGGACTGGCTGGCGCTGATCGGCTCACCCGAGGGCCAGAAGGCGTTCAACCTGGCCAAGGGCTCGATCCCGGCCCGGACCGACGTCGCCTCGACCGACTTCCCGCCCTACCAGCAGTCGGCGATGGAGGCGTTCAAGTCGGACAAGATCGCCCCGTCCATCGCACACGGCGCGGCGGTCAGCCTGGCCTGGAACTCCGACATCAGTTCGGCCGTCTCGAAGTTCTACGGCTCCAAGAACCAGGCGACGCTGGTCAGCGACCTGGTCGCGGCCGCGAAGAAGAACACCGCCTGATCCCGAGGTGACCACGGGGTGCGTCCGGTCGGTCCGGGCGCACCCCACCGCGACGTGAGGAGGCCGGATGCGACGGCTGCGCACCTGGGGACCGGGCCTGCTCCTGGTCAGCCCCTCGATCATCCTGGTCGGCATCTTCGTCTACGGCCTGATCGGGGTGAACGTCCAGACCTCGCTGGCGCAGACCCGCGACCGGATCACCAACCGGGTGACCAACCCGGGTGGCCTCGGCAACTACGTCAACCTGCTCGGCGACGAGCGCTACCAGCACGCGCTGTGGAACCTGTTGGTGCTCACCGTGGTGTTCATGACCGGCACGATGCTGTTCGGGCTGCTCTGGTCGGTGCTGCTCGAGCGCGGGGTGACCGGCGAGGGCGTGTTCCGGTCGATCTACCTGTTCCCCATGGCCGTCTCGTTCGTGGCCGCCGGCATCGCCTGGCGCTGGCTGCTCTCGCCGGCGCAGGGCCCGGACCAGGCGATCGGGCTCAACCAGCTGTTCCTCAAGCTGGGCATGCCCTGGCTGCAGAGCAGCTGGTGGTCGGACCCCGGGCCGTTCAACATGGCGGCGATGGCGATTCCGGCGATCTGGCAGCTGTCCGGCTACATCATGGCGCTGTTCCTGGCCGGTTTCCGGGGCATCTCCGACGACCAGCGCGAGGCGGCCCGGGTGGACGGCGCCAGCGAGTGGCAGCTGTACCGGCACGTCCTGTTCCCGCAGATCTCCCCGGTGGCGCTGTCGGCGCTGATCATCCTCGGCCACATGTCGATGAAGATGTTCGACCTCATCTACTCGATCGCGGGCGCGAACTCCTACACCGCCGAGGTGCCGGCCACCTTCATGTGGATCCAGCTGTTCCCGCAGTCGAACCCGACCGGTGCGGCGGTCAACGCCACGGTGATCCTGGCGATCGTCGCGGTGGTCGTCATTCCGTACCTGATCTACACCAACCACACCGAGAAGGACGGCCGGGCATGACCGCGGCGACCGAGACGCTCACCGCGTCCCCCACCCAGGGGCCACGGCCCGGACGCCGCCGGGTCACGCCGATGAAGACCGTGCAGTTCGTACTGCTGCTGCTGTTCGCGGTCGTGGTGCTGATTCCGCTCTACGTGGTGCTGGTGACCAGCTTCAAGGGCGGTGCCGACGTCTCCGCGGCCAGCGCCTGGGACCTGCCGCACATCTTCTCCACCGACGGCTGGGCGTCGGCGACGAGTCGGCTGGCGCCCGCCCTCGGCCGGTCGCTGGTGCTGGCGGTGTCGGCGGCGGTGCTGTCGTCCGTGCTCGGCTCGCTGAACGGCTACGTGTTCGCCAAATGGAAGTTCCCCGGCGCCGACATCATCTTCACCGCCTTCCTGTTCGGCATGTTCATCCCCTACCAGGCGGTGATGATCCCGTTGCAGAAGATGCTGCTCGAGCTGCAGACCCACGGGTTCGGCTGGATCGACGGCATTCCGAAGCTGATCCTGGTGCACACCATCTACGGCATCCCGATCTGCACCCTGATCTTCCGCAACTACTACGCCACCGCGGTGCCGAACGAGATTCTGGAAGCCGCCCGGGTGGACGGCGCCGGCATGCTGCGGATCTACGCCTCGATCGTGCTGCCGGTCTCGATCCCCGGCTTCGTGGTGACCCTGATCTGGCAGTTCACCTCGGCCTGGAACGACTTCCTGTTCGCCCTGTTCCTCACCTCGTCGCGCAACGGCCCGGTGACCTACGCCCTGCAGGAACTGGCCGGCGGGCAGAACCCCGACTACCCCTCGATCATGGCCGGCGTGCTGGTCGCCTCGCTGCCGACCCTGCTGGTGTACATCCTGCTCGGCCGCTACTTCATCAGCGGCCTGATGAGCGGCTCGGTGAAGTGACCGGGCGGCGGGTCAGTCGTCGTAGGATTCGCGTCCCCGCCGCACGATCAGCGGATCGGGGTCGTAGACCACCGAGGAGTCCTTGCCCTCGTAGTCGAACTGGTTGAGGAAGGCCCGCATGGCGTTCACCCGGGCCCGCTTCTTGTCGTTGCTGCGGATCGTCGTCCACGGGGCGTGCTTGGTGTCGGTGCGGGCGAACATCGCCTCCTTCGCCGCCGAGTATGCCTCCCACTTGTCCAGCGACTCCAGATCCATCGGCGAGAGCTTCCAGCGCCGGACCGGGTCGATCTGCCGGATCGCGAACCGGGTGCGCTGCTCGCGGCGGGTGACCGAGAACCAGAACTTGGTGATGTGGATGCCCGACTCGATCAGCATCCGCTCGAACTTCGGGGCGTGCTGCATGAACGTCTCGTACTGGTCGTCGCTGCAGAAGCCCATCACCCGTTCGACGCCGGCCCGGTTGTACCAGGACCGGTCGAACAGCACGATCTCGCCGCTGGTCGGGAACCGCCGGATGTAGCGCTGGAAGTACCACTCGCCCAGCTCGGTGCTGGAGGGCTTGTTCAGCGCCACCACCCGGGCCGCCCGCGGATTCAGGTGCTCGATGAACCGCTTGATGGTGCCGCCCTTGCCGGCGGCGTCCCGGCCCTCGAAGACGATGATGTGCTTCAGCCCGTTGTCCTGGCCGTGGTACTGGAACTTCAGCAGTTCGACCTGCAGCTGGTACTTCTCGTGCTCGTACTCGTCGCGGGTCATCAGCTCGTCGTACGGGTAGTCCTCGCGCCAGGTCTCGACCGCGCGGCCGCCCGGATCGATCAACTCCGGATCGGCACTCTGGCTGTCCGCCACCGTGTACCCCGCGGCGACCAGCTTGTCGATGAACTCACGAAGGTTGTCGTCGGCATCCGGCTGGAGCTCGTCCAGGTCGATCGTCATTGGTCCTCCCACCTCGGCTGAGGCAAGCCTATTGGTTCCGGCCTCCGCGTCCAGCCCCCGCCACACCCGACACGTGGGTGACATCCCGCGGCCACTAGAGTGTTGCCGTGGCTGACCTTCTGGTGTGGATCGATTGCGAGATGACCGGGCTCGACCTCACCAACGACGTTCTGATCGAGGTGGCCGCATTGGTCACCGACGGCAACCTGAACGTCCTCGGCGACGGCGTCGACGTGATCGTCAAGCCCAGCCCGGCCGCGCTAGCCCAGATGAGCGACTTCGTCCGCGAGATGCACGACACGTCGGGGTTGCTGCCGCTGCTGGAGGACGGTGTCGACCTGGAGACCGCCGAGAACGAGGTGCTGAACTACGTGCGCACCTGGGTTCCCAATCCGCGGACGGCACCGCTTGCCGGCAACACGATCGGCACCGACAGGGCCTTCCTGGCCCGCGACATGCCGAGCCTGGAGGGCCACGTGCACTACCGCAACGTGGACGTCTCCAGCATCAAGGAGCTCGCCCGCCGCTGGTACCCGCGGGCCTACTACAACACCCCCGCCAAGTCGGGGAACCACCGCGCGCTGGCCGACATCCGCGAGTCGATCGAGGAACTGCGCTACTACCGCGAGGCCGTCTTCGTGCCTCAGCCGGGGCCCTCCACCGCCGACCTGCGGAAGATCGCCGCCGTCCACCAGGGCGCGCTCAGCGCGCCGGAGGCCGAGCCCGCGGAGGACTGAACGGTCGGCTCTCCGGATGCCGTCATCCCGGGCCTGCTCCGGGATCTTTGTTGGCATCCGACCAGGCCCGTGGGCGGCGTCCGGCCACGGGCGGCGCGCCACTTCGCCGACGCCTGGACACCGGCCGACGATTGGCGTCGCGCCTCGCCGGTGACCTAGACTGTCCTAGCCGTGGCGTCCGATCGCCACGACATGGTGGGTATAGCTCAGCTGGTAGAGCACCTGGTTGTGGTCCAGGATGTCGCGGGTTCGAGTCCCGTTACTCACCCCAAACGGGTCAGGTGTGAACTTGCGACCAAGGGGCCACCCTTGGTCGCGGTTCGCGCCTGGCCCATTTTCTTCGCTTCGGCGGCCCAGCTCAGGGCGTCGGCGTGGAGGCCGGAGAGGCTCAGTCCGTCATACGGGTTCCGGTAGCCGACGCGCACGTCGTTGTCCTCGTCGATGTAGATCGCCCTGAACAGTGCTTGGTTGCACAGTCGGCGGTTCGCGTCGTCGGCGTGCTCGTAGAGGTCGGCTGCGTTGGACAGCAGTTTCAGCGAGTCGTCGAGGTTCGCCCGCGCGTCGGCATAGTGGCCGTGGTGAGCGGTGATCCGGTGCTCGATGGTCTCCAACGACGCGGTGATCCGGTCCTGCTCCTTCTTGAGCAGGTCGAGCGGGATGGCTCCGGCGTAGTGGGCTTGCAGCAACTTCTGCTGCTCGCCTTCGAGTTGGGTTCTCCGGGACGCGAGGTCGGCAAGTTCGGCGGCTCCTTCGGCCATCATCTCGTCGAACCTGGCATGAATCATCCCCGAGACCGCCTCGATCGTTTCCGGGTCGATCTGCACCTTGACGTAGAAGCGCTCGACGAGTCGTTCGACCTGCTCGATCAGCATCGCCTGCCGGGTGCAGGTACCTCTGCCACCGTGACGGCTGGCGCAGACGAAGTACGGGTAGATCGTGCCCTGACTGCTCTTCGCGTTGCACACCAGCAACCGCGACCCGCACTGCCCGCAGAACACCGTCCCCTTCAAGTAGTGCTCATGGACTTGCGTCGCATCCGCAGCCGAGCGGTGCGTGCCGAGCACGGTCTGCACCTGATCCCACACCTCGTTGGGGACGATCGCCTCGTGCACTCCCGCGTACGTGACTCCCTGGTAGCGGACGCTGCCCTTGTAATACGGGTTCGTCAGCATCCGATGCACCGACGACTTGCCGATGGGTCGGGATGGTCGCCGCGGCGACGCCGCAGTCGTGAGGCCGCGCGCCACGAGTTCGTGGTGGAGCTGGCTCGTCGTCCAGTCACCGGATGCGAACACCTGGAACGCCCACCGCACCAACGGGGCTCGTTCCTCGTCGATCTCGACGGTGCGTACCTCCCGCCCGAACTCGTCGCGCACGCCGACGTTGCGGTAGCCGATGGGTGCTTTCGTCACGGTGCCGCCCTGCGCCGCCTTCTGCGACAGACCCTTGACGACCTCGGTGGCGAGATTGCGGGAGTAGAACTCGGCAATCGAGGACATGATGCCGTGCAGCAGCATCCCCGAGGGGGTCTCGTCGATGTTCTCCGTGGCCGACACCAGCGTGACGCCGGCGTCCTTGAGTGCGAGGTGGATGGTCACGTCGTCGGCTCGGTTGCGGGCCAGCCGGTCGACCTTGTGGACGATGCAGTAGTTCGTCTTGTGCTTCGCGACGTACTGGATCATCCGCATCAGCTCGGGCCGGTCGGCCTTGCGCGCGGACTCGCCAGCGTCGACGAACTCCTCGATGATCGTCGCTCCGAGCTGGTCGGCCTTGCGCTGGTTCGCCTCGCGCTGCGCCGGGATCGAGAAGCCCTCCGCTTGGCCGCCCTTCTCCGCCTGCTCCTTCGTGGAGACCCGCAGGTAGGAGACGGCGAATGATCCGGGGAACGGGGTGGGCGCTACGAGGCTGTCTATCGCGGTGCGGTCCGCGTCGATGATCGTCATGGCTCTTCTCCACAGTCACTGGTC
>JBGALC010000085.1:0-8173 GCA_044224095.1 Micropruina sp. | reverse complement strand
CGGCCGTCCGTTGGCCAGGGCCACCGTCGGCGGGGTGACCCGCACGGTCTCCGCGGTCTGTCCGCATCTCGGCGGCATCGTCAGCTGGAACGATGCGGAGTCGTCCTGGGACTGTCCGTTGCACGGCTCGCGGTTCGACGCCTCCGGCAGGCTGCTGGAGGGTCCCGCGGTCACCGACCTGCCGGTGGTCGAATAGACGCCCGACCACCCGATGGTGGGTGGTGTGCGGTCCGGACAGCAAGCAGACTCGAGAACATGACCGATCTCGACGCCATCGACCGTGCCGCCAGCGAGCTGACCACCTCGGAAGGCGGCTTCCGCGCCCAGGAGCAACAGCCCCCCGGCCACACCGCCGCGATGGATCCGGTTCCCGATCACGGTGAGCAGCACTGGGTCGGACGCGATCGGCTGACCGGGCTGCGGGCACTGATCACCGGCGGCGACTCGGGCATCGGACGGGCCGTCGCCATCGCCTTCGCCCGCGAGGGCTGCGACGTCGCCCTGAGCTATCTGGCCGAGGAGCAGCCGGACGCCGAGGACACCGCGTCCTGGGTGGAGAAGGCGGGCCGCAGCTGCGTGCTGCTGCCGGGCGATCTCACCGACGAGTCCACCGCCCGCCGGGTCGTGGACGACGCCGCGGCGCAGCTGGGCGGGCTGGACATCCTGGTCAACAACGCCGGCTTCCAGTGGGCCCGCCGGGAATCGGGGCTGGCCGACCTCACCAGCGAGGAGCTGGACCGCGTGCTGACCACGAACCTGTACGCGCTGTTCTGGATGACCCAGCAGGCGCTGCCGCACCTGCGCTCCGGCTCCAGCATCATCAACGTCAGCTCGATTCAGGCCTACGACCCGTCGACCGCGCTGATCGACTACGCGGCGACCAAGGCGGCGATCAACAACTTCACGGTCAACCTGGCCGCCGAGCTGGGACCCAAGGGCATCCGGGTCAACGCGGTGGCGCCCGGCCCGATCTGGACGCCGCTGCAGCCGGCCACCAAGCCGGGGGAGAGCATGCCGTCCTTCGGTTCCGACACCCCGCTGGGCCGGGCCGGCCAGCCCTCCGAGCTCGCCGGGGCGTTCGTGTTCCTGGCCAGCCCGCTGGAGGCGTCCTACGTGTCGGGCACGGTGATCGGGGTGACCGGCGGCAAGCCCGTCTTCTGATCCTCTTTGACACCGTCCCGGCCGCCGGATGGGATGGGTGCCATGACCTACACCCGCACCGACGGACGCCGACCCGACCAGCTGCGTCCGGTCACCATCACCCGGAACTGGCTCGATCACGCCGAGGGGTCGGTGCTGGTCGAGTTCGGGCGCACCCGGGTGCTGGTTGCGGCCTCGGTCACCCAGGGGGTGCCGCGCTGGCGCAAGGGCTCCGGCCTGGGCTGGGTGACCAGCGAGTACGCGATGCTGCCGCGGGCGACCCACAGCCGCAGCGACCGGGAATCGGTGAAGGGCCGCATCGGCGGCCGCACCCACGAGATCTCCCGGCTGATCGGACGCTCGCTGCGCGCCGTCATCGACTACCGGGCGCTGGGCGAGAACACCATCGTGCTCGACTGCGACGTGCTGCAGGCCGACGGCGGCACCCGCACCGCGGCCATCACCGGGGCCTACGTCGCGCTCGCGGACGCCGTCAGCTGGCTGCGCGAGCGGGGTGCGCTGACCGCGGAACCGCTGACCGGCTCGGTGGCGGCGGTGTCGGTGGGAATCGTCGAGGGCACCGCCCTGCTCGACCTGCCCTACGTCGAGGACTCGGCGGCCGAGGTCGACCTGAACGTGGTCACCACCGGCGACGGCGCCTTCATCGAGGTGCAGGGCACCGCCGAGGGCCGGCCGTTCGACCGCGCCCGGCTGGACGCCCTGCTCGACCTCGGCGTCGCCGGAACGGCCGAACTCACCCGGCTGCAGCAGCAGGCGCTGGCCCGATGAAGCTCGTCCTGGCGACGCACAACGCCAAGAAGCTGGCCGAGCTGCGCCGGCTGGTCGCCGAGCAACGCCTGGCGTTCGAGGTGCTCGGCCTGGACGACGTCCGCAGCTACCCCGAGCCGGCCGAGACCGAACGCAGCTTCGAGGGCAACGCGCTGCTCAAGGCCCGCGCCTGCGTGGCCGCCACCGGCCTGCCGGCGCTGGCCGACGATTCGGGCATCGCGGTCGACCTGCTCAACGGGATGCCGGGCGTCCGCTCGGCCCGATGGGCCGGCTCGGGCGCCACCGACCAGGCCAACCTCGACCTGCTGATCGCCCAGCTCGACGACACCGATCCCGCCGACCGGACCGCCCGCTTCGTCTGCGCCGTCGCCTACGTCGCCCCGGACGGCACCGAGCACGTGCTGCGCGAGACCATGGAGGGACGGCTGGTGTCGGTGCCCCGGGGCGGCAACGGCTTCGGTTACGATCCGATCTTCGTGGCCGAGGGGCACAGCCGCACCAACGCGGAGCTGTCGCCGGCCGAGAAGGACGCGATCAGCCATCGCGGCAAGGCCGTCCGGGCCATGCTGGGCTGGCTCACCGAGCGCGGGGAGGGGTAGCGGTGCAGCAGTACCTGGATCTGCTTCGGCTGGTCCGCGACACCGGGGCGACCAAGGGCGACCGGACGGGCACCGGCACCCGCAGCGTGTTCGGCCACCAGCTGCGGTTCGACCTGCGCGCGGGCTTCCCGCTGGTGACCACCAAGCGGGTGCACACCCGCTCGGTGTTCGGCGAGCTGCTGTGGTTCCTGCGCGGCGACACCAACCTGGCCTGGCTGCACGACAACGGCATCACCATCTGGGACGAGTGGGCCGACGCCGGCGGCGAGCTGGGCCCGATCTACGGCTATCAGTGGCGTTCCTGGCCGACGCCCGACGGACGGCACATCGACCAGCTGGCCAGGGTGATCGAGTCGATCCGGACCAACCCGGATTCCCGCCGGCACATCGTCTCGGCCTGGAACGTCGCCGACGTGGACGCCATGGCGCTGCCGCCGTGCCATGCGCTGTTCCAGTTCTACGTCGCCGACGGGCGGCTCTCCTGCCAGCTCTACCAGCGCTCGGCCGACATCTTCCTGGGGGTGCCGTTCAACATCGCCTCCTACGCCCTGCTCACCCACATGGTCGCGCAGGTCACCGGCCTCGAGGTGGGCGACTTCGTGCACACCTTCGGCGACGCGCACCTCTACCTGAACCACCTCGAACAGGCCGAGCTGCAGCTGACCCGCGAGCCGCGTCCGCTGCCGATGCTGCGGCTGAACCCGGACGTCACCGCGATCGACGCCTTCACCCTGGCCGACATCGAGCTGATCGGCTACGACCCGCACCCGGGCATCAAGGCTCCGATCGCGGTCTAGTGGTGACCACCGGAGGCGCGCGGCGGCGGTTCCTGCTGGGCCGGCGGACGTCGCCGCTAGACCGGCTCTCGGTGCACGAGTTCCACTTCGGCGACGCCCGCGTCCGGGTCTACGAGGAGTGGACGATGCGGCCGGAGCTGGCCGAGTCGCCCGACGTGCCGACCTTCGCGCTGGTGCACGGGCTGGGCGTGTCGTCGCGGTTCTTCGTGCCGCTGGCGCATGAACTGGCGCCGTACGGGCGGGTGCTGCTGTTCGACCTGCCCGGCTTCCACGACCTACCCAGGCCGCGGCACCGGATGTCGATCGTCGACTTCGCCGACGTGGTCAAGCGGGCGCTGGACGAGCTCGAGGTGATCGATCCGCTGCTGGTCGGGCACTCGATGGGCGCCCAGGTGGTGGCCGAGGTGCTGGCCCAGTACCCGTCCTACAGCAGCGCCGCGATGCTGGTGGGCCCGGTCGTGGTGGCGGCGGAGCGGACGCTGCCGCAGGTGCTCCGTCGCTTCCTGCAGGCGGCGGTCTACGAGCCGCCGGGCAACACCTGGTCGGCGCTCGGCGCCTACGCCCGGGCCGGCGTCCGCTGGATCGGCGACACCGTGCCGAAGGTGCTCGCCTACCCGATCGAGACCCGGCTGCCGCTGGCCCGTGCGCGGTTGCTGGTGGTCAGCGGTGAGCACGACCGGGTCAGCCCGCTGGACTGGCGCCAGCAGCTGGCGTCCGGCGTCAGTGGCGCGCAGGTGATCACGATTCCGGGGGCCGCCCACGGCGTGGTGCACGACCGGTACCGCAAGCTGGCCGACGAACTGCTCGGCCTGGCGGGTATCGGAACGGCATGAGGCGACTGCTGGGCGGGCTGGCCGACTGGGCCTACGGCATCGGCTGGTGGCTGCGGGCGTTCAGCCGCGAGGGCACCCCGGACGCGTTCCGCGAGCCCGGCCCGGACGCCGCCCACCGCACGCCGCTGGTGCTGCTGCCCGGCATCTGGGAGCGCTGGCCCTACCTGGTGCCGCTGGCCCGGGCGCTGAACGCCGAGGGGCATCCGGTGCACCTGATTCCCGCGCTGGGCGCCAACGGCTCGCCGCTGCCGGCCGGCGCCCGGATCGTCGCCGACTACCTGCGTCAGCAGCAGCTGGAGGCGGTGGTGCTGGTGGCGCATTCCAAGGGCGGGCTGATCGGGAAGCTGGTGATGATCGACCCGTCGTGCGCCGGCCGGGTCCACGGGATGGTGGCGCTGAGCACGCCGTTCGGCGGTTCGTCGCTGTCCTGGCCGATCTTCGGGCGTTCGCCGCTGGGGGTGTTCGCTCCCCGCGGCAGGGCGATCACCGAGCTGGCGGCGCAGCTGGAGGTGAACGCCCGGATCATCTCGCTGCAACCCACCCACGACCAGGTGATCCCCGAGGGCAGCCGGCTCGAGGGAGCCCGCAATGTGACACTGGAGGCGAGCGGGCATTTCCGGCCGCTGCGGGACGCACGGGTGCACCGGGTGATCCACGAGATGGTGCACGAACTGGAGGAGACGCCACGCTGAGCCGTCCGTCGCCCGCTCGGTAAGCTCTGCGCGTGCGGATCATCGGCATCGCGATCGTGGGCTCCAACGGCGTGATCGGGGACGGCGAGCGCCAGCCCTTCGAGATCGCCGAGGACTGGGCGCGGTACAAGCGGGTCACCCACGGCCACCCGATGATCATGGGCCGCGGTACGCACGACGCGATCGGACGCTGGTTGCCGGGACGCACCACCATCGTCGTGACCAGCGAGCCGGCACGGATCGAGCTGCCGGGCGACGGCCGCGCGGTCGGCCACGCGGTCGCCTCGCTGGACGAGGCCCTGGAACTCGCCCGGTCACTCGATGACGAGATCTACGTCGCCGGTGGCGGCACGATCTACCGGCAGGCGTGGCCGGTGCTCACCGACCTCGACCTGACCGAGGTGGACGCCAGCGCGGAGGGCACCGTGTTCTTCCCCTCGGTGGACCCCGGCGAGTGGCAGGAGGTCGAGCGTGAACCCCGCGACGGCTACGCGTTCGTCCGCTACCGCCGGCGGGACGCCGACGGGCTGTGATGCGTCCGCACGCCTCCGTCCTGCACCTCGATCTGGACGCCTTCTTCGCCGCCGTCGAACAGCGGGACAAGCCCTCGCTGCGCGGCAAGCCGGTCATCGTGGGCGGGGTCGGGCAGCGCGGGGTGGTGGCCACGGCGTCCTATGAGGCCCGGGTGTTCGGGGTGCACTCGGCGATGCCGATGCACGAGGCGCGGCGACGCTGCCCGCACGCGGCGTTCCTGTCCGGCCGTTTCGGCGCCTACCGGCAGGCGTCCGGGATCGTGATGGGGTTGCTGCGGGAGTTGTCGCCGCTGGTCGAGCCGCTCAGCCTGGACGAGGCATTCGTCGACCTGGCGGTCGGCGGCCGCTCGCTGGAACCAGAGGCGGTGCTGGCCGAGGTGGCGGTGCTGCGGGCCCGGCTGACCGAGGAGACCGGCGGGCTGACCGGCTCGGTCGGGATCGGCTCGTCGAAGTTCATCGCCAAGGTGGCCAGCGAGCTGGCCAAGCCGGACGGCGTCCGGCTGATCGTGCCGGGCACCGAGGTGGAGACCATCGCCCCGCTGCCGGCGCGGGCGATCCCGGGGGTGGGGCCGGTGACCATGGAGAAGCTGGCCCGGCTCGGGGTCGGCACGGTCGCCGACCTGCAGCGGCTCTCCGCCCGGGGACTGCTGCGCGAACTGGGCCGGGCGCAGGGGGAGTGGATCGGTGCGCTGGCCTTCGCCCGCGACGACCGGCCGGTGGAGCCCGACCGCGAGACCAAGTCGATCTCGGTGGAGGACACCTTCGAGACCGACGTCACCGACCGGACCCGGCTGGACGCCATCGCCGCCCGAGATGCCGCCACTGTGGCCCGACGGCTGGCCGCCGCCCACCTGTTCGCCCGCACCATCACCATCAAGGCCCGCTACCCGGACTTCACCACCCTGTCCCGCTCCCGCACCCTGGACGGCGCCACCGACGACCCCGAGGTGATCGGCACCGTCGCCCGCTCGCTGCTCGACGGCGTGGACGTCCCCCGCGGCCTGCGACTGTTCGGCGTCGGCGTGGCCGGGCTCACCGAGGTCGCCCAGGAGGCGCTGTTCGAAGCCGGCTCGCCCCCGGTCGAACTCGACGAGACGGCCACTTCGTCGGTCGAGCCTGCCGAGACCCTCGCCGACCCGACGACCCTCGTCGCCGCCACGTCATCCCGGCGAACGCCGGGATCTCCGGGCGGGACAAGCCAGGACGACGACCCCCGGCTGCACCGGCACAACCAACACGCCGCCGCCTACCGTCCCGGTGCCGACGTGGTCCACGACGAGTTCGGCCCCGGCTGGGTGTGGGGGACCGGCCTGGGCCGGGTCACCGTCCGCTTCGAGACGGCCCGGACGCCGCCCGGCCCGGTCCGCACCTTCGCCCTCGACGAGCCCGCGCTCCGCCCCGCCGAGGGCTGACCCGGGGGAGAGGAACGCTGCGGCGCCGGCGTGACCGGCCGCCGGCTCACGACCAGGGGGTCCGCGGGCGGGTCTGCCGCTCGCCGTCCACCGTCAGGTCGAGGCGTTCGGTGAGGAACGCGATCAGCCCGCCGACCGGCACGGCGTCGTTCAACGGGTCCGGGTACGACCAGGCGATGTCGGCCAGCACGCTGTCCCCGACCCGGGCAGACCAGTACGAGGCCCAGCCCTTGTAGGCGCAGGCGGTCCTGGTGGCGGTCGCCTCCAACAGCGACAGGGTGACGTCCTCGCGCGGAATGTAGTACCGCGGCGGCAGGTGGGTCTCGAACAGCAGGGTGGACCGCCTGGTGTCGGCCAGCAGGACGCCGTCGAACGCGATCTGCACGTGCCGGGTCGACGGAAGGCAGTCGATCCGGCTGTGCGGGTCATGCGGGTGGGCCAGCACCGGCTCGTCCTCCTCGTACCACTGGTCGAACCGGTGCCAGTCCAGAACCAGGTAGCCGGCGAGGTCGGGATCGTCCGGACGGAATCCCGCGCCGACCAGGTCGCCCTCGGGCAGCCGCAGGGTCACCGCGACACCGCTGGCGCTGTGCGCCCCGAACGGCGTACTGGGGTCGAGAACGGCGCGGCCGGCGAGCGACAGCGGACGCTCGACGGCCGCCGCGGAGTCGTCCGGCACCAACTCGGCGTGAACGTCCTGCTCGGGCACGGCGTAGCTGCCGACCACCCGTCGGGGCTCCCAGACCAGCATCGCCCGACGGCTGTCGATGACGGTGCGGCCGCCTGCGGCGGCCCGCACCCACTTGCCGACCGGTTGGATCCGCAACTCGTCGAACGCCGACCACAACAGGTCACTCACTCGGATAGCCATGCCCCCAGTGTGCGCTCAGGCACCCCGATCGGCGCCCTACACTGAGCGATGCCGTCCGATCCGGCCGGCATGCCGGAGTGGTGAAATTGGCAGACACGCAGGATTTAGGTTCCTGTGCCTTCGGGCGTGAGGGTTCAAGTCCCTTCTCCGGCACGGGGTGGGTCGCGACCGCCGCCGCGGTCAGGTGCGTCCGCGGCGGAGTAGCTCGATGTAGCGGAACCGGGGGTCTCGGCGGGCAGCCTTGGAGGACAGCCCGTGGTCGTCGTCGGCGTTCGTGCCGTTGTGGTGCTCGCCGAACCAGCGATCGACGATCACCCCCTGCTGTTCGATGTTGTAGGAGCTCCAGTCCTCGGTGTACTCCTCGCCGGGAGCGAAGGTCTTGAGCCGGCCGGCGATGCCGTCGGCGACGTACTCCAGGTAGGTCGGGTCGTTGTGGTACTGCCAGGCGTGGGTCAGCTCGTGGATGAAGTGCTGTCCTTCGGCGCGGTCTCGGTCGACATAGGCCTG
>JBGALC010000020.1:0-53795 GCA_044224095.1 Micropruina sp. | reverse complement strand
TCATCGTGATGGTTTCCTTTCGAGAGTGCTGTGAGAGGTTCACTCGAAGGATCACGCGATGACCGCGTCCTCGTCCCGGCGACATGCCGGAGACGACGATCACGGGAACCGCGCTACACCACTATGCGGGACTCAACTCGTTGCCCGAAGCGGCGTCGAGCAACCGGAAGATGACCTCCCCAGGCTTGCCCTGTCCAGCCTTCGGCTCGTTCCAGCGCCCCAGTAAAAGACTGTCAGCGTCGCTGCCGTAGATCAGCGCGTTCATGGTCGCCCCGCTTGGCTGGGCATCGGTGGAAGTCCAGCCGGTATCGCCGAAGGAAGACACCTTGCTCACGGAGCCGGTCTCCCAAAGTCCGATGGGATGCTCGCCCACGGAGACGGCCCCGACCAGTCGGGCGTCGGATGCAGCGGGAGGGGCCTCCACGACCTCACCGTCCGGGAGTACCACGACTGCCGTACGATCCGGGAGGGCGAACCCGAGGCCGATGGCACTGAGTTTCGGGGTGTCCGACTTGCTGCCGGGCACGCTCACCTCCTTCAGTACCTGACCGTCCTCAATGTTGATCAAGGTGACCAGAGCCGCGTAGGTCGAGGATGCCAAACCCTCTCCCTCGATCTTGCCTGTGTCAATGACAGCCACGACCTCTGACGAGACCTGACGAAGTGTTGGGGGTGTGCCTACCGCCCGGTCCTGTTCGGCCAGGGGCTTCCAATCAGTGGCCCACACCTCGGCCCCGTGCTGGTCGTAGGCACGCACCACGGCGTCGTCCAAGGCGATCACTCGCTTGGCCGTGACGATGGGGGTCATCTGCTCCCACGAGGGCGGAATCTGCATGCTCCAGGCCGGCCCTCCGAAGACCGACGCCACCGGCAGGGTGTGACCTGCGGACTGAGTGCTGGGCTGCCCCGATGTGGTCTGGCCTGAGCCCGTGGCCTGCGCCGACGGACTGGTGGCGGGGGTGGGGTTGGCATCGGGGTTCGAACTGCAAGCGCTCACGGCCAGGGCCAAGATGGTCAACCCTGCAAGGGCTTTTCGGGGCATGGGGCTCCTCCTCCACGAATGACGGTCCCCCTTCGGGATTCGCCCCTGGACACCTTGCCATGGACACACCTATAGTACAAGTTCTTGTGCTGACATTCGGTCGGATGGGCCGCTGGGATAGGTCGGTGCATGCCCTTCCGCCCGAGCCAGACCTAGCCCGTCTGGCGGCAGCGTTCCAAGAGGGGCGAGCGCGCTCGGGCATGACGTTTGACGAACTTGCCGAAGCGAGCGGACTGGCCCGACAGACCCTGCTCAACCTGAGTGCTGGGCGCTTCTACGGCGACCTGAAGACCTGGGCGATCTTGGCGAAGACGTGGGGCGTGTCGCTCGACGACCTGATCGCACCGATCTGGGGCGACTGACCAAGGCTGTCTGCCTGCGGGTGGGCAGTTCTGTCAGTGCCGCCTGCAAGGCTGGACTCCACCGACAGTCAGGAGTTCCACATGCCCACGCCCCGGATGCCGTCCCAGTCCCAGATCAGATCACAGATGCGCGCCGCCCAGAGCAAGGCCGAGCGGCAGATCAAGAGTGAGGTCCGCAAGATCGAGCAGCAGTTCGAGCGCGACCTGAAGGCTGCTCAACGCAAGGCTGAGAGCGACGCCAAGGTCCAGCAACGTCGCAACGAGCAGGCGGCGCAGCGCGAGATCGACAAGTGGGTCAGGGACACCAACCGCAAGTTGCAGTCGGCCAGCCGCCCTTCCGTGACGTACCGGGCGACGGAGGAGCGCACCCTGGGCGCGGTCGCGAGCGAAGCCGAGCGTCAGGCCGCTGCACACCCCGAGCGCCGGGATGTGTTCCTCTGCCATGCCTGGGGTGACCGGCAGCGCGCAGCGCAGGAACTCCACGACCTTCTGGAGGGCTTCGGCGTCAGCGTGTGGTTCTCGGAGAAGGACGTTGCGCTGGGCACCTCGTTGGTGCGCGAGATCGACAAGGGTCTGAGGATGTCCCACATCGGGATCGTCCTGGCCACGCCCAACCTGCTGAAGAGCCTCGCCGCCGAAGGCATTGCGGACAAGGAGTTGTCAGCCCTGCTGGCCACGGACCGCGTGATCCCGGTCGTCCATGGCATCTCCTACGAGGACCTGCGCGATGAGAGCCCGTTGCTGGCCTCCCGGTCAGGACTGAGCACCGAGGAAGACACCCTGGAGCAGGTCGCGGTGAAGATCGCCAACGCGGTGCGCCCGGAGCAAGACTGACGCCGGGGCGCACGGCAGTCGTACACCTGTGTGCCTACTCTCGATAGCACCTAGCCACGCAAGGCCGATCCGAGAGGGACCGTCTTGAACCAGCACTACAAGCCCGACGACGCCCTTCAGGCCGACCTGGAGCGCCTCGACGCCCAGTTCGAGGCCGAGGACCGTGAGGACCGCCGCAGGGAGGCAGAGCGCCGTCGCAAGGGCCTTCCGGAGCCCGTGCGAGACATCAGGACCTACTCTGACTTCGCGGACGGGGGAGCGGCTTCCCGAGGCTGATCCGGGCGTCAGCGGCTGCTGACCCACGCCTCCTCCAGCAACACCGACGCCAGCGCGTACTCGGTCCGGTCCCGGTCGAGGTCGGGGATGAGGTGAGTGAGCCGGTCGAGCGCGGCGCTGCTCGCCTCGAAGACGGTTGTGATGAGGGACTGCTGTGCCACGGTGTCGATCATGTGCCTGGACTGTAGCCAGGATGTCGGACACCCTCATCCCTACTGGCCAAGTGCTCTTGCGCTCTCCTCAATGAAACCTACAGGAGCCCCGCGACCTGAGTGCGGTAGCGGGGCTCCTGCTGTGGGATCAGCCCTTCGGAGGGTGGGAGTCGTTCCCGTAGGAGTTCTTCTCACCGATGGTGCCGTCCATCTTCTTGATGACGTGCTCCACTCCCCGGTCCTTGGCCATCTCGCGCCCAGCAGCCTGCGCTGACGCCTTGGTGTCATGGACGTTGCTCGCCCGGCTGTTCCCCTGCGCGCGGTTCTTCCACTGACCGTCCTCGTGGTAGGTCTCGATGTCGCCCTTGGCCATGATTCACCTCCTTCCTACGCTCGTCTTTCCTCCAGCATGGACGGCACCTCTGACACTCCTCGGGAGTGAGGGTTACTCACCGGCAGAAGCCGCGCGCCACTGCTTCAGGATGTCGTCGCGGTAGTGGTGCTTGGGGCGCTTCTTGACTCCCTTGGCGATCTCCTTGGCGACAGCCCAGAACCTCAGCGCCTCGCGCCCCCTCCAACCTGCTCGAAGCGCCGCAGCGAAGAGGAGGTCCGGCTCGATGGCATGTCCGCCCTTCCGCAACTCCATGAGCCCGTAGCTCACGCGATCACCGTCGCGGTAGTCGTGCATGGTGGTGCCCCCGTAGGTCGTCCCGGTGAACGACTTCATCGCCACGGCCACCACCGGGTCTGAGAGCAAGGGGTCAGCGAGCGTGACCTCGGGACCCGCCAGGCACTCAGGCTGGAAGGCGTTGAGCCACGGGCGGTCGAAGGGCAGGTCCACTCCACCGATCCAGCCACCCCGCTCATCGTTCTCCGGCGCATAGGTGTGGACGAGGGCGACAGGGTGGTCGAAGGGCTCGATCTCCACGAGGGTCTCCAGAGGGAGATCGACTGCGACGACAGGTCCTCGCGGACGCGGTGCCGACCGTCCGCCACGAGGACGCGGCTTCTCGGAGTGGACCACGATGCCGAGAGAAGGGGCGGAGGAGACGAGGCCGTCCGGCAGGCTCTCCTTGTCCCAGCACCACAGCGTGACCCGTTCGTCCTCCTCGGCGTGGTCCAAAGCCCAGCGGAGGGCCGTGATCAGGTCCTGGTCACGGTCGGTCGTGTTGCACAGGGCGGTGTAGGCGCGCTTCATGGACCGAACGCTCCCAGATGGGTGTGACACTTCCCGCGTCACCGGAATCGGAGCGTGTGGTGAACCTGCCCTGGGTCATGTGGTGAAGGGTTCTGGGCGTCTCCGGAAGGTGCCTCTGACATGGGCCTTCGAGGTTTCACTGAATAGCCACCGACGAAAAGGCCTCCGACCAGGGATTTCATCCCAGGGTCGGAGGTCTTTCCGTTTCGTCGCCGGCATCGGTTCCTTGCGCTCCGGAGCGTGTCGCCGAGTGCTCGCGCGGCCTGCGGGCAGGGTTCCGGGCGACTCGCCTCCCCGGCAGCCGACTGGTTCGCAGGGATCAGCGTCTCGGCTGACGAACGCCTGGCACCGAGCCTCTGCCGGGGACCCTCATCCCCGGCAGGGGCTCTCGTCGGGTTCGGCAGCCGGTCAGGCCTCGTTGATGTCCAGCATCGGACGGTTCTCCTCGGCGTTGTAGGTGACCACCCGCGGCGACTCGGGAGCCACCGCACGCCAGGAGAGCAGGCCGGCGCACTTCACCAGCATGCCCAGCCTGTGGCCACGATGCTCGGAGAGCACCAGGGTGTCCTCCTGGTGCGTGGCCCGGGTCCGGTCGCTGCCGATCACCAGTTCGTTGAAGCCGCACAGCTCACCGGTGGCGATGTGCTGCGCCGCGGTCACCTGCACGGTGTTCCCGCCCTGCAGGAAACGGGTGTCGTGCAGCTCGATCCGCGCTGCGTCCCAGGTCTCCTCGTCGAACTCGAGGGCGGCGGCGGGCACGTCGGTGGACATCCGTGACTTCATCCAGGCGTAGCCGTCGACGAACTCCGGTGGCGTCGGCAGCAGCCACTGCACGACCCGGTAGTCGCCGGACGCCTCCCGGGCGACGCCGAGCAGGCGTTCCACCTGGTCGAGCGGTCCGCGCAGGTCGAGCCGGCTGCACCGTTCGATCTGCTCCAGGGCGTGGCCGTGCCGCAGGTAGAAGCGCGCGGCGTGGTCCAGCGGGATCGAGCCGAACTCGGTGGGCGGGACGAGCCGCTCGCCGGGGGCGTCCGGATGCTGCGCCCAGGACTGCAGCACCGTGCGCCCGTGGCTGCGCGCGGTCCGTTCGACCAACTCGTAGCCGGCGGTCCCGATGCCCTGGCCCCATACCTCGGGCAGCAGCTCGATCAGCCAGTAGGCGGCCCGGGAGCCGGCCTCGAGCGGGATGTCGATGCCGACCCGGCCGACGATCGTGCCGTCCAGCACGGCCAGCCAGACGATGCGCAACTCGTAGTCGTCGGGCAGGTAATGGGGAAGCAGTGCCTCCGGGGTCTGGTGGTCGTCGTCGTGACCGCTGATCGCGCGGTAGACCCGGTTGCGGACCTCGGTCATGGTGCGGAAGTCGGCCGCGTCCGGGGCGTCGACGGACGCCGGGACGGTCAGCGGGCGGAACTCCAGGGTTCGAGTGGTCGGATGGGTGGGACTGGTGGTGGTCATGATCGGTTCTCCTTCACGCTGCCGTCGCGGGCAGGGTTGTGATCGCGGAATGGGCGGGGCGGCCGGCAATGGCGGCCCGTGGGAACGGCGCTGGAAGCGTCCTGTCGAGGCGGTCCGCGCGACGTCGCCTTCGGAAGGAGACGTCGGTGGTGCGGTTGATGCCCGGATCTGGGCGGACTTCTCCCCTTGGGGGATCAGCGATCGGTGCGGCTACGGCCGTTCAGCCGGGCATCGTGCGGGCGGGTCACCGCGGACGCGGCCGGCGCGTCGTCGAACGGGGTCGCGACGGGCGTGACGCCATACATCATGGGGTGACCTCCTCTCCGCATCAGTACCGAGGGGACCAAGGTACGTCGCGGGTGCGGGCGCGGTCAATGCCGCGAAGACCTTGGGTCGGCCTCCGACCACGGATTCACGCCCGGAGTCGCCCCCGAACGGGGCTACCGCTCGGCGCGGATGCAGCCCTTGCTGACCGGTTGGCCGTCGAAGCGGGCCGCCGTCCAGGCGAACAGGTCCGCGGTCAGCGGGGAGTCGGGCTGGACCAGCGGCAGGTGGTCGCGGCCCGCGTAGACGCGGTAGTCGAGGTGTTGTCCTGCGGCGCACAGCCCGGCGACGAACGCGTCCTGACCCGGCCGCGGGACGATGCCGTCGCTGCCGCCCTGGGCGATCAGCAGCGGTGCGGCGATGGTGGCCGGCGGGATGTTCTCGCGGAGCCGCTCGCCCAGCGCTCCCTCCACCGGTGGGCGGCTGAAGATCTCCGGATCCTCGGAGAGCCCAAGCGCCACCAGCACAGAGGCCGCCGTTGCGGGCTCGGAGAGGCAGCGGCCAGCGAACTCGCGCACGATGCCCTCGGCGCCGGGGCGCAGGTAGTCGCCCCAGCGGACGTCGGGGTACCGGCCGGTGTACCCGGCCAGGGCGTAGGAGGCGAACACCGACCCGCCGCGGACGGTGGCGAGGTTCTCGATCAGGGCGACGGGGTCGGCGGCCGGTGCGAGCGCGGCAACGCCCGACAGCGGGACGTCGGGGGCGTACTCGGCGGCCAGCGCGCCCGCCCACAGCGCGGCGCCGCCGCCCTGGGAGTGCCCCCAGGCGAGGGTGCGCGGGCCGAGCTGGGCGTCGGTGAGCTGCCGGGCGGCGCGGACGGCGTCGAGCGCGGCGCGGGCGTTCGGGACGCCGATCAGGTACGGGTGCGGGCCGGCGGTGCCCAGCCCCGGGTAGTCGGCGGCCACCATGGCCCAGCCGTTCTCGATCAGCTGCGGCAACACCAGCAGGGCGCCCGGACTGAACGGTTCGGGCAGCAGCGACGGCGCGCAGTGCTCGGCGAAGCCGGTGGTGCCGTGCGACCAGCTGATCACCGGCCAGTCGCCGGAGCCGCCGCGCGGCACGACCACGAGTCCGCTCGCCGCGGTGGGCCGGCCGTCGCCGTCGGTGGTGGTGTACAGGATCCGCCAGCCCCGGGCGTCCGGCGGTACCCCGCGATCGAACGGCTCGGCGCGGATCAGCCGGCCGGCCTCGCCGGGCACGTCGCGGGGCGGCGCGTAGAACTCGTCCTGCACCGAGCTGCCGCGGCGCAGCCACGCACTCGTCGAGGCCAGTCCGAGCGCGACCGCCAGCGCGAGCGCCGCGGCCACCGTGCGTCGCCAGCGGGGTGCCGGCCGACCGGGCGAGAGGTCCGCTGAGGCCGCCGGAGCGCCGCGGAGCTCCTGCCAGAGCAGGAGCAGGCCACCGATCAGCAGCCGGGCCCCGAACGACACCGCGACCGCCAGCAGCGTGATGTCCGGCCAGGCCAGGGCCACCAGCCCGAAGCCGAGCCAGGCCAGGCCCAGCAGCACCGACGTCACCCGGGCGTCCGGATCGGCCGTCCTGAGCGCGCCGCTGACCACCTGCAGGACGCCGTTGACCAGCAGGGCGACGCCGACGGTCAGCGCGATCACCCGCACGGTCAACCCGGGGGCCAGCAGGACGAAGACGCCGGCCAGCAGCCAGAGCGCCGCGGACGCCGACCGCCAGCGGGGCGCGGCCGCCGCGGCGTCCCGTCCGGCCGCCCACTCCAGCGCCCCGGCCAGGATCAGGCCCGCGCCGATCAGGGCGGCCAGCACCCCGAGCGCGGTCGTGGGCCGGAAGACGATGAGGGCGCCGACCAGGGCGGCCAGCCCGCCCAGCAGGCCGCGCACGCCGCGCGGCAGCGTCGCGAGCCTGCCGACCTGGATCCGGCCCGGGCGCATGCAGCCCCCTCTCGCGAGACGGTCGGCGCGGGGTGGGACTGCGAACGGTCGCGGCGGCGACAACCGGTCCGGTCAGCCTAGTGTCGCGCGTGCCGAGTTCGACGACAGCACGCGGCGAGCCGCGCTTCACTGCCTGCTCGGCGAGGGATGATCAGGAAGCTGCCCGCCGGCCTCGCTTCCCTGATCACCCCCGTCGGTCGACGGACGTACTGACGGCACGGATCGGGTCCGGACCGCGGCGAGAAGCCACGGGTGCGACGGCGCCAGGTTCAGCGCCGGGCGAAGGCCGGTGCGTGCTCGGGCCGGACGCCGATGCCGACCAGGCGGGCGGGCAGGGCGGCCAGGACCGGCAGCCGGCGCAGCACCCCCGCCGCCCAGGGCGGCACCTCCAGCGGGCTGCGACACTGCAGCAGCGCGTCGATGCCGCGATGGACGACCTGCTGGCCCGCCTGGGTGAGCCGGGCGGCGAACTCCCGTCGGCGTTGCACCGCCTCCAGATCGGCGTCGGTGAGGCGTCCGGCCAGCAACGGGGCGGCCAGCAGCCGGGCGGCGGCGACACCGTCCTGCACCGCGAGGTTGACGCCGACGCCGCCGGCCGGCGACATGGCGTGCGCGGCGTCCCCGATGCAGAGCAGGCCGGGCGCCCACCAGCGCCGCAGCCGGTCGACCCGGACGTCCAACAGCTTCACCTGCTGCCACTCCAGCTCGGCCGCGGCGATCGCGTCCCGCAGCGCGTCGATGCCGGCATCGCGCAGCTCGGCGTCGCTGCCCTTCGGGATCAGCCGGGCCGCCTGCACGTAGCCGCGCCGCGGGATCAGCACGAACACCGAGCCGGGGGCGGTGCGCGGCAGCAGGCTGGATCCGACCTCGACGTCGGTGGGCAGCCGGAACCACCAGGCGTCGAACCGCACCGGCAGCTCGACCAGCGGCAGCAGGGCGTCCGCCCGGACGTCGGAGGTGCGGCCGTCACAACCGATCACCAGGTCGGCGGGCAACTCCTGTTCCCGTCGCCGCCGCGGCACCGGACGCCGACCACCCGTCCGCCGGAACGGAGCAGCTCGACGAACTCGGTCCCCATCCGCAGGGCGAAGGTCGGCTCGGCGTCGCCGGCGTCGGCGAGCACGTTGAGGAAGTCCCACTGCGGCGTCATCGCGATGTAGGGCCGGTTCAGTCGCAGCCGGGTCAGGTCGGAGACGACCACGTCACCCCCGCCGCGGACCGGCGGCCGGACCCGTTCCAGCTTGCTGTAGGGCACCCGGTCGAAGGCCGGCCCCAGCCCCAGCTCGTCCAGCAGGTTCAGGGTGCTGGGGTGCACCGTGTCGCCGCGGAAGTCGCGGAAGAAGTCGTCGTGC
This sequence comes from Micropruina sp., assembly GCA_044224095.1. GTDB lineage: Bacteria > Actinomycetota > Actinomycetes > Propionibacteriales > Propionibacteriaceae > Micropruina. Next base: position 44,896 of record JBGALC010000020.1, on the reverse strand, counting down.
TTCTCCAGCACCGTGACGGTCAGCCCGGCCCGTGCCAGCAGCAGTCCGCACACCATGCCGGCGGGCCCGCCGCCGACCACGATCACCTCGCGGGGGGTGCTGCTCATCCAGCCACGGTAGTGCGCTCCGGCGGCTGCCCGGACAGGGCGGCACCGCCGGCCGGCCCTTCGCCGCACGGCCAGTAGTGAGCGAACGGGGCGGTGGGAGCGGGTCAGCCCTGTGGCCGGAGGATCCCGGCGATGGTGTCGACCACCTTGCCGGCGTAGCTGCGGCCGTCCGGCAGCTTCGACCGGTAGTCGAAGTAGTGCTCCTTGATGTTGTGGTTGTACGGCCCGAGCTCGACCATCGTGATGGTGCCGTCGCGGACCGCCTCGTTCCACGGGGACGCCTTGGAGATCGGCCAGCGCCCTGCGAACAGCACCTTGCCGGAGGCCTGCAGGAAGTCCTTGGTGCCGTACAGGTGCCACAGATTCTCCACCCGCGCCAGCGCGATGTCGTCGGACAGCATCCCGCCCAGCGACAGCACCGACACCCGCAGGCCCATCGCGTGCAGGTACCAGGCCGCGCCGAGGGCGATCTGGCCGCCGCCGCTCCAGCCGAGCAGCACCACCTCGTCCGGGCTGCCCGGCCGGTGGCCGTGGCGGACCAGGGACCGGTGGATCTCGCGGGCGGTGCCCATGTTGTAGGTGGGCCCGTAGCGCCGGTCGGCGCAGACGAACAGCTGCAGCAGGTTGCGCAGGTTGATCAGTACGGCCAGCGCGGCGTTCGGGTTCTTCAGCCGCACCTGCTCGAGCCGGCGCCACAGCCGTCCGAGCAGCCGTTCGGCGGTGAGGCCGCGATTGTCCACCGCATAGGGGAACACGTCGTCGATGACGGTGATGCCGGGCAGCCGTTCGTGCAGGTCCTGGACGAACGGCGTCTCCTCCTCGGGCACGTCCTTGGCGGCGATCGCGCCGATGCCGGAGAGGTAGACCAGGAACCGCTGGGGCAGGCAGTCGGGTGCCGAGGCCGCCAGTTCCGCCGAGGTCGGTGCCGGGCCGGTGTCCGGCTCCTCGACGTCGCGGGTGGCCCACCAGTGCAGGGATTCCAGCGGGGCCAGGACCATGGCGACGACGGCCAGCGCCAGGGTGAGCACGATCAGTTCGTCGAGGATCATGCCGGCACCTCCGAGGTGATCATCGGCCGTCCGTTGAGCACGTCGGCGCCGGAGACCCGGAAGGGACGTCCGGTGATCCGCTGGAACAGGGTCGCCATCGCCCGGGAAACCCAGGGCGCGCAGAGCGTGGACAGCAGATGCATGACCAGCCAGGACGCCGCCACCAGCCCGAGCGCGGGCCAGCGGCCGAGGCCGAACGTGCCGGCGGTCACCGCCCACAGGACGACCGCGCTCCAGGCGGACAGGAAGCGGCCGATCGCCGTGCCGAGGTAGGGGATGAGCACCAGGAACCCCCAGACCTGCGGGGCGGTGGCCACCAGCACGCCGGCCAGCACGGTCGTGTACGACACCTCCCGACCACTGCTCAGCGATCCGAGTCCCCACAACACCAGTGACTCGATCGCGTGCAGCACGATCAGCCAGGCGGCGCTCAACAGCAGGCCGGTGGCGAAGCGCCATCCGGTGATCCGGTTGAGCAGCAGCATGGCGGCGTGGCCGGCCATGATCGACACGCCGGCCAGCAGCGCGACACCGACCGCCAGCCAGATCGCGAACGGGTGCTCGCGCACCCAGGTCAGGGCGCCGGAGTCCAGCCGGTAGGCCCGGCCGATCAACTCGAACATTCCGGACAGATATCGCCAGACCTGATCCATCCGTGACGCTCCTCGTGCCTGGGCTGGTTCGCCCTGGCAGGCATGCTAGTGGCCGGATCCTGCCCGAAGGGGGGACGGTTCCTTTTCCGTTCGGGGGACGGTTCCTTTTCCGTTCACCCCGGTCCCGCAGCGAATGAGCGGCCTCGATCGGCCGATCGGCTACCCGGGAAGATGGTCCAGCCCGACGTCCAGCACCCGCGCACTGTGGGTCAGCCATCCGACGCTGATCAGGTCCACTCCTGCCTCGGCGATCGGCACCGCGGACTCCGGGGTGATCCGTCCGGACGCCTCGGTCACCATCCGGCCGGCCACCAAGGCGACGGCCTCGCGGAGGACCTCCGGGGTCATGTTGTCGAGCAGCACCACGTCGGCGCCGACGTCGAGCAGCTCGGCCAGCATGTCCAGCGAGTCGACCTCCACCTCGATCTTGACCAGGTGCCCGACGTGGGCGCGCCGCCTCGACCGCGGCCCGGACGCCGCCCGCGACGGCGATGTGGTTGTCCTTGATCAGCACCGCATCGTCCAGGCCGAAGCGGTGGTTCGACCCGCCGCCGCAGGCCACCGCGTACTTGCAGCGCGCGCAGCCCGGGGATGGTCTTGCGGGTGTCGGCCACCTTGGCCCGGGTGTGCGCGATGGCGTCGGCGATGGCGGCCATGCCGGTGTACCCCGGACAGATGCCCGAGGAAGTTCAGCGCCACCCGCTCGCCGGTGAGCAGCCCGCGGGCCGGCCCGCGCACGGTGGCGATCACGCTGCCCGGCTCGAGCCGGGCGCCGTCGGCCAGATGCGCGTCACACTCGATCCGGGCGTCCACCAGTTCCCAGGCCAGCCGGGCCAGCGGCAGGCCGGCCAGGACGCCCCGGTCGCGGGACACCAGCTGCACGGTCGCGACGGCGTCGGGGCCGATGATGCTGTCGGTGGTCAGGTCTCCGGCCCGGCCCAGATCCTCCAGCAGGGCGGCGCGCACGGTCGGTTCGACCACCAGTCGGGGCAGCCTCCTCATGCCGCGACGCCCTCGACGTCGTCGATGGTGACCACGGTGTGCCGGGGTTCGGCCGCCTGGGGGAAGTCCGTGCGGGTGTGCGCCCCGCGCGACTCGGCGCGCCGCAGGGCTGCGTGCGCGACCAGGTAACCGACCAGCCCGGTGTCGTCGGCCAGGTGCGGCTGCAGTTCGCGCAGTGCCCGGCGCAGTCCGGCGGCATCGCGCAGCACACCGGCGCCGGCGCTGACGATGCCGCGGATCCGGTCGACGACGGGGTCCGCCGGCGACCAGGCGCGGCCCGCCCAGTGCCGTCCCGGCAGCGGTGTGCCCGCCGCGGTGCCCGCCGTGGACGGACGCCAGCCGCCGGGCGACCCCGCGTCCGCAGACCACCGCCTCGAGCAGCGAGTTGGAGGCCAGCCGGTTGGCGCCGTGCAGCCCGGTGGAGGCCACCGCCCGCGGCGAACAGGCCCGGCACGGTGCTCGCCATGCTCATCCACCAGCACGCCGCCCATGTGATAGTGCGCCGCGGGACGCACGGGGAGCAGATCGCGGGCCGGATCGAGCCCGGCCGCGACCGCGGTGGCGTGGATGGAGCGGGAACAGCTCCGCGAACCGCTCACCCGGTGAGGTGCGGGCGTCCAGGAACACACGGTGGCCGGCCTGCAGCTGCGCCCACTCGGCGCGGGACACCACGTCGCGGGCCGACAGCGGGTCGGCCAGCACCCATTCGCCGCGCTCGTTGACGATGATCGCCCCTTCGCCGCGGACGGCCTCGCTGACCAGCGGCATCGGGTCGACCGCGACGTCCAGCGCGCGGTCGGTGGAACTGCACCATCTCCAGGTCGCGGAGTGCGGCCCGGCCCGGAACGCCAGCGCCAGGCCCTGTCCGCGCGAGCTCAGCGGGTTGGGTGTGGCTGAACAGGCCGCCGATGCCGCCGGTGGCGAGCACCACCGCCGGCGTCCGCACCCAGGACGGTGCCGTCCGGGGTGTCCACCTCGACGCCCGCGACCCGGCCGCCCTCGACGACGATGCCGCGCCCGGGCTGTGGTCCCAGAGCGCGACCATTGGCAGCATCCGCGCCTTGTCGACGACGGTGCGCGCAGCTCTGCACCGGTCCCGTCCTCCGGCGTGGACGATCCGGCGGCGCCCGTGCGCCCTCCAGGCCGAGCCGCAGCGAGCCGTCCGGGTGGCGGTCCCAGCGGGTGCCCTGCCGGGCCAGCCACTCGATCGCGTCCGGCCCGGCGGCGGTGACGCGGACCTGCTCGTCGCACAGTCCGGCGCCGGCGGCCAGGGTGTCGGCGGCGTGGTCGTCGTGGGTGAGTCGTCCGGCCCGACCGCGGCGGCCACCCCGCCCTGTGCCCAGCCGGTCGAGGTGCCAGTGCTGAGCGCACCGGCCGACAGCACCAGGCAGCGGGCCGGGGCCAGTTCGATGGCGCAACTCAGCCCGGCCAGTCCGGCACCGACGATCACCGGGCCGTCGACGACGACCTCGCGGCGGCTCACTTCGCCCCCACGGCCAGCATCCGCTCCACCGCCAGCCGGGCCCGGTCGGCGACGGCGGCGTCGATGGTGACCTCGTGGGTCATCGTCTCCAGCGCGTGCCGGATCGAGGCCATCGTGTTCCGCTTCATGTGCGGGCACATATTGCACGGCCGGACGAACTCGACCTCGGGGTACTCCTGCGCGACGTTGTCGCTCATCGAGCATTCGGTGATCAGCGCCACCCGCTTCGGACGCCGGTCGGCGACGAAGCCGATCATCTGCGCGGTCGAGCCGGCGTAGTCGGCCTCGTCGACCACCTCGGGCGGGCACTCGGGATGCGCCAGCACGGTGACGTCGCCAGCGTAGTCGGCGCGGATCTGCCGGATGTCGGCGGGTGTGAACCGCTCGTGCACCTCGCAGGCGCCCGGATGGGTGATCACCTTCACCCCGGTCTGCCGGGCCACGTTCGCGGCCAGGAACTGGTCGGGGATCATGATCACCGCGGGCACCCCCAGGCTCTCGATCACCCGCACCGCGTTGCCCGAGGTGCAGCAGATGTCGCTCTCGGCCTTCACCGCGGCCGAGGTGTTCACGTAGGTGACCACCGGGACGCCGGGGTGCAGCCGGCGCAACTCGCGGACGTCCGCGGCGGTGATCGACTCGGCCAGCGAGCAGCCCGAGCGCAGATCGGGGATCAGCACGGTCTTGGACGGGTTGAGCAGCTTGGCGGTCTCGGCCATGAAGTGGACGCCGGCCAGCACGATCACGTCGGCCTCGACGGTGGTGGCCTCGCGGGCCAGCGCCAGCGAGTCGCCGACGATGTCGGAGACCCCGTGGAAGATCTCGGGGCGCATGTAGTTGTGGGCCAGGATCACGGCGTTGCGCTCGGCCTTGAGTCGCAGGATGGCGTTCACATCGTCGGCCATCGTCGCCCATTCGACGGCGGGGACGACGTGGTCGACCCGGCGGTACAGGTCCGCGGCGCTGATCAGGGTGGTGCTCATAGCTCCTCCTCGGTGCGGTAGCCCTCTTATGCTACATATGAGCAAAAGGGAGTGCAAAACGGCCGTCCGCGATGCTGAGACGCCGAGGCGATGCGACACCCGGATCGTCGAGGGCCGAGGAATCCGCCGACGCGCCGAGGCCGGCGCGTCGAGTGGTGTCAGCGCGACCGCGGCGAGGGCAGCTTGGTGCCGGCCGCCTGGCGCTCCTGCAACACGTCGTGCCGGAACCGGTAGAGCCGGGCGGGGCGCCCGCGGGTGCCGGCCCGGCCGCCGGTCTCCTCGACCAGTTGCTGCTGCTCGACCAGCCGCCGGAAGTTCTGGGTGTGCACCACCTGGCCGGCCAGGGCCTCCACGCAGCCCTGCAGCTGGCCGAGGGTGAACTGCGGCGGCAGCAGTTCGAACACCACCGGCCGGTACTGGATCTTCGCCCGCAGCCGCGCGATCCCGGTGGCCAGGACGCGACGATGGTCGCCGTCCAGCCGCTCACCGGGGACGAGCGCGTCCTGGCGCCGCTCGGCGGGCGATTCCGGCACCAGGCCGGCCTCGTACAGCACCTCGTAGCGTTGCAGGGCCAGGTCGGGCTGCCAGGGCCGTCCGTCGAGCCCGAAGGTGATCGCGCAGCGCTGCCGGCGGGTCCGTCCGTCCTGCTGGGCCCACGGCCGCAGCGCCGGCGCCAGCGTCTCGGTGAGCAGGGTGTCGCCGGCCCGCTGGTCCTCCCAGGGGAACAGGCCGTACCAGCCCCGCCACTGTCCGGCACGGGCGCGCAGCCCCCGGACCAGGCCCAGGTAGGACACCGAGATGGTGCGGGTGCCGCCGTCCTCGCGATCGCGATCGGCGAAGGTGTAGAGCTGCTCCAGGTAGCCGATGCTGAGACCGGTCTGCTCCTCCACCCAGGCCCGGACGGCGGTCTGCAGCGAGCGGTGACCGGGCAGCACCGGGCCGGCCGGCAGTCGCGGGGCGTCGGGGAGGGTCAGCACGCACGGTTCACCGTCGACCAGCGCCACGATCACGGCGAGCACCTCGGCCGCGATCGGCTCGCTGGTCATCGGCACTCCTGGTCGGACGGGTCCGAGCAGGATACAGGGGCGGCCCGGACGCGGGCGCCCGGCTGGGCGCCGCCGGCGTCCGGTCGACCCGCCCTCGTCGCCGGCAACCGTAATGTGACTAGGAAAGACGCGGGCCGGTCACCCACGCGGGTGACCCTTCGCGGCGCCGATCCGTACCGGTGATGATGGCTGGCTGTGAGTTCCCCAAGGTCTCCCAGGTTCGCTTGGTTCCACCCCGATGCCCGTCTACAGTCACATGCATTGAGCCCGGGAAGTGACAGCCAAGAGCCGGCAGCGGGTGGCAGGTCGGCCGCATCCCCTAGTGATGCACCCGTCGTCCTTCCCGGGCTCGCCAACGCTCAGTCGATCCCCAGATACTCCTCGAGGGTGCGGGTGCTGTTCGGGCCGAACGCCTTGGCGTCCTTGGTGCCGATGTAGCGGTAGTGCCACGGCTCGAAGGCGTAGCCGGTGACCTTCTCCTTGCCGTTGGGATAGCGCAGGATGAAGCCGTAGCGCCACGCGTTCGCCCACAGCCACCTGCCCGCCCTGGTGTTGCGCACACCGACGCCCCAGGTGACGCCGTCCCACAGGTCCACCGCCAGGCCGGTCTGGTGCTCGCTGCGTCCGGGTGCGGCGTTGTAGCGGCGGGCGAGCGATTCGCTGCCGTACTCCCGGATCTTGCTGGACAGGATCTGCGCCTGCAGCGCATAGCTGCGGTAGCCGCTGCGGACCAGCAGCCGGACGCCCTTGGCACGCGCGTCGGCGATCATCCGGGTCAGGGCGGACTGGGTCTCCCGGGTCAGGCCGTAGGGCGAGGTCACGCTGTCGCGTCGGTAGGCCGCGTTGATCGGGTGCTTCTTGGAGATCACCGGGATGCCGTTCACGGTGAACGGTCGCGACCGTTGGGCCGCCGTCCGGTTGTCCTTCGGCCGGGCCGAGCGGGTGGCGGCGGGTGTGGCCGCTGCGCTCGCGGACGCCGTGGCGCTGGGGAACGGCGTGGCCGAGGCGGGCGGGGTCGCCGGGACCGAGGCCGCAGATGATGCGGTCGGGGTCTGCTCGGGGGCCGGCGCGGCGGCGCAGCCGGCGAGTGCGATCACCACCCCGGCGGCCGCGACGCGGAGGGCGGAGGCGGGGAGGGCGGGCACGCCGCCACGATAAGCCCAGCGATCAGGGGGCGGAGTCGATGCCCGCCCGCTGGTTCCGGGACGGGACGCCGCCCAGCGCCGCCAGGTCGGCGATGGTCTTCAGCAGCATCAGCAGCGCCACCAGCACCGCGCCGTTGCTGGGCGGCTGCCCGGTCGCCTCCAGCCAGGACCGGAGCGGATCGAGGTAGGACAGCCAGGATCGTCCCGGGGGCCCGGAGGGCATGATCAGGAAGAAGCCGAGCAGGGTCGCGACATGCAGCACGATCAGCCGCGGGTAGGGCGACCAGAACGCCTGCTCGGCGCTCACCCGGAACCGCCTTCCGCCGAGGAACCACACGCTGGCCAGGTCGGTGACGTACCGCAGCGCGATCAGCAGCGCCGGCAGGCCGAGCATCCAGAACCCCCACGAGGTGCCGGCCGCGACCGAGAGCATGCCCACGAAGACCAGGTGGACGACGGCGAACAGCCCGTAGTGGAGCACGAAGAAGCCGACCTGACCCCAGCGCGGGAAGCGGCGGATCGAGTCGGCGCGGGGACGGGAGGCGTCCCCGGCGCCCCGCGCGGTGGCGATCCGGATCGCGGTGACGGCGCCGAGGATCGCGTTCTCGATCCAGAACAGCAGGAAGACGTTTCCGGGAGGCCATCCCCAGACGATGACGCCGGCCAGCACGAACAGGTTGGTGACCAGGATCCAGCCGGCGTCGAACAAGCGGGAGCGGGCGACCATACCGAAACCGTAGAGCGCCCCGGGTCAGTGGGCCCGCGCCGGACGCGGGAGCTGCCGGATCGGGTCGGTCCGGCTGGTGCGAGTCCGGCGAGTTGGTGGACAGGTCGGGCGCGGCGTCCGAGCCGTCTGCCCGGGCCTCGAGCGGAGCCGTCCGCTCAGCGGGTCAGCCGGTCGTGCTCCTCGACCAGGTTGAGTTCGGCGCGGGCACCCCACAGCCGGCGCCCGGCGTCGGTGGCGAACAGCGGACGCCGCGCCAGCAGCCCCTCCACCACGCTCAGCCGGCCGCGGCGGAACTGCTCGTCGTCGTAGCGGCCGTACTCCTCGCGGACGTCGCGCAGGTAGACGTGGTAGCGGCCGCGCAACTGACCGAGCACCGAGAGGTCGGCGTCCACCAGCAGGGCGGCGTCGTGGTCTCCGGGCTGGGGGTCGTGGTCGATGGTCGTCCGGACCAGCCGGGCGACCTCGGCGGCCTCGCCGGGCCCGACCAGCGGCCGCAGGGATTCCTCGGCGAGCGCTGCGGACGCCTCCTCGTCGGTCCGCGGCTCGCCGTGGTGCACCGCGTCGTGGAACCAGGCCGCCAGCGCCACCGGACGCCCCGCCCCGCCGTCGCCGGTCAGCTGATCCAGCGCGACCAGGCACTGGGCCAGGTGCCGGACGTCGTGGTAGCGCCGGTGCGGTTCGGACCACCGCTGGAGCAGCTCCTCGCCGAGCGCCGCCGCGCCGGGCAGCAGGGCCAGCCAGGAGTCGCGGGCCGCGGCCAGCGCCGCGGGCCGCTTCGGCGTCCGGTCCCGCGGCCGGACCCGGAGCCCGGCGTCGACCAGCCGGCGCAGCAGCTCGCCGGAGGGCACCTGCAGGGCGCCCGCATCGATCAGGTCGGGGTAGCGGGCCACCGGCACGTCGTAGTGGTCATGGTCGAACGCGCGGGCCGGGATGCCGGCCGCCCGCGCGAAGGCGTGCAGCTCGTCCAGCGACGAATCGGACACCAGATGCCCGAAGTCGGTGCCGTGCGCCGGCCAGCGCGGCGGGTCGAGCAGGATAGCCACCTCAGGCGCCGGTTCGGGCGCGGGTCAGGCTCAGCAGTGCTCCGTGCGCGGACTCGATCGCCTGCTCGATCTGCGGGTAGCCGGCGAACCGGCCGTCGGTGAGGTGCGACTGCACCATCGGGATCGCGATGCCCACGTTGGAGACGACCATGCCGAGCGTGACCAGCACCTCGGTGATCGCGGCCGCGGCCCGGGTGCCGCCGCTGACGCCGCCGTAGCTGGCCACCGCGACGGGCTTGCCGCGCCACTCGGCGTTCAGGTAGTCGAGGGCGTTCTTCAGCGGTGCGCTGAACGAGTGGTTGTACTCGGGCATCACGATCAGGTAGGCGTCGCCGCGGCTGATCGTGGCGCTCCACGCCTTGGTGTGCTCATGCTCGTAGCGGGCCAGGCGCGGGTGGTGCGGTTCGTCCAGCAGGGGCAGGGCGACCTCGGCGAGATCGACCACCTCGATGTCGAAGCCGCCGTGGACGCCCAGGCGTCCGACGATGTAGTCGGCGACCATCCGGCCGACCCGGCGCGGCCTGGTGCTGGCCACGATCACCTGAAGAGTGGGGTGGGACACGGGAGTCCTTTCCTTGAAATCTCAATCACCGTAGCACCGGGCCGCCGGCTCGTCCGCCCGGATCACCCGCTGGTCGTGCCGGTCGGGCGTCCGAGCGACGTTGCGCGGGTACGGACCCGCACAATGTGGCCGAACCCGCGCCACCTCACCGCTGGCCGGCCGTCGGGTTCGATGGCTACGGCGGCGGACGACGCGCCCTGCGGGGGAGTCACCGTCAGCCGTCGACATCGACCAGGTGGTGCTCCAGATCGTGCAGGAAGTACACGCCCAGGGTCGCCACCGTGAAGGGCGACCCGTTGCTGCGGGTGCCCCGCCGCGGCCATTCCTCGTCGCGGACGGCGGCGAACAGCCCCGCCGTGCGGTCCGCCGCCTCGGCGTAGGCGTCGGCGACCTGGGCCGGGTCCTCGGCGAAGTAGCGGCCGTCGCGGGCGGCGGCGTCCTGGTCCCAGTCGGCGAAAGTGGGATCGTCGGTGTCCAGCAACTGGGTGAGCCGGTCGCCGAACACCCGGCACACGTCGCGGACGTGACAGCCGTACTCCAGCGCCGACCAGCGTCCGGGCCTGGTCCGCTCCGCGACGTCGGGACGCCGCAGCACCGCCCGCCAGCGCGGAACGGTGGCGCGGACGCGTGGCGCGATCTCCGCGGGCGGCGGCGGCGTCCAGCCGCACTCCGGGCAGCCCTGGGCGATCACCCAGGTCCAGTCCTTGGCATCGCCGGGAAGGGCGGGCGGTTCGGCGGTCATCTCAGCCGGCCACGGCGAAGGTCGCGGTGAACGAGGCGCTGTCCAGGGTGTGGGCGAGCAGGTTGAACCGGCAGGCGGCACTGGTGGCGTCCGAGGGCACCGGCAGCTGGTCGACGTCGATGGCGTGCACGGTGAACACGTAGCGGTGCGCCGGCCCCGGCGGCGGGCAGGGACCGCCGTAGCCGGAATAGCCGTAGTCGTTCACCCATTCGCGGGCCGGTGCGGCCAGCTGAGCGCCGGCCTCGAGCGAGGTGACATCGGCGGGGATGTCGATGGCCACCCAGTGCCACCAGCCGCTGCCGGTGGGGGCGTCCGGGTCGAAACAGGTGAGGGCGTAGCTCGCCGTGCCGTCCGGTGCGCCCGACCACCGCAGATCGGGGCTGACGTTCCCGCCGCCGCAGGAGGGCTCGGCGTAGGTGAGCTCGACGGTCGAGCCGTCGGGGATGGCGTCGCTGCTCAGTTCCATGCCGTCAGATTAGTGCTGGCCGAGTGGCCCGTCGCCGCCGATGTTCAGCGGCGGCGGGCCACTAGCCTTGGGCCGGTGGAGTGGGTGGAGGTGCTGGCGGACAGCCGGGTGATCGTCGAGTTGCCGGTGGGGGATCCCGACGACCTGGTGGCCGCCGGCGAGGTGCTCGTCCAGGAGGGCCTCGGGGTGTGGACCGTCCCGTTCGAGCGGCGCGCCGAACTCGACCGGCTGCGGGAGGTGTTCGGGCGCCGGGCGCGACTGGGCGTGAGCGACCTGCGGACGCCGGAGCAGATGGCGCGGGCCGCGGCGGCCGGGGCCGAGCTGCTGCTCTCGCCGTTCGCCTCGGCGCCGCTCCGGGACGCCGCGGGCGCGGTGCCGGTGGTGCTGGGCGGCCTCACCCCCACCGAGGTGGCGGTGGCGCTGGCGCTGGCGCCGGCCGCCGTCCAGGTGATTCCGTGCGATGCGCTGGGGTCGCTGTACGCCCGCACCCTGACCGCGATGTTCCCCGCCGAGCCGCTGATCGCCACCGGGAAGCTGGAACGCTTCCAGTGCGAGATGTGGCTGGAGGCCGGCGCGCTCGCCGTCTGCCCGGTGCAGGCGATCGGGGTCGATGATGTCGCCGAGCCCGACCTGGCCGACCTGCGGCATCGCTGTCAGGGCTACCGCTTCGACTGAGCGGTGCCGGATTCGCTCCGGCGACGGGTGGTGTCAGTGCCGCCGGCGCAGGAAGGCGCCGATCCCGAAGAGCAGCACCATCACCCCGAACAGGCCGGCGGCCACCAGGATGAGTTGATCGATCAGCGCGCTGCCGCTGGTGGGCAGCGCGGTGATGTCGGCCCGGTTGGCGACCTCGGGAGCCGGTTCGGCGTCCGGTTGATCGGCGTTGGTCTCGTCCTGCGGAACCACCCGGATCGGCAGGGTCAGGCTCGAGGCCGCCGCCTCGGCGGTGCCGCCGAAGGACACGGTGAGGTCCACGATGCCGGAGGCGGGCAGCTCGCTCGGCAGCGGCACGTAGAGCTCGAAGGCGCCGCCGCTGCCGGTCAGCGACTCCAGTGCGCCGTGTTCGGCCGCCCCGGCGACGCTGGCCAGCACGGGCACGCCGGTGAGCGGCCGGCGCTGGGCGTCCAGCAGCGTGCCCTCGACGGGCACCAGGGCGCCCGGCGCCCCGACCTCGGCGACGGCGCGGGCCTTGAGCTGCGCGGGCTGTGGCCCGCGGAGCGGGAGTCCGTCGGCCTGCGCGGTGCTGACGCCAACCAGCAGGGCGACGGTGAGGCAGGCGAGGAAGGCGATCAGCCGGCGCATCAGGGCCCCCGATTCTCCGGTGGATTTTTCGGTGTGGCTTCCATCGTGGGACGCCGGACGGCGGCTGTCGGCGAGGCACGCCGGGGCAGGCGACGATCGCCCGATTTGGGCTCAGACAATCCTTAGATTACGGTTAGAAACCGTCCTAAGTTTCTCAGGAGGTTCTGCCGAATGTACCAGCCGCGACGGGCCGGGCGTCCCGCTGTCACCGAGTCGCATCTGGACGCGCCCGATCGGGCCGTCGCGACGCCGGCACGCCGCGCCTCGCGGGTCTGGCAGCTGAGCGTCGCCGACCGGATCGGTGCCGCCTTCCTGGGCCTGGCGGTGACCGCCACCGCAGGCGCGCTGGCCATGTCCGGCACCGCGGTGGCGGCGCCGGTGGCAGCCCCGCTGACCACCCCCGACGTGTCGCTGCGCGACGGCGCCGTCTCCCGCGACGTGGCCCGGCCCCAGATCGCGGCGGAGGACACGCTGGCGGTCGCCGCGGCGAGCAGGACCGTGGCCAGCCCCACCCTGCAGCCGACCCGGACGATGTACGCCAAGAACAAGCTGCGGGTGCTGGCCGACCCCGCCGCCGGCGCCAAGAAGCTGGACACCCTGGACCCCGCCGACAAGGTCACGGTGACCCCGGAGACCGACGGCAAGTTCCGCCGGGTGGAGTTCAAGGGCGGCGAGGCGTGGGTGCTGAAGTCGGCGCTGTCGAACTCCAAGCCGTCCGCCGACGAGGTGGCCGACGCCAACGCTCCGGCCGCCACCCGCAAGGTGCCGTCCGGCTCGGTGCTGGGGCTCCAGCCCGAGGCGATGGTGGTCTACCGCGCCGTGATGGCCCGCTGGGACGTCAAGAACGTCGGCGGCTGGCGGGCGCGCAGCCTGTCGGTGCACCAGTTCGGCCGGGCGATCGACTTCATGACCTACGGCAACACCTCCCAGGGCTACGCGGTCCGCGACTTCCTGGTGGCGCACGCCAAGGAGTTCGGCGTCGATCACATCATCTACCGGCAGCAGATCTGGACGCCGTACCGGCCGACCTGGCGGCACATGGCCGACCGGGGCAGCGCCACCGCCAACCACATGGACCACGTGCACGTGGCGGTCAAGGCGCGCTGACCTTCGGGCCTGCCCGGCGGACGGACGGATTCCGTCGCATCAGTGACCAGCGCGGGGCGACCTGGTTAGGCTGCGTGGCATGCAGACTCCCGTTGATCCCACCACGACCGCGGCCTGGGCGCGCCTCCAGCAGCTCCACGACGGGCTCGTCCCCGACCTGCGCGGCGCCTTCGCCGCCGACCCCGAGCGGGCGGCCCGGTATTCGTTCACCGCGGCCGATCTCTACGTCGACCTGTCGAAGAACCTGATCGACGACGACGTGCTGGACGCCCTGGTGCAGCTGGCCGACGAGGTCGGCGTGGCCGCGCACCGCGACGCGATGTTCGCCGGTGAGCGGATCAACGTGACCGAGGATCGCTCGGTGCTGCACACCGCGCTGCGGCGTCCCAAGGGCGACGTGCTCGAGGTGGACGGCGTGAACGTCGTCGAGCAGGTGCACGAGGTGCTCGACTCGATGTACGCGTTCGCCGAGCGGGTCCGCTCCGGTGAGTGGCTGGGCGTCACCGGCAAGAAGATCGACACCATCGTCAACATCGGCATCGGCGGCTCCGACCTCGGGCCGGTGATGGTCTACGAGGCGCTGAAGCCCTACGTGACGCCGGGCCTGGAGGCCCGCTTCGTGTCCAACATCGACCCTACCGACGTGGCCGAGAAGACCAGGGGCGTCGACCCGGAGACGGTGCTGTTCATCGTCGCGTCGAAGACCTTCACCACCCTGGAGACCCTCACCAACGCCCGGCTGGCCCGGGACTGGCTGCTCACCCAGCTGACCGAGTCGGGCGCCATCGACGGCTCCGACGAGCAGCGCGCGGACGCCGTCGCCAAGCACTTCGTGGCGGTCTCGACGGCCTTGGACAAGGTCGAGCAGTTCGGCATCGACCCGGCCAACGCCTTCGGCTTCTGGAACTGGGTGGGCGGCCGCTACTCGGTCGACTCGGCGGTCGGGCTGCCGCTGATCCTGACCCTCGGCCCGGACGACTTCGCCGACCTGCTGGCCGGCTTCCACGCCCTCGACCAGCACTTCCTGACCGCCGAGCCGGCCGAGAACGTCCCGCTGCTGATGGGCCTGCTGAACGTCTGGTACGTGAACTTCGTCAAGGCCGCCTCGCACGCGATCCTGCCCTACGCGCAGTACCTGCACCGGTTCGCCGCCTACCTGCAGCAGCTGACCATGGAGTCCAACGGCAAGGGCGTCCGGCTGGACGGCTCGCCGGTCACCACCGAGACCGGCGAGGTCTTCTGGGGCGAGCCGGGCACCAACGGCCAGCACGCCTTCTACCAGCTGATCCACCAGGGCACCCAGCTGATCCCGGCCGACTTCATCGCGGTGGCCAACCCGGCGCACCCGCTCACCGACGGCGACGCCGACGTCCACGAGCTGTTCCTGGCCAACTTCTTCGCCCAGACCAAGGCGCTGGCCTTCGGCAAGACCGCCGACGAGGTGCGTGCCGAGGGGACGCCGGAGGCGATCGTCAGCGCCCGGGTGTTCAAGGGCAACCGGCCCACCACCTCGATCATGGCGCCGGCGCTGACGCCGTCCGTGGTCGGCCAGCTGATCGCGCTCTACGAGCACATCACCTTCGTGCAGGGCTCCGTCTGGGGCATCGACAGCTTCGACCAGTGGGGCGTCGAGCTGGGCAAGCAACTCGCCCTGCAGATCGCTCCCGCGGTCGCCGGGGACGCCGCCGCGCTGGAGGCGCAGGACCCCTCCACCAAGAGCCTGGTCAGCTACTACCTGCAGCACCGGTCCTGAGCCGGGTGACCTCCGTGTCGTGACCGGGACCGCCCGCGCCCACACCGGGGCGCGGGCGGTCCCCGGTTCCACCGCCGAGGGTGGTTAGAATCTGGATGTTTGCCCGCCGTGCCCGCAGCGAGAGGGAGCCGTACGTCGATGAGCCTGGCTGAGTACGCCGCCCAGCACGGTCTGCACCGGGTGGGCGCGCGGCCCCCGCTGTTGCGCTATCTCAAGCAGGCCTGGGATCGCCGCGACTTCGCGATCGCGATGGCGAGGTTCCGCATCCAGGCCAGCCAGGAACGGAACCGGCTCGGCATGCTGTGGCTGGTGCTGCAGCCGTCGCTGAACGCACTGATCTACGGCCTGATCTTCGGCGTCCTCCAGGGCGCCAACAACCGGCCGCCCGACTACGCCGCCTACGTGGTGATCGGGGTCTTCCTGTTCGAGTTCTTCTCCAAGTCCCTCAGCAACGGCGCCAAGTCGATCACCGGCAACCGGGCGCTGGTGCAGTCGCTGGCGTTCCCCCGGCTGACCCTGCCGATCGCGGTGGTGCTGGAGAACTTCATGGCGCTGGTGCCGATGCTCGGCGTGATGGGCCTGGCCCTGGTGGTGCTGGGCCATGTGCCCGCCTGGGACTGGCTGTTGATGGCGCCGCTGCTGGCGCTCTACACACTGTTCAACACCGGTGTCGCGATGATCGCGGCGCGGCTCACCGTGCACGTCCGCGATCTCACCCAGATCCTGCCGTTCGTGAACCGGATCCTGTTCTACACCTCCGGGGTGCTGTTCGCCGTCGACCGCATCTTCCGGGAGCACCCGTGGGCGGTCGAGCTGTACGACTTCCACCCGCTGTACCAGGTGCTGCAGATCGCCCGCGGCCTGCTGATGAACGAGGGCCATTACGAGCTGCAGTACTGGCTCTACTTCGCGCTCTGGTCCGCGCTGGTGTTCGTGGTCGGACTGTTGTTCTTCTGGGTGGCTGAGGAGCGTTATGGCCGAGACTGACCAGCGCGCGGGCCGCCAGCCGGTCGTCATCGTCGACGATCTGCACGTCAAGTACCGGGTGTTCGCCGGGGGCCGGACGGCAGAGGGCGCCGCCGGGCGCTCGGGCCTGCTCACCCGGGCCCGCGGCGTCCGCACCGTGCATGCCCTGAAGGGCGTCTCGTTCACGGCCTACGAGAACGAGTCGGTGGGCGTGATCGGGCACAACGGCTCCGGCAAGTCGACGCTGATGCGGGCGATCACCGGACTGACGCCGCCCGAGTCGGGTGCGGTGTACGCCGCCTCGCGTCCGAACCTGCTGGGTGTCGGGGCCGCGCTGCTGCCCGACCTGTCGGGCGAGAACAACATCATCCTGGGCGGGCTCGCGCTGGGCTTCTCCAAGCGCGAGGTGCTCGAGTTGCGGGACGAGATCGTCGAGTTCGCCGAGCTGGAGGAGTTCATCGACCTGCCGATGCGGACCTACTCCTCGGGTATGCAGGCCAGGCTGAAGTTCTCCATCGCCACCGCGAAGCAGCACGAGATCCTGATCGTCGACGAGGCGCTCTCGGTCGGCGACAAGGGCTTCCGGGCGCGCAGCGAGGCGCGGATCCGGGAGATCCGGTCCAACGCCGGAACGGTCTTCCTGGTCTCGCACTCGATGGGCTCGATCGCCGACACCTGCGAGCGGACGATCTGGATCCACCGCGGCGAGCTGCGGATGGACGGACCCACCGAAGAGGTGCTGGAGGCCTACCAGGACTCCAAGGGGCGCTGAGCCTCCGTCGCTCGTCCCGGGTCTGCGCCTGGCGAGCCTGCCGGCTGCCCGCAGATCGTCGCCGCCTACCGCGACCGGTGGGATCACCACGGCGTCCCCCAGGCCCGCCCGCCCCTCCCTCCGCCCCGTGAGGTGGCACCGAGCCCGGACGCCCGCCGCGGATCGTCCGGGGTTCGCCCGCGACGCTCGGACGGGCGCGGCCCGCCGATGCGGAAAGGGCCCACCCGCATCCGCGGGTGGGCCCTTCCGGCGTGGTGTGCGCCTACTTGCTCATGTTGACGATCAGGCTCGCTCCCGAGGGGAGGTTGGTCGGGCTCGTCTGGGTGGACACCCGGTACTGGGTGACCCGGGCACCCGACACCTTGATCCAGATGCTGACGTTCTTGTAGCCCGGGTTGGTGAACCGCAGCCAGTGCTCGCCCTCGGAGAGTCCCTTGATGGTGAACAGGCCCGCCGTCGAGCTGTCGCTGGGGGACTGGGTGACGGCCTCCACCTCGCGCTCGCTGGTCTGGGCGGTGAGGCTGGTCAGGTAGACGCCGTTCAGGGCCTTGCCGTTGTAGCGCACCGTGCCCGTGATGGTTGCCCCCTTGGCCAGTGTCACCGCGGGTGCGGTGACACTGGTGTCGGCACCGGCCAGGGTGACCACACTCGCCTGCGAAGGCACCGGCACGCCGCCCGACTTGCCGCTGGCCGCCCACATCGAGGTGTAGCCGTCGTCGGCGACGTAGCTGAGCAGCACCTTGTACTTGCCCGGCCGCACCGACGCCGAGTACCTGCCGTTGCTGCCGACGTCGGCCTCGGCGGCCAGTTCCCCGTCGGTGGTGTAGACCATGGCCACGACACCGCTGCCGCTCGGGCCCTGCACCGTCCCCTGGACGGTGCCCCGCGGCACCCGCGTCTTGGCGATCTGGAAGGCCGACCGGTCGCTCTTCTGGACGCCCTCGGCGTCGACCACCATCACCCGCACGTAGTAGGTGGTGTTCTCGGCGAGCCCGGTCAGGGTCACGTTGGTGGCGGTGACGTCCACCGACTTCGCGCCCGTCATGCTCGAGCTGGTCGAGTACTGGACCCGGTACTTCATGTCGTCCTGGAAGCCGGACGGCTTGCCCCAGCTGACCCGGACGCTGGTCGGCTTCTGCTGGCTGACCGAAAGGTCGTCGGGCGCCACGATGTCGTAGTTCGACGTCGTCAGCGTGATCTCCTTGGACAGCTTGCTCATCGTGATCAGCGGCGTGTAGCCGGAGGTGCCCGGGGTGCCGATCGGCGGCTGCTGGACGGCGACGCTGATCCAGTACTGCGTGTTCTTGCGCAGCTTGTCGTCGTCGTTCTTGCCGCGCAGGGTGAAGTTCTCCACCTGGTTCCACACGTACTGCGCCTTGTCGGTGCGGTTGTAGTAGCGCACCCGGTAGCCGGGGGCGCCGGACACGTTCTGCCAGCTCAGCTCGACCCAGGTGCTCGCGATGTTCGCAGCGGCCAGGCCGGTCGGGGCGGCGTAGGAGTAGAAGGTCTTCGCGCCCGAGGAGGTGTTGCCCCAGCTGTCCAGGGCCTTGCCGGACGAGTCGAGCCCGATCACCTGGAAGTAGTAGGTCTTCTCGGCCGACAGCCCCGAGATGTTGGTGAACGCCGTGGTGATGTCCTTGTTGTCCACCTTGGTGACGGTGGTCGGGCTGCTCATCTTCGACGAGGTCGAGTAGCGGACGGTGTACTTCGCCGCACCCGAACGCGCCGTCCAGGAGAGCTTAACCACGTCGGCGCCGAGGGCCTTCGCGGTCGGCTTCGGGCCGGCGGCCGCCATCGCGACGCCGGCGATCGAGGCACCGGTGATCAACACCAGTGCCGCGGTGATGGTCACCCACAGCGTGCGCAGCCGGGGTCGCCGGGCCACGCCGGCCGAGGTCAGTTGCTCGTTGCTCACTTGCACGTCTTCGCCCCCTGGGAGAGTTCGTACCAGCCGGCCAGGTAGGTGCCGTAGACCCGGCGGAGGTCGTCCTTGTAGGCCGGGGCCGCGCGGCGTGCGTCGAAGGTGATGGTGTGCTCCTCGCTGTACCGCAGGCCGGCGGTGGACATGTTCGCGGTGCCGTGCAGCGCGCGTCCGTTGTTGCCGGTGCTCGGGCCGATCAGGATCAGCTTGGTGTGCATGGCGACGGCCGTGCACTTGTAGGAGATCTTCGCCTTGTTCAGCAGGCTGATCACGCTCTTGGAGATGGTGGTGGCGCCGCCCTGCTGGGTGAGCAGCATCTTCACGTCGCAGCCGCGCTTCTTGAGGCTGGAGAGCGACTTCGCCATCGTCGTGGCCTTGGAGTCGGTGAGCTTGAACATCGCGATCCGGACCCGCTTGTCGGCGGTGCAGTCGACGTTGTCGAACGCGGCGATGTAGGAGTCGACGACGGTCGAGGGCTGCGGGCTGAAGGTGATGAAGGTGCCGCGCCCGGAGTCGGTGCCGCGGATGCTCGGGTCGACCCAGATGTTGCGGTCCTTGTACAGCGAGTTCTTCAGGTCGGTGGGGAACCCGGTGTTCTTCGAGCAGCCGGTGTTCGCGCAGTACGTCATGCCGTCGTACCGCATGCTGAACTGCTTGAACAGCTCCTTGTCGTTGTAGATCAGCGTGAGCTCCTGCCAGTAGTTGCGGATCTGGCTGCGCGCCCAGTTGCCGGACGAGGAGATCACCGCGGGCTTCGCGCTGGACGCCGAACGGGCGGAGCCGGACGCGCCGTCCCAGATCGTGTCGCTGATGGTGACGAACTTCTCGTGGTTGATCGCGTACGGGAAGGTCTTGCTGGAGTTGGTGTTGAAGCAGCCGTTGCTGCACCACTCGATGCCGTCGGTCTTGCCGCCGGCGGTCTCCGGGATGCCGCTGATGCCCGCGATGGTCAGCAGCCGCCGGTTGATCAGCGACTTGGCCGAGCCGGGGGTGATCGAGCCCCCGTCCAGCACCAGGCCGACCTTGACGTTGCGCTCCTTGACCAGGTACTCCAGCGCGTCGTAGATCACCTCGGGGTCGCTCTCGGGCCGGCTGCCGAGGCTGCCGGCCGGATCAGCCCCGGCCTTCAGGCCCGGCTGGGTCATCGTGCCGATGGCCCGGATGAAGTACATGCCGATCTTGATCTCGGCGTTCTGCCGGGCGCCGCACAGAACCTGGGCGATCTTCTTCGGGAAGTCCCACGGAGTCTGGTTCAGCGGATCGTAGTAGCCGCGGACCTCCATGTCGTCGACGTTGAACCAGGCCTCGTACGCGCGGGGCGCCGAGGTCAGCGTCGGACACGCCGAGGTGGTGGGCACCTTGATCACCGAATCGTCGGTGTCGAAGTTCAAAGCAAAGGCGTTGGACGCGACCATTCCGGTCGCCAGCACAATGGATGCCAGTGCCACCGGTAACCTGAATCTGCCGCGCTTCGGACTCTCCAAGGCCATAGCTTCCCCTCGCTCCTCGGCATCGTGTGATTGGCGTGCGGACCTTCAGGCCCACCTCCCGCTTCGCGGTAGCATACTTGATCTCGTTAGGCATCCCCGGCCGCCAACGCCTGGACGGGGCATTTCGGAGGAGCTGGAGGTTTCATGCGGCGTGTCGTGACCGGGCTGATCGCGGTGATCCTTGCCCTTGCCGGCGTCGGATTCTCGGCGCCGGAGGCCCATGCCGCCGGACGTCTCCGGGTCAGCAATCCCGCGCCGCGCCAGGAACTCAACCAGCGCCCCGGGTGGGTGAGTCTGGCCTTCGACGGCACCGTCAAGCGCTCGCTGGTGAAGGTGCTGGTGGTCGATTCCGGGGGCGCCAACATGGTCGTCGGCGAGTTGATCTACCAGGGCTCGGCGGTGCTGGTCCAGCTCAACAACAGCCTGCCCAGGGGCACCTACACGGTGAAGTACCAGGTCGACCGCAAGCGCGACGGCCAGCCGGAGGGCGGCGCCTTCCAGTTCGCCTACGGCAAGGGGCAATGGACCAAGGTCGCGTCGTCGTGGAGCGGCCGGGCGGAGCAGCCGCCGGAGATGGCGAATCCCGATCCGTGGGCCGACGGGCCGGTCGAGACCCAGCTCACCACGCCGCCGGTGGTCGAGGTCACCGACGGTCCGGCGCCGACCCGCACCGCGACCAGGACGCCCACCGCGAAGGACACCGAGACCCCCACCGCGACGGCCAGCCCCTCCGAGGACACGCCGACGCCGCCGCCGCCGGTGAGTGAGAGCCCGGCCGCCGAGCCCGGCGGCGAGGGCGGAGCGAGCCCGGTGCCCTGGGTGGTCGGCGCTGCCGTGCTGGTCGCGGCGGGTGTCGGCGGCTGGATGATCATCCGGCGGCGCCGCGAGGGCTGAGCTCAGGACCAGCCCTCGGCGTCCAGCCGCCGGAACAGCTGCGACCAACGCGCCAGGAAGGCGTCCGCGCCGAAGCCGGACGCCGCGGCCACGGCGGCGGCACCCATCCGGTCGCGCAGCGCCGGGTCGGACAGCACCTCCAGGGTGCGGACGGCGAGCGCGGCGGTGTCGCCCTGCGGCACCAGGAAGCCCGTCTCACCGTCGGTGATCATGTCGCCCGGTCCGTAGTTCAGGTCGAAGGAAACCACCGGGCAGCCGTGCGCCATCGCCTCCAGCACGACCAGGCCGAAGCCCTCATAGCTGCTGGTCAGCAGGCTGACGCTGGCCCGGCGGTAGACCGCACCCGGATCGCTGGTGTAGCCGGCGAGGCGCACCGACTCGGACAGGCCGAGCCGCGCGATCAGCGCGCGCAGGGCCTTCTCCTCCGGGCCGCGGCCGTAGATCTCCAGCCGTGCCCGCGGGCGTTTCCGCAGCACGTCGGCGAAGGCGCGGATCGCGGCGTCCACCTGCTTCTGCTGGTCGAGCCGGGCGAGCATGACCACCAGCTCGGGATCGCGCTCGGCGACCGTGTCGGCGGCGGGCAGGGTGACCGGGTGCGGGATGACCGCGAAATTCGGCCGCGGACCGAAGGCGGTCTCGGCGTCCGCGCGCTGGGCGGGGGTCAGGAAGACGATGGCGTCGGCGTCGGCGGCGCGTTCCAGGATCTGCCGGTAGGACGACCGGATCTTCTTCGGATCGGTGAACGGCGGCGTCACGTGCGGGTTGTGCAGCACGTAGAGCCGCTTCACGTTCGGCCGGTGGTAGTCGATCACCTCGGGGTCGGTGCGCCGCGACTCGACGCTGAGGAAGACCCGGTCGTCGCCGATCATCCGGTCCAGGTAGTCCTGGATCAGTTCGATGTGCGAGGTCAGCACCCGGGTCGGGCGTTCGGCCTCGTCGAACAGGGTGATCCGCTCGACGTCGGTGCTGAGGTCGGCCGGGTTCACCACCAGCCACTTGTTCATGAAGGCGGTGCCGTCGGGCCGGAAGTACACCTCCTGGCGCGGCTTGTTGTAGTGCAGGTCGTAGTAGGTGGTGCGCCGGACGTGCCCGTCGGGGCCGAACTCGTCGCGCTGGGTGCGGCCCCGGTTCTCGTTGAACCAGTCCCGGACGATCAGCCGGCCCTCGTAGTCGAACCGCTTGTAGATGCGGTAGACGCCGTTCTCGTAGTAGCGGTGGACGGCGCCGTCGGGGTCCTTGATCGAGTCCATCCCGGGCTCCTCGATCGGATGGGTCACCGGCGGGCGTGCGCCGGCCTGCCCCCACAGCGAGTCGTACAGGTTGACGATCCGGACGCCGTCGCCGAGCGCGCCGCGCTCGTCGATCTCGTGCCGGACGTCGTCCAGCTCGGAGGAGAAGTTCATGGTGAGGATCTCGCAGGGCACCCCCGCGGTCTCGGCGAAGAGCTTCGCCTTGGCCAGCACGGACGCCGTCCGGCCGGCGTAGCGTCGCGGAATCGCCCCCACGGCGAAGATGTAGCGAGCCTGCGGGAACGGTTGCAGGGCGGGTGCCGGCTCGATCCTGGCGGCTCGCCGGACCGCGACCTGCCTGGCGGCACCGCGGCGGGCCCGGATCCGGCGGGCGACGCCGAGCAGGCCCGTCGCGGCCAGCGCACGCTTGGCGATCGACTTGGGGTTCATCGGTTCCTCTCGGGCGGGGTGGCGCCGGTGGCCCGGCCGGCGGCCGCGATGTCCGCGGCCAGGGATCGGTAGAGCTCGCCCCAGCGTTCCACGAACGCGGCCTCGCCGAAGCGCTCGGTCGAGGCCGGCGCGGCGTCCGACATGGACCGCTGCAGGGCGGGGTCGGTGAGCACCCGGACGATGGCGCGGCCCAGTTCCGCCTTGTCGCCGGGCGGCACCAGCAGGCCGTTGACGCCGTCGTCGACGATGTCGGCGGGCCCGTAGGCGAGGTCGTAGCTGACCACGGGGCAGCCGTACTGCAGGCTCTCCACCAGGACCAGGCCGAAGCCCTCGTAGCGGCTGGTCAGCAGCGACAGCCCGGCTCGCCGGTAGACGCCGACCGGGTCGTCGGTGAAGCCGGCCAGCCGGACGTTGTCGGTGAGCCCCAGCCGCTGGATGCTGCGGTTCAGCTCGGCCTCCAGGACGCCGCGTCCGTAGATCTCCAGCCGGGCGCCCGGGACGGCCCGGACCACCGCGGCGAACGCGTCGATGGCGTGGTCCAGCTGCTTCTGCTGATCGAGCCGGGCCATCATCACCACCAGGGTGGGGTCGCGGACGACGTCGGGCCCGGGCTCCGCTTCGGGCACCGAATGCGGGATGACGTGGTAGCGGTCGGAGGCGCCGAAGTGGGCCGCGGCCTCGTCACGTTGCCGGCGGGTGAGGAAGACGGTGGCGTCCACGGCCGGGCTGTTCAGCATCGGGGCGTAGATCGGCCGGATCCTGTGCGGATCGTCGAACGGCGCCCGGATGTGCGCGTTGTGCAGCACGTGCACCTGGCGGACGTTGGGCCGACAGTATCCGAGCACCCACTCGTCGATCCGTCGCGCCTCGCAGCTCAGGATGGCGGGCCGGTCGCCGATCAGGCCGTCGAGGCAGGCGTGGATCACCTCGGGGTAGGAGCCCAGCACCTCGGCGGGCCGTCCCTGCTCGTCGAACCGGGTGACCCGTTCCGGGCTGCGCACCTTGGTGACCGGGTCGACCGCCCACCAGATGCCGAGCCGGACGGTGCCGTCGCGGCGGTGCAGCAGTTCCTGGCGCGCCACGCCGTAGTGGAGATCGAAGAACACGGTGCGCCGCTGCACCCCGTTGGGCCAGTACTCGTCGCTGCGGGTCCGGTTGCGGGCGCCGTCGAACCAGTCCAGGACGATGGTCCGGCCGCGGTGGTCGACGCGCTTGGAGAGCACATGGCGTCCGTGCTCGAAGAAGTGGAACTGCCCGGCAGGCGGGTCCTCGACCCAGGACATGCCCGGCTCCTCGAAGGGGCGGTGGAAGTCGCCGTCGGCGAGCCCGGTCGGGTCGGGGAAGTAGTCGTGCAGGCTGGCCGCGGTCACGCCGGGGGCGAGCAGGCCGCGTTCGCGCAGCTGATGACCGATGTCGTCGAGCTGGGAGGAGTCGTAGGCGGTGACGATGGTCGAGCGGCGTCCGGCCCGTTCCCAGAGCAGCCGGGTCTTGGTCAGGATCGAGGCGCTCCGCCCGGCATGGTTGCGGGGCAGGACGTCGACCAGGAACACGTACTCAGCATCGGGAAGCGTCGCTGCTCCGGCCGCCATCTGGTACCCCCTATTCTGAGTGCCATGCTAGCGAGCCAAGCCCTCTGACCCCGGGAGACGCACAGGCATGTCCACCGACGCACAGACGCCCACGCGTGTCATCACCTACGGCACCTTCGACCTGTTCCACGAGGGGCACCGGCGGCTGCTCGAGCGGGCCAAGGCGCTGGGTGACTACCTGATCGTCGGTGTCACCACCGACAACTACGACGACTCCCGGGGCAAGCTCAACGTGGCCCAGACCCTGATGGAGCGGATCGGCAACGTGGTCGGCTCGGGCCTGGCCGACGAGGTGGTCATCGAGGAGTACGAGGGCCAGAAGATCCAGGACATCCAGAAGCACGACGTCTCGATCTTCGCGATCGGCTCGGACTGGCTGGGCAAGTTCGACTACCTGAAGGACTACTGCGAGGTCGTCTACCTGGACCGCACCAAGGGTGTCTCCAGCACCCAGCTGCGCAACGAGTCGGCCGGCGTGCTGCGGATCGGCATCGCCGGCGCCGGCCGGATCGCGGCCCGGTTCGTCGCCGAGGCGCGGTTCGTCAGCGGCGTCAGCGTCGAGGCGGTCTACTCCCGCACCTGGGAGCGCACCCGGGAGTTCGCCGACCGGCTCGAGCTCGAGTGGGCCAACCAGAACTACGACGACCTGCTCGACCATGTCGACGCCGTCTACGTCGCCACCCCGCACGGCACCCACTACGACTACGCCAAGCGGGCGATCGAGGCGGGCGTGCACGTGCTGTGCGAGAAGCCGATGACGCTGTCGAGGGCGCAGACGGCGGAACTGTTCGAACTCGCCGCCGCCCGTGGCGTGGTGCTGCTGGAGGCGGTGAAGACGGCGTTCTCGCCCGGTTTCCAGCGGATGGTCGCGGTGGCCCGCAGCGGTTCGATCGGCCAGGTCCGGTCGGTGGACGCGACGTTCACCAAGCTGGTCGACTCCGGTCGCGAGGTGGCCGACGCCGACGGGGGGTCGATCTCGGAGCTGGCCACCTATCCGCTGCTGGCCGCGGTCAAGCTGCTCGGGGTCGGCTTCACCGACCTGCGCACGGTCTCGCTGCGCCCGCCGGGCTCGCCGGTGGAGGTGTTCTCGCGGATCGATCTCACCTACCCGCATGCGGTCGCCTCGGCGCGGACCGGGCTGGGGGTGAAGGCCGAGGGCGACCTGGTGGTGGCCGGCAGCGCCGGCTACATCTACGTGCCGGCGCCGTGGTGGCTCACCGAGTACTTCGAGGCCCGGTTCGAGGACAGCCGCAAGAGCAAGAAGTACTACTACAAGTTCGACGGCGACGGGCTGCGGTACGAGCTGGCCGAGTTCGCCTCGATGATCCGGACCGGGGCCACCGAATCGTTCCGGTTGCGTCCGGCGGAGTCGATCGCGATGGCGGATATGATCGAGCGGGCGCGGGCGTCCGCGACGACCATCCGCTGAACATCGAGGAGAGTCTGCCTTGGCCGCTCGGAAGGCATTGCCGCTTCGCTACCTCAAGACCATTCCCACCTGGCTGAGCCGCTCCGAGCACCCCGTCGTCCGGACCACCTACGGCGCGGCCCGCACCGTGGTGCGCCGGGTGGCCAACGCGGTGACGCCGATGCAGATCGGCTGGGTCGGCGTGCTGCGCACCGCGCACTGGCTGGACGACGCCGGCTTCGAGATCTCCGGCTGGGCCTACGAGCGCGGCATGGACTTCAGCCAGGATCCGCCCCGGATCCGGGTGCGGCTGCGCAGCCCCGGCCAGCGCGACATCGAGGCCGAGGTCACCCGGGTCGACGAGCCGAAGGCCAACACCGGCGTCAAGGACCTGGAGCGCGACTACACCGCGGCCGGCTTCGTCGCCCGCTTCGACCTCTCCGACCTGATCCGGCTGGGCCGGCTCCGCCGCCGGGTCTGGCGGGTGGTGCTGACGGTGACCAGCGGGCGCCGCTCGATGACCGGGACCTTCCGGCGGCGCACCCAGTTCGGTTCCGCCGAGCACCTGCTGGCCCGCACCTTCGACGGCATCCAGGTGCTGCCGGAGTGGACCAAGGGTCCGGGGTTGTCCTTCGTGGTGGCCCGCCCGGTCGCGCTGGCCACCAGCTGCACCGTGGACGGCCGCCGGGTGAGCGCCGAGCTGACCCTGAGCGGCGTCGGGTTCGCGCACGCCGAACTGGTCTCGCCGCAGGCGACCGTGATCATGTCCAGCACCGCGCTGGACGGCGGGCGGGTCCGGGTCGAGGCCGAACTGCCCGACGTCGACGCCGCCGGCGCGACCAGCCTGCTCGACCCCGAAGAGGACGAGGGCATGTTCTCGCCCGAGTACGGCGAGGGCACCCTGCCGGTGCTGAGCGTGCGGATGATGGTCGTCGACCCGCACGGCAGGCGGCACCCGGTGGCCACCGTGCTCGACCAGAGCTGGCGCCTCGAAGAGCCGGATGTGCTGCCGTTGCCGTATCCGGGGCCGGAGGGCACGCTGCGGCTGCGGGACACGCCGGCGATGCTGGTGGTCACCGACGTGGAGATGCTGGACCGGGAGACCGACCCGCGGGTGCGGGTGCGGGGCCGGGTGTTGGGCGCGGCCACCGACGGAGCCGTGGAACTGGCCCTGATCGGCCCGCGCGCCCGGCGTCCGATGAGCCAGACCATCGACGCCGACGGCGGCTTCGAGGCGGTCGGCGTCTGGCTCGGCTCGCAGTGGGAGCAGCAGCCGTCCCCGCCGCCGCTCGGCCAGTACACGCTGCGGGCCACGGACGCCACCGGTCGCTGGATCCGGGTCGCCGCAGCTCCCGGCATGATCAGGGACGTGCCGCGGGTCGTCGACTTCGACGCCTTCAGCTTCCGCTGCATGGTCGGCCTCGGCGGCGGCCGCCGGCTGGTGCTGGTGATCCAGGCGCTGCTGCGTCCCGAGGAGACCGGGCCGGTCAAGCAGATGGAGCTGGCTCAGCGCTACCAGACCCCCGGCACCCCGATCGTGGACCAGTTCTACTTCGAGGCGTTCGGCGGGGCGGCGGCCACCTGCAACCCGCTGGCCCTCGACCGCGAGGTGGCTCGGCGGCTGCCGGACGCGCGCCGGATCTGGGGCGTGACCAACGCCTCGGTCGCCGTGCCCGAGGGCGCGATCAAGGTGGTCCGCGGCACCGAGGCGTGGTGGCGGGCCCGGGAGACCTCCCGCTACGTGATCGTCAACGAGTGGCTGACCCGCCCCGGGATGGGGAAGACCACCCTGGGCAAGCGCAACTACGTCCGGATGCCCGGCCAGATCGTGCTGCAGACCTGGCACGGCACGATGTTCAAGCGGATCGGCCTGGACCGCCCCACCACCGACATCGTGGTCACCCGGGAACTGCTCGCCGAGCGTGAGAACTGGAGCATGCTGCTGTCCCAGAACCCGCACAGCACCACCATCTTCCGGCGCGCCTACGACTACGGGAACCCGATCTGGGAAGAGGGCTACCCGCGCAACGACAGCCTGCACACCGACGACCGGCAGGCGATGCGGCAGCGGCTGGGGCTGCGCGATGACGAGATCGCCGTGCTGTACGCGCCGACCTGGCGCGAGAACCGCACCGAGATGGTCACCTTCCTCGACCTGGAACGACTGATGGCCGAGCTCGGCGACGGCTATCGGCTGCTGCTGCGCGGCCACTCGCGGACCAAGAAGTTCGGCGCCGACGTGCACCTGCCCGGCGTCCTCGACGTGACCAGCTACCCCAACATCGCCGACCTGTACCTGGCCGCCGACGCGCTGATCACCGACTACTCCTCGGTGATGTTCGACTTCTCGGTGACCGGGCGTCCGATGATGTTCTTCGTGCCCGACATCGAGGAGTACCGCGGCGAGCTGCGCGGCGTGTACTTCGACCTCGAGGAGGCCGCGCCCGGCCCGATCCTGCACACCCAGGAGCAGGTGGTGGCCGCGGTGCGGTCGATCGAGGCCGACGCCCCGGGCTACGCCGAGAAGTACCGGGCCTGGCAGGAGCGGTTCAACTCCCACGACGACGGGCGCTCCGCCGAGCGGGTGATCGACCGGCTGCTCGCCCTGGACTGACCCCCACCTAGACCCACCGCTCGCCTAACTACTTGGGGCTCGCTGAATTCAGCGAGCCCCAAGTAGGTAGGCGAGCGCCGGAGTGCGAGCCGGCGTCCGGTCAGGGCAACCGGGTGCTGATCCGGATCAGGTTGTGGTCGGACGGGATGCGGCCGATGAAGTTGTTGTTGGCGTCCACGTTGACCACCGTCTCCCACTCCGCCACCTCGACCCCGGGCGAGACCCAGATGTAGTCGAGGTAGGTGCCGTTGGTGTAGCTGAACGACGGAGCCTTGGCGGCGAAGTTGTTGAAGCTGGAGAAGTTCGTCCGGATGCGCTTCTGCACGATCGCCCCCTTGGTCTTGGTCGTCGACTTGTAGCTGTTGCCCAGCGGGTCGATGAAACCCGCGCCGGTCAACACGTCGTAGGGCCCGTTCGAGGGCACCGTCCACTTGTGCGAGTTGAAGTCGCCGACGAAGTACACCGGCAGCCCTTGCCGCTTGGCGCTGATCACCGCCAGCGCCTCCCGGGTCTGGGTCATCCGGAGCGTGTGGTAGGCGCTGGAGCCGACGGCGTCCGACTGGTACTCGAGATGGACGTTGGCGAGGAGGAAGCGGCGTCCGCTCTTCTTGTGCTCCAGAATCGCCCAGGCGAGGTAGCGGTCGGCGTCGGTGTCGACGACCTTGGCGAGCCTCTTCGAACCCTGGGAGACCAGCCCCAGCACCGAGCTGTTGTAGACGATCTTGGTGCCCTGCGAGGCGCCCTGGTCCTTGTAGACGCAGTTGGTGGGCGTGGTCGACTTCACGCAGTTGTTGCGATGGGTGTTGGTCACCTTGTACGGGCTGCCCAGGCGCTCGACCAGGTCCTCGAACTGCGCCTTGCTCACCGGCTTGCCCGCCGAGTCCTTCAACCAGCCCTGGGACGCCTCCTGGAAGCCGATCACGTCGGGCTTCTGGGCCTTGACCGTGCTGACGACGCTGTCCCGCCGCTCGTACCAGGTGCCCTCGTTGGGCAGGGCGCTGTAGCAGTTGGCGCATTTGATGTTGTAGGAGGCGACCCGCAGGTCCACCGGCTTGTCGGTGTGGGTCCTGGCCGCGATGGTGGGCGTGTAGTCGCTGAGCGCGCCGCCCTTGGCGTCCACCACCCGGGCGCGCAGGTGATAGCTGGTGTCGGCGGCCAGTCCCGAGACCGTCGCCGACGTGCCGGTGCTGGTCAGCGTGGTGGGGCTGGTCATGCCGGCGCTCGCCGAGCGCTGCACCTGGTAGCGCAGGCCCGACCCGCGGGACTGCCAGCTCACCGACAGCTTGCCGGCACCCGACGCCTTGGCGGCCAATCCGGCGGGCGGCAGATGGACGGCCGACGCCTTGGTCGCGGTCGCCTTCTTGACCGCCGACGAGTAGGGGCCGAGGTTGGTCCCGGTCGGCGTGATCACCCGGATCTTCAGGTAGTAGGTGGTGCCTTTGCTGAGCTTGGTCACCTCGGCCGAGTCACCGGAGAAACGCAGGTACCTGGCGCCGGCCATCGACGACTTCTTCGCGTACTGGATGCGATAGCGCTGGGCGCCGCCGACCGGCGTCCAGTTGACGGCAAGAGCGGTCCGGGAGGTCGCCGTCACCCGCAGGCCCTTGGGTGCGGCGAGGGCCTTGGTCTTCGCGGTGATCGCCTTCGAGTACGGGCTGAGGTTCTCGCCGTCGGGGGTGATCACCCGCACCTTGACGTAGTAGGTGGTGTTCGGCTGCAGCCCGGTCAGGCTGAGCCGGGTGGAGGTCTCACGCTTGTACGTCGGCTTGGAGAAGGACGCGTCGGTGGCGTAGCTGACCCGGTAGCGGATGCCGCTGCCGCGGCTGTCCCAGGTGAGACTGACCGAGGTCGTGGTGGTGGCGGTGGCCTTCAGGCCCGTCGGAGCCTTCAGTGTGGCGGCGGCATGACTGGGAGTGGCGGCGGCACCGATCACCACGATCGAGGCCAGCCACGCGGAGAGGATGGCGCGCAAAGTCTTCACGAGCTAGCTCCCAAAAACTGAGAAGGGGGTGAGGATTTGCAGCCTAAGCACAGTGCGTCTGTCAATCCAACACGCCGAGGGAGACCCTCGATGAGCCCTGAAGGGTTGCCTTTTCGGCCCAGAGCGTGTCCCTCGCGCCGGCGGCGGGGGTGAGGACGGGACCGAACGCGGGCGGTGGGGCCACTAGGTTGGGCCCGTGGATGGCTCAGCGATGATCAGCGTCGAGGACTACCGCGCCCGGGTGGTGTCGCTGGCCGCCGCGCGCACGCTGGCGGTCGAGCGGGCCGGCCTGGCGCAGGCCTGTGGCCGGGTGCTGGCCGGCGACCTGACGGCCCGATTGGCCGTCCCGCCGTTCGACAACTCCGCGATGGACGGCTTCGCGGTCCGGGCCGCAGACGTGGCGGACGCCCCGGTGCGGCTCACGGTGGTCGGCGAGAGCGCCGCCTCCGGAGGGGAGGTTCCGGCGGTCGGGCCGGGCACCGCCGTCCGGGTGATGACCGGCGCACGCATTCCGCCGGGCGCGGACGCGGTGGTGCCGGTCGAACTCACCGATCAGCCGGCGGGTGCGGTCCCAGTGCCTCGACAGGTCGACATCCTGGAACCGGTCGGCCCGGGCCGTCATGTCCGCTCCACGGCCGACGATCTGGCCGCCGGCGACCTCGTCCTGACCGACGGGACGTGGGTCACGCCGGCCGCGGTCGGTGCCGCCGCCAGCGTGGGTCACGGGGAACTGGCCGTCCGGGCCCGGCCGCGGGTGGCGGTGATCGCCACCGGTGCCGAGCTGGTGGAACCGGGTCTGGCGCCGGCACCCGGGGAGATCCCGGACTCCAACTCGGTGATGCTGGCGGCGCTCGCGGTGGCGGCGGGTGCCGAGGTGGTGGCGGCGACCCGCTGCGGCGACGACCCTCGGGCGCTCGCCCGGCTGCTGGCCGATCTGCCCGCGGTGGACGTCGTGTTCACCAGCGGTGGCGTGTCGGCCGGGGCCTATGAGCCGTTGCGTCAGCTCGGGGCCGGGCTGGAGTTCTGCGCGGTCGCCATGCAGCCGGGCAAGCCGCAGGGCTGCGGACTGGTCGACGGCGTCCCGGTGGTGGCCTTCCCGGGCAATCCGGTGAGCTCGTTCGTGTCGTTCCAGGTGTTCGGACGCCCGCTGCTGGACGCGTTGACCGGCGCCCGGCCGACGACCGTCCGCCGCTTCGCCGCGGCACTCGACGCCTGGCGCTCGCCGGCCGGACGCCGGCAGTACGTGCCGGTGATCAGCGAGACCGACGGGGTGCGGCCGAGCCACGCCCTCGGCTCCGGCTCGCACCTGGTGGCCTCGCTGCACCTGGCGGACGCCCTGGCGATCGTCCCCGCCGAACGCGGTTCGGTCGCCGTCGGGGACCGGCTCGAGATCATGGCAGTGTGACGGGATGCGCTTCACCCACCTGGACGACTCCGGCGCCGCCCGGATGGTCGACGTCACCGGCAAGCAACCCACCGTCCGCGAGGCGACGGCGACCGGCCGGGTCGCCTGTTCCGCCGAGGTCGTCGAGGCCCTGCGCACCGGCACCGTGCCCAAGGGGGACGTTCTGGCGGTCGCCCGGGTGGCCGGCATCGCGGCGGCGAAGAAGGTGCCCGACCTGCTGCCGTTGGCGCACGTGATCGGCGTGCACGGGGTGGTGCTCGATCTGGAGATCACGGACGCCGGCGTGCAGATCACGGCGACCGTGCGCACCGCCGACCGGACCGGTGTCGAGATGGAGGCGCTCACCGCGGTCACGGTGGCGGCGCTGGCCATCGTCGACATGGTGAAGGGCGTCGATCGCTCGGCGGGCATCGTCGATTGCCGGATCGTCGCGAAATCCGGCGGTCGCAGCGGCGATTGGGTTCGTCCGCACTAGTTGCCAGTGCTGGCGTCGGAGCGCTCGTGTTAGGGTCGCCTCGATCATTGACGAGCGCTCTCAGGAAGGGCTGGCAGGATGGGCCCGTCGAACGGTATGGCGCCCGTACGAAAGGCCGTGCAGAAGCTGCGCAAAGTCTCCGCGCGGGCCCGGTATCTGGCGGCCGCCGGCGGTGCGGAGATCGCCTCCGACGAGGTGGCGCGATGGCTGCGCTGCTATCGGTCGGCGACTCTCGACCCGACCATGGTGCTCTACCAGTCGTATTCCGGGGCTTCCATGTCGTGCAATCCCTACGCGATCTTCCGGGAATTGCTCGGCGATCCCGAATTCGGCCGGCTGAGGCACGTATGGGTGTTGGACAGCTACGCCGAGATCGCCCTGCGTTCCGCCGAGTACGCCGCCCATCCGAACGTGCGGTTCGTCCGCTACCAGACCCCCGAGTACGTCGAGGCGCTGGCCACCGCCGGCTACCTGATCCAGAACTCGGCGTTCCCGTCGTACTTCACCAAGCGTCCCGGTCAGCTGTACCTGAACAGCTGGCACAGCGCCGGGGCGGTCAAGAAGATGGGCTTCGACCTGCCGCGGGGCAACTTCACCAGCCGCAACGTGGTGCGCGACCTGATGATGGCCGACTACCTCATCTCGCCCAACGTCCTGACCACCGCGATGTTCGCCGATTCGTTCCGGTTACGGGGCCTGTATCCGGGGACGCTGCTCCAGCTGGGCTATCCGCGCAACGATGTCACGCTGACCACGCCGCGCGCCGAGGTCCTCGACGAGTTGCGGCAACGCGGCGTTCGGGTCGACCCGAACCGGAAGGTGATCCTGTATGCGCCCACCTGGCGCGGCACGACCGGCAATGTGCGGGCCGGCGCCGACGAGTTGGTGAACTTTCGGGCCACCCTGGAAAAGCGCATCGATTCCGACGAGTACCAGGTCCTGATCAAGCCGCACACCTACCACTACAACAGGCTGTCCGACGAGCAGAGACGCAGCGGCGATTACGTTCCCCGGCAGGTCAACGCGAACCGCCTGCTGGCTGCGGTCGACGTCCTGGTCTCGGACTATTCCAGCATCTTCTTCGATTTCATGGTGACCGGCCGGCCGATCCTGTTCTTCGTGCCGGACCTGATCGAATACGCCACCGAGCGTGGCCTCTACTTCACCCCGGACGAGCTGCCGGGCCCGATCGGTGATGACCCCGCGGTGGTCGCCGACTGGATCAACGACCTCGGATCCGCGACGGCCCCCTTCGCGCAGCGGTACGCCGAGTTGCGGGCGGTGGCCTGCCCCGGGGACGACGGCCGGGCCGCCCGCCGGACCGTCGACGCGGTGTTCCGGGGCCGGCGCGCCGGCGTCGGCGGCACGAGCCTGCTCGAGCCGGGCCGCACCCGGGTGCTGTTCCACGCCCCCGACCTGGACGACCACGGCGTCACCGAGGCGGTGCTGGCGCTGGTGGAGAGCCTCGATGGGGCCCGCTACGACATCAGCGTCGCCTGTGGGAACGGCAGGGCGAGCCGAGCCAACGTCGACCGGGTCACGAACGCCCGGGTGTTCGTCCGTGCCGCCGGGTCGGCGCTGACCCGCACCGAGGCCCGCACGCTGGCCTACCTCGAGCGCTACGGGCCGGCGGATCCGCTGTCCCGACTGCTGAAGCCGGAGCCGATCCTGGAGCGCGAGTGGCGGCGCCGGTTCGGCGACGCCGCGTTCGACGTGATCGTCGACTGCTCCCGCTATCCGTCGACCTTCGCCCGGGCGGCGAAGCTCAACTCGCGGGCGCGGCTGATCATCTGGCAGCACACCGACACCGACGCCGCCCTGCGCGACCGGGACCGGTGGCGGCTGACGAGGACCGGCGCGCCGCCGATCACGCCGGCGGCTCTGGCCGGCATCCGGCGGGCCGCGGACATGGTCGTCGTGCCTGCCCCGGGCCTGGCGCCCGGTGACCCGGCCGGGTCACCCGACGCGCCCAGCGTCGTGGTGGCGGCGAGTGCGATCGACCTGGGCCGGATACGTCGGCTGCTCGCTGAGGCCCGGGTGTGGAACGACACCTGGCAGTCACGTCCGGACCTGATCGTCGCCGATGTCGAGCAGGACGACCCGGGAGCGGTGCGCATCCTGCAGCTGGACGACGCCCCGCCGTCGCCGACCTCGGCGACGCCGTACCGGCGCTTCGTCACGATGGGCACGCTGTCCCCCGAGAAGAACCTGGCGAACCTGGTCATGGCGTTCGGCGAGCTCGTCCGCGAGCACCCCAACTCGAGGCTGTTCGTGATCGGTGCCGGGCCGTCGGCGCGCGAGCTGAAGCAGCTGGCCGCCCGGCCGGATCTGGCCGGCCGGGTGTGCTTCACCGGTCATCTCCGCAACCCGTTCACGGTGCTCAGCCGCTGCGACTGCTTCGTGCTGCCGTCCCGCTGCGAGGGGTTCAACCTGGCCGTGCCCGAGGCGCGGCTGCTGGGACTGGCGATCGTGCTGGCCGGATTCGCCACGGCGTCGTCGGTGTCGGTGCCGGACGGGCAGTTCGTCACCGGGTTCACCGCCGAGGAGCTGCTCGCCGGGCTGCGCGCCTTCACCGACGGCCGGATCCGCTCCGACTACGCCTTCGACGCGGACGCCCACAATGCCGCCGCACTTGCCCAGTGGGACGCCGTCCTCGGCGGCGCTCAGCCGGCGTCCGGGTGATCGCCGCCGTCCAGCTGGTCGACGATGTGCGCGGCCAGCGGGCCGATCACCGCCACCGTGTCGCGAACCGCGCCGGTCGAGCCGGGGGCGTTCACCACGAGGGCCGCGGGCCGCTTCTTGGAGGTGACGATGCCGGCCTCGGCCCGGGACAGCACCGCCGTCGGCACCTGCGCGGCACCGCGCCGACGGATCTCGTCCACCACGCCGGGCAGTGCCAGCGACAGCATCTCGGCGGTGACCTGGGGCGTGACGTCCCGGGCGCCGATCCCGGTGCCGCCGGTGGTCAGAACGACGCGGGCGCCGCGCTTGAGCGCCGCCCGGATGCCGCGGCGGATCTCGGCGGGGTCGTCCGGGACGACCGCCAGGGTGGCGTCGATGCCGTGCTCGGCGAGCAGGCTCACGGCCAGCGGCCCGGAGCGGTCTGCGTAGCTGCCGGCACTGGCACGATCCGAGACGGTGAGCACGGCAGCGGGGATGCGGGTCATGGCTTCACGCTAGCCCGGCCGCACGCCGATCGGGTGCGCCCGGATCGGCCCGCCGCAGCAGATACAGCGCGTACCCGAAGCGGCGGCCCTCCCGATCCACCTCGACGGTCGTCTCGGTGAGCCGTCCGAGCCCGGCCAGGACGCGCGCGAGAGCGGGTGCGGTGCTCTCCGACCAGATGGCCAGCACCCCCGCCGGCTCGAGCCGTGCCACCGCGGCGCGCAACCAGTCGGCCGCGTAGACCCGGGCGTTGTGGTGGTGGATCAGGAAATCCGGACCGTTGTCCACATCGAGCAGGATCGCGTCGAAGCGGTCGGCCCGCCCGGAGAGCCAGTCGGCGACGTCGCCGTGATGCAGGCGCACCCGGTGGTCCCCGGCCAGCCGCCCCAGCTGCGCGGTGACGCCCTGCCGGGCCCAGTCGATCAGCGGGCCGGCCAGCTCGACCACCTCGACCCGCCGGGCGCCGTTGTCCAGCAGCCTGGCCGCCGTGTAGCCGAGGCCGAGCCCGCCGACCAGGACCCGGCCCGGGGCGGGGCCGGCCGCATCGGCCAGGGCGACCTCGCTGGTGACCTCGGCGGAGTCCATCGCGAACACGCCGTTGACGATCAGCTCGACCACCTCGCCGCGGCGCCGCAGGGCGATCTCGCCGTGCGGGGTGTCCGCCCGGACCAGCTCGGTGGCATGCATCCGGTTATCGTGACCCAGTGGTGGACGATCGGCAACGGGCCTCGGTGCGGTCGTGGGCCCGGACGCTGGCCGGGCTCGCCGTCGTGCTGGCGGTGATCGCCCTGGCCGGCGGTTTCGGCGAGGCGCCGCAGGCGCGGCGGGCAGCCGCGGTGGGCGAGCCGGTGGACAACGGGCACCGGGTGCGGACCGTCCGGGGAGCCGAGCTGACCACGACCGCCGCGGCCGGCTACACCATCGAGCCGGTGCTGCGGGTGCGGTTCCGGGTGGTCAACACGGCCCGCAACTCCGACGGCTTCGTCGGCCGTGGCGTCGTCGAGCTGCTGATGCCGGACGGCGCCGTCGTCGACGACCTGAACTGGCGCTCCCATCCGCGCTCGCTCGACTTTCCGCCCGACATCCCGGCGGACGCCTTCGTCGAGGTGCCCGTCCAGCCCCCGGCGGTGGCCGGGGCCGACCTGGTCGTCCGGATCCATCACGAGGTTCCCGCCGACAGCGTCGCCGGCGGCGAGTCGTGGCGCACCACCAGCGCCGCCACCGATGTCACGGTGCGGATCCGCGATGCCCGGGAGGCCAGGTGAGCCGGCTCCGGGGGCCGGCCGCGCTGGCGGTCTGCCTGGTGCTGGTCGCGGTGCTGAACGGCCTCCGCGCCACGGGGGTGGCGCAGCCGCGCTCGTACCTCGCCGGCGGGGACGGCTGGGCGCGGGCGCCGTCGGCGTCCGGACGGGTGCACAGCGCACGGCTCGGGCACAGCCTGCTCCGGCCCACCATCGACGAACCGTTGCTCACCGGGGCGGTCTTCGTCGTGGTCGAGCTGGAGGTGCAGGTCCGTGACCGGGTGCTGTCGCTGAGCACGGTCACCCTGGAGACCGCGGACGGCCACAGCTACCGTCAGCTGACCGACCCCGGTTTGGGTGAACTGAGCCTCACCCAGCCGGGCTGGACGAGTCACGGCACCGCGGTCTTCGAGGTGCCGCCGGAGCGGGTGCCCGGCGCCCGGCTGGTGGTCGTCGCGCAGTCGGACATGCTGGTGATCTACCGGGCGCAGCTGGCCTTCGACGACGTGGTGCGCGACTTCACCGTCCACGACCGGGTGGAACTCGCGACGGCGCGCAGCGAGGTGACCAGGTGAGCGCGCGCCGGTGGGCCGTGGTCGCGGTGGCGTTCGCGCTGCTGGTCACCGTCGGCGTGGGCTGGAGCCGCTACGCGACGCTACGCCCGCCGAGCTCCGGGGTGGCCACCCGGGACACCCCGCTGACCGTCGGCGGCGTCCGCTACCAGGTGCTCGAGCTGCGCCGGCTGCAACGGATCGAGTTCGCAGACCACGCCCCGCTGGTCGCCCCGGACGGCGCGGTGTGGCTGCGGCTGGACGTCCGGCTCGAACTGGTGGAGGCCGCGACCGACATGGACACCCTGCGTTGCACCGGCTTCCTCACCGCCGGCAGCAGCGAGTGGTCCGACGACTACGATCCGTCGACCTACAGCGGCAACCTGGCCGAACGCCAGTGTCACACCGTCGGCGACGACCGTCCGCTGGCCGTCGGGGCGCCCAAGACGCTCACCCTGCACTGGCTGGTGCCGTCCTGGGCGGCGGAACGTCCTCAGTTCTTCCTGCGCTTTCCGACGCCCCCGCGGACGGTCGAGCTGCGCCCCTGACCCGGACGCCGGCGTCCGCCCGCAGGTAGGCGGCGGTGTAGCAGGCCAGCAGCGCGGTGGTGGTGAGCAGCGCCACCAGATAGTTGAGCGTCGGCGCGTAGAGCAGGGTCTCGGGCAGCGGTCGCGGCCCGATCAGGTGCTGGACGGCCCGCTCCACCAGGTTGCCGGCCAGCTGCACCGCAGCCACCAGCACCAGCAAGGCCCCGGCGAACCGCGCCCCGCGTCCGCTCAGCAGTGCGAGGGTGGAGGCCATCGGCCGGTACTTCTCCCGCAGCTCGCCGGTGGCCAGCCGGAGGATCCGCCGGAGCGGATGATGTCGTCCGCGGCGGAGCAGCCGGGTGGCCGGTTCGGCGCGGGTGCCGGACAGCAGCGTCTCGACGCCGGTGTCGCGATGCCCGAAGACGGTGCCGACCAGGGCCACCCAGATCAGCGGCAGCAGGACGGCGTTGGCGAAGCCGGGGACGACGAAGTCCCACAGCCGGAGCCCCAGCAGCCGCAGACCCTCGGGCAGCGTCAGGCCCCACCAGATCGGCAGGTCGGGCAACAGCGCGACGAAGCCGTCCCAGCCGGTCTGCACCCAGCGCCACACGGCCCGGGTGGTGAGCCAGTCGAAGCCGCGGCCGGCCCATTCGCGCAGCACGAAGAACGAGGCGAAGATCCAGGCGCCGTCACCGACCAGCCCGACCAGCACCAGGCTGCGGGACGGCCATCGCCGCCCGAGCAGCCGGACGCCCAGCCGCACCAGCCAGGCGGCCAGCGCGAAGGCGAGGAAGAAGCCCCAGTCGCCGGCGTTGACGCTGAACTGATCGGCGTCGATCCCGTGCGCCATCAGATTGGCCTGGATGAGCCGGTCGAACTGCTCCTCGGCCAGACCCCACGCGCCGTACACCGCCATGAACGGCCCCATCGCGGCCGCCAGCACGTCCAGCCGGGAGTCGCGGCCCTGCCGCGGCGTCCGGAAGGCCTCGACGGCCAGCACCAGGCACGCCACCCAGGCGACGATGCCGACCACGATGATCGTGGTGCCAAGGATCCGCTGACCGCCGCCGAGCACGGTGGACAGATGGCCGCAGAGCTCGTTGACCGCGTAGCCGAGGCTGAACCAGCCCACCAGCCCGGGGAGCTGTCGCCACCACAGCGCCGCGGCGTCCCGGGTCAGCCCGGTGAACTCCGACAGCGTCCGCATGAGGGGACGATAGCCCGGCGCGGACCGTTCAGCGCGCGCGCTCCTGGACGGCGCGGGCGAAGATCGCCCACGAGTAGTCGGTGCGCCGGCCGTCCTGCAGCAGGCACACGGTGAGCACCGCCCAGCCGGGCCGCTGGCGGCGCACCTCCTCGTTGCCGGCGAAGTCGCTCTTCTTCACCAGCAGCAGCTTCTCCACCACGTAGCTGACCTCGGCGGTGGCGGTGGTGACCACCAGGCGGAATCCGGGGCGCACCGCACCCTTGGCCGCCAGGGCATTGCAGGGCAGCCTTCTGATCGCGCTGGAATGGCAGGTCAGATAGGCGGTGTTCGGCGACGACATTCCCGGCCTGCTGCCGTAATTCGTGGGCCACGCCGCCTTGTAGAAATCGCTGGCATAGATCGCCCGAGCGACGTCCGCCCGCGGATGCGTGCGGTTGTAGGCGACCGCCATCTCCTCCAGCGACTCGCCGTCGACCGCCAGCTCGAAGTCGAGTTCCGGAATGGCGATCCGTTCCGGCGCGGACAGGGCGACCGCCGGTGACGACGGCCCGGCCGGCGGTGCCGAATCCACCGGCCGGGACGTCGCGGGAATCGTCGGCTCCGCCGCCCGGGCTTCGATCCGGGCCGGCTGGCTGTGCCACCAGCCGACCAGGACCAGCCCCAGCGACACGGTCGCCACGACGACCGCGGCAGCGCGCAGCGCGCGCCTCACCTACCGCTTCCGGGTGAGGTAGGCCACGCCTCCGGCGGCCACCAGACCGATCAGGCCCAGGCCGGTGAGCGGATCGACTCCGTCGTCGACGCCGGGGCTCTGGTCGACGCCGTCGTTCAGGCCAGGATTCCTCGCGGACTTCGCGCTGGGCGACGTGCTCGGGCTGGGTGACTCACTGCTCGACGGTGATTCGCTGGGCGTCGGTGATTCGCTGGGCGTCGGCGATTCGCTGGGCGTCGGCGATTCGCTGGGCGTCGGCGACTCGCTGGGCGTCGGCGATTCGCTGGGCGTCGGCGATTCGCTGGGCGTCGGCGATTCGCTGGGCGTCGGCGATTCGCTGGGCGAGGGCGATTCGCTGGGTGACGGTGACTCGCTCGGCGTCGGTGACTCGCTGGGCTTCGGCGTGTGTGACGGCGTCGGCGGCTTGGTGGTCGCGCAGTCACTCGGCTCGGGCGAGTGGGACGGCTTCGGCGTCTTGGTCGGCTTGGGCGGCTTCGTCGTATGCGACGGCTCCGGCTCGGGTGACTGGGAAGGCTCCGGCTCGGGCGAGTGGGACGGCTTCGGCGGGTGCGACGGCTTGCCCGGATGTGACGGCTTCGGTGAGCGCGACGGCTTCGGCGAGTGCGAAGGCTCGTCCGGCTTCGGCGAATCACTCGGTTCGGTGTGCGGTGGCTTGTGACCCGTGTTGCCGGCCGGTGCCGGCGTCATCGCCTGGGCACTGGTCTGGCTGATCGCGATGGGTACCACCACACTGACTGCGAGGGCGCTCAAGGCGGCCCACATTCGGTTCATGAATCCCTCCCCCTGGGATAGACATCTGCGCAGACCGGACGGCCCGCGTTGAGCCCCGGATCGTGCAAAAGGGTGCCCAAAATGCCCGACGTTAGGGGTCGAAATGACCATCACGCCGGGGGAGTATTCGGAAGCACGCCCCAACCGAGCCGCAGGCGTTTAGCTAGTCTCCCTCCCGTGAGACTGAACGTGAATATAGCAGCGCGGATCGTCACCGACAACGGGTTTCTTGATTTCCCTAAGTTTTGCTTGAGGAGGGTGAGGGCCGGCGCCGGGAGGGGTCGGGAGGAAGCTGCCGGGACCGCCCGGTTCAGGGATTGAGGCGGCCGCGACCCGGCGGTGGGGCCGCCAGGGCCTGCGCCGCCAGCCGGCCGCAGGCCAGACCGTTGGCATAGCCCGCGAGCACATCGCTGGCGTAATGCTGGCCGTTGTAGAGCCGGGACCAGCCGAGCAGCAGCAGGTAGCTCGTCAGGCCGGCCCGGACGGCGACCCGGGCCGGACGCGGCAGGGCGCCCGCCGCCCGGCCCAGCGCCACCGCCAGGGCGGTCATCGCGCCGACGTGGCCACTGGGGAAGCTGGACGTCGGCTGCCGGGTGCCGAGCCGCTCGACCGCCGGCCGGGGGCGTCCGACCAGCGTCGAACCCGCCACGTGGGTCGCGGACGCCAGCGCCATCGCCAGGGCGGGGACGGCGGCCTCGCGACGTGCCCCTCGGGCCAGCAGCAGGGCGGTGAGTCCCAGGCCCACGCCGATGGCGCGGGAGGTGTCCGAGCTGCGCGAGACGGCGGACGCCAGCCGTTCGGCCCGGCGGCCGCCGCGGCGCCGCAGGTCGTGGTTCAGGCGATGCTCGGCCGGCAGGTCGCGCAGCGGGCCGGTGATCAGGCGTCCGGCCAGCACGTTGGCGGCGATCAGCGAGCCGATGGCGGCGGCGGTGCGCAGGACCCGTGGCATGACGGCGAGCGTAGCGGTGCGCCGGGCGGCCGGAGGACACGCCCCCGTGGTGGAGAATGGGCGAGTGGCAGCCCGTCGTCCGAGTCCCACCGTGCCCCAGATGCTGGTCGCCGTGGCCGTGTTGCTCGTCCCGGTGGTGCTGATCTACCTGTGGTTCAGCCGCATCCCCGAGCCCGAGGCGCGGGCCGTCGCATGGGAACCGGTGGTCGCCCAGGCGCGCTCCGAGGCGCCCTACCCGGTGCTTGCTCCGGAGGGCCTGCCCACGAGCTGGACGGCGGTCCGCGCCCGGTGGACGCCGCGCGGCGAGCCGGGCCTCGACCGGAGACCCGCGGTCGGCAGCACCCTGCAGCTCGGTTTCCTCACCCCCGAACGGATCTACATCGGGCTCGACCAACGGGACGCCGACGCGCAGGGCCTGATCCGGGACGCCAGCCGCGGCGGCACCGCCGACGGCGAGAGCGTCGTGGGCGGCGTCCCCTGGCAGCGGTTCGTCAGCGACGACGACCGGACCCGGGCGCTGGTCCGCAGCGACCCGGAGAGCACCGTCGTGATCAGCGGCGACCTGCCCTACCAGGGCCTGGAGGCCTTCGCGACCACCCTCGCCTGAGCTTCCCCCCGGCCCGGACCGGGCGCGGCATCCTTTCGCCGGGCGGGTCGGCGCGGTTAGTCTCGCCATGACCCACCAGCTCCAACGGAGGAGATCCCCGAATGCCAGAGCTCGAAGGCGACGTCGTCCACCCCGACCCGTCGATCGCGGCCGAGTCCCACGTCCCCGATCCGGACAGGCTGCGCGCCGAGGCACTCGCCGACCCCGCGGGCTTCTGGGCCGACCGGGCTCGCGAGCTGGAGTGGTTCACCACGTGGGACACCGTCGTCGACGACTCGAACGCGCCGTTCTTCAAGTGGTTCACCGGCGCCCGGGTCAACATCGTCCACAACTGCCTCGACCGGCACGTGACCGGGCCGAACAAGAACAAGCTGGCGCTGATCTGGCAGAGCGAGGACGGCAAGGAGCACCGCACCTTCAGCTACTTCTCGCTGAACCGGCAGGTCAACCAGATGGCCAACGTGCTGAAGGCGATGGGCGTGGTCAAGGGCGACCGGGTGACCATCTACCTGCCGCGGATCCCCGAGGTCTTCTTCGCGATGCTGGCCTGCGCCAAGATCGGCGCCGTCCACTCGGTGATCTTCGCCGGCTTCTCGGCCGACGCGCTGACCGACCGGATCGACGACTCGAAGTCGAAGCTGGTGATCACCGCCGACGGGTCGTGGATCAACGGCAAGGTGTTCCCGCTGAAGGACATCGTCGACAAGGCGGTGAAGTTCTCCCCGACGGTCGAGAACGTGATCGTGGTGAAGCGGACCGGCTCCGAGGTCACCATGGACCCGCTGCGCGACCACTGGTACCACGATCTGCAGGCGCTGCCGATCGCCAAGGGCACCTGCCCGACCGAGAAGCTCGACTCCGAGCACCCGCTGTACATCCTGTACACCTCCGGCTCGACCGGTAAGCCGAAGGCGATCCTGCACACCCACGGCGGCTACATGGTGGGCATCTACACGACGCTGAAGTACTCCTTCGACATGCGCCCCGAGGACCGCTGGTGGTGCACCGCCGACCCGGGCTGGGTGACCGGGCACTCCTACCTGGTCTACGGGCCGCTGCTCACCGGTGCGACCACGTTCATGTTCGAGGGCGGGCCGACCTACCCGTACCCGAGCCGCTGGTGGCAGCTGGTCGAGTACTACGGGATCACCCAGTTCTACACCGCACCCACCGCGATCCGGTCGCTGATGCGGTTCGGCGAGGCGTGGCCGAACCGGCACGACCTGTCCTCGCTGCGGCTGCTCGGCTCGGTCGGCGAGCCGATCAACCCCGAGGCCTGGCACTGGTTCCACCGGGTGATCGGCAAGGAGCGCTGCCCGGTCATCGACACCTGGTGGCAGACCGAGACCGGCATGTTCCAGATCACCCAGGTGCCCGGCGAGCCGCAGAAGCCGGGGTCGGGCGGCAAGCCGTTCTTCGGCCAGGACGCAGCCATCCTCAACGAGGCGGGCGAGGAGGTGCCGGACGGCGACGAGGGCTTCCTGGTGTTGAAGAACCCGTGGCCGGGAATGTTCCGGACGCTGTACGGCGACGACGAGCGGTATGTGAACACCTACTGGTCGAAGTACCCGGGGGTGTACCTGGCCGGGGACGCCGCCCGCCGCGACGCCGACGGCTACTTCTGGATCATCGGCCGCACCGACGACGTGATCAACGTGTCCGGCCACCGGCTCGGCACCGCAGAAGTCGAGTCGGCGCTGGTCTCGCACCCGGACGTCACCGAGGCCGCGGTGGTCGGGCTGCCGCACGAGGTGAAGGGCCAGGCCATCCACGCCTTCATCACGTTGCGGGTCGGCGTCCAGGGCAGCCAGGATCTGGCCGAGCAGCTGCGGGCGCACGTGGCGTCCCACCTGTCGCCGATCGCCAAGCCGGACGCCATCGACTTCCCGGACAAGCTGCCGAAGACCCGTTCGGGCAAGATCATGCGCCGCGTGCTGAAGGCCCGGGCGCTGGGTCAGGACGAGGGCGACCTGACCACGCTGGAGGACTGAGCCGGTCGGCGTCCGCCGATGTCCGCGGTGCAGATCGACGGCGACCGGGCGCTCGCCTGGCG
The DNA here is from genome assembly GCA_044224095.1 of Micropruina sp. Lineage (GTDB taxonomy): Bacteria > Actinomycetota > Actinomycetes > Propionibacteriales > Propionibacteriaceae > Micropruina. The sequence goes on along the minus strand of JBGALC010000020.1, from coordinate 728 downwards.
GCTGCGCCGGCAGTCGCTGGCACCTGCCGACGGCGCGACGGTCGTGGACGTGGTGCGCCGCGTGGTCGCGATGCGCGGCTGGCCCGGCGACCTGGCCGAGCTGGCGGTGTGCGTGCGTCGGGCCCGGCCGGTGCCCGGTGCGCTGCAGCGGGCGCTGGACGCCGGCGAGGTGGTCCGCAGCTACGCGTTCCGGGGCGGATCGTACGTCTTCACCCATGCCGCCGCGGCCGAACTGCTGGCGGTGCGCACCGCCACCCGGATCTGGGAGACGCGGCGCTGGCAGCAGCAGGGCGGCCTGCAGATCCACGACTGGGGGCCGTTGCGCGAGGCCGTCCGGGACGCCCTCGCCGGCGGGCCGCTGACCCGGGCCGAGATCGCCGCGCACCTGGCACGGGTGCCCGCGGTGCGCCGGCTGGCCGCCCCGGCTGCGTCCGGTGCCGGCTCGGACTGCCTGTACAAGCCGCTGCACTGGTGGGGCGACATCTGCTTCGGCCCCGGACGCGGGGGCCGGGCCACCTTCCGATGGCTGCGTGACGATCCGCGCTGGCCCGGCGCGCCGGACGTGGACGAGGCCGGACGCCGGGCGCTGCTCCGCTATCTCGCGGGCTATGGCCCGGCGACGATCGACAACCTCGCCTACTGGTTCACCGAGGGACTCGGGGTGCCCCGCCGCCGCGTCCTCGGCTGGCTGGCCGACCTCGGTGAGGAGGTGACGGCCGTCCGTGCCG
>JBGALC010000019.1:0-63328 GCA_044224095.1 Micropruina sp. | reverse complement strand
GTCGAAGCTGAAGGCGGGGTGCTGGACGCGCTCGCCGTCCGGGCTGAGGAGTTGGACGAAGTCGTCTACAGCGGGGTCGGACACGTCGGATCCTTTCGGGTCGCACGAACCGGGCAATTCTCCGTACGCCAAGCTAACTTATCGGTTACGTAACCGTAGGTCAAAGCCCGACGCGAGCCGTCGGCGGTCTGCGGGTGATCGATCACGAGCGGCGTCCGGCTCCTCTCCACGGGCCTCCTCGCCCGCGTGCCCATCCTCCACCCCGCGGCGTCGCGGGTCGATACCCCGCGCCGAGGATCCTCGGCTCAGCCGGCGGCGGAGCGGACGCGGGGGGCCGGGCGTAGTGCGCGGGACCGGACCGGGGTGACGGCCGCCGTGGCGGGACCGGAGCGGGGGTGGCGGGCGCGAGGCGGCGGCGGGGCGGGACGTCGGCCGGGCGCGGAACCGTTCAGCGCCAGCCCTCCCGCGGCTCGGCGTCCGTCGCCGGCGCGGCTCCGTCGCCGTAGAGCGGGAAGGTCGGGCCCGGGCGGCCCGGACGCGGGAAGGAACGGTGGTCGTCGCGCCGACGGGACTGGCGTCGCCCGCCGTAGGCGGCCTCGGCGTCGGCCCGCTCGATCATCGTCTTCTCGAACTCCTTCCGGCTCAGCCTGCCCGCCGCCTGGAGCTCCTCGAGCGCCTGCAGATAGGCGGCTCGGCGCGCCGGCGGCCACACCTCGCGGACGTCCCCGGCCCGCGGATACTGCTCGACCTCGCGCAGCGGGTCGTCCGGGTGCCTCCGGCCCTCGTCGCGACTGCCCACCAGCGGAGCCTACGCCGACCAGGCCCCGCCGTGGGGCCCTCGATATACATCAGTTCGTCTTAACGATCATGAAGTAACCCGAGCTTGTGCTAACGCTTTGGCGGGGCGACGCTGGTGCCGAAGAGGGAGAGGAGGCCGCGATGGCCGGCATCGAATTCGTACTCGCGTTGGTGATCTTCGCGCCCGTGATGTGGCTGCTGGAGCGCACCCACCGCCGCACCCGTGATCTGCCGCGGGCGCCCCTCGGGGTGGACGCCGAGTCGGCGGGCGCCGCCGACTACCGCCGGCAACTTGCCGAGTTGCGACAGTTGAGCCAGCTCAGCGAACCGTGAAGCGGAACTGGCGGATCGGCATCGATTCAGCGGCGACGGTTGCTTAAAGTGGGGTCATGATGGATCTGCAACGGCTCCGGGTCTATCGCGCGGTGGTCGCCGCCGGATCGATCCAGGGCGCCGCCGCCCACCTGGGCTACACGCCGTCCGCGGTCAGCCAACAGGTGGCGGCGCTGGCCCGCGAGACCGGTCTGGTACTGCTCGGCAAGGCCGGACGCGGCGTCGAACCCACCGACGCCGGCCTGCAGCTGGCCTCGGCCGCCGACGTCCTGTTCGGCGAACTGTCCGAGGTGGAGGCCAGGGTGGCCGACCTGCGCGAGGGCCGGGCCGGCTCGCTCAGCATGGCCTACTTCACCTCCGCGGCGATGGCCTGGATCCCCGACATCGTCCGCCGGGTGCTCGCCGAGCACCCCCGGCTGCGACTCGACCTGCGGGTGCAGGACCTGCCCTCCGGCGACCGCGAGCGCGCCGACGTGGAGGTGCTGGTCGAGGCCCGCGACTTCGCCGCGCCGGCCGGCTTCCGCTCCCATCACCTGCTGGACGAGCCGTACGTCGCGGTGCTGCCGCCCGGGCATCGCTTCGCCGACCGGGCCGAGGTGGAACTGGCGGAGCTGGCCGGTGAGCGCTGGATCGCGCACGACTCGGACGAGTCGTGGTGCGTGATCAACCTGCACCGGGCGGCGGTGTCGGCTGGGTTCACCCCGCCCTACTCGGTGCGGACGGCCAATCATCCGACCGCGCTCGCCTTCGTCGCGGCGGGCATCGGGATCGCCGTGATGCCGCGCCTGTGCACGATCGATCTCGCGCCCGACGTCCGCGCGGTGACCGTGGTGAACCCGATGCCGACCCGCTCGGTGCACGTGATGGTGCGGCGCGCGGTCGAGCACTCCCCCGCCGTCCAGTTGGTCGTCGGCGGCCTGCTGGCCAAGGCGCGGGTGGCGTCCGACCGGTCGCCGTCGCTCTCCGCCGGCCAACCGCTCGCCTAACTGTTTCGGGCTCGCTGAGTTCAGCGAGCGGTGAATAGTTAGGCGAGCGCGGGGTGTGGGGGCGGCGCGGCTGGGCGGGCGCCGGATCTGCGACACTCTCGGGCAATCTGCGGCCGATGCTAGAGATCGCCATACAGTCGCATCGTGGACCCGATCAGAAACCCGTACGCTCCCGGAGCCGGCCAGCGTCCGCCCGAGCTGGCCGGACGCGACCCGCAGCTGGAGGCGTTCCGCTTCGTCATCGAGCGGGTCTCCCGCGGGCGCCCCGAGCGGTCGATCGTGCTGGTCGGGTTGCGCGGCGTCGGCAAGACCGTGCTGCTCAACGCCACCCGGTCGTTGGCGGTCCGGGCCGGCTGGGGCACCGGCAAGCTGGAGGCCAGGCCCGAGCAGGGCATGCGGCGCCCGCTGGGGGCGGCGCTGCACATGGCGATCCGCGAGCTCGGCCACCCGGACGCCACGGGTGTGCTGTCCACCCTGAAGGCGTTCGTCGAGCGGGCCGCGCCGGCCAACACCAAGGCCTACGACCGCTGGAACTCGGGCATCAGCGCGCCGACGATCACCGGACGCGCCGACTCGGGCGACATCGAGATCGACCTGGTCGAACTGCTCACCGACGTCGCCGGGCTGGCCGCCGACCAGGGCAAGGGCGTCGCGGTGTTCATCGACGAGATGCAGGACCTGGGACCGGACGACGTGTCCGCGCTGTGCGCCGCCTGCCACGAGCTGGGCCAGCAGGGGCTGCCGCTGATCGTGGTCGGGGCCGGGCTGCCGCACCTGCCGGCGGTGCTGAGCGCGTCCAAGTCGTACTCGGAGCGACTGTTCTCCTACGCCCGGATCGACCGCCTCGACCGCGAGTCCGCCGACCTCGCGCTGGCCGCGCCGGCCGCGGACGAGGGCGCCGGCTTCACCCCCGAGGCGCTGGACGCCATGTACCGGGTCACCGGCGGCTACCCGTACTTCGTCCAGGCCTACGGCAAGGTGGTCTGGGACCTGGCGCCGAGCACCCCGATCACCGCCGAGGACGTCGCGGTCGCGGCCCCGGAGGCCGAGCACGAGCTCGCCGTCGGCTTCTTCGGCTCGCGCCTGGAGCGGGCCACGGCAGCCGAACGGGAGTACCTGCGGGCCATGGCCGACGCGGACGCCGACGACGCCGGCGCCGTGCCGTCCGCGCTGGTCGCCGAGACCCTGGGCCGGAGGCCGCAGTCGCTCTCCCCCGCCCGGGACGCCCTGATCAAGAAGGGCCTGATCTACGCCAGCGAACGCGGCCGGATCGCCTTCACCGTGCCGCACTTCGGCCGCTTCCTGCGCGCCCAGGCCGAGGCCGCCTGAGGTCACCGGCTGCCGGTCGAGCCGGGTGCCGTCCGTCATCCCGCCGGGACGCGACAACGGACGCCGTTGGTCTTCGTCATCCCGGGCTAGCTAGACCCGGGATCTCGGCAGCCGCCTCCGTGACCCCCGCCCTGAGATCCCGGCATCCGCCGGGATGACTGAATGCGGCAACCATCCGGGACGGGCATGCTGAGTCCGTGCACCCAGAACACGTGGTCATCCTGTTCACGCTCGCGCTGCTGTGCATGGCGGGCGCCTCGGCATTGAGCGGTCCGATCCGGATCGCCGCGCCGCTGCTGCTGGTGGTCTTCGGCGGGGCGGTTGGGTTCCTTCCCGGGGTACCCGAGTTCGAGATCGATCCCGAATGGGTGCTGATCGGGGTGCTGCCGCCGCTGCTGTTCTCGGCCGCGGCGTCCATGCCGGCGATGAGCTTCCGCCGGGAATTCCGTTCGATCACCGGTCTCTCGGTGGTGCTCGTCGTACTCAGCGCCCTGCTGCTGGGCTGGTTCTTCAGCGTCACCCTCGACATCTCGCTGGCCTGGGGCGTGGCGCTGGGCGCCATCGTCAGCCCCACGGACGCCGTCGCCACCGCGATCGCCCGCCGGGTCGGCGTCCCGCACCGGGTGCTCACCATGCTGGAGGGCGAGAGCCTGCTCAACGACGCCAGCGCCCTGGTCCTGCTGCGCTCGGCGGTGGCCGCCGCGGCAGGCGGCCTGGCCCTCGGCGGCGTGGTGCTGGACTTCCTGTGGGCGGTCGCCGGCGCCGCCCTGATCGGCTTCGTGGTCGGTTGGCTGCACCTGTGGCTGCGCTCCAAACTGGCCGATCCGGCGCCGTCCACGGTGATCTCCTACGCCGCGCCGTTCCTGGCCGCGGTGCCCGCCGAGCAGCTCGGGGCGTCCGGGCTGGTGGCGGCGGTGGTGGCCGGACTGGTCAGCGGCTACGGCGCCCCGCGGTGGTTGTCGCCGCGGGCCCGGCTGTCGGATTCGCAGAACTGGAAGACCGTCGAACTGGTCCTGGAGAGCGGCATCTTCCTGCTCATGGGCCTGCAGCTGCACGGGCTGATCACGCACGCCGATCACGGCCACGGCGCGATGCTCACGGTGGCCTGGGTGGCCGCCGCCGGATGGTTCGGGTCGGTGCTGATCCGGGCGGTCTACGTCGCGGCGCTGGTGGCCGGCGTGTCGCGGCGCACCCAACGACGGCAGAGCCGGCAGGAACGCATGGCGATCTGGCAGGACTACCTGGAGCGCCGCCTGGCGAACCCGGACGCCGCCCCCGACCCACCCTTCGTCCCGGACCCGCGCCGGACGGCGGCGAAGGCCGTGGCCGCGCACAAGGGCCGGCCTCGCCCCTGGAGCGCCGAGCGGATCACCCAGATGCTGACCCGGCTGCGCCGGGAGCGCGCCACCATCGACTACCTGGTCAGCAACCCGATCGGCCCGCGCGAGGGCGGTCTGCTGGTCTGGGCCGGGATGCGCGGCGCGGTGTCGCTGGCCGCGGCCCAGACGCTGCCGTCCGACACGCCGGGACGCCCGACGCTGCTGCTGGTGGCCTTCGTCCTGGCCGGCGGCTCGCTGCTGCTGCAGGGCGCGACCCTGCCGCTGGTCGTGCGGTGGTTGAGCCGTCCGGTCACCGAGGAGGACCGTCAAGGGGACGCCGACGAGCGGGAGCGGCTGCTGCAGCTGCTCCGGCAGACCGCCGAGCAGGAGCGCGCCCGGGTCTCCGGACGGGGCCTGAAGCGGCTGGAGCTCGACGTGCTGGAGGCCCAGCGGGCGGCGCTGCTGGACGCCCGCGACGACGGCGTGTTCGACGCCGAGGTGCTGACCCATGCCCTGGCGGTCGTGGACGCCGAGCAGATCGGCCTGGAACTGCGCGGCTCACCCGAGGACGGCTGACGGCGGGTCAGTCCTCGTCGAAGTCGACGTCGTGGTGGTCGAAGTCGGGCACGCCGCGCTTCCAGTAGCCGTCGACGACCAGCTGCTTCCGGCGCAACCCGATCTCGTGGCGGAAGTACCGCCGGATCGGCCTCAGCGCGTTGGTCTCGCCGGCGATCACGACGAACAGCGAGCCCAGGTCCGCGGGCAGCGTGTGCCCGCGCAGCGCGGTCTCGAGCGGGCTCAGGTGCCCCGCGCCGGTCGGCGCGGTGGCCCGGTGCACCCAGTGCAGGTCGAGGTCGGCGGCGCCGCTCAGTGCCAGCTCGTCGCGCGCGTCGGTCACCTCCACCACCGCGGTGACCCGGCACCCGGCCGGCGCCTCCTCGATGATCCGGGCGATCATCGGCAGCGCGGTCTCGTCGCCGGCGACGAGGTAGTGCGGGTAGTTCTCGGGCAGGAACCAGTGCGCGCTGGGGCCGTTGACCACCAGCGGGTCGCCGGGGACAGCCTGGCGCGCCCACCGGCCGGCCACGCCGTGCTCGTGCAGCACGAACTCCAGGCTCAGCTCCCGCCTCGCGGCGTCCCAGGCGCGGACGGTGTAGTCGCGATGGATCGGATCGCCCGAACCGCCGTCGAGTACCCATTCGGCGTCCGCGACCTCCCGGTAGGCGACCAGTTCGCCGGTGTCGGGGTTCGGGAAGAACGCCCGGACGTGGTCGAGCGGCGCGAACCGCGCGAACGGGAAGCCCGCGGCCAGGACGTCCCCGGTCAGCGTGATCCGGCGGTAGCGCTCGGTCAGGTCCTCGACGCGGGCGACCCTCAGGTCGCGGCGGACCACCTTCTCGTGGAAGTGCAGCTCGAGTTCGCCGGTGCGGTTGGGTCCGGCGAACGTCCGGTTTCGGGCCATCAGGGGTTCTCCTGTTCGGTGGGTGTCGTGGATGCGCCGCCCGCGGCGGCCCAGCCGGGCTCGGCCGCCCGCGGGTCGAGCGGGACGACGGTGGGCGTGCCGGTGACCGGGTCGGGCAGCACCAGCGCCGGCAGGCCGAAGACGTCGGCGATCAGGTCGGCGGTGATGACGTCGGCGGGCGCGCCGGTGGTGGACCACGTCCCCGTCGCGCATGACGATCAGGTGGTCGGCGTACCGGGCCGCCTGGTTCAGGTCGTGGAGCACGGCGACGACGGTCTTGCCGTCGTCGTGGAAGGTCCGGAACAGCTCCAGCAGCTCGTACTGGTGCGCGATGTCGAGGAACGTGGTGGGCTCGTCCAGCAGCAGGATCGGCGTCTGCTGGGCCAGCAGCATCGCCACCCAGACCCGCTGCCGCTGCCCGCCGGACAGCTCGTCGACCAGGCGACCGGAGAGCTCGGTCAACCGGGTGGCGGCGAGCGCGGCGGCCACGGCGTCCTCGTCGGCGCGGCTCCACTGAGCGAACATGCCCTGGTGCGGCGCCCGCCCCCGCGCGACCAGGTCGGCGACCCGGATCCCCTCCGGCGCCAGGGACGTCTGCGGCAACAGCCCCAGGACCCGGGCGACCTCCTTGGGCCGGTAGCTGCCGATCAGCCTGCCGTCGAGCAGCACCGCCCCGGCGTCCGGGGTGAGCACCCGGGCGAGTGCGCGGAGCAGGGTCGACTTGCCGCAGCCGTTCGGGCCGATGATCGCGACGAACGAGCCGTCCGGGATCCGCACGGAGAGGTGCCGCGAGACGACCGCCCGGTCGTAGCCGATCGTCGCGTCGACGACCGTGACCCGCGCCGGCACGGCGTCCGGGGCGGACCGGTCCGGGCCGGTGGGATGCATCCCGGGGTTCGTCGCCGTCACCGCAGTACTCCGTGGCGGCGGGCCTCGCGGATCAGCAGCCAGATCAGGTAGCCGCCGCCGAAGCAGACGGTGTACAACCCGACCGGGATCGGGGCGTAGACCTCGGCCACGACCAGGCTGACCAGGTGCGCGCAGGCCAGCAGGGCGGCACCCATCGCGGCCGAGGCGAGCAGGCTGACCCCGGACGACCGGGTCAGCCGGCGGGCCAGCTGCGGCGCGACCAGGGCGATGAAGCCGATCGGGCCGGCCGCCGCGGTCACCAGGGCGACGGTCGCCACGCCGACCACCATCAGCGACAGCCGCGCCGCGAGCAGCCGGGCGCCGAGGGTCACCGCGAGGTCATCCCCCAGCTCGAGGCGTTTCAGCGCGGGCGACAGCAGCACCGCGGCCACGACGATCGCCGCGGCGAGCACCAGCGACGGGGTCAGGATCGGCCAGGTCAGGTGGCCCAGGCCGCCGGCGCCCCAGAAGCCGACCGTCATCGCGTCGACGATGTCGGCACGGGTGATCAGGTAGGCGTTGACCGACCCGAGCAGGGCGGACACGCCGATGCCGACGATGATCAGCCGGAATCCCTGGATGCCCCGCCGGTAGGCGAGCGCGAACACCACGAACGCGGTCAGCAGGCCGCCGACGAGGGACGCGCCGGCCAGCGTCCACCGGCCCGACGAGCCCACCAGCAGGATCATCACGACCACCGCGGTGTAGGCGCCCGCGTCGAAGCCGATGACGTCCGGGGAGCCCAGCGGGTTGCGGGTCAGTGACTGGAAGGTCGCGCCGCCGATGCCCAGCACCGCGCCGAACACGACGGCCGCCACAGCCAGCGGGAGCCGCCACTCCAGCACCACGGTGCGCCGGAAGCTCGTCCCGCCACCGGCGAGGACGTCGTAGACCTGCCCCAGGCCGATCGGGTACTTGCCGATCGTGATCGCGACGATGCCGGCCACCGCGGCCAGGGCGAGCAGCGCCAGCGAGACGGTCAGCACCCGCACCGGGAGGTTCGCGGAGAGCCGGCCGAGGCGGATCGCCCGCATCGCCCGTCCGAAGTCGACGGGCAGCGCCGGCGTGCGGCCGGTCGCGACGGCGTCCTCGGCGGTCACAGTCCGCTCGCCTTCCGTCGCCGCACCAGGGCGATCAGCACCGGTGCCCCGATCACGGCGGTGACGATCCCCGCCTCGATCTCGCCGGGCCGGCCGGCGACCCGTCCGACGACGTCGGAGAGCAGCACCAGTGCGGACGCCGCGGGCGCCGAATAGGCGATGATCCACCGCTGGTCCGGCCCGGTGAACCAGCGGACGATGTGCGGCACCATCAGCCCGACGAAGGCGAGCCCTCCGGTCAACGCGGTGCCGGTGCCGGCGAGCAGCGTGATCGCGACGATGCCGAGGATCCTGGTGCGCAGCACCCGGGTGCCCAGCGACGCCGCGAGGTCGTCGCCGAGCGCCAGCGAGTTGAGCGAACCGGCGAGCGTCACGGCGAGCAGCAGGCCCACCGCCAAGAAGGGCGCGACGCTCAGCGTCTCGCCCAGCTCGGTGCGGTCGATGGCTCCGAGGCCCCAGTTGCGCACCGCCAGGAACACCTCGGGATCGAGCAGTTCCAGCATGGTGGAGAACCCGGTGAGCACCGCGCCGAGCGCGACCCCGGCCAGCACGAGCGCCTCCGGGGTGACCGAGCCGCGGCCCGCCGAGCCGATCAGGTACACCAGCAGGGTCGCGGCGGCGGCACCCAGGAAGGCGAACCAGACGTAGCCGGTGACACCGGTCAGGCCGAGGACGCCGACGCCCACGGTGACGGCGAAGCCGGCCCCCGCGTTGACGCCCAGGATCCCGGGATCGGCCAGCGGGTTGCGGGTCAGGGCCTGGATCAGGGCCCCGGCCACCCCGAAGGCCGCGCCGACGATGATGCCGACCACCGTCCGGGGGCCGCGCAGGCCCCAGACGATGGCGGCGGCGTTGGAACCGTCGCGGGCCCAGAATCCGTGCCACACCTCACCGATCGACAGCGGATTGGACCCGAAGGCCAGGCTCAGCATCGCCGCGCCGGCGAGGGCCACCAGGATCACCGCCAGTCCGAGCATGCGCCGTCCGAGCGAGCGCCGTCCGGGCCGGAACCGTCCGGCCAGGGCGGACGCCGGTGCGCCGGCGTCCCACCCTCCCGGGGCGGACGCCGGCGGACGAGCCGGTTGTGCTCGAGGCGGCACTGTGACCGGAGTGCGGGGACCGGGCGGCCGGCTAACCGAGCGCGTCGGCCAGCGGCGGCACGATCTTGCCGAGGAACCACGGCACGCTCAGCGCCGAGGGCCAGCTCACCGCCCAGCCGAGCTCCTTCTCGACGCTGAGGTCGATCAGTGCGTACCGCTTCTGCGCGATGGCCGGGACGGCCGCGAACGTGGACGTCTTCAGCAGCTTGTCGAATTGCGCCTTCGGCGACGCGATCAGCACCATGTCGGCGTCGATCAGCCCGTAGTTCTCGGCGCTGAGCAGCAGGTTGTCGCGGCTGAACCTCGCCGCCGACGGGGCCTCGGCGAAACCCAGCTCGGTGAGCAGTTCGGAGGTGGACGAGCCCTGGAACGAGCGGTAGGTCAGCTTCTCGTTGCCCTGCAGCCACAACACGAACGACAGCGACGTGCCCCGGAACGCCGGGTTGGCCTGGGCGGCCGCGACGACCTTCGCGTCGACGTCGGCGATGACCTGTTCGGCCCGCTGCGTCAGATCGAGCGTCGCGCCGATCAGCCGGACGGTCTCCTGCCAGGTGATGTCCCAGCTCGGCTTCTGGACGGTGAGCACCGGGGCGACCGCGGTCAGCTTGCTGTAGGCGTCCTCGAGGATGCCGGCGTCGGTCTGCACGGCGATGATCAGGTCGGGCTCGCTCGCCGCGATGTCCTCGACGGGGATGGTGTCGGTGACCTCGCCGCGATGCTCGATCTTCTTCGAGCCGGCCGCCGTGGTCCACTCGTAGGACGCCTGCCAGTCGTCGGCCCAGACCGGGGTCACGCCGAGCACCAGGGTGTTGTCGAGGTCGTTGGCGCTGGTCGCGATCGCGATCCGCTCGGGGCGCTTCTCCAGCACCGTCTTCCCCCACGGCGACTCCAGGGTCAACGGGTAGCTGGTCGTGCCCTCCCCCGCCGGCAGCAGGCCGCTGGCCGGAGCGGCGGACGAGGCGGCCGGAGCGCTCGACGGTGCGGCGCCCGCGGAGACGCAGCCGGCCAGCACACTCAGCGCGGCAACCGCCGCCAGTGCCGCGAACCAGCGTCGTCGCGCCATCGCGATCGTCATGGACGTCCTCATTTCAGCCGTTGGAAGGGCCGGTCGCGCGAGGCGGACCGGCGTCCGGACGCCGTCCGGGCACCGACATCCTAAGGTTAGGCTTACCTAAGGGATGGCAACTGAACGGTCAGCTGGTTGTCACCGAGCGAGCCGAGGTCACAGGTCCATGCTGGTCAGCGTTCCGCCGCCGCTTCCGCGCACCCGCAAGAGCGAGCCCGGGGAACTGGACGACTACCTGACCCTCTGGGTCGGCACCGGCACCGCCCACCTGCGGGTCGAGGACGGCCGCGAGTACCGGGTCGATGCCGGCTCAGGGATCTGCGTGCCGCCGGGCACCGAGCACGACGTCTGGACCGAGCCGGGCACGCTCACCCTTCCGGTCTGGTCGGCCGTGCACCCACTCGGCGGCGACGCGCAGCAGGTCGCGCCGCTGCCGATCACCGAGCGCCACCGGACCCACCTGATCGAGCGCTACAGCCGTTGGGCATGGGACGACGTGCCGGCGTTCGCGGCGGCGGAACCGGTCCCGCCCGACCTGGGCATCCGGAGCGGTCCGGTCGGCAGCGCCTCCGACCACCCGCCCCTGCCGCACTCCGGACCGGCACTGCGGGTGGCCCTCGAACTGCGACGCCGGCCCGCCTCCGACCGCGGTCTGGAGGAGTGGGCCGCGTGGGCGGGCTGCAGTCCCAGCACGCTGCGGCGCGCCTTCCTCGGCCAGACCGGCTGCAGCTTCGCCCAGTGGCGGCAGCGGGCGCGGCTGGCCGCGGCGGCCGAGCACCTGACGGCCGGCTGGAGTGTCGGACGAGCGGCCGTCGAGGTCGGCTTCGCCTCCCGGTGGGGCTTCTCGGGCGCGTTCCGCACGCACTACGGCATGACGCCGCGCGACTTCACGGCGCAGGCGGCGGAGGGCGCCGACGGACGCGAGGAGCCACCGGCGGCCGCGGACCCGGGCGGCCCCGGGGCCGCCGGCGAACCGCTCCAGCACAACGTGATGCTCTGGGTCCGCTCGGGGGAGCTGCGCGCCCGGTTCGCCGAGCGGCTGTGGACGGGACGCGTCGGGGACGTCGTCTGGCTGCCCGCCGGCACCAGCGTCGAGGCGGCGCCGGGGTCGTCGACGCCGTTGAGCATCCTGTGCACGGACTGCGTCCAGCTGAACCGGCCGCGACGCGCGAGCTTCTCGCCCGCCTGGCACGACTGGCTGCTGTGGGCGTCGGTCAGCACCAACAGCCTGCTGAAGCCCGCCGAACACCACGGACGGGTCCCGCGGCGGGAACGGGCCTTCCACGCCCACGTCATCGACGCGTTCACCGCGCGGGAGGCGGTCGAACAGGCCCGCAGCGTGCCGATGCCGTCGGACGAACGGGCCAGGACCGTGGCGGCCGGCCTGCTGGGCACGCTCGGCACGACTGCGGGAAGCGGTACCCGGGAGGTGCCCGCCGAGTCCCATGAGGTCTTCCGCCGCGAGACCGGCATGAGCGTGGCGAGCTGGCGCCAGGCGGCCCGGATGCGCCTCGCCCGGCAGCTGCTGCAGAGCGGGATGGCGACCAGCGGGGTCGCCGCCCGGGTGGGGTACTCGATGGTGTCGAACTTCAGCCGCGCCTTCAGCCGCTTCCATGGCGTCGGCCCCCGCGAATACCAGCAACTGGAGGGTCCGGACGAGGTCCTGCGGGTGGGCGGACCCGGCGCAGGCGCCGTCGATTCGGCCGGCAGGTGTGCACCCGGTGCTCGGGCGTGCGCCCAGCGGTGGGTGACGATGCTCGCCCGAAATCCGCCGGTCCGGGCTGCAACGCGTCGATCCGGCTCGGCGTGATCAGCGGGGATGAGTTCCTCTCGATTCCGTCTGTGGTTGCCGGCCGTGCTGCTCTCCGGAGTGGTCGGACTGGCCGGTTGCACCCAGTTCCAGTCCTTCCGTCGGCGGTGCCCTGCCGACGGCGGCACCCGGATGTCGGCTGCGCGGCTGACGGCGCGGTTTCGCGGCGACGGCGGCCTCGAGGCTGGGCCGATCGACAACGCTGATCAGTCCGGCACCGGCGCCCTGTCGCTGCGCTGGTGATGATCACCAGGCTGCCGACTACCTGCGCCTTGTCGCCGAGAGCATGGACGGCCTGCTCACCGTTGGAGTCGACTGGCGACTGGGATCGACCGAGGCCACCTCGCGGATCGTGTTCAGCGTGCCGGCGGCGTCCATGGAACGCTTCATGGCCGAGGCGGCGAAGCTCGGCGAACTGGTCACCCGCTCGGTGACCGCCCGCGACGTCACCGAGCAGGTGGTCGACGTGGAGGCCCGGATCCGCACCCTGCGGGACTCGATCAGCCGCGTCCGGGCGCTGATGGACAAGGCCGGCTCGATCACCGAGATCGCCCGGGTCGAGGAGGAGCTGACCAACCGGCAGTCGGAGCTGGAGTCGCTGCTGGCCCGGCAGAAGGCGCTGAAGAACCAGGTCGAGCGGGCGCCGGTCACGGTCACCCTGCTCCGGCCGGGTCAGGCCGACCCGCAGAACCCGTTCCTGACCGGGCTGATCCGGGGCTGGGAGGCGCTGCAGAACTCGATCGCCGTGCTGCTGACCGTGCTCGGCGGCGTCCTGCCGTTCGCCCTGATCGGCGCCGCGATCGCGTGGCCCCTGCTGCGCAGGTACCGCCGGCGGACGGCGACCCCGACGTCCGCGGCCGACCGTCCGGACGCCGATGCGACCGACTCCGCGGCGCCGGCGACCTCGGCCGCGACGAGCCAGGCGTCGGGAACCCCGGAGGCCGACACCGATCAGGGGGCGTCCGGCAGCTCCTGAGCCGCGGCTTCGGCCGAGGCCCGTTCGGTCCGGAAGCCCTCGGCGATCGCCTGCAGCCGCCGGTGCTGGCCGGCCCAGCCGTCGGCGTCCAGGTCGGCCAGGTTGTCGACGCCGGAACGCATGCCCGCCACCCCGTCCAGGTACTCGCGGACGATGTCGGCGTGCCCGGCGTGCCGGTGGGTCTCGGCGATCATGTGCACGAGGATCTGGAGCAGCGTGACGTCGCCCCGGTCGCCCCACCAGGGCACCCTGCCCGGGGCGTCCAGCTCGAGCGCCGCCACCGTCTCGGCGGTGTGCCGGCCGGCCGCCCGGTAGAGCTCGACGATCGCCTCGCTGGTCTCGTCGGCGGTGGCGAACATGTCGGCGTTCGGCGGCTGGTTCTCCTCGTCGTCGTACCAGGGCAACGGGATGCCGGACGGCCGCCCCATCACCTCGCCGAGATAGCCCAATTCCACGCTGGCCAGGTGTTTCACCAGGCCGAGCAGGTTGGTCCCGGTGGGGGTCATGGGCCGGCGCAGGTCGTACTCGCTCAGACCCTCCAGCTTCCACAGCATCGCCTCGCGGCCGGTCTCGAGATAACGCAGCAGCACTTCCTTGGGTTGCACGGCAACCACCTCCTGGCGAACAACTCTGCCAGCCCGCCCCGACAGAACCCGGCGCCCGCGGCCCCAGGTCACTGGCGGGCGAACGATGGGAGGATCGGGGATCATGACGGCCCTCGCGCCGTCGAGTACCGTCCGTTCGGCGGCCCGCTGCCGGGCAGCGGCGTCCGGCAGTCGTGGGCGTCCCGCGATTGCCGCTCGTGGCGAGCCGACCGGGACACCGCCGACCATCGAATCAGGAGACGAGGCATCGATGCAGAAGACGATCGCGATCATCGGCGGCGGTCACAATGCCCTCACCGCCGCGGCCTACCTGGCCCGCGCCGGCGCGTCCGTCACCGTGCTGGAGCGGCTGGAGACGGTGGGTGGCGCGGCGCTGTCGGCACCGGCGTTCCCGGGCGTCGACGCCCGGCTCTCCCGCTACGCCTACCTGGTCAGCCTGATGCCCCGCCGGGTGATCGACGATCTGGGCATTCCGCTGCGGCTGGCGCGGCGTCGGTACTCGTCCTACACCCCGGTGCCGGGCACCGACCGCGGGCTGCTGATCGACAACGGCGACCCGGACGCCACTCGCGCCTCGTTCGCCTCGATCGGCGCGGCCGCCGACGTCGACGGCTTCGCCTCGGTCTATGACCGGACGGGGGTCGCCGCCCGTGCCCTGTTCCCCACCCTGACCGACCCGCTACCCACCCAGGCACAGGCGAAAGAGCTCGTCGGAGCCGACTGGGCGGCCCTGATCGAGCGGCCGATCGCCGAGCTGATCGAGGGTTCCGTCGCCGACGACCTGGTCCGCGGCGTGATCGCCACCGACGGCCTGATCGGCACCTACGCGTCGACGAGCGACGCCTCGCTGGAGCAGAACCGCTGCTTCCTCTATCACGTGATCGGCGGCGGCACCGGCGACTGGGACGTCCCGATCGGCGGCATGGGCGTGGTCAGCACCAGCCTGGAGGGGACGGCCCGCGCGGCCGGCGCCAGGATCATCACCGGCGCCGAGGTGACCGGCCTGACCCCGGACGGCGAGCTCACCTGGCGCCAGGGCGACGACGAGCATCGGCTGACGGCCGATCTGGTGCTCTGCGGCGCGGCGCCGTCCGTGCTGTCACGGCTGCTCGGCGAGACCCCGGAGCGGGTCGAGGGAGCCCAGGTGAAGGTCAACATGCTGCTCACCCGGCTGCCCCGGCTGCGTCAGGAGCTGCCGTCGGAGGCGGCGTTCGGCGGCACCTTCCACATCAACGAGTCGCTGACCCAGCTCGAGGCGGCGTTCGCGGCCGCCGGGGCCGGTCGGATTCCCGATCCGCTGCCGGCTGAGATCTACTGCCATTCCCTTGCCGACCCGAGCATTCTCGGCCCGGAATTGCAGGCCAAGGGCTGGCAGACCCTGACCCTGTTCGGCCTGCACCTGCCCGATCGGCTGGTCGACCGGTACGGCAACGACGAGCTGCGCGGCTTGCTGCGCACCGCCGTGCTGACGACCCTGGAATCGGTGCTGGCCGAACCGGTCGAGCCGCTGCTGGCGCGCGATGGCAACGGCGAGCTCTGCCTCGAGGTGAAGACCACCCGCGACATCGAGGACGCCCTGGCGATGCCGGGCGGGAACATCTTCCACGGTCCGCTGTCCTGGCCGTGGGCTGACGCCGACGATCTTCTCGACTCCCCCGCCCGACGCTGGGGCGTGGACTCCGGCCACCAGGGCATCCTGCTCTGCGGGGCGGGTGCCCGGCGCGGCGGCGGGGTCAGCGGCGTGGGGGGCCACAACGCCGCCATGGCCGCGATCGAACTGCTCGGGCTGTAGCGACCGTGAACCGGAAAGGAACCGTCCCCTTCCAGTTCAGGGGACGGTTCCTTTCCGGTTCACGCCGGACGCGCGCTGGCGGCTGCTACCGGCCGCCGAACTCCCGCACCTGCTTCACCACGAAGCGCCCGTCGGCCAGGATCTTGACCTCCAGATCAAGCGAACGGGGCTTGGTGTTGTCCGAGGTGACCTGGGAGCACGGGCCCGGATAGTAGCCGGGCTTGGCCCGGCAGTAGGCCCGCTCGACCGTTCGCACCAGGTCGACCAGGGCGGTCAGCTGCTCGTTCGACAACACCGGGGCGGTCAGCGCCGGCTCGGACGCCTTCGGCTTGGCGAACCGGGTCACCGTGAAGCTGATCGGCTCGGCATCGGTGAGGAAGGCGGCGATGGTCAACTCGCTGTGGGTACCCGGGTCGGGATTGGTGACCAGGTTGTTGTCGCGTTGGATCGACAGCGAATAGCCGTAGACGGCGTCGGTGTTGAGCACCCGGGTGACCACGACGGCGTTCGCGACCACGTCCGATTCGCTGTCGTAGGCGGGCACCACGGCCAGGCCCATCGCGACGCTCGCCTGGTCGATCCTGGCGAAGGAGCGCTCCTCCACCGCCCGCTTGTTCCACAGGCTCGCGTAGACGCCCTTGACCGCGCAGCCGAGCGCCCGCGGGTCGACCGTCCGTTTGGTCTCGGCGCCGTCGTCGTCCTGTTCGTCGCGGACGACACACACCTGGCCGGGCAGGTCGGCGATCTTGGTCTTCACCGAGAAGCTGTCGTGCAGCCCGGCACCGTCGAAGCCGGGGATGTCCTCGGCGTTGGCCGACGAGCGCACCTTCAGCTTCTTCACGTCGAGGGCGGTGACCCGGCCGCGGATCGCCTCCAGCTGTCCGGGTGGGAACTCGGCGGCCAGGAAGGCGTCCTGCACGGTGGCCACCAGGTCACGCAGCTCCCGCGGCGCGAGGTCGCCGGCCGCCTCGCGGCTGACCAGTTCGTCGATCGCGTCCCGCAGGCACCCGTTGGCCGGATGGGCCACCAGGTCGGCGTACCACTGGAACGGCACCGCGAAACCCGTCGGGGTCAGGTCGTAGCCGAGCCGGGCGCTCGGCGTCCCGGGCCGGTCCGCGCGTCCGAGCACCTGGCGGTGGGCCAGGAAGCCGAGGTTCGCCGCCTTGGACCCGTAGCGCCGGGCGTGGCCCAACGCCTCGCCCGCGCTGCCGGCGGCCAGCTCGTCGTAGCTGCGCAACTCGGTCTCCGGCTCCCAGCCCAACTCGACCACCGGCCGGTCCAGCCGCTCGGCCAGCTTGGCCGCCACCACGTCGGCGGTGGTCGGCTCGATCACGAAGTCGTCGCCGCGGACGACGTAGTGCACCGGGGTGTCGGCGAACGGGGCCAGCCTGGGGTGCTCCGGTCCGGCGTCGCGGAGCACCGCGTTGGGCGTGTTGCGCTCCTTCGACTTCAGGTTGACGTGGGAGTTCGTGTCCTGGACGGCACAGGTCAGCACCCCGGCCACCACCGACAGATCCAGCGGCAGCTGGTCGAGCACCACGACGTCGGTGGGCCGCAACTCGTCGGGGTCGGCGGGGAAGATCCGCAGCCAGCCCCACGCCTCGCCCTGGTTGAGCGGGATGTAGGTCACCGAGCCGAGGATGTCGTCCAGGGTGAGCACCTCGATGCCCGCGGCTGCCAGGTCGGACGCCACCCGCGCCGTGGTCTGCTGGGTGCCGGCCTGGACGAAGGCCAGCGCCATGCCGGGCAGCGCGATCTGTTCCGCGATCAGCAGCACCGCGTCCCGCAGGTCCTCCTCGGCGACGACGTCCTGCGGATAGAACTGGATGCCGATCACCGGTGGGCGTCCGGCCAGCGTGTAGCTGTGCACCACGCCGGCGATGTAGCGCTTGGGGCCGGGGGTGAAGTAGGTGACCCGGTTGAACTCGTCCAGTCCCTCGGGGATCTGGAACACCTCGCGTCCGAAGAAGTAGTGGTACCTGGCGGCGTCCGGGGTCGTCCCGTTGCGGACGAAGTTGCCGTTGACGAAGGCGACCCGCGGCTGCACCGGATCACGCCGGTCGACCAGCACCTTCGCGATCCGTCCGTTGGCCACCAGGTCGGCGGCGGGCTGCGAGAGGGCCTCGAAGAGTTCCGCCGAGTCCAGCCGCGGGTGCGACAGGCCGAGGGTGGGTGGCTCCGGCGCGACCGACGCGACGGGGGCGAGCAGCCGGCTGGTGAGCGCGAGCGATGCGAGGTCGTCGGTGGGTGCGGCGGGTGCCGCGAGACGGGGCAGGAATCCGTACACGGTGGCTCCTTCCGGGATTCCCGGTCACCCTAGCCACCGGTGCGCCGGCCAAGAATCGGTACTTCTACCGCCGCCCGGGCGGTATCAGTCCCGCCGCGCCCACCTCGGCGGCTCGCCATACCGCTGCGGCCTGATCAGCCGCCCGGCGGCCGAGTCGGCGATCAGCGCCGCCAGCCGTTTCTGCCGCGTGGCTTCGGTCTTCGCCTGCATTACCCAGGCCACGCAGACGCGCCGATAGGACGCCGTCGCCCGTCCGTAGAAGAACGCGACGGCGTCCGGATCGGCTCGCAGCAGCGCGTCGTAGGCGTCCGGCAGGGCGAGCTCGCCGTCCCGCTCGTAGCTGTAGCCGACCTGATCGCGGCGCCGGCGCTCGAACGCGGCGAGGCCCGGCGGACGCATCCTGCCCTCCGCGACGAGCTGTTCGACCAGGGCGATGTTGACCGTGCTCCAGTTGCTGCCGGGCTTGCGGGGCGTCCAGCGCTGCCGGACGGTGTCGTCGTCGAGCCGGTGCATCAGCGAATCGATCCAGCCCCAGCACAGCGCCACCGGCACCGCGTCGCCCCAGGTGAGTCCGCGGTCGGCGACGTGCTTCTTGAACAGCCCCATCCACAGCTCGGTCTCCCGGTCGTGGTGTTCGGCGAGCCAGGCGTCGAAGGCGTCCGGGCCGGAGAAGAAGCGCGCCGGACGCTCGTCGGTGCCGCCGATCCAGGTCGCCATGCGGCCATCATCGCACCCGGGTCCGGCCGGCCGGCTGTCCCCGGACGCCGAGCGGTCAGACCCGGCGGCCGCAAGCCCCGATGCCGGCCGGGCCGGCATCCCCGCGAGCGGCCGGGCACCCGCCAGGGACTCCCGGCCACGCCGTCCGGAGCCGTACGGTGCTGGGTGGGAGCGTGACGGACGCGCCCGGGCGTCCGTTCACTGATCGGAGACACACCATGAAGATCGTCGTCATCGGCGGCAGCGGCCACATCGGCACCTTCCTCGTCCCCCGGCTCGTCCGGGCCGGACACGAGGTGAGCAGCATCAGCCGAAGCGGTGGCACCGGCTACGCGGACGCCCCGGAGTGGCGCCAGGTGCGTCAGGTCGCCGCCGACCGGCGACGGCAGGACGCCGAGGGCAGCTTCGGCGCCACCGTGCGCGCGCTGGAGCCCGACGTCGTGGTCGACCTGGTCTGCTTCACCCTGGACTCGGCGAGCGCGCTGGTGGACGCCCTGCGCGGCAGCGTCGGCCAGCTGATCCACTGCGGATCCATCTGGCGGTACGGGCCCAGCCGCAAGCTGCCGATCGCCGAGGGCAGCGCCTCGGCGGGTCCCCCTTCGACGACTACGGCATCCAGAAGGACGCCATCGCCCGGATGCTGAAGGACGAGACCGGCGCGGGCGGCCTGGCCACCACATCGATCCATCCGGGCCACATCGTCGGCCCCGGCTGGCACCCGACCGGTCCCCTGGGCAACACCGACCCGGCGGTGTGGCGCGCGCTCTCGGCCGGAGCCCCCGTGCAGGTGCCGGGCAGCGGCGCCGAGACCCTGCACCATGTGCACGCCGACGATGTCGCCCAGGCGTTCGAGCTCGCCGTCGAACACCGCGATGCGGCCGCCGGCGAGGACTTCAACGTGGTGGCTGCGACAGCCCTGACCGTGCGCGGCTACCTCGAGATCGGTTCGGGGTGGTTCGGGCAGGCGTCGCCGCTCGAATCGGTGAGCTGGGATCGGTACCGCGCCTCAACCACCGACGACCGCGCGCGGGAGAGCTGGGGCCACCTCCACCGCAGCCACGTCTTCACGATCGAGAAGGCCCGGACCCTGTTGGGCTACCGCCCGCGGTATCAGCCCGAGGACGCCATTCTCGAGTCGATCCGCTGGCTCATCGCACGCGGCCAGCTCACGGTGGCGCGCCCGCTCGTGGCCGGCTGACCCTGGGTCGGTCGTCGCAGCCGGACCGCCGGCTGACCCGGGTGTGGGTGCGCGCGGCGCTGGTGAGATCGGGTCCGATCCCCCGGCCGCCGACCCGGACGAGGCGGAACGCCCGTCGCATCGGACGCAGTCTCACGACGCCCGGCCGGCTGCCTCTCCCGGCTGGGTGAGCGCACCCACCAGCCGGGCCAGCACCCTCTCGAAGCGGGCCGCCGGGTCGGAGAACATCAGCCGGCCGGCCCGCGACATGAGTGGGTGGGCCTCGGCATCCAGCCGGGCGTCCCGCTCGGCCAGGTCATAGCTGTCGGGGTCCGCCTCGCGCGCCTGGCGAACGCCCTGCTCCTCCGCCGTCCACCCGATGGTGAAGTGCATCACGATCTGCCAGGTGTCCAGTACGTCTTCGAGACTCCGCCCCGCCTCCACCAGCGCCGCGAGCGGGCGTTCCTGCACCCGGATCAGGCCGATGTCGGTGAGCCGCCGGCCGGCGAACACGGTGGCGCCGTCACGGTGCGCCAGCATCGTCGCGCGCAGCGTCCGGGCGGCCGCGGTCAGCCCTCGTGCGACGTCCTGATCGGGCTCGTCGAACAGCGCCACCGTCGCCGTGCGCCACATGCTGGTGCCCATCTCGTCGAGCAGGTCGGCCTTGTCCGAGACGTGCCAGTACAGCGCGGCCGCCTGGACGCCGAGCCGCCCCGCCACCCTGCGCATGGTCAGCCCGTCCAGGCCGTGCTCGTCGAGCACCTGGAACGCCGCCGCCACGATCTGCTCGCGGGTCAACCCGCGTCCGACGCCACCCGCCTTGATCATTGAACAATGTTAAGTGATACTGCGGTCATCATTTAACATCGTTCAATGGAGGTTGTCAGGCGTGCAGCAGTCGTCACCGGTCCCGGCGCCACCCCGGTCGCCGGGACGTTCGCCGAACCCGAACTGGTCGCGCGCGTCGAGCTCGTCGAGGTCGTCGCGGCCGGCATCCACCCGGTGGTCCGGGGCCTGGTCTCCGGACGCCACTACGGCTCCACCGACAGCTGGCCGAAGATCCCCGGCGTCGACGGGGTGGCCCGCCGCTCCGACGGCAGCCTGTGCTACACCGGCTTCACCGCCGACCCGTACGGCACGTTCGCCGAGCGGGCCGCCGTCCGGCTCACCCTGCCGGTGCCCGACGACGCCGACCCGGTCGCCCTGGCCGCCGGGATGAACCCCGGCATGGCGTCCTGGCTGCCGCTCACCAGCCACCTGGCCGCACCCGAGCAGGCCTCGGTGCTGGTGCTCGGCGCGACCGGCAGCGCCGGGCGGCTCGCCGTCCAGAACTGCCGGGCGCTGGGGGTGGGACGGGTGCTCGCCGCCGGCCGCAACCCGGACGCCCTGGCCCGGACCGCGGAGCTGGGCGGCTGCGCCACCGTCACCCTGGACGCCGACGAACTCGGCGACGCGGTCGCCGAACACCAGCCCGACCTGGTGCTGGACTTCCTCTGGGGACCGGTCGCCGAGGTGGCCCTGACCGCGCTGGGCACCCGCGGGCTCGCCACCGTCGCCCATCCGGTCAGCTACGTGGAGATCGGGGCGGCGGCCGGTGCAACGGCGGCGGTGCCGGCCGCGGTGCTGCGCAGCCGGTCGGTGACCCTGCGCGGCAGCGGCGCCGGCTCGGTCGCGCACGACGTGCTGGCGCGGGCCGTGGCGAGCTACGCGAAACTGCTCGCCTCCGGGGCGGTCCGGGTCGACGCCGTCGGGTATCCGTTGGACGACATCGCCACCGCGTGGGCGGACACCTCCCCCGAGCATCGCGCCGTGCTCGTCCTCTGAGCTGCCCCGCCTGACGGGGGCGGATGCCGGATGACTGGGCGGACGCCGGACCAAGGAACGGGCTCGCCGTCCCGACGAACTCGACCGGCGATCGCACCACCGCCATGATTGCCGGATGATCCGCGCCGTCGTCTTCGACCTGGGCCAGGTGCTCGCCTCGCCGCCCGACATCCACTCCCATCCGGCCGGCCTGCTCGGCGTCGCCACCGAGGACTTCGCGGCCGGCTACTGGGAAGGCCGCCGGGGCTACGACGAGGGCGGCCCCGACGAGGCCTACTGGGGCCCGCTGCTGACCCGGCTCGGACTGCCGGTCTCGGCCGAGCACGTGGAACTGCTGGCCACCACCGACGCCACGATCTGGACCCGGATCCGTCCCTCGGCCGAGCAGTTGATCGCCGACACCCGGGCGTCCGGACGGCTCACCGGCCTGCTCTCCAACGCGCCCCGGGTCCTCGGCGCCGCCATCGAGGCGGCGCCGTGGCGGCGGCACTTCGACCGCGTCTACGTGTCGGCGCTGATCGGGGCGGCGAAGCCGCGGCGGGAGATCTACGACCACGCCGCCGCCGACCTGGGCGTGGCGCCGTCCGAGATCGCGTTCGTCGACGACCGTCCCGAGAACGTCGACGGCGCGCTGGCCGCCGGCTGGCAGGCCCACCTGTGGGTGGACGATGACGACACCCGGGCCTGGCTGGTCGATCGCGGCGTGCTCTGAGGACCCGGAGCAGTCAGCTGCGGCTCGGGGACGGCGTGGGGGTCGCGCTCGGCCCCGCGGGCCGGGCCGGCGGGGCGCAGAGCGCGCCGGCCCGTCCGTGCCCGGTGGTGAACACCAGCGGCGGCTGCAGGACGGCCTGGCAGGCGTCGCGGGTGAGCGTGCGCGACGTGGCCCGGTCGACGATTCCGTTGCCGCGGCAACCCGAGTAGCGCACCGCCACCTCGGCGGCGTCCGGCCCACGCCACTGCCGGACCAGCACCCCGGTGTCCCCCGGGCTGGTGCACGAGGCGTCGTCGGGTCCGGAGCCCCGGGGGGCCTTGGCCAACGCCGCGGTCACCGCGCGGCCCTCCTCGGGGTCGAGCGGTTTCGAGGCGAGCAGCTGTGCGGGTGACGTGCCCAGGTCGTACTGGCACAGCGAGACCCGCTCGGGCCCCGGGTCGGCGGCCACACCCGCCGGGTCGACCTCCAGGGCACTCCGGGCTGGGCAACCGTTCGGGTCGACGTCGGCCAGCGGGCGGACCGAGGCGATGATCTGGTCGGCGACGGTGGCCAGGGCGTCGGTGTGGACGACCTCCACCAGATAGCCGGCCAGTTCCCTGCTGAGCACGGCCCACCCCACCGGCAGCTCCCACCCGCGATCGGTGGCGTCCACCGGGCGCACCGAGACGAACGTCTGCAGTTGCTCGACGGGCAGCTCCCGCGGACAGGCGATCGCCGCGACCACCCGCCGCTCCGGAGCGAGGTCCACGAACGGACCCGGGTGGCGATCGGTCCGTCCCGCGCACCAGTCGACCCGTGGCGCGTAGCCGTAACCCCAGTAGTCCGGGACCTGGTAGCTGAGCACCCGGTAGGACTCCCAGCGCCAGCCCGAGCGGGCCGGCGTGGTCGGCCGGGACTGCGCGGTGGCGGAGTCCGCGGGCGCCCGCTCGGCCGGCGCCGCCGCCGGAACCCTGGACCGCTCCGAGCCGCGGAACTGGCCGATGACCAGCGGTATCGCGACCGCAGCGACCAGGACCACCGCGGCCGCGACGGGGACCCAGCGCGGCAACCCCGCCCGTCGGCGTCCGGCCGTCGGCGACTCCAGGGGCGTGAACTCGGGTTCCTCTGCGTGCTGCCGCAGCGCGTCCCGAAACGCCCGCGCGGCCCGGTCGTCCCGGTCGTCGGCGGGTCCGGTGGGCGGGGTCGGGTCAGTCATCGGTGTCGTCCTCGATCAGTCGGGTGCGCAGCCGGGTCAGCGCCCGATGCACATGCGAGCGGGCGGTGGCCTCGGCGCAGCCGAGGATTGCGGCGATCTCGGCGTACTCCAGGTCGTCGTAGAAACGCAGCGCGACCGCCGCCCGCTGCAGGGGCGGCAGGCTCTCGCACAGCTGCCAGGCCAGCTCGGCGTCCGTCACGCTGCCGGCGTGGTCGGCGGTGACCGCGTGCAGGTCGTCGCTGGCGTGCTCGCGCCCGGTCCGCCGCCAGCGGCTGATGCCGGCGTTGACGATGCTGCGCTTGACGTAGGCGTCCACGTTGCCGCCGTCACTGACCCGCTGCCAGCGCGGGTACAGGCCGAGCAGGGCGTCCTGCACCAGGTCGCGGGCGTCCTCGGAGTTGCGGGTGATCAGGTACGCGAAACGCTGCAGCGCCACCGATCGGGCGGCCACGTAGTCCTCGAACCGACCCACGGTCACCGGCGCCTCCTGTACCAGCGTCATACTCCGCACCCACGCGGAAACCGGGCGCCGCGTTGCGGCACCGGGCATGATCGTCCCATTGAACCCGACCGCGGGAGCCGAAGGAGGCACCATGCTGCTGGCCGAGGACGTTCTGCTGCTGGCCACCGACGACGAGACCGGCAAGCGTCAGGCCCGCTACACCGACCTGCTGGTGGCCGGCGCACTGCTCAGTGACCTCGCCCTGGCCGGCAACGTGCGGGTCACCGAACCGGGCGAGTCGACCCGGAAGAACCGGGTGGTGAGCGTTCCGGACGCGCCGTGGCCGGCCGACCCACTGCTCGCCGAGACACTGACCACGATCAGTGCGAAGCCGGCCTGGTACTCCTGGGCGCTGATCGAGCGGCTGAGCCGCAAACTGGTCGATCACAAGCCGGTCGACGCGGTCTACGAGCGGCTGGCACGCGCCGAACTGCTCAGCCGGACCGAGCACCGGGTCCTCGGTCTGGTGCCGACCACCCGCTGGGTCAGTGTCGACGGACGCTACGAGGCGGCCCTGCGGGAGCGGCTGGACGCGGTCTTCCTGTTCGGCGCCCAGCCCGACGCGCAGCTGGCCTCGCTGGCCGCGCTGCTGGCGGGCGCCGGCCTGCTGCCCCAGGTCGTCGACCGCGGGCGTGGCCTGGACCGGCGGGCGCTGAAACGGCAGGGCAAGGAGTTGCTCAAGCAGTACTGGCCGGCGCAGGCCATGGACCGGGCGTTTCAGTCCCGCGACGCCGCCGCTGCCGGCTGACCACTCGCGGTTGGCGGTGCGGCGCCTCGCCTCAGTGCCCGGCCAACGTGGCGACCAGGATCGCCTTGATCGTGTGCAGCCGGTTCTCGGCCTGCTCGAAGACCAGGGACGCCGGCGACTCGAAGACCTCCTCGGTCACCTCGAAGACCTCGCGGCCGGTCTCGGCGAGGATCTGCTGGGAGACCGTCGTGCCCAGATCGTGATAGCTGGGCAGACAGTGCATGAACTTCACGTCCGGGTTCTCGGTGCGCTCCAGCAGCTCGGTGGTCACCCGGTACGGGGTGAGCAGTTCGATCCGCTCGGCCCAGACCTCCTTCGGCTCGCCCATCGACACCCAGATGTCGGTGTGCACGAAGTCGGCGCCCTTGACCGCCCCGACGTCTTCGGTCACCGTCACCCGGGCTCCGGTCGCGGCACCGATCCGGCGCGCGGTCTTCACCAGCTCCGGATCGGGCTGCAGCGACTCCGGCGCGACGATCCGGATGTCCATGCCCATCATCGCGCCGGCGATCAGCAGCGAGCGGCCCTGGTTGAAGCGCGCGTCGCCGATGTAGGCGAAGCTGATGTCGCGGTCCTCAAGCCCGGAAGACTCGCGCATGGTGAACATGTCGCACAGGCTCTGGGTCGGGTGCCATTCGTCGGTCAGGCCGTTCCAGACCGGCACGCTGCTGTGCGCGGCGAGGGTCTCCACGATGCTCTGCCGCGAGCCGCGGTACTGAATGCCGTCGTAGAACCGGGACAGCACCCGCGCGGTGTCCGCGATCGATTCTTTGTGCCCCATGTGTGCACCGGTCTCGTCGAAGTAGCTGACGTTGGCGCCCTGCTGGTAGGCGGCCACCTCGAACGACGACCGGGTCCGGGTGGACGGCTTCTCGAAGATCAGCGCGATGGTCAGACCCTCCAGCCGCTTGACCTCGCGCCGCGCCTTCCGTGCCTTCTTCAGGTCGGTGGTGAGGTCGAGCAGCCCGCGCCATTCGGCGGGGGTGTAGTCAAGCTCCTTGAGGAAGTGACGCTGGCGCAGGTTCACGGTGAGCCCATCTGTCGGTCGATTCGATAGGAGAACTCTGCCATGACAGAATTGCGGGCATGGTCATGCGCTTCCTGTTCAGTGCGGCCGCGCTCGCGTTCGCCACCTGGGTCCTTCCGGGAATCCGCATGACCGCGAGCGAACCGCAGGACCAATTTCTCGGCATCCTCGCCGTCGCGATCATCTTCGGCGTGGTGAACGCCCTGGTCAAACCGCTGTTCGCGTTCGCATCTGCGCCGCTATTGCTGATCACCCTGGGCCTGTTCCTGTTGGTCATCAACGCGTTGATGCTGTGGCTGACCTCGTGGGTCGCCGAGCAACTGCATCTCGGTTGGCAGGTGGACGGATTCTGGTCGGCGTTCTGGGGTGCGCTGATCGTGTCGATCGTGTCGTTCATCCTGAACTCGTCGTTCACCTCCAAGAGCGAAGTCAACCGCTGACGTGGTAGAGGTCGTCTTCGTCTGCTGGGGCAACATCTGCCGCTCGCCGATGGCCGAACGGGTCGCCCAGGGCTGGGCCGCACGCGAGGGCCTGCACGGCGTCCGGTTCAGTTCGGCGGGAACCTCGCGCGAGGAGCTCGGCGAACCCATCGACGGCCGCGCCCGCCGCGTCCTGGAGCGGTCCGGCTACTCCACCGGCGGTCACCGTGCCCACCAGATCACCGCCGCCGAGATCCGGGAGGCAGACCTGGTGATCGCCATGGAGGACCTGCACCTGTCCCGGATGCGCCGCCTCGTCCCGGACGCCGACAACCTCGCCCTGCTCAGCGACTTCGACCCGGACGCCGCGCCCGGTTCGGGCGTCCCCGACCCCTGGTACGGCTCGCCCGACGGCTTCAACGGCACCCTCGCCGCCATCGAAGCGGCCCTGCCCGGCGTCCTGGACCGGGTCCGGGAACTGGCGGCGGCCCGTCGCTAGCCGACCGGGCGATCGCGCCCGAGGCTGGCCACGCCCGGCCGGTCGCCCCACCCCTACCGGGCAGGGCGTGGCAGGCTGATCCCATGCACATCCTCGTTGTCGACGACGATCAGGCCGTCCGGGACTCGCTGGCCCGCTCGCTGCAGTACTCGGGCTACGAGGTGACCGCTGCCGGCGACGGGCTGGAGGCGCTGGCCCGGCTCTCCGCACTGCGGCCGGACGCCGTGATCATGGACGTGATGATGCCGAGGCTGGACGGCCTGGAGACCACCCGGATGCTGCGTTCCACGGGAAACGACGTGCCGATCCTGGTGCTCACCGCCCGCGACGCGGTCAACGACCGGGTGGACGGCCTGGACGCCGGCGCCGACGACTACATGGCCAAGCCGTTCGCGCTGGACGAGCTGCTGGCCCGGCTGCGGGCCCTCACCCGGCGCTCCAAGCCGGCCACCGAGGAGCAGCTGGACAGCGAGGTGCTGACCTTCGCCGACCTGTCGCTGGACCCGCAGACCCGCGAGGTGCAGCGCGCCGGACGCCGGATCAGCCTGACCCGCACAGAGTTCGCCCTGCTGCAGACCTTCCTGGAGCACCCCCGCAAGGTGCTGGAGCGCGGCTGGCTGCTGAACGAGGTGTGGGGCTTCGACTTCCCGACCACCGCCAACTCGCTCGAGGTCTACATCGGCTACCTGCGGCGCAAGACGGAGGGAGAGGGTGAGAGCCGGCTGATCCACACCGTCCGCGGCATCGGTTACGTGCTGCGCGAGACGCCCCCGTGATCGACTGGCTGACCAGGCTGGTCGCCGCCCGCGAGTGGACGCTGCGCGACCGGCTGGCCGTCCTGGTCGCCCTGGCGGTCGCGACCGCCGTCGCGCTCACCGGTGTGGCGGCCTGGCTGATCACCCGGGTGACCGTCTACAACCAGCTGGACAGTGAGCTCGTCGACGTCGCCGCGGTGACCGCCAACTGGGTGGCCGTCGACATCGAGGGCATGGGCGGCCTGGACACCAACGCCCTGAAGGCCGCGAACGTGACTGTGATGCTGGTCCGCGCCGACAGCCGGGTGAGCACCCTGCCGGGCGCCACCGTCAGCCTGATCCCCAGCGTCGAGGAGCTGTCCGTGGCCCGGCGCCAGCAGGGTTCGTCGGCCCGCACCGGGGTGGCGTCCAACGGGCAGCCGTACCGGATCGTCGCGGTGCCGTTGAAGGCGGGAACCGACAGCTACGCGCTGGTGCTGGGACGTCCGCTGGAGGCCACCAACAACATCATGGCCACCCTGGCCTGGTCACTGGCGATCTTCGGCTTCCTCGGCGTCGGCGTCTCCAGCGCGATCGGTTTCGTCATCGCCCGCTCGACCATCCGGCCGGTGCGGCGGCTGACCGAGGCGGTGACCCACGTCACCGACACCAACGAGCTCACCCCGATCGCCATCAAGGGCAGCGGCGAGCTGGCCGACCTGGGCCGTTCGTTCAACACCATGCTCAGTTCGCTGCAGTCGTCGCGCGAGCGGCAACGGCGGCTGATCGCGGACGCCGGCCACGAGCTGCGGACGCCGCTCACCTCGTTGCGCACCAACGTGGAGCTGCTGGTCGCCGACGAACGCAGCCGGATGCTGCCCGAGGGCGCCCGCGCCGACATCCTGCGCGACATCGCCGCCCAGCTCGGCGAGTTCACCACCCTGGTCGGCGACCTCGTCCAGCTCAGCCGCGAGGACCTCGTCGAACCGCACCCCGAGGCGATCGACCTGCGCGACGTGGTGCACAGCGCGATCGCCCGGGCCAGGCGCCGCGGGCCGTCGCTGACCTTCGACGTCGAGCTGAACCCGCTGTACCTGATCGGCGAGCCGGACACCCTGGAGCGGGCGATCACCAACCTGCTGGACAACGCGGTGAAGTTCTCCCCGCAGGGCGGCACCGTGCACGTCCTGCTGGAGGGTGACCGGCTGCGCATCTCCGATCAGGGCCCGGGCATCTCCGACGACGATCTGCCGCACGTCTTCGACCGGTTCTGGCGCTCGCCGTCGGCCCGGAACACGCCCGGTTCGGGCCTGGGGCTGTCGATCGTGGCGCAGACCATCAAGGCGCACGGCGGCTGGGTGAAGGCCGGCCGCTCCGCCGAAGGCGGCGCCGAGTTCCTCGTCCGGCTGCCCGGCAGCCCCACCCCGCCCGAGGACGAGGTGGCGGACGACGAGTCGACCGTGCTGCTGCCGAAGGTCACCTGAAGGGGACGGTTCCATTCCGGTTCAGGGGACGGTTCCATTCCGGTTCAGGGGACGGTTCCATTCCCGTTCACCTGCCGGGCGACGCCCCTGGCGACCTACTCGTCCTCGTCACCGGCCGGCCGGGCCGGACGCCGTGTCGCGCCGAAGGTGAAGGTGCGCACGGTGACGGCCGGGCTCGCCTCCACCACCGGTTCGGACGCCGGTACCGGACGGCTGCCGGGCTGCACCGGACGCACCGACTCGCCCAGCGCCGCGCGGACCGCGTCGCCGACCGCGCTGCTGGACGGCTGGAACTTGCGGGTCTCGGCCATACCGGAATCCTAGCCATTCCCGGACGCCGGGCGCCGGCACGACGTCCGGCCCCGGCGTCAGCGACTTCTGTCCGGGCCAACTGGCAGGATCGACTCGACAGGAGGTGCCGATGACCGACCGATCCGATCCGGCCCGCAACCGCAGCCGGTTCAACCAACTGCTGGTCAACACGTTCCTCGCGAACGTCACCACCGGCTACCTGTGGTTCGCGCTGACCTTCTGGGTCTATCTGGAGACTCGTTCGGTCTTCGCCACCGCCATCATCGGTGGCTCGTTCATGCTGCTCGTGTCGGTCATGGGCGTGCCGTTCGGCAGCTGGGTCGACCGCACCCGCAAGAAACGGGTGATGGTGACCGCCACCGTGGTCACCACGATCTGCTTCAGCCTTGCGCTCGCGTTCTATCTGGTCACCCCGTCGGCCGAGCTGCTGCGGCTGGGCAGCTGGCAGTTCGCCCTGTTCGTGCTGCTGGTGCTGCTCGGCGCCGTCGTCGAGAGCGCCCGCGGCATCGCCCTGTCGACCTGCGTGACCCTGCTGATCCCCGAGCCCGACCGGGCTCAGGTGAACGGCCTGGTCGGCATGGTGATCGGGCTCGGGTTCGCGGTCACCTCGGTGTTCTCGGGGCTCTCGGTCGGCCAGCTGGGAATGACCTGGACGGTGGTCATCGCCGTCGCACTCACGGTGGTGTCGCTGCTGCACCTGCTCACCGTCTCGGTACCCGAGGACGAGATCGTCCACGCCGACGGCGTCGCGCCGAAGGCGGTCGACTTCCCCGGCGCGTTCCGGGCGATCCGCGAGGTGCCCGGGCTCACCGGCCTGGTGCTGTTCGCGACCTTCAACAACCTGCTGGGCGGGGTGTTCCTGGCGTTGATGGATCCCTACGGCCTCACCCTGGTCTCGGTCGAGGTCTGGGGCGTGCTGTGGGGCGTGCTCAGCTTCGGCTTCATCATCGGGGCGGCCTGGGTGGCCCGCAAGGGTCTAGGCCCTGCCCCGTTGCGGGCGCTGCTGCTGGCCAACGTCGGCATGTGGGTGCTCGGCGGGCTGTTCACCATCCGCGAGAGCATCTGGCTGATGGCGGTCGGCGTCCTGGCCTACATGGCGCTGATCCCGGTGGCCGAGGCGGCCGAGCAGACGGTGCTGCAGAAGGTCGTGCCGTTCGCGAAACAGGGACGGGTGTTCGGGCTGGCGCAGAGCGTGGAGGTGGCCGCCGCCCCGGTCAGCGCGTTCCTGATCGGCCCGATCGCCGAGTTCTGGCTGATCCCCTACGCCAACTCCGACGCCGGACGGGTCCAGCTCGGCTGGCTGCTCGGCGAGGGCCAGGCGCGCGGCATCGCGCTGGTCTTCCTGCTCTCCGGAGTGGCCGGGCTGGCGCTCACCCTGTTCGCGTTCGGCACCCGTTCCTACCGCTGGCTGAGCCGGCGCTACGCCGAGCCGTCCGAGGGCATCGCGGAGAGCGTCGAGGCGCCGGCGTCGCCGTCCTGACCTGGGTCGTCCCTCCGCGCCGCGGAGAGCTCCAGGTAGGCCATCGAGCCCCGCCGCCGAACTGGGACGCCGAACGGCTCGGCCAACCGGTCGGCGGTGCGCGGCTCGGCCAGCTCGCCCAGCCGGTGCAGGAACCCGAGATAGCGCGTCCCGACCGGGGTGGCGGCCACCAGCGAACTGACGAACAGCCGTCCGGACGGCCGCAGCTGGGCGCGCAGGCCGTCCACGAACGGCACCGGGTCGTCCACCAGGTGCAGGAAGCCCAGGCAGAGCACCGTCTCGAACCCCCCGGGCGGGAACGGCAGCGCGAACGCGTCCGCCTGAATGAACCGGGTCTCCGGCCGGGGCCGTCCGTCGAGGGTCAGCCGCCGCGCGGCCAGGGCGAGCATGCCGCGGGAGCGGTCGGTGACCACCACCGGACGCGCGCTCGCCAGGTAGCCGTCGGCGGACGCGGTGGCGGTGCCGGCGGCGACCTCGAGCAGCGGGCCGTCCCCCGAGCCGACCGCCCGGCGCGCGAAAGCCGCGTAGTCGCCCGGGTCGGTGCCCCACGCCACCCGGTTGTACAGCCGCGAGCTCACCATCGCGTCGTAGGTTGCGGCCCGCCGGTCGTACACCGACTCGGGCGCGTCCCAGGCCGACTCGATCACCGGTTCGGTGCCCATCCGCCCTCCTTCCGTGCCGGACGCCGCGCCAGCCTATGCCGCCGGCCGGGCGTGACACCATGGTGCCGATGACCACCGATCTGCCCGGCAGCGCCGACTGTCCCTGCGGCGGCGGACGCTACGCCGACTGCTGCGCGCCGTACCTGCGCCGCGAGGCCTGGCCGGCCACCGCCGAGGCCCTGATGCGCTCCCGCTACACCGCCTTCGCCCTCGCCGACGCCGAATACCTGCTGCGCACCTGGCACCCGCGCACCCGTCCCGGCTCGCTCGACCTGGACGACCGCCGTTGGGAGGGTCTGCAGATCGTCGACCGCGTCGACGGCACCCCGGACGACCTGATGGGCATCGTCGGCTTCGTCGCCCGCTGGAGCGCCGACGGACGACGCGGCACCCTGTCGGAGCGGTCGGCGTTCGTGCGCCGCGGCGGGCGGTGGGTCTACCTCGCGCCGACGCCCGAGGACGACTAGCCCGGACACCGGCCGCACCGCTCGATCCCTGGCTATCTGATCGTCGGCTGAACTTTCACTTAGCGTCGCACGGCGCGATTCGAACCGCCTGCTACGTTGTGCCCGGACGCGGGGAGAGTAGTTCGGGGGACCGCGCATCCGGCGCCGGCGTCGTCCCCACGTCCCGGCCCTCACCCACCCCATCCCGGACAGGACAGGAGCCGGATCGATGACTGATCCGACCGATGCCACGCGCCCTGACGCGCCGGCACCCCACCAGCCCATCTTCCGCCGCCGGTCGCGCCGGCACTGGTCGCACGCCCTCGGCGCCCTGCTGCTGACCGGTGCGCTCGGCCTGGGCATGGCCGCGGCGGCGACGCCGGCCCGCGCTGCCGACCCCGCCTTCTGCGGCGACGGCACCCAGCCCTACGTGCCGGTGAGCGAGGTCCGCGGCTGGAGCGCCGGGCACGCCGTCACCGGCAAGACGGTGTCGCAGGGCACCGATCCGGAAGGATTCACCGGAACCTACATCGGCTACATCGCGGACGCCCACGGCAAGGGCCGGGACATGCTGCTGTTCCGGCTGAGCAACCCCACCATCGACGGCAGCAACGGCATCAAGGGCGCCGGCATCTGGGCGGGCATGTCCGGCTCGCCGGTCTACGACGGCGACGGACGCCTGATCGGCGCGGTCGCCTACAGCCTGAACGCCGAGAACCTGCCGGTCGCCGGGGTCACCCCCGCAGAGGACATGAAGAAGATCGGCAGCAGCGCGGTGACCCCCGCGGCCACCGTGCGGATGACCGCGGCCAACACGAAGGTGTCGGCCGCCGGCGCCAAGGTCGCCGGGACCACCCTGACCGGCAACAAGCTGACCCAGGTGCGCACCGTGAACATCGCCGGGCCGGCCGGCACCAAGCAGAACGCCCTCACCAACCGCAGCCTGGCCCGGACGCCGCGGACGGCCGGCGGCGCCTCGCTGCTGCGCAGCGGCAGCTTCATGGCGGCGCCCCGGCAGGTCACCTCGGCGGTGCCGCTGGTCGCCGGCGGGAACGTGGCCGTCGGCCTCACCAGCGGCGACCTGTTCGCCAGCGCCGTCGGCACCGTGACCGCCATCTGCGGCGACACCGTGTGGGCCTTCGGTCACCCGATGTTCCTCGACGGCAAGACGTCGCTGCTGCTGGCCAACGCGTCCGTGGCACTGGTGGTGCCGGACGGCGCCGGCCTGGTCGGGTCGTACAAGCAGATCTCCCAGGTGTTCGCCCCGGTCGGCATGGTCACCGAGGACCGGCTCGCCGGCGTCCGCGGCACCATCGGCGAGGTCTCCGGCTTCCCGCTCACGGTGAACGTCCAGGATCCGAACGGCAAGCCCGTGGAGAGCTACGTCGCCGGCGTCGCCTACCCCGACGTGGCGGCGTCCGCGGTCGCCGCCCTCATCGGCCAGGCGGCCATGGAGCAGCTGGACCAGTACGGGGCCGGCACCGGCACCGTCGACTGGACCATCGGCTACAAGCGCGCCAACGGCGGCACCGGAACGCTGAGCAACTCCCAGGTGGTCAGCGACCGGTCCTACTTCCCCGACGAGGTCGCCACCCCGGCCGCGAACGATGTCTGGGCGATCAGCAACCAGGACCTGGAGAAGGTCACCGTCACCGACGTGACCGTGACCCTGAAGCTGCTCTCCGCGGACGCCCTCAGCTACCGGGTGTCGAAGATCGAACGGCTGAGCGGCGGCAAGTGGTCCAACCTGGCCGGCAGCAAGCTGAAGGCGGGCACCAGCTACTCGCTGCGTCCGGTGTTCCAGGTCGTCCGCAACAACAAGCCGGACGGCACCCGGTCCGGGACGAAGTTCAGCATCAAGCTGTCGAAGTCGGCCCGCACCAAGGGGTCGATGATGGTGGCCGCGGCGGGTGGCCCCGGCGCCTGCGAGACCGACCAGTTCGGCGAGGTCAGCTGTGAGGAGTGGGAGGATCCCAGCTCGCTGGCCGAGGACTTCGACGAGCTGATCGCCCTGCTCGACGCCCAGCCGTCCAACGCCGAGCTGATCGGCAAGCTGAACTACCGGCTCACCAAGGGCTCCAAGACCAGCGGCTACAGCTGGACCGGACCCGGCGTGATGAGCGGCAGCGCGACGGCAGGCTTCACCATCAAGAAGTAGTCCGCGTCTGTCGTCGGGACCGGGTCAGGGGTACCGGCCGCACCGCAACCACGCGTGCTGCGCGCTGCGAGGGGACACCTCCTCGGCGGTGATGGGTTCCCCGTCCGGTCCCGGCGACGGCGCGTCCGGGCACTCCGGCCGGACGCCGACCGCGCCGGCCTGTGCGCCCCAGGCTGCTCGGCCCCCCGTGCCGGGCTAGCCGGTCGCCCGGGCGACGCGCGCCTCCTCGGCCTCCCAGAAGGCCTCGCGAACCTCCTGCAGGATGCCCTCCATCGCCGCGCGGGCGCCGGCCGGGTCGCCGCGGAAGACGGCCTCGGCGACGGCCTCGTGGCCGTCCAGCGCCTCCGGCTTGGGCTGGACCGGCATCAGCCCCTGGCCGGTGCGCCCCTCCAGCACGACCGCCACCAGACCGCTGAGCGAGGCGAACAGCTCGTTGCCGCAGTTCTTCAGCAACGTCGCATGGAACTCGATGTCGTACCGCAGGAACTCGAACAGCTCCCCGGCCTCTCCGGTGCGGCGCATCTCGAAGGCCAGGGGCAGCAGGGACGCCCGGGTGTGGATGGTGGCGAACCGGGCGGCACTCTCCGCTGCCGCGGGCTCGACCGCCAGGCGGAGCTGGGTGAGTGAGTAGATCTGGTCCTCGCGCTGCGAGGAGTGCAGGCGCCAGTCGATCAGGGTCGGATCGAGCGCGGTCCATTCGCTGATCGGCTGCGCGACCAGTCCCAGCCGCCGGCGCGTCCGGACCAGTCCCATCGCCTCCAACTGACGGGAGACCTCCCGGGCCACCGTGCGCGAGACGTTGAAACCCGACTGGATCTCCTCCAGCGTGCGGCAGTCGCCGACCGACCAGGCACCGTCGATGATCTCGATGCCGAGGTCGCGGGCGATCGCGTGGTGCCGAAGCGGGATCCCGGATTCGGTCGTGCTCATGGTGGTCCTTCCGGGGCTTTGGTGGCAGCACTGAGCATACCCTTTGCCGGCTTCGACACACGTCTCATGAGATTAAGAGTATTTAGACCCTTGATTAAGCATCTGTTTCTCAGTTAAAGTCGTCCCACTGAGTATTTAGAGATGCTTGGAGAGGAGTCAAGGATGACTTGCATGTATCTCGTGAGGACGAGCCACCCGGCCGACGCTCACGATCCGCTGCCCGCTCGCCCGACGGGCCGCACCGACCACCTCACGCCGCCATCGCTGCTGCCTTCCCGGCTCGCCGCCCTCGGAGCACCCGGGGCCGACGAGAGCGGCTCGGCTGCCCACCTCGCCCGTCCGGTCGACCAACTGGTGACGGCGCACCTCAACAATCCAACCACGACCAACCCAACGGAGGCCCTGCTATGACCACCCAGTTGATCCTGGCGGCACTCGGCGGCATCGCCGTCATCGTCGCCCTCATCGTGTGGCTGAAAGTCCACCCATTCCTGTCGCTGATGGTCGGCGCGGGCGTGATGGCCGTCGCGGCCGGCGTCCCGTACGTCGATCTGTTCAAGAGCTTCACCGCCGGTCTCGGCTCCACAGTCGCCGGCGTCGGCCTGCTGATCATCCTGGGCGCGATCATCGGCACGCTGTTGATCTCATCCGGGGGCGCCGACGTGATCGTCGACACAATCATGTCCAAGACACCGGTCCAACGCCTGCCCTGGGCGATGGCGCTGATCGCCTTCGTCGTCGGCATCCCGCTGTTCTTCGAGGTCGGCGTGGTCATCCTGCTGCCCGTGGTGATGTTCGCCGCGAAGCGCGCGAAGCTGCCGGTGGTGCTGCTCGGCATTCCGGCGCTGGCCGGCCTCTCGGCGCTGCACGGCCTGGTGCCGCCGCACCCCGGCCCCCTGATCGCCATCGACGCCCTGGGCGCCAACCTCGGTCTGACCCTGGGCTTCGGCCTGCTGGTCGCCATTCCCTGTGTGATCATCTCCGGCCCGATCCTGGGCAAGATGATGGCCAAGTGGGTTCCGATCCCGGCCCGCGAGGACTTCCTCGGCGGCGACGGGCCCGCGGCGGACGCCAAGCGGCCCAGCTTCGCCGCGGCGCTCACCATCGTGCTGCTGCCGGTCGTGCTGATGCTCGCCCGCACCCTGGTCGAGATGCTCGGCCAGGAGGAGACCGGCTTCGGCCAGGCGATCGTCTTCGTCGGCACCCCGCTGATCGCGCTGTTCATCACCACGGTGGTGGCGATGTTCCTGCTCGGCTTCCTGCTCTCCCAGACCCGCGAGCGGGTCGGCGACCTGGTCGGCTCCTCCTTCGGGCCGATCGCCGGCATCCTGATGATCGTCGCCGCCGGCGGCGGGTTCAAGCAGACCCTGGTCGACTCCGGGATCGCCGACGTGATCGCCAAGGCGCTGTCGGACGCCGCCCTGCCGCCGCTGCTGGCCGGCTGGATCGTGGCCGTGCTGATCCGGCTCGCGACCGGTTCCGCCACCGTCGCGACGATCACCGCCTCGGGCATCATGGCGCCGCTGGCCGCCGGCCTGTCGCCGAGCCACGCCGCCCTGATGGTGCTGGCCATCGGTTCGGGCTCGGTCTTCCTCAGCCACGTCAACGACGCCGGCTTCTGGATGGTCAAGGAGTACTTCGGGATGACCGTGGGCGAGACCTTCAAGACCTGGTCGTTGATGGAGACCGTGCTGTCGGTCGTCGGCCTGGGTTCGGTCATGCTGCTGAGCCTGGTGGTCTGAGATGACCGCCATGCAGCTGGGAATGATCGGCCTCGGCCGGATGGGCGGCAACATGGTCGGACGGCTGCGCGCGGCCGGGCACGAGGTGGTCGGCTACGACCGCAATCCGGAGGTCTCGGACGTGCCCGATCTGGCCGGCCTGGTCGCCCGACTGGAGGCCCCCCGCACGGTCTGGGTGATGGTGCCGGCCGGCGAGCCGACCCGGGCAACCGTCGCCGCGCTGCAGGCGGTGCTCGAGCCCGGCGATCTGGTCATCGACGGTGGCAACTCGCGCTACAGCGACGACGGACCGAACGCCGCCCTGCTGGCCGAGCGAGGCATCGGCTACCTGGATTGCGGGGTGTCCGGCGGTGTCTGGGGCGGCGAGGAGGGCTACGGCCTGATGGTGGGCGGCGACGCCGAACTGGTCGCCCGCGCGATGCCGATCTTCGACGCCCTGCGCCCGGAGGGACCACGCGCGGACGCCTTCGTCCACGCCGGCGGCGTCGGTGCCGGGCATTACGCGAAGATGGTGCACAACGGCATCGAGTACGGCCTGATGCACGCCTACGCGGAGGGCTGGGAACTGCTGCAGACCAACGGCACCGTCACCGACGTCGCCGGCTGCTTCAAGGCCTGGACGCGCGGCACCGTGGTGCGCTCGTGGCTGCTCGACCTGCTGGTCAAGGCGCTGGAGGAGACTCCGGACCTGGCCG
Source organism: Micropruina sp. (assembly GCA_044224095.1). Lineage (GTDB taxonomy): Bacteria > Actinomycetota > Actinomycetes > Propionibacteriales > Propionibacteriaceae > Micropruina. The sequence goes on along the minus strand of JBGALC010000019.1, from coordinate 25,993 downwards.
GGGTGGACGGCTACACCACCGACTCCGGCGAGGGCCGCTGGACCCTGCAGGAGGCCATCGACAACGCGGTTCCGATGCCGGTGCTGGCGGCGGCGCTGTTCGCCCGGTTCACCTCCCGACAGGAGAACAGCCCGAGCATGCAGATGGTGTCGGCGCTGCGCGGCCAGTTCGGCGGCCACGCCGTCGTCCGTTCCGGTTAGCGGTTCCGAACGCCAGCCCGGGTCGCCGCGCCACGCGCGGCGACCCGGGCGCGTCCCTGGTGTGTCGGCCGGCGTTGCGGGCAGTCACCGACCCGGCGCGTCCCGGGCGAGCGGGTGAGCAACGGACGCCCGGCCGTCCAGCCCCTCGATGAACGCGCCGATCCCGTCGCGGTCCAGGATCCGGATGGCCCGCGGGCTCTCGATCCGGACGAACCCGCGCCGGGCCAGGCGTCCGAGCGCCTGGTTGACCGACTGCCGGGTCGCCCCGAGCCGCGCGCCCAGGTCGCTCTGGTTCTCGGCCAACTGCACCAGGTCGCCGGCCGCCGGGGCCTCGGCCAGGCTCCTGGCCAGCCGGCGCTCCAGGTCGAGGAAGACCAGGTCGGCGAGGGACTCGTTGAGGGTCTTGACGATGCCGGCGAGTTCCCGGGCGAAGTCGAGGGCCACCGCGGGCTCTGCGGCGAGCAGCTCCAGGTAGCCCTTCGCCGGCATCGCGACGGCCGTGACGTCGCTGAGCGCCTTCGCGGCGGCCAGATGGCCACCCGGCTCGAAGATGCTCACGTGTCCGGCCAGCTCACCGCCCCGGGCGACGTGGAACATCAGCATCGCCCCCGCCCGGGAGCTGACGATCGCCGCGACCCGGCCGCCGCCGATCAGGTACACCCGGGAGACCGGCTCATCGGCGCGGAACAGGAACTCGCCGCGCTCGAAGCGACGCGCGGACGACTGCGCCGCCAGCCTGCTGAGTCCGTCGTCCGAGGCGCGGGCCAGGCTCGGCGCGGCACGAAGCTCCGCCGCCGCCACCATCGGGCCATCGTCCCACCGGCCCGCGCGGCTGCGGTAGTGCCGAAGCCCGGAAGTGTCGGCTCGGTGACAGACAAGCCGCGGGCGGTCTACCGACGCTGCACGGATGACGCTGATCACCGTGGTCGTCGCCGACGACCACCCGTTCTTCCGCGACGGGGTGAGCCGCGGCCTGGCGATGAGCGGGCGGATCCGCGTCGTCGGCGAGGCCGAGGACGGCGTCCAGGCCCTGGAGCTGATCCGCGCGGAGCAGCCCGACGTGGTGGTGCTCGACCAGCAGATGCCGGGCCTGGACGGCATCGAGGTGGTCCGCGCGGTCGTCCGCGGCGAACTGCCGACCCGGGTGTTGATGCTGTCCGCGGTCACCGACAGCGCCGTCGTCTACCGGGCGCTCGAGCAGGGCGCCACCGGCTACCTGTCGAAAGACTCCCGGCGCGGCGAGATCGTCGACGCGGTGCTCCGGGTGGCCGGCGGCAGGACCGTCGTGCCGGCCGAGCTGGCCGCGGGGCTGGCCGGACAGATCCGGCTGCGGGCCGCGAGCGCGGCACCGGTGCTCTCCGCGCGGGAGCGCGAGGTGCTCCGCGGGTTCGCCGCGGGACGCTCGATCCCCCAGCTCGCGGCCGAGCTGTTCCTGGCCCCCAGCACCGTCAAGACCCACACCCAGCGGCTCTACGAGAAGCTCGGCGTGTCCGACCGGGCGGCCGCGGTCGCCGAGGCGATGCGGCGGGGACTGCTGGAGTGAGTGCGGAGCCGATCGCCTCCCTGCGTGACATCGCCGCGAATCCGGGCCTGCGCGGGTTGCTGGGGCAGCAGGCCCGGCGGGGGCTCGGCGTGCAGGTGGCCGTCCGGCTGGTCCTGGCCGCGCTGCTGCTGGCCACCGTGCTGGCGTTGCCGTCGGCCACCGGGCGGAACCTGTCCGTGATCCTGGCCGTCGGCTATCTCGCCTGGTCGGCGGGGCTGGCCGGGCTGGCGGCCCGCCTCGCCCACGACGTCCGGGTGATCGGCTACGCGTGGCTGGCGTTGCTGCTCGACCTGGTCGCCGTCACCGCGCTCACCGTGGTGGCCGGCCTGGAGGCGGTGAGCTGGACGGCGACCGTGCTGACCTACGCCTTCTTCGCGATCCCGGTGCTGGCCGCGACCGAGCTGCGGCCCTGGGTGTGCGCCGCGGTGTGCGTCCCCACCGTCGCGCTGTACCTGGCCGCCGGCGCGATCGCCCGGGTGGCCAACGGCGACGAGCCCTGGTCGTCGATCGTGCTCCGGACGTCGGTGCTCGCCCTGGTCTGCGCCGGCGCGGTCGCCTCGTCGCGGATCCAGCTCGGCCGGGTGATCGGGCTGGGCCGGCTCGCCGCGGACCGGATCGGGCTGGTCGACCAGCTGCTGACCATCGAGGAACGGGAGCGCCGCGAGCTGTCGGAACAGCTGCACGACGGTGCCCTGCAGTACGTGCTGGCCGCCCGGATGGACCTGGACGACCTGGCCGGCGCGATCGACGCCGACACCCACGACCGGCTCGATCAGGCGTTGACGACGACGGCGCGGCTGCTGCGGTCGACCGTCTCGGAACTGAATCCGGCCGTGCTCGCCCACGCGGGACTGGCTCCGGCGCTGCTCGACCTGGCCACCGAGCACGGGCGCCGCGGCCGCTTCACGGTCGAGATCGACACCGAGGACTGGCCCGCGGTGCGGACCACCGCCGACCCGGTGCTGTTCGCCACCGCCCGTGAACTGCTGGCCAACGTGGCCAAGCACGCGGCCGCGTCCGCGGTGACCATCACCCTGCGCCTCGACGGCGCCGCGGCGTCGATGACCATCTGCGACGACGGACGCGGCATCGACGCCGGCGAGGCCGCCCACCAGCTGGCCCGGGGACACATCGGGCTGCACTCCCGGCGGGCACGGGTGGAGGCAGCCGGCGGGAGCCTGCGACTGTCCCGCCCGGACACCGGGGGGACCCGCATCGAGACCGTGCTGCCGGCCCGTCCGATCGGCGGCTGAGCGGTCCCCGACAGGCCCGGACGCGACCCGGCCCGGTCGGCCGACGGCTGCGCCGGCCCCGGCGGGCCCTCGTGTCCACCGATCGGGGGACACGACGTTCCACCTAGTCATCCACCGATTGCCGGACGGTGCGCGGAGCCCGGAGAAGGGAAAGTTGTGCTCAGAGCCGGTAAGGAACCGAGCCGAAAGAAGAGGAGAATCAGATGTTCGCCTGGATCGCCACCGCCGCCGTGATCGCCGCCACCACCATCGGACTGGCCGCCCCGGCCGCCTGCGCCGCCACCGTGTCGCACACCACCCACCGGGTCGGCACCAGCCACCGGGTCGGCACGTCGCACACCCTGCTCTCGCAGACCTACTGGGTGTACAACGCCACCGATCAGCCGCTGACCATCGTCGGCGAGACGATCGACGGCAACTGGGACGGCGTCAACCCGCCGACCAACGGCACGGTCGTGCCGGCCGGCACCTCGTTCCGCTTCGACATGGAGAACGACTTCGCCTGGGGCAACGTCGCGACCGTGAACTTCCACGTGGGCAGCACCGGCAAGAACCTGCTGGCGATCGCGCAGGGATCGACGGCAACGGCGACAACCAGTACACCTTCGCCGTCGGCGGGCCGCAGAGCAACATCCTGACCCTGGAGAATTCCAAGAAGACCGTGCACAACCTCTCCGGCGGGCAGGGTGAGGCCCAGTACAAGGCGTTCAACACCCTGTGCGACACCGGGAGCCTGGCCACCTGCACGTTCGACGCGAAGAGCGCGGTGTCCGGTCTCGGCGACGAGCGGCTGGTCGGCACGCTGCTGGACGCCGAGGGCATGCCCATCGACGAGACGATGGGCTGGAGCCACACCACCGAGATGACCAGCGAGTGGGACGTCGAGGCGGGCCTGTCGGTCGGCGTCGAGGGCATCGTCACCGCCGAGGTCAAGACCAAGTACGGGCAGGACTACAGCACCTCGGACAAGGCCTCCAGCGAGTACCACATCAGCGTCGACAAGGGGAACGTGGGCTGGCTGACCTACTCGCCGCCGGTGGAGAAGGTGACCGGCGACTTCACCATCACCCTGGGCAACGACACCTGGAACCTGTCCGACGTCCACTTCGACCTGCCGAAGAACAGCGGCGGCGTGGGCAACGGCGGCGAGATGCACGCCTACCAGCTGCCGAAGGGCGATCCGGGCATCCCCTCCGGCGCCGAGTTCGTGCACACGCGCTGAATCCACCATCGACTCGTCGAGACGGCTCCCCGGTCCACCCGGGGAGCCGTTTCGGCGTGCCTGTCAGGGCCGGCGCGTGAACGTGCCCATGCCGTCCTGCTGGAAGTACTCGATGGTCATCGCGGTGGCCCTGCCGCCGCGGCCGCGGGCGAACGTCACCTTCGACACGCTGCCCGGGTTCGCGCTCTCGCCGGACGGCCCCTACACGTAGCTGTCGCCGTCCCAGTGCCGCAGCGCGAACGGCGTCCGGTTGGGGCCGAGCCGGAGCCTGGTCAGCCGCGAGCCGGACGACTCGACGATCGCGGTGCCGACATAGTCGTTGGCGTAGCTGCCGGCCAGCAGCGCGGCGGCGGCCGGCGGCCTGGGCCTTGCCGGCGGCTGCTTGCCCGCGAGTTCGCCGAATGGCTCGGACAGCCCCGCGAACGCGCCGGCGTACAGGCCCCACCAGTCGAACACCGGACGCCCGTAGACCGCCAGGTCCGCGAACTGCTGGTTGAGCGCCTCGGCGGCGCCCACCGGCGTGCCGTTGGTCAGGGTGACGATGCCGAACCCTTCGAGCGGGCTGAGCAGGAAGTTGGTGCCGGCGCCGGCCGAGAAGGCGCCCGAATGGGAGACCTGGGTGCGGCCGGAGGACTGCGCCGTGACGTCGAAGCCGTAGCCGTAGAAGCCGGCCCGGCCGGCCGGGACGGAGGCCGGGGAGGAGACGATCTGCGGGGTGACGGCCGGGGTCAGCGCCTCGGGGGTGGCGATGGCCCGCCCCTCGGCGCCGGTGCCGCCGTCCAGCACCATGATCATCCACTTCGCGAGGTCGTTGACCGACGAGCTGACCCCGCCGGCCGGGCTCTGCTCGTCGGGCCTCCGGACCACCTTCGGCGTCCACACCCCGTCGACCCGGACGTGGGTGAACGCGCGTTCCGGGCGTTTCTCGTAGTCGGCGAAGCGGGAACTGGTGCTGGTCATCCCGAGCGGCCGGTACAGCTCGCGCTCCGACAGGGATGCCCAGTCGAGGCCCGCGGCGTTCGCCACCGCCTGGGCCGCGGCGGTCATCCCGAAGTTCGTGTAGTTGTAGCTGACCCGGAACGGCCGCAGCGCCAGCCGGCGCAGGCGGCGCAGGATCTGGCGCGGCCGTAGCCGAGGTCCTCGAGCAGGTCGCCGGCGTGCGGCGGCAGCCCGGAGCGGTGGGCGTACAGGTCGGCGATGGTCAGCTGCGCGCTGGCGTAGGGATCCTTCAGCGCGAAGTCCGGGAGATGGGTGCGCACCGGCGTCGCCCAGTCGACCGTGCCCATGGTCACCTGGCTCGCCACGACGGTCGCCCCGATCGACTTCGACACCGATGCCAGCTGGAACACGGTGTCCGGGCCGACGTCGCCGGGAGCCCCGACCCGGCGGAGGCCGAAACCCTTGGCGTAGAGCACCTTTCCCTTGTGCACGACGGCGGTTGCCAGGCCGGGCACGGTGGACTTCGCCAGGATCTCGGCGACCAGGACGTCCAGTTTCGCGACCGCGGTCTCGACCTGCCCGGCTGGTATCTCGGCGCCGGGTTGCACCGGGGGCGGCAGCACCGCCGGTGCCGTGGACGCCGTCGTCGCCGCGCTGGTGGGGGTGCTCGCGCCGCCGCCGGCGGTGCAGGACGCGACCACGGCGCCCATCGCCACCAGGCCTCCCCCGGCGAGCAGCTGCCGGCGGTTGACGCTCGGGGCTCGGTCGGGCTCGGCGGTTCGCTCGTCGGCGGGTACGGACATCGCGGGCCTCTCGGCTGGTGGGTGGACGGATCCGGGCTGTCACTCTCGGCCGAACGTCAGGATGTCCCGGCTCATCGGCAACTGGCCGGTCCGCGGGCCTGCGTTCCGGGGGTCGATCGGGACGGGATCGACGGACGGGTTCAGGCGGATCAGCTGAGCGAGGGCGGGACTGCGACCGACGATGGTGAAGGTGTCGAACGCGAACGGCAGGCCGTCGGCGACCAGCGCCGACGGCCGGTCCATCAGCTGGAAGTGCAGGTGGGCGCCGGTGGAGCTGCCGGAGTTGCCGGTGCGCCCGAGCGGTTGCCCCTTGGTCACCCGGTCCCCGGCCTTCACCGACACCGATCCCGGCTTCAGGTGCGCGTAGAACGCGTACACGCCGACGCTCAGCTCAAGGATGACGTGGTTGCCGTCGGCCTCCTCGATGCCCACCGGCTTCGGTGCGTCGGGCGCCTGATCGCGGTAGCCGTCGATCGCCGCCACGACGCGGGCGTCGGCGACCGCCAGCACCGGCTGGTCATAGGTGAACCAGGCGCTGTTCCTGGTGCTGTCACCCGTTGCCAGCATGCCCTTGGCATCGATCTTGTTGAAGTCGATCGCGAACCGTTGGGCGAGCCAGGACGCGTTGTCGATGGGCTGCAGCGAGCGCCGGTGCGGGCCGTCGCAGCAGCTGGGCAGGGCGATCCAGCCGTCCCCGGTCAGCGGTGGCCCGATCACGGTGGGCGGACGCCGGTCGACCTCGGCGGCGGCACCCGTGCTGGTGATCGTGGCCGGCACCGGCAGGCCGGGCGGCACGGAGACCGTGAGGGTGTGCTCGACGGCGGACGGCGGCTGCACCCCGGCGTCCAGGGTGACGTCCATCCAGACCACGCGGACCGAGGATGCCTCCAGTTCCGTCGCCTTCTCGGCCTGGCCGGCCAGCGGAGACATCGCCGCCTCCAGCCCCCGGCCCGTCAGGCTCTGCAGCGCGGCGCCGCTGGTGGCGTCGCGGACGCCCACGCCGGTGACGGTCACGGCGACCGGGAAGCCGTTGGTCAGCTCCAGCTCGTAGACGACGTGCACCATCGCGTCGGTGCCGGTGAACCAGCGGGGCTGCGACATCACCCGCATCACCACCGGGGTGAACTGCTCGGTCGCCGGGCCGTCCGGTGTCGCCGAGCTGGTCCCGGGCGCCACGGAGCCGGAGGACGATGGCGCCGGGACGGGTGCCGTGCAGCCGGCCAGCAGCCCGATCGCCAGCAGCGGCGGCACCAGGGTTCGGCCGAGCGCGGCCCGGCGGCCTCGGTGCCGGCCCATGCCTAGGACGACCTGATCGGACGGGCCGACGGGGCGCGATCGATGCTCACGCCGCGAGCCTCGACCAGCCGCCCCGACGCTGTCTGTCACCCAGCCGACAGTGCCCGGTGGGACCTGCCGCTCCTTCTGCACCGAGGCCTACTCTTGGACCACACAGCCGTCCGAGATCTGCATCGCACGAGGGAGGGCACCATGGCCGGAGCACAGCACCCTTCGGTGACGGGGATGGATGAGCGCACCCTCGGCCGGATCGACCTCATCCTGTTCGACGCCGACTACCGCGACGCGAAGGCCGCGGTCGAGGACTCCTGGCGGGTGGCCGTGATGGCCTCCGATCCGCGCACCCGCGCGGCGCACGAGCGTGCCCGCGCCGCGGCGGTCGGGGCGGCGAACGAGCGCCGCGACCCCACCGGCCCGCGGGTGCGCGCCTCGACCACGCTGCACCGGGTGCCGCTGGGAGTCGCCCTGTTCGCGGGGGTCGTGGCGGCGGCGCTGCTGACCACCCGCACGAGCGCGCTCGCCCTGCAGGACGTGCTGCTGCCCGCCGGGCTGCTGGCCGTCGTCGCGGTGGCGTTGTTGTGCTGGCTGGAGCCGCTCCGCGCCAACGGATCGCTGTGGGGATCGCGGGTACCCGCGGTGATCCACCTCGGCTTCGGTGGCATGTGGCTGCTGGCCGCCGCGGCGGTGTTCGCCTTCCGCTGGGGAGAGATCGACACGTTCGCGGCGCTGCCGGCCATCGCGGGCCTGACGCTGCTCGGGTGCGCCGGCCTGGCGGCACTCATCCTGTGCGGCTACGCACACCAGGCCGACCGGTCCGGACGCCAGACCGGCCTGGGCCGGGTCACCGGAGACCTCCTCGACCAGCGCGATGCGCCCGAGGTCTTCGACGCGCTCGACCGGTGGTGGTCGACCGCCGGCCCGGACGCGATGCAGCGCTCCGCGACGCGGGTCAGGGCAGTCCGACGCGAAGTGCTCGCGCGCCTGAAGGCCGGGATGCTGATCACCGAACGCGAGGAACTCGTGGCGACCTTCGCTCCCGACCCGGTGGACTGGGTCGAGCGCCGACGGTGTCCGACCCAGAGCAAAGTGAGACTGGACGGGGCTCCGATGTAGCAATCTGGGACCTTGCTCGGGGCGGCAAATTGGGACTCGTTCCCCCGGCACTGGCGAACCGATGTGGCAACCGACAGACAAGAAGGACCCCTGAAGGTCATTCGCCCACTGTTGCTGAGGTGAACCAGAGCGCGAGACTTCCCAGGGCTGCGATGGCGGCGGCGGTCCAGGCGATGGTCCATTGGTCGCTGGTGATGGGGCTGTCGCTGATCGCGCTGATGAGGGGTGCGACGAGTGCGGTGGCGGCCATCAGGACGCCCAGTGCGGCCAGGCAGGTGGCGAGGTAGCGGGCGCTGAGCCGGGTGCTGCGGTGGCTGCTGGCTCGTGCCGCGGTGACGTAGTGGGTAGCGAGGACGAGCAGGGCGGTCTGCAGGGTGGTGGTGAGGTTGGGGGCGGCGAGGCCGGTGAGCCACCAGGTGCCGAGGGTGAGTATCCAGCCGAGGGTGGCGGGCGCGTCCGGCCTGATCAGTGCCCAGCCTGCGAAGGCGGCAGCGACAGCAGTCATCAGCCACGCCTGTTGGTGGCTGGTGGCGCGGAAGCAGGCCACGGTCGCGACGGCGAAGAGTGCGGCCTGGACGAGGGTGAGGGTCCAGGCGGGCATGCCGGTCATGGGCCTGGTCTGTGGGTGGGTCATCGGCGTGCCCTTCGTGGTCCGCGTGAGGCGGCGAGGGCGGCCATCAGCGGGGTGAGGCTGGCGCCGCCCTGCCAGCGGCTGATCGGGATCCCTTGCCGGCGTGGCAGGTCGAGGTCGTCGCCGCGTTCGAGGGCGCGCAGTCGTAGGGCGTTGGCGGTGGTGCTGGGTTGCCGGTCGAGGTTGGTTGGAAAGGTGTCGACGAGGGCGACCTCCTGGCCGGCGCGGCGCAGGGCGCCGATGGCGTCCAGGGTGTGTCGGGCGAGCAGCGGGGTGCAGATGAAGGTGAGGGTGCCGGGCCGGACGCGTAACGCGGGCAGGGCGGGCCGGTCGGGTTTGCTGCGGTCGAGGTGGCCGAGCACGTCGAGCAGTCGGCGGGTCAGGGTGCGGCCGGTGCCGAACGGCAGGGTGGGCAGGCGTCCGCCCAGGTCGTGCAGGGCGACCCGGTCGCCCAGCCAGGCGTAGTGGTGGGCGATGGTCGAGACGGCCTCGCAGCCCAGGTCGATGCTGTCCGGACCGTCGGCGACACCGACCGCGGTGGATCGGATGCGCCTGAGCGATGTCCTCAGGTGGACGTCGCGCAGCAGTCACACTGCCACTTCGAAGTGTGCCGGTCGCCGATTCTTAGTCACGTTTAAGCGAAAGCTCACGATTCGCGGCGGCCGTCCTCGCCGGCAATCGACGCCTCTCCCGCCCGGCGGCGGGGTCGGGCCGGGTTCACCACCACCGGGATCGAGACCACCAGTGACCACCGACTCGGCCTAACCTCTCCCGGACGCCTTCGATGCAGTACCCGCGGACACTCACACGCTCAAGCACGTCACACAGGTCATGTCCGCGAGTTGGTCGGGCGAGAACGCCTCGCGAGGGTTGGCGGCAGTGCTTGCGAGCTGGCCGTCAGTGGGTTGCTTCAGCTTCGTCCACCGCGAGTGCGAGGATTCCGCACTCGTTCAGTGCGTCCTCGCTGATCAGCTTGTGGCCGGCTGCGCCCCACCCGGAGCCCCAGCTGTTCCTGACTAAGAGCAGTCGATCCCCGTCGTGCAGATCGGGTTCGAGTTCGGCGCCGAGCACGATCGCGGCCCCGACCGCGAGGACGGCGTGCCCGGCGCGACCAGGGCCGTCGGGTAGGACGATGCCCGTGCCGGCAGCGGCGAAGGCATCAGTAACACGCAGGGCAATGACCGGCCAGCGTCCGCCTCGAAGTTCATCGATTACCTGGTCGAAATCTGACAGGATGCGGTCTGCTCGCCTGTGGGAGAACGGCCCGGTGACTGTGGTGGCTGGCCCGTATGTTTGGACCGTGTCGTCGGTGGTCTTGCTGTATGGCCACTGCTGATGGGGCGGCTGCCCCTGGTTCAGCATCGCGAGGCTGGCTGCATGCGGGTTGCCGCGGCCACCGGGGTGGGAGCCACTGGCCCAATGCAGGTACTCGGCGCTGAGCGACGCGCGGGAGGCATACTCGTGAGCGCTGGTTAGTGCCATCGATAGGCAGGTTGAGCGTTGGCCCTGATCGGTGACCTGAGGCCATGGTGCGCGCAAATCTTCGATCCATTGCAGCACGCTTAGTCCCCCGCCACTCGGGCTAGGTGGGCCTGGGCTTGGCCGCGCGCGAGTCCGTCGAGGATGTGCGAGGGACCAACCCGCACCACGGTGCTGAAGTCGGCGACATCGTCGGTTTCCCATGGCCGAGACAGCCGTAGGTCCATGGCGGTTCGTCCGGGCTGGGCAGCGACGAAGACGAACTCGCGGATACCTGGGCGGCCCAACTGTGTCTGGTCGAGAGGCCGATCCGGCTGCCCGTCGGGCAGGTAGTTGTCTCCAGCCAGTCGAAGCGCTTCCTCCTTGAGCGGGGCGGCGGGCTTGGCGCTGGCGCTTGGGACCGGTTCGCGCTCCGCCGTCTCATCTCCATCCCAGTTGAGTTGTGGTGTGCGGACATTCGGTGTTGTGGGGTTGATGATGCGCCAGACGTGCCCGGTCGACGCGTCCTCTTGCAAGCGCAGCCGCAACTCGTCGCCGAGCCGGCACAGGATCGGGATGTCGCCACTTCTTGAGTCGAGGATGTACAGCGCCGCTCGGTTGTTTCCCTCCGGTGGGGGTCCCGGTCGCATCGCGTTCTTGGCTGCGGCGGCTCCTTCCCGGACCCATCGTTCCGCGTCGTGATTGCGGATGCGTCCCAGGCTGGCCAGTTGCCATGCTGCGGCACTGAAGCTGACGTCGAGTTCGCGGCTGATCTGGTAGACGTCTGCGGCGTCGAGGCTGCGGTCCTTGGTGAAGCCGAGCCGTCGCGTGACCCGGTTGACCGCTTGCAGCGGCATCAGGAAAACGCCCGCGAAGGCTTGGGCGGCAGCCTCGTTCGCCTGGTTTGCCGCGGTGGGCTTGAGGACGTCGTCTTCGCCGTCAACATGGCTGGTGTGACCGAGGACGTGGTGTCCGAGCTCATGGGCGCAGGTGTATCGCTGGAGGCGCTCCGGATGGTTCTTGTTCAGGACGATCCCGGTTGCTTCGCCTTGGCGCAGGTAGAAGCCGTACAGGCCGCCGTCTAGGGGCTGGCTTGCGAGCCAGATACCTTCCTGCTGCACAGTGCGGAAGACGTCGACGGGTTGGTCGTAGTCCGTGCCCAGGCGTGCATGGAGTACCTGTGCGGCCATTCGGGCGTCGGCGATTGTGTTGTTCACCATGTCGGCTTACGTCCCGTCCGGGCCGCAACGTGCTGCGTGTGGGTGGCTCATTCCGACACGTCTTCGGTCATGCTCACCGGGGGTGCGGCCCCGGCCGTGCGGAGGAACTCTGCGAAGCGCAGGACCTGGTTCTTGTTGTCAACCGACAGGTCCTTCGTGGCCCGGAACAGCGCGGCGGTTGCGGGGTCCTCAGGGGGGGCTTCGCCTAGGAGTCGGTCGACGGAGGTGCCGAAGATCTGTGCCAGGCCCTTGAGTTCCAGGCCGCTCACGCGCCGACGTCCCGTTTCCAGCGCGCTTACCGCGGCTCTGGAAATGTCAAGTGCGCCGGCCACCTCTGCTTGGCTCATGCCCAGGTAGAGGCGTTCTTGCCGGATGCGTGCCGCCAGAGCTTCGGCGTCCGGGCCGTCGATAGGGTGTTCGTCGGCGGGTGCGCCCTTGCGCTTTGACATCGGCTTCTCCCTTTCTGTTTCGGTCTCGCGGGCAAGATGCTTGCGGGGATCGGATCGTTCATTCAGCAAGGATGGCGATCGCGATGGCTATGGCTGCGTCCTCTTCGTGGCACAGACTCAGAGACCAGTGCCACCGGTGGGCGGCCTCGGGCCAGGTGCTGCCGTCTGCGGGGCTGAGGAGCGGCCTCCCCTCAGGGTGGTGGTGGACCTCGATGTCTGCGGGGCGCAGGCCGTGTCGAAAGCCGGTGCCGATGGCTTTGGCGACAGCCTCCTTGGCCGCCCAGCGCGCGGCGTACCGTTCAGGTCTGCCGGAGCAGTAGTTGCGCTCGGCGGAGGTGAAGGCGCTCTGCTCGATCGGGGCGGTCCCGGCGAGGTGGCCGGCCAACTGTCGGGCGAACCAAGCGACGCTAACGACGTCGATCCCGACCCGGGCGAACCGGGTGCTTGCGCGGTCGAGGCTGAGGCCTGCCATGACCCCCGCGAGCAGCGGCTCTGGCTGCTTCCCGCTGGTCATCGTGGCGCCCGCGGCAGGTCGAGGTCGCGCATGCTGGAGCCGAGGGGGCGGGCGTGCGTCTCGATGTCGACCACCTCCCCCGAGGCGGCTTGGGCGGCTGCCAGGATGTCGCTGCGCCCGGGAGCATTCGCCCAGGCATGGCCGGTGACGACGAGCAGCTCCCCGACCGTGCGTCCGCTCTCGTTGGCCAGGAACGCCAGGAGGCGGGCCAGTCCGAGGAAGTTGCCGTAGGCGCGGGTCTCGTAGACGTGGGCCCGGTAGAGGGCGACCATCGAAAGGCGTCCCTCGAAGCTGGTGAGGCTCAAATGCGCCAGGCACGGCCCGCCCTGCGGGCGGAAGACATCTATCGAGGCGTCACCGTGGAGAACGGCCCCCGCCGCACAGTCGGGTGCCCGGCCGGCGTCGAGGTGGGGTGCCACGATCGGGATTTCGTAGCGATCCTTGTACTCGGTCTCTAGGTTAAGGGTCTTAAGGATCGCCTGGATCTGGTTGGTGCTGGTCCCGTTGGGTGCCGGGTAGGCGGTGAGCCTACCGATGTAGGTGCCCCATCCTCGGTGGCGGGCGCCGGAGCGCTGGCTCTCACCGTGCGCCACGTTCTTCAAGAACCGCTGCGCGGCTCCCTCGGACCCGGGCCGGTACAAGCCGATCGGGAAGATGGTATTGGCGACCGTGTGCATGCTCTGCGGTCGTCTGAAGTCGCCCTTTTCCTCGGCGTGCAAGTTCACCAGCTCTTGTTCGATGGCCCGACGAACGCCGCGGTCCTCGCGCAGCGGGTCAGCGATGGACACCGCGAGGTTGACCGCGTGGCCCGTCTTCTGCAGGGCCTGGTACGCGGCCAGCCACGCGGAGCCGATGTCAGCCGAGTCGATGAGCACAGGCATAGCTTCCTTAGTTCGGGGTGGGGCAAAGGTGCGACTCCAGCAGGTCCAGTAGCGCCTCGAGCGTGGCGTACTCCTCGGGCTCGAGGTCGGCGGGTCCGGTGGGTTTGATCCCGAACTTGACGCTGGCCACGGCGAGGACGCACTCGGCGACCTTGCTGTCCAGCTCGAAGAAGGCGTCGCCGCCCCGCGCCGCGACCTCGCCGTTCACGATGCCGGGGTCGAGGCCGTCGACCTCGGCCAACGCGTCGATGAGGACGTCGCGGATCTCGCTTCGGGTAATCCCATCCACACCTGCTCCAGCCCAACCCTTGTTGTTCACTTAGCCACCAGCGTAGGGTGCGTGTTGTTAGAAAATCAAGCATATCGGTTTGGGGAGCCCATGGAGTTCGGGGAGTATCAGCGGCGCGCGTCCGACACAGACCGCGCTGCGGGCGATGAGGCGACCACGCGGTTGGAGATCTACCTGCTTGGTCTGGCCGGCGAAGCGGGCTCGGTTGCCTCGGAGTACAAGAAGCGGTTGCGAGACGGGTCGGCGCACGCTCGATGGAAACCGCGGCTAGCCGAGGAGCTGGGCGACGTGCTGTGGTACCTGTCTGCGATCGCTAGCGAGGTCGACCTGAACTTGGAATCGATCGCGGAGCAGAACCTGGCCAAGACGCGCGGCCGTTGGCTGACCGCGGCCCTTGAGCCGCTGGACGTAGGCTTCCCGGCCGACGAGCGGCTACCGCGGCAGGGAGAGTACATCTTCGTGCCGGTGACGAGCAGGACAAACCGGCCGGCAGTGGAACTGTGGTTCGAAGGCGAGCGGCGCGGGGCCGTGCTGACGGATGCCGCCCAAGAGGCTGACGGGTACCGCTTCCACGACGCGTTCCACCTGTCCTACGCGGCGCTGCTCGGCTGGTCACCGGTGACCCGTGCGCTGCTGGGTCGCAAGCGTCGCAGCGATCCTGCGGTCGACGAGAACGAGGACGGCGGGCGTGCGGTCGTGGCTGAGGAAGGCATCGCCGCGCTCGTGTTCGGCTACGCCGCCCAGCATCAGTATCTGCAGAACGTAACCCGGTTAGATCAGCGACTGCTCGACAGCATTGCCTTGTTGGCCGCCACCACCGAGGCCAAGACCCGCAGTGCCGCCCAGTGGGAGAAGGCGATCCTCGACGGGTTCGCCTGTTTCCGTGCACTGCTGGAACACGGCGGCGGCAGCGTCCGGTTCGACGCTGACCGGGGCCTGCTCGAATTCGCGCCGCTGGAGGAGGGGCTAACCCCCGCGTCTAGCGGATAGGGGGGTGAGCGTTCGCTGGCCTCGCGTGGACGGTCGGCGTGTTCCCCAAGAGCGAGGCCCTGCCCCGAAGGGGGCGGTGACAGGTGCCTGAGCGAGCTGGTTGCTGGCACCAACCGGCGACGACGCGTTGATCCCCCACTTGGGCGGGAACCAATCGGTCAGCGGTGTGGGAACCGGCGCGAAACGCTGCTTAATCCGCGTCCGGCCGCTGATGCCGGCGACTGACGGGTGGGCGACACGGGCGTACTTGTCGACCTCGCAGAACAGGTTCTGGCAGTCGATCAACTGCAGAGGCCGCCAGCCGCGCAGTCCGGGGAAGGACAGCCCGAGACGTGCGAAGTGCTCAACCTGGTTCTCGGCCATGTAGCGGATGACCTGTGCCTCGATACCGTCCGCATCCTTCCCGAAGCACTTTCGGATCCCATCGCGGGCCCCGGGGCCGGGGACCACGAACTCCATCTCGTCGAAGTCCAGACTGTCGGAGTAGTTCAGATCGATGAGGAACTGGAACCCGAGGAAGTCTCCGATGCCCGGTTGCGCCCGCAGCGCCTCGAAGGCCGCGGACATGGACCGTGCCCCCATCAGGGCCTCCGGCAACCCTTGGGCCATCATCAGCTCCAACAGCCGCAGGTGATTCGTGTGCTTGCGGGTGGCGCCTAACCTCGGAGGCGCCATGACGTAGGCGGCCGAGTAGAGCGTGCGATGCGAGGCGAACGCGGTCGACAGCACCCGATCGTACTCCGACTGGTCATAGGTTTCCCAGGTGGGGGTCCCCAGCTCCGCAAGCAGCAGCTCCCAGGTCTCGATCTTGTTGAAGATCTTGAAAAGCAGGGTCCGAAACGCGACCTCCTGGAAGTCCTGGGACCCGGAGTAGACGACGTGACGGATCAGGTACTGGCTGACTCGGTCGGCTGCTCGATAGCAGTTGGTAAACCGGTGGCCGGCCAGGATCGGGTCGCAGGTCCACGGGCCCGGTTGGCCTTGCCGACGAGCCTCATAGATGGCCTGCCGCTCGGCCGCAAACCGCCAGTAGGTATCGAACACGGCAGTCGGTGAAAGCCGGCGTCCGGCAACCTCAATGACCGCGGGCGGCTCTGTGGTTGGCGCCTGGCGGGCAAGAGATCCTGTCAACGGTAGCGGTGGTCTCTCGAGGAGAGTCATAAGTATATTTTCCAACTTTGGGTTGGTGATTGCAATGGCCCCTCACCTGGTTTGTAAACTATCCCTTATGTCACCCGGGACTGAGTGGTGCACAACGTCGCGGGCGGCGACTCGCTTGGGGGTGTCCCGACCGACCGTGATCGCGTGGTTGAGGAACGGCACCCTTCGGGGCGAGATGGCACCGCGAGCGTCGCGTCGGGTGTGGCGGGTCGCGGTGGAGAGCATTGATGAGCGACTGACAGAACGAGGCGGTCCGGGTGCCAGACGGGGCCGCCCGCCGGGATCCATCGCCGCATTGGTCGCCGAGGTGTCCCTGCTCCGTGCACGCCTTGACGCGCTGGAGGCGGCCGCGGGACCTGACCGTGTCGATGCGCCCACGCTGCTGGTCCTGTCAGGCTTAGTCGAGTTGCTCCGCTCCGAAGGCGCCGACACTGCCCTGCGAGCAAAGAACCTTACGCAAGCGACAGAGGATCTGGCGGCCATTCTCAACACCAGGGCCCTAGCGGGCGAGGCGTGAGGCCTCGCCCAATCACCCGCACGTCCGGGCAGGAGTTCCGCCCGTTCCCGACGGTGACTCCGTGGAGCGATCTGTGTGGGATACGAGGCCCGCGACCACCGGCTCTGACAGCTTGCCGCGATCGTGGGCCAAGTGACTGGCAGTCTCTGGAGGATCTGCTTCAAGCAGATCGCGGCACCTCCGACGGCGCAACGGATGACCGGTAGCGAATGCCCATCAGGGCGCTGTACCACGTGGATCGACACCAAGGACCCTCGCTGGCCCGCCCTGACTTGCATAGGGCCGATCTGGCTTGTCCATGGCTGCGTTGCCACGGAATCGCTTCAGTGTCGCCAGCGTGCAAGGACGTCGTCGATCAGATTGCGGAGCGGCGCACCGTAGAGGCTGGCTTGGGCATACCGACCCGCTCTGACTGCGGGTTGTTCGAGGGCACGGCGTGTTGCGGCGCGGGCGTCGTCGTAGTTGGAGGCGGCTGCGATCTCGGCGGCTTCGTTGAGCCAGTGTTCAGCTTCATCCGCTGTGGGTGGGGTGCGCCAGTCCTGTCGCATCCGGGAGGCCGCGATGAGGATGGTGGCTTCCAGCCAGCAGCGGAGTGCGAGCTGGGCTGGAACGGCTTCGCCGGCAAAGATAGCCGTCTCTGCCTCCAGCAGTTCGTCCAGCTGGTGGGCGGGCTGCGAGCTTCCCGAGGGGTCAGTGGGCGATGTTGCGTGGTGGGTGCAGTGGGTGATCCATGGAAGGTACTGGTGGAGGTCTTCGTGCCCTACGGCCTGGCATGCGGTGCAGGGTCGGGGGCGGGTGAGGTGGGTCCAGCTGAGTGGCACGATTGGCCATGACCGGCGCCCTGCGCCGGTGATGTCTTGGATGTTCAGGGCGGTGCCGTCCCAGCGTTGGAGGTGCATGGCTGTCACGTCGCTGGGGCGGAGTCCGAGGGCGGTCGCGGCGTGCTGGGTCCGGTCGGGGTCGAGGGTGATGCCGTGGTGTGCTGGCCATCGTCCGGTGGTGCGGAGGCCGAGTTGTGCGCCGAGGTCCTCGGTGCGGCAGTGGAGTGTGCTGGCAACGCCGGCCAGGTATCCGGGCCAGGCTTCGTACGGCTGGGGTGCGACGGTGAGCGGCAGGACGGTCATGCCGCTGCCCTGCGCGCGACCGGCCGGAGCACGGCTTCTAGCCGGGGTCCGAGCTGGGCGCTGAACTCGTCATAGGTCTCGGGGTTGGGTCGGCGGTATTGGTAGATGCCGGCCCATTCGTTCAGCCAGGCCCGCACGACGCGTGTGTGGCGGTTGAAGGTGCAGCGGCGGACTGCCTGAGCGGCGGTGCCATCCTTGACGATCCGTTGCCGTGCGAGGTAGTCGATTCCTCGTTCGATGAGCCGGTGCCGTGCCTGGACGGCTGCGGCCAACCATTGCTCCCAGCGCCCGTCGGCGTCGAGGCGGATACACATCCGCAGGTACTCGGGAATGGTGGCGATGATCGCATCGGTGGAGTAGGTGCGCGTGACGTCCAGCGGGGACTCGCCGCGGCAGGCGAGCGCTGCGAAGTGGCGTCCCTGGTACAACTCGGTCGGGTAGGCCAGGTCGGACAGCGGGCCGGCGAAGTCTGCCATCGGAACTACGGCCGGCAGGTTGGCCGCCTGGGGGATGTCGCCCGCACCGTTGTAGCGGCGGTTGAACAGTCCCTGTCGATGCGCTTCGACCAGTGCGGTCAGCGCTGAGGATGAGGCAGGTTCGGTGGGAAGGTCCTTCTGCGCAGCGTCATGGAGGATGTCGATGATGCCGCTGCTCAGCCAGCGTCCACGATGGAAACCTTCGCTGGGTCTACCCGGCAACTGCAGGTAGGCGGCGAGGCCCCGCAGGATTGCTCCACGCTCCATGCCGTCGGAGGCTGCGATCCGGTTCACCTGAGCTTGTGCCGCGATGGCGTCATCTCCGGGGCCAGAATCGCGACTTGGGCCCTTGGTGACTTTGATGATGAGGCAGTGGTGGTGGCTGCAGATGACCTGGTTGCGGATCATCCAGGGGACCTGCTCCACGGCCGGCTGCTCGTCTCTGCAGCGGGGGCAACAGCGTTCATCCTGCGTGAACTCTGCCTGGACGTGGTCGGGCAGCTCTCCGAATCCGCCGATGGGGAGCCTGTCCGACAGCAAAGGGCTGTACTGGGGCAGCATCGTCTGCAACTCGTGCAGGGCGAGATTGAGGTAGTTGGCCATGGCGGTCTGTGTCTGCTCCGGCATGGTGACGGTGAAGATGGCTCGGTTGAGTTTGAGTCGGGCCGCTCCGAATGGCCGTAAGAGCACAGGCAGTGGCGTGTGGATCTGGTCGGCGACTCTGGCCAGGTAGCTGGGAAGTACCTCGAGCGGTTCCGGCTGTACCTGGACCGTTCCCAGTTTGGTAGAGGGTTGGGGCGTATTTCGCGGGTCCTGGGATAGGAAGAGACCCTTGTTATGGGATCGACACGGAGAAGTTTCACTGCTGAATACAAGGCGTCGGCGGTAGAGTTCGTGATCAATGATGGTCGCACGATCGCGGATGTGGCACGCAGTATCGGCGTGCACGAGATGACGCTGGGGAAATGGGTGAAAAAGGCTAGAGACGCTCGCGGCGGGCAGAGCCCGCGCCCGTTGGATGAGAACGAGCGGGCCGAGTTGGAACGGTTGCGTGCCGAGAATCGGCAGTTGCGGATGGAGGCTGAGTTCGCGAAAAAAGTAGCGGCCTGGTTCGCGAAAGACCCGCAGTGATTTTCGCTGCGATCGCGGACTGGGCCGAGCAGAGACAGTTCCCGGTAGAGTTCATGTGTCGCGAGCTGGGCGTGTCGGTGGCCGGCTACTACGCGTGGCGCAAACGGCCGGCCTCGCCACGGGCGAAGACCGATGTTGCCTTGACGAGTCTGATCCGGCAGATCTGGGAGCGACTGTCGGGCAACCCGGGCGTGCGCCGCGTGCACGCCGAGCTGGTCGCGATGGGCCGTCGAGTGGCCCGCAAGCGGGTCTGGCGGCTGATGCGGGCCGCCGGCTTGCAGGGACGCCATCCCAAGGCGTGGAAGAAGACCACGATCCACGGCGAGGCGCCGGTGTCCGCACCGGACCTGATCGGCCGTGACTTCACCGCCGGCAAGCCGAACCAACGCTGGTGCGGTGACATCACCTACATCAAGACCTGGACCGGCTGGGTCTACCTGGCAACCGTCATCGACCTCCACTCCCGCGCGGTGGTCGGGTGGGCGATCGCTGACCACATGCGCACCGAGCTGGTCACCGACGCACTCACCATGGCACTCCAGCAACGCAAACCCAAAGGAAAGGTGACATTTCACTCGGACCGCGGCACGCAATACACCTCGACAACGTTCCACATGTTCTGCAAAGCGAACCGAATCAAGCGTTCGCTCGGCCGGACCGGAATTTGCTACGACAATGCCGTCGCCGAGAGTTTCTTTGCCAGCTATAAGAAAGAACTCATCCACACCCGCCCCTGGCCCGACCTGAAATCGGTGCGGAAAGCCACGTTCGCCTGGATCGAAATGTATTACAACCGGACACGCCGACACTCCACACTCGGCTATTTGACACCACAAGAATACGAGCTAGGATACAGACACATCAATCAACTCGCGGCATAAATCCCGTGCCTCTACCTTTTCGGGAACACTCCAACCCGGATCGGCAGGGGCTGGGGATCCAGGTTCATGGTGCGGTGGCGCGTAGCGCCTGGTAGTCGAGTGGGCGGTTGCAGCCGATCGCATGGTTGGCCGCGCGGATCGTCCATTCGATCGCCGTCCCGGGGCGTCGGCTGGAGCCGTCGATCAGATAGCGCACGGCCTTGGCTCGGTTGAGCTGCCACTGCGTGGGTCCCGACGGTAGGTATATCTGCTCGGCCAGATTCGCCAGCAGCCTGATCCACGTCGGCGACACCTCCCCGTCGCTGCTGGTCTTGGGCCACGCTTTCAGCACGAGCCGGTCGGCGCGGCTGTCGAGCTGATCGGAAGGCATCATTCCCGTGCTGGAGCGCGTGAACATGGGTGAGGCGGCGAGGTTCACTCCGGCGAGTACGAAAGTGACCGGGACCGTCGAGACCAGATGCTTCAGGACGTTGGCGATCTCGAAGCGTTCCTGGACGCCGGCGCCTTTCATGAAGTGGACATCGTCGACGAATATGGTGTGCACACCGATGCGGGGGGCGAGCGCGGCGAGCCGCTCGACGAGGGTGGCGGCTGTTTCGCGTGACCCGTAGGGGACGCCGAGGAAGGACAGCATGCTCTGGGTGAGCGCGCGCCCTCTTCCCTGGGCGCTGGCCAGCACGTAGATCCACGGCCGTGGCGGGGGCTGGTTGGGGTCAGCGCACGCCAGGGCTGCGCGATGCTGTTTCATGCCGAGTGCAAGCACGCCGGTGGTCTTTCCAATGTGGGACAGCCCGTCGATCAAAGCCAGCCGCCGGCCGCCCATCGAGCGGTGCGTGTTGAAGAACTGCACACCGGTGATCAGGCTCCAGATGCGCGCAATGTCCGGTGTGGACAGGGGACGTAGGCCAAGGTTGAACGCTTGGGCCTGCGCGATGGCTTCCTCGGAAAGGAGCCCTTCGATGGTGGCTGGTCGTGCCTGGAGTTGCGCGTTGGCCTCGATGTCCCAATGTGCTGCGACTGACGGCTGGAAGTCGGTCACCAGGCGAACCCGTCAACGACGACGTCCCCATACGCGAGGATCTCGTTGTCGGAATCGGAGTCCTGGATGTCCGGCGGCTCGGGCAGGTCGGTGTCTTCGGGGTAGGCCAACGTCCGGTACTCGTCGGTTGCGTCCTCGAGGTCGTGGGCGTGCATCGCTGAACGGGACGCTTCGAGGGCTGCCATCCGCTGTGCCTGCCGATCTTCGAAAAGGCCACGGCTCCAGTTCATGTACAGCCGCATTTCGGCCTGGCTTCGGAGGTTTCGTTCGACACCGCTTGTAGGCGAGTTCTGACACCACCGGCGCGCGATCCATACCGCCGATGTTGGTCTGCGGCGACACCACTTCTCGCGCCCGAGCGGGGTTAGGTCGTCCGCTGCTTTGCGGCCTGGGCCAGGCGGTAGGAGTCGGTGCCGGTCTCGAGGATGGTGCCGCCGAAGGTGAGTCGGTCGACGATGGCCGCGCAAAGGCGGGGGTCTGCGAAGGTCTTGGTCCAGCCGCCGAAGGACTCGTTGGACGCAATCGCGACCGAGGCCTTCTCCTCGCGCTCGGTGAGGACCTGGAACAACAGCTCGGCCCCGCGGCGGTCGAGCTGCATGTAGCCGAGTTCGTCGATGCACAGCAGGTCGACGCGGCCATAGCGCGCGATGGTCTTGGCGAGCGTCATCTCGTCGGCGGCCTCGACGAGTTCGTTGGCGAGCTGGGTGGCCAGGGTGTACTTGACCCGGTAGCCGGCCATCGCGGCCTCGGTGCCCAAGGCGATGAGCAGATGGGATTTGCCGGTGCCGGAGTCCCCGATCAGGCACAGCGGCTGTCCTTTCTGGACCCATTCGCACTTGGCGAGGGTGTGGATCACGGCGGGGTCGATGTTGGGGTTGGCGTCGAAGTCGAAGGCCCGCAGGGACTTCTCGCGGGGGAACTTGGCGGCCTTGATCCGACGCTCGGAACGGCGTCGGGCACGGTCGTCGCATTCAGCGAGCAGCAGTTCGGCGAGGAACCCGAGGTAGGACATCTGCTCGCGTCCGGCGCGGTCGGCGTACTCGGTGAACGAGTTGCGGATGGTGGGCATCCTCAGCATCCGGCAGGCCTGGTCGATCGCGGCGTCGGCTGCTTCCTCGGTCATCCCTCGGCGCTTGGTGGTCACGGTGCGGCTCCTTGGTTCGGCGGGTCACGGCGGCTGGCCAGCAGCTGGTCGTACTTGTCCACGCTCGGCAGCGGCCGAGTGTCGGCCGGGATGTGGGCGCGAAGCCGGCGCTCGGTCAGCGATCGCACGGCGGGGGTCTTGGCTTCCTCGTGTCCGTCGTCGACAGTCAGGGTGGTCGGGTGGTTCGCTGTCGTGTCGTCGGCTTCGCCGTCTGCCGTCTCGTTGTGCTTGCGGGCTTCCAGTGCGACGGCGTCCGCTGTGAGCGCGCCGGCACGCAGCGCTGTCGCGAGTCCGGCGACGACGTGTTCGTGTGGAAGGTGCCGGTGCAGCATCAGGACCTCGATCAGGGCTCGGGTGCCGTCGGCGTCGCCGTGGGCCTTGCGGGCCGCGGCCCACCAAGCGTCGTGAACGGGTGTGAACCTCCCTGATGCCCTGGCCTGTTCCAGCGCTGTCGCACCGGGTAGTGCGCCGGGTTTGCGGAGGAGGACCTCGAGGTAGTGGTCCAGGTCGACCCGGGTCGAGCCCTTGGTCATGAGCCGTTCGTGGCGGGCGATCTCGGTCTTGCCGTCGAACACGATCAGGTCGCTGGCGTTGAGCAGGACTCGGGCTTGGCGGCCGACCATGCGCGCGGGGACGGAGTACTTGTTCATCCGGACCGTGACCTGGGCGTACCTGTCCACGCGTGGGGTGAACCAGCGGCCGGTCTCGAAGGACTCGATAGGCAGTGGCGTGAGCAGTGGTCGCTCGGTGACGAAGTGTTCCCCGACCGTGCGGGCGCGGGACCCGATCCGCCGAGCGTCGTCTGCTTCGTCCCAGGCATCGACCATGCCGTTGAGCTCGTCAAGGGAGTCCACTTCTGGGATAGGCACGAGGTGGTTGCGGCGGAACCAGCCGATCTGGCCCTCGACGCCACCCTTCTCGTGCGCCCCTTGGATGCCGGGCTGGCAGTAGAAGGCCTCGATGCCGTAATGGGAGCGGAACGCTGTCCACCGGTCGGCCTCGACCCGTTGCCGGGAAAACCCGATCACGCTGGCGACGGCGGCCTTGAGGTTGTCGTAGCGGATCTTCCCGGTCGGCACGCCACCAAGGACACCGAACGCGTGCGCGTGACCCTCGAAGAACGCCTCCTGACCGGCAGACGCACTGATCCGATGCACGGCCTTGCCGGAGTAGGACAGCCGCAGGCTGAACAGGGTGCAGGTGATCAGTTCGCCGCGCAACCGGATCGCGACCTCGCCGAAGTCGACCTCGGCCTCACGGCCGGGCAGGTGCTCCTGCGGGATGAAGGTGTTCGCGGGTTCACGGCCCGCTTCGATCCGGATCTCCCGGCGTCGGGTGGCGACGTACTCACGCACCATCATCCAGGAGCCGGTCGAAGATCCGCTTCGCGGTGTGCCGCTGCTTCCTCGGGGCATCCAGATCGTCACGGAGCCAGCCGTCGATGGTGGCCTGGTACGGCCCCAGGCGGGATCCGCGCTTCGGCGGTGCCTTTCGTGGTGCTGGCCACGCGGAGTTCAGCGCAGCGGTGACGGTGCGGTATCCGACGCCGTGCTTGCGTTGAAGGGCGCGGTTCGACATCCCGGCACGGGCGTCGCGGCGGATTGCGGCGTAGAGCGCAACGCGAGAGTCACCCGCGCCACCGCTCAACCCTTGCGGAGGGTTGCCCACGGCGTCGGGCGTAGGTGCCGGACCGTCACGCCGTGCTGCTCGGCCAGTCGTTGGGCGATCAAGGAACGGTGGCAGGCCTCGGGATCGCGTTCGACGCAGAACAACGCGGCTGCTCCTGTGGCCGGCAGTTCCGACACGACCGCGTTGAGGTCGGCGTGGTCGAGGATCTCAGCGGTGTAGCGGCTCACGTATGAGGCGGCGAGTTCACGGCGGCTGCGTTTGCCGACGCGCTGACGGGCGTCCTCGGCGTACTGCAGCTGCCGCAGCTCGGTGGTGGGAGCCAGCTCACGGTGGTGCCGGTATGCGATCCCGGCTGCGGCCAGCGACGACTGCAGCCGTTGCGAGTTAGCCCAGGCGTACTCGGGGCCGCGGACGCCGCGACGCTGACGCACATCGAGCAGCATGGTGATCCCGTCCCTCATCAGGCCGTCCAGGAACGACACCTCATCGAAGCCGTAGACGCCGATCGTCCTCAGCTCACCCATCAGCAGTCACCTCCTCCGCGTGCTGCCCGCGCCGGCGCGGCCGGCACGGGCAGCAGGGGTCGCTCAGGCGACGGCGGTCCCTTCGAGTTCGATCATCTGGCCGGGGATCGCCAGCCGTACCACGCCAAGCATGGTCGTGGTCGGAGCGACCTGGGCCGCTCCCAGCCGCGAGGCGAGCACCCCGTAGTGCTGGAAGAGCAGGTCAACGTCGGTGGTGTAGACGTTGAGCCGGACGAGATTGGCCAGGGACATATCGGCCGCCGTGAGCACGGCCTCCAGGTTGTCCAGGCTCAGCGCCACCTGTGCCGCCATGTCTCCCTCATGCTGGGGAGTACCGTCGCCCCCCATCGCAGTCTGCCCAGAGCAGTACAACGTCCGGGTGTGGCCGGTGACCACCTCGCCTTGGTTGAAACCCATCTCGACCGACCACGTCACCGGGTTGACGGCCACTCGTTCGATTGCCACATCAGCTCCAATCAGTTCCATCGGGAGTTGCCCGCGTTCGCGCGTCGCCGCGGCGCGATTACCACCCAACCGCTGAATCACGACACCTTGTGTCAGGTATTCGGTAGCGTCTGTTCCGTGCGAGCGGACCGGTTAGTGTCTCTGGTCCTCCTGCTACGTCAGCGTGGCCAGTTGACCGCGGAGGTCTTGGCCAAGGAGCTCGAGGTCTCCACGCGCACGGTCCTGCGCGACATCGAAGCGCTTTCCGCGGCCGGCGTCCCCGTCTACGTCGAGCGCGGCCGACACGGTGGGTACTCGTTGCTGCCGGGGTTCCGCACCGAGCTCACCGGGCTCAACCACGACGAAGCACTCGCGCTGCTCACCGCTGGCTCGGGACCCGGCGAGCAGATCTTCGGGCTCGGAACGGCTCTCGCCTCAGCGATGCGAAAGATCGTTGACGCACTCCCCGAAGGGCATCAGGTCGCCGCGAACAACGCGATCCAGCGTTTCCTCGTCAACCCCGAAACTGATCTGCTCTCCCGTCGCCTGACCCAAGACGGGCTGCCCGACGCCACTCTGATGGTCGTGCGACGCGCTGTCCTCGATGGACGCAAACTGCGGATCCACTACGCCTCCCGGGGCCAGTCACCCCAGTGGTGCACAGTGGACCCGATCGGCCTGGTCACCGTGCGAGACAAGGGCTATCTGCTGGCCACCGAATCCGGCACAGACCGGACCATGCGCATATCACGGATCCATGCCGCCGAGGAGCTTCCCGAGCCAGCGCAACGACCAGATCAGGTCGACCTCGAACTCATCTGGGCACAACGCTGCGCCGAGTTCCTGTCCGAGGGCCACATCGCCGTTCAAGTACGGGTTGACCCGGCGCGCCGCGATGACCTCCTCGACATGGCCGAAGCCGTCCGCGCCGAGGAGCCAGAACCAGACGGATGGCTACGCCTCGAAGTCACCTTCCAAGACCTCAGTTGAGTCCCGCATAGTGGTGTAGCGCGGTTCCCGTGATCGTCGTCTCCGGCATGTCGCCGGGACGAGGACGCGGTCATCGCGTGATCCTTCGAGTGAACCTCTCACAGCACTCTCGAAAGGAAACCATCACGATGA